>NZ_JAJAUZ010000001.1 GCF_020532645.1 Streptomyces bambusae
GCGGGCGCTGCTGCTGGTGCGGGGGCGGCGGTGCGGGCTGCTCGAAACCGGGCCCGGTGGGCGGCAGCTGCTGGGTCGGGGCCTCGGCGGGCGCCGGCAGGGGCTGCGTACGCGGGTCCGCCGGGGCGGCCGCCGGAGCCTCCGGGGCCGGCGCGTCCGCCGGGGCGGCGGCAGCGGGCTCGGGGCTGGGAGCGGCCGGCTGCGCCGGGGGGGCGGACGGGGCCTGCGGGGGCGTCGGGGCCGCGGTGCCCTCGTTCTCGGTGCTCACAGCTCTCTCTCCTCGTCACGCACGGCTGCCTGGGTACCGGTCGGCCTGAACGTCCGGCCGGTCGTACAAGTTCCTGGGTCCAAGCGTTTCCCAGGATCCGTCAGAGCACTGTAAGCCGGAGCTGTGCATCCATGCGCCCATCCTTTATCCCAGGCATTTCGGGCGCATCTCCGGGCACCCGGATCCGGCCCGCCGCTTCCGGCCGACGGCCCGCGGCACCCGCCGCGGATGACACCATTGCGGCGTGACCCACGCACGTGAGCAGACCGGCCTCCACCGCCCGCAGACCATCCAGGTCGTCGCCCACCGGGGCGCCTCGGAGGACGCCCCCGAGCACACCCTGGCCGCGTACCGGAAAGCCATCGAAGACGGTGCCGACGCCCTCGAATGCGACGTCCGGCTGACGGCCGACGGGCATCTCGTCCTGGTCCACGACCGTCGCGTCAACCGGACCTCGAACGGCCGCGGCGCCGTCTCCGCCCTGGAGCTGTCCGAGCTCGCCGCCCTCGATTTCGGCTCGTGGAAGGACCGCGAGGAGTCCCCGGACTGGGACGCCGGGGAGGCCGGCGAACCCGATCCCGAGCGGACCTCCGTCCTCACCCTGGAGCGGCTCCTCGAACTCGTCGCCGACGCCGGCCGCCCGGTCGACCTCGCGATCGAGACCAAGCACCCGACCCGCTGGGCCGGGCAGGTCGAGGAGCGGCTCCTCTTCCTCCTCAAGCGCTTCGGCCTGGACGCACCGCCCGCCGACGGCCCCTCGCCAGTGCGGATCATGAGCTTCTCGGCGCGTTCCCTGCACCGGGTGCGGGCCGCGGCGCCGGCCATCCCCACCGTGTACCTGATGCAGTTCGTCTCCCCTCGGATGCGCGACGGGCGGCTGCCGGCCGGCGTGCGGATCGCGGGCCCGGGCATGCGGATCGTGCGGAACCACCCCGGTTTCATCCGGAAGCTCCAGAAAGCCGGCCACTCCGTGCACGTATGGACAGTGAACGATCCCGAAGACGTTCAGCTCTGCGCGGATCTGGGTGTGGAAGCGATCATTACCAATCGGCCACGCCAAGTTCTGTCCCAACTGGGCCGCTGATCACACCAGTTGCACCTCTCCCGGCAGTTCCGGGGCGCGCCCCGGCGCATCCGGTGCGTGTACCGGTGGTCATGAATGCGTCATCGGGGCCCGCTCCGGCGGTTTCCGGTCCAGGCCATTGGGGCATCCAGACCATGCGTGGGGCTAAGGAGGTTCCGGGGGTGGCGTTGGTGATGGCACAGAAGGTGCCCACGTCGTCGTGCATGGCCGTACCCCATGGTCCTGCGGGCGTGGGGCAGGCGAGACACCGGATGCGCGAGCAGTTGCGCACCAGCGGGGTGTCCGAAACGGTCGTGGACGATGCCGTTCTGATCCTTTCCGAACTGCTCAGCAATGCCTGCCGGCACGGCCGGCCGCTGGGCAGCCGGGAGGTGGGCGAGGGCGACATCCAGTGCGCGTGGCAGGTCGACAAGGCCGGCCGGCTGACCGTGGAAGTGACGGACGGCGGCGGTCCCACCCGCCCGGTTCCGGCCACTCCGTCCGTGACCGCGCACGGCGGCCGCGGGCTGAACATCATCAGCGCGCTCGCCCAGGAGTGGGGCGTACGGGACGGCGCGGCGGGCGAGGTCACGGTGTGGGTCCTCGTGGCCTCCGGACACCGGCTCGACGATTTCGCTACGCGCGTTGCGCCACCGCTCCTCGACTTCATGACGGCCTTCGACGATCTCGAATCCTGCCCTCTGGGCGGGCCTGACGACGGTCTCGGCGGGCTCTGACCCACCGGCGGCCCCCACCCGGGGCGGGCGGGGGCCGGGCCGGACGACGCCCGCGGGCGGGAAGCCGGGCCGGACGGGGTACAGCGGATAGGCTCGCGCCGTCAGCACGAGCTTCAACCGGGAGACACCCACCATGGCCAAGAAGCGCCCCCAGCCCAAGGGACAGCAGCCCAAGGGCGCCCAGCCGCAGGTCAGCGACGGCGAGATCCCGGTGGTGGGAGCGCGCGAGCCGTGCCCGTGCGGCTCCGGCCGCCGCTACAAGGCCTGCCACGGCCGGACTGCGGCGCACGCCGTGACCGAGCTGGTGCAGCGCCCGTTCGCCGGTCTGCCCGGCGAGTGCGACTGGGTGGCGCTGCGCGAGCTGGTGCCCGCCGCGACCGTGCCGCTCACCCTCAAGGACGGCCTGCCCGAGGGCGTGCCCTCCGTGACGCTGGCGACCGTTCTGCCGATGGCGTGGCCGGCGCTGCGACGCGAGGACGGATCGATCCTGCTCGGCCTGCAGAACGAGACGTCGACCGGCGACATCAGCCGCGACCTCGGCGACACCCTGCTGCGCGCCCTGGAGGCCGAGCCCGGCACCCCGGTCCCGCCGCGCCGCGTCGAGGCCGACGGCCCGCGGCTCCAGGACCTGCTGGACGCGAACGGCGTTTTCGAGCCGGTTGTGCACAGCGGATTCGAATTCTGGATTCCGGAAAGCGACAACACCTCGGCCGCCGCGCCCGAGATCGCGGCCTCTCTGGAACGCGCCAACGCCGCCGCCATCCCGACCGTGAAACTCGCCGGAGTCGACGCCGCGTACTGGTGCGAGACCCCCGAGAAGAACCACCTCCGCTGGGTCATGCCGCACCCCGAGGAGAAGCTGCTCGACGCCCTCGCCCGGCTGCACGCCAGCGGCGAGTCCTCGCTCGGCGAAGGCACCCGTCTGGTCGGCTCCTTCCGCGCCCACGGCCTGATGGTCCCGGTGTGGGACCTGCCCACCGGGGTCTCCGCGGACGACGTCGAGAAGCCCGCCGCGCAGCTGGCCGAGCGCCTCGCCACCGCCCTGGCCTCGGACGCTCCGCTCACCGCCGAAGAGCGCCGCGCCCGCGGCGGCCTCACCAACCGTCAGATCACGCTGAGCTGACACCGCACACACCGGTGCTCCGGACCCCCGGCCGCGACCCGGCACGGGGGCCGGAGCACCTGCGCGTTCCGGCCGACGATCCGGAATGAGCCATTCAATACAACGGGCAGGCCGGGTGACCGGAGTCACAACTCCCGCTAATCATCGGCAAATCGGTGTCCGAATATCCGAGATCGAATTTGCGAACACGCGATCTCTTGTTACCGTTCTTGTAGCCCGGTCGCTGGTGCATCCCCCGTCGCCAGCGACCGGGCCCTTCCATTTCAACCGTCAACCGGTTCCCCGGAGTTGCTCCCGGCACGCAGCAGGAGCGGTCCCTCGCCGTCCGGCGCCCCGTATTCCGCGACCGCCGTCCATCCGCCCGGCGCTCCGCCCCACGGCTCCTTCGGCGTCTCGCACACGTCCGGCTCGTCGCCCGCCGCCACCGAGCAGTGGATCTGCACGGTCCGCCCGGCCGGGCCCATCAGTGACAGCACCGCCCCGAGCGGCCGTCCGCTGGTGTTCCGGTAGTAGCTCCGCGCCCAGGTCCGGCCCTCGCCGGTGAGCACACAGGTCTGCGCCTCGACCCCATCGGGCGAGGAGAGTTCGGGGCCGCAGCGGGCGTCCGTACGCGGCTCCGGAGCCGGCTGCGGCTCCCCGCCCGGCTCTGCACCGCCGGGTCCGGCCGGGGGCTGCACACCGTCCGCGGGCCCACGGCCTCCGGGGGCACCGGGGTTCTTCGCGCCGTCGGGAGCGCCCGGATCCGGTCGTGCGTCCGGAGACGCCGCCGGACCGGACTCCGGGCCGGCGAGGCCCAGCGACGACATCAGGCCCCCCGCCTCGGACCGCAGCCCGCCCGCCGGGCCGGCGAGCGCGCCCGCGAGCGGGACCGACAGGATGATCAGCACACCGGCACCGATACCGGCCATCCGGAGATTCATTCGCCGAAGATAGCGACGCGGGAAAGGGCCGCGACGGGCCGCGCGCCCAATTCCCGTGCAACTCGGCCCCGGTCACACCCGTTCGAGTGAAGGACCGGGACCGCACACCCCTGCGCGCCCGTCAGTAGGCGAGCCGGCTGCTGCCGCCGGACGCTCCCGTGCTCGCCTCGACGAGCGCGTCCACGACCGCCTCGACGTCGGGCAGCCAGGGCCGCTCCGGACCGGCCTGCGGGGCCCGTTCCCAGCGCACCCGGCCGCCGCCGATCCGCGAGGGCGGCAGCACCAGGTAGCCGCCCTCGCCGTGGAAGCGCAGCGACGAGGGCACGCAGTCCTTCGCGTAGAGCAGCTCGCCGAGCCGCTCCAGCGAGTACGGCGACACGAGGATCGCCATCCGGGTCGGGGTGGCCAGCACCGGGCCGAGCCGTACGCCCATGGCGTCGAGCCGCTGCAGCGCCCGCGCCCCGGCCGCCGCGGGCAGGCTGACCGCGCAGGGCGCGCGGCCGCCGGTCGCCAGGATCACCGGCGCGTCCGGACGGCCGGTCCACCACCAGCGGACCATCCGTGCGTCGGTGGTTGCTGCGAGCAGTCCGGGGTCGAACGGGTGGGCGCCGGGGACCACGCAGCCGGGGTCCGGGCAGGCGCAGCGGCCCGGCCCGCCGGCCGTCGGCGCGGTCCCGTCGCCGGGACGGCCGGAGCGCCGCCCGGCCGGCTCCGCCGCCAGTCCGACGCCGGGGAGTACGGGCCACTGCCAGGCGGTGGCGCAGGTCAGGGCCGCGTCGAGGAGGGCGGACGGGCGGCCGTCGCGCCGGGAATTCCCTTTTGCTCCGTCCGGGGACACCCCCAGGAGCCGCCGGAGACGCCTTCCGAGGATCTCGCGCATGAGCGCTCGTTCCTTTCCGTTGAACGCCGAGGGCCACATCACACCATGTATGAGGTGTTTCACCACACGTACACGTTTCGCGTCGACTTATCCGCTTGCTGAGGTTTCGCGCGGTTCGTGCAGTTCTTACCGGTTCATGAAACGCCTGGCGGGGCCGGCGCGCGACTGGCGCCGGCGGGGTCACGGTGGAACGAATCCGTGGGCCCCGGTGAACACGGTCCCGCCGATCGGGGATGAGGCGCGGCCTCCGGCGACAAGGACGTACGAGCCTCGCCGGGCGGTTCCCGCCAGGATGCCGGGGCACTGTCAACCGACCCCGGCCATCACCGATTACGTACCCATCACGCACGATATGACGCTCTGCTGGGCACGTTCAGTCGACCGCAAAAGAGGTCCGCTCCCAGCATTTTTCGGCCAAGTTTGAGCCTTGGCCATACGGGGAGTTGTCGTCCCCTGGACACCAGGATTCCCACCTGGGCAATGCTGGACATCGCTCCACCTGTGCGTGTAGATGTGGACCCCTTGCAGGCGGTGCAGATTGGTCTGGGGGTTTGCGATGTTTTATGGCGAATCACACCAGGTGGAAAGGCGGAAGCCATGAGCGCCCCGCATCTGCCGAAAGTGGCTGGAATCGATCCGGCAGTTCCGACACCCCCGCACACTGCCGCGCCCACCCGCACGGCTCCCGCGGCACCGGCCGGCGCCCACCCCCCGCCTCCTCCCCCGGGAACGGTCCTCCAGGACCGCCTCGCCGGCTGGGTCTCCGACCTCACCACCCTGCACGAACTCACCGAGCGCCTCGCCCGTACGACCGGCCTCGACGAGTCCCTCCAGGAACTCCTGAAAGCCGGCGCCGCCCTGGTCGGCGCCCGCCGCGGCCTCGCCGTCCTCGAACCCGCCGACGGCCTCGGCCCCGCCAGCACCGTCGGTCTCGGCCTCGGCCACGCCGAACTCGGCACCATCGAGACCGTCCCCCGCAGCGCCACCTCCTACGGCCGCATCCTCGACGGACTGCCCGACGCCGCGGGCGGAAGCGAACAGCTCCCCGAGCCCGAGGCAGCCGCCGGCAGCGGCGGACACACCGCCCCCGTCGACCCCCGCTACCGCGAGGTCGCCGCCCGCCTCGGCTACGCCGCCAGCTACGCCCTGCCCCTCGCCACCGAGACCGCCGGCCGCCTCGGCGCCGCCGTCTGGCTCTACGACGAGCACGCCGAACCCACCGAACGCCAGCGCCACCTCGCCGGCCTCTACTGCCGCTACGCCACCGAGCACCTGGCCCGCGTCCTCGAAGCCGAGCGGGCCCGCACCCGGCTCGCCACCCTCGCCGAAGAGCTCCTCCCCAGCCGGCTCCCCCGGGTCTCCGGCGTCCGGCTGGCCGCCCGCCACCGCACCGGGCCGCTCGGCGGCGGCGACTGGTACGACGCCCTCCCGCTCCCCGAAGGCGCCCTCGGCCTCGCCGTCGGCTCCGTCACCGGCTCCGGCCCCAGTGCCGTCGCCGCCATGGGGCGGCTCCGCGCCTCCCTGCGCGCGTACGCCGTGATGGAGGGCGAGGACCCCGTCGCCGTCCTCTCCGACCTCGAACTGCTGCTCCGGCTCACCGAACCGGCCCGCTCCGCCACCGCCCTGTTCGCCTACTGCGAGCCCGCCCGCCGCAAGATCCTCCTCGCCGGCGCCGGACACACCCCGCCGCTCCTCATCGGCGAGCGCCGCACCGAATACGTGGAGACCTCGCTCTCCGCCCCGCTCGGCATGCTCTCCTGCTGGGAAGCGCCCAGCGTCGAGGTCGAACCCGCACCCGGAGAAACGGTGCTGCTGTACACCGACGGGCTCCTCCAGCGCACCGGCGACCCCATGGACCGCGCCTTCGCCCGGCTGCACGCCGCCGCCGCGAGCGTCCCGAAGGCCGCCCGCCAAGACCCCGCCGCGCTCTGCGACCACGTACTGCGCACCGTGCTGCCGGGCGGCAAGGACGCCGTGGCCTCCGATGAGGACATCGTGCTGCTCGCCGCCCGCTTCGACTAGGAGGTGTCCGGGATCCGGGCGTAGCCAGGCCCTGGGTCCCGTGCCGTCCCTGCTCCGGCGACCGGCGTCCCGGACCGCAGATGTCGGTAATGGGTCTTCCGGCCCTGGGCCCCCTTCCGCACGACCGTACGATGGAAGCGGTTCAGTGTCGTACCAGGAGGAGACGGACCCGTGGCCGAAGAGCTCAACCCGGAGACGCCGGAGAACCCGGAAACCCCGGACGAGGCGCAGCCCAAGAAGAAGATCAAGCAGCGGAAGAACGGCCTGTACCCCGCCGTCAGCGACGAGCTCGCCGAGAGCATGCGCTCCGGCTGGGCCGACACCGAGCTGCACGGGCTGGAGCCGATCGCCCAGGCCGCGCACACCGCCGCCCGCCGCGCCGCGCTGTCCGCCCGGTTCCCCGGCGAGCGCCTGGTCATCCCCGCTGGCCGGCTGAAGACCCGCTCCAACGACACCGAGTACCCGTTCCGCGCCTCGACGGAGTACGCGTACCTCACCGGCGACCAGACCGAGAACGGCGTCCTGGTCCTGGAGCCCGGCACCGAGGGCCACACCGCCACGATCTACCTGCTGCCGCGCTCCAACCGCGAGAACGGCGAGTTCTGGCTCTCCGGCAGCGGCGAGCTGTGGGTCGGCCGCCGCCACTCCCTCGCCGAGGCCGCCCAGCTGCTGGGCCTGCCCGCCGAGGACGTCCGCGAGCTGCCGGAGACCCTCAAGGAGGCCACCGGCCCGGTCCGCGTGGTCCGCGGCCACGACTCCGTCATCGAGGCGGCCCTGGCCGACAAGGTCACCGCCGAGACCGACGCAGAGCTGCGCGTCTACCTGTCCGAGGCCCGCCTGGTCAAGGACGACTTCGAGATCGGCGAGCTGCAGAAGGCCGTCGACTCCACCGTCCGCGGCTTCGAGGACGTCGTGAAGGTCCTCGACAAGGCCGAGGCGACGAGCGAGCGCTACATCGAGGGCACCTTCTTCCTCCGTGCCCGCGTCGAGGGCAACGACATCGGCTACGGCTCGATCTGCGCCGCAGGCGCCCACGCCTGCACCCTGCACTGGGTCCGCAACGACGGCGACGTCCGCTCCGGCGACCTGCTGCTCCTCGACGCCGGCGTCGAGACCCACTCGCTCTACACCGCAGATGTCACCCGCACGCTGCCGATCAACGGCACGTACACCGACATCCAGCGGAAGATCTACGACGCGGTCTACGAGTCCCAGGAAGCCGGCATCGCAGCCGTCAAGCCCGGCGGCAAGTTCCGCGACTTCCACGACGCCTCGCAGCACGTCCTGGCCGAGAAGCTCGTCGAGTGGGGCCTTCTGGAGGGCCCGGTCGAGCGCGTCCTGGAGCTCGGGCTCCAGCGCCGCTGGACCCTCCACGGCACCGGCCACATGCTCGGCATGGACGTCCACGACTGCGCCGCCGCGCGCACCGAGGCGTACGTCGACGGCACGCTGGAGCCGGGCATGTGCCTTACGGTCGAGCCCGGTCTGTACTTCCAGGCCGACGACCTGACCGTGCCGGAGGAGTACCGCGGCATCGGCGTCCGCATCGAGGACGACATCCTCGTGACCGAGGACGGCAACCGGAACCTCTCCGAGGGCCTGCCGCGCCGCTCCGACGAGGTCGAGGCCTGGATGGCCCGCCTCAAGGGCTGACGTTCCGTACGGCACACCGCCGGGCGGGGACCCTTCACGGGGTTCCCGCCCGGCGGTGTTTCACGTGAAACGGCCGGTGTTTCACGTGAAACACCGGCCTGCGGACTTCCCGGGTCAGGACACCTTGAGCAGCGCGCCCTCTCGCCATTTGAGGATCTTGTCGAAGCTGACCACCGCACCCTGGCCGGGCCGGTTGCGGAACCGGACGTGATCGGCCAGCTCCTCGATCAGACAGAGCCCGCGCCCGTGCTCGCGCATGCCCTCCGAAGGCCCGGACCGGGCACCCACATGGGCCGGGAAACCCGGTCCTGAATCCGCCACCTCGATCCGGCAGCAGTCCCCGTCCAGATAGGCGGTGACGTGGTACCCCTCCGTGCCGTCCGGCACCCTGCCCGTCGCCGGTCCGTCCGCACCACCGTGCTCCACGGCATTGGCACAGGCCTCGGTGAGCGCCACCGACAGCTCGTAGGAGATGTCCGGGTCCACCCCCGCGGTCTCCATCGCCCCCAGCAGCAGCCGCCTCGCGAGCGGAACGCTCGCCGCCTCACGCCGCAAGTGGAGAGACCACCAGATGCTCATACCGCTACCTATTGCCGCCCGCAGCGGCCGGTAAGCCCCACCAGGGCGGCGCAGCCCTCGAATGGCCGATGCGCACCGCTCGGCCACCGGTGTATGCACCCCGGATACACCCCTGCGGCCCCGGCCGATCGGCCGCGTGGGGGAAGTGCCGAACGGGACGCATGGGATCTTACGGACCTGCCGTAAGGACACCATGAGCGCAGTGCGATGATGACCCGGCCATGCCTTATGCCCGCCTGATGCGCGCCGGAGCCGGACCACGGCTCCTGAGGGCCGCGGTGTTCACCGCGGTCTGCGTCGCGCTGTCCGGAGTGGGCCACGCGGTGGCCTCGTGCGCAACCGTCCCGCCGTGGGCGCTCCTTGCCGGCTTCCTCGGCGTCTTCGCCTGCGCAGCACCCCTTGCAGGCCGTCGGCACTCGCTGCCCCGCATCACCGCAGCCCTCGTCGGCGGGCAACTGGCACTCCACTCGCTCTTCGGACTCGGCCAGCACACGGCCCGGCCGGCCGGCACCGACGGCAGCATCACCGACCTGGCCGCGCGGCTCCTGTGCAACGGCTCCGCTCCGCTGAGTCCCGCCCGGGCCCGGGAAGTCCTGGCCGCCGCCGGCATCGACCCCGCCACGGCACTCGCCCAGGCACACGCCCACCAGGCCGCCGAACCAGCCACCGGGCTGTTCTCCCTGCCCATGCTGCTCGGCCACCTGCTGGCCGCACTGGCCGCGGGCTGGCTCCTCGGCCGCGGTGACCTCGCCCTCGAGCGGCTCCTGCAGCTGTCCGCGGGCACCCGGGTCCGGCCGTTGCGCGCCGCCCTGGCCCTCGCCCGCGCCCTGCGCGCAGGCCTCACCGGCCCGCAGGCCTCCGCCCCGCGCCGGCCCCGCCGCGAGCGGTCGCCCGCCGGCACCCCCGGCCGGGAATCCCTCCAGCACACGGTGATCCGGCGCGGCCCGCCCGCGGCCCTCGTCCTCGCAGCCTGACACGGCACCGACTTCCCGGGAACCAGCCGCTGATCCCATCCGACGGATCAACCGGCACCACCAGACCGACCGGACGACCGGATCCTCCGGACGCCTGGAACGGCCCGCGAGGGAGCGGCGGTGCCGTGAGCCCGCGTGCAACCGCACGCGGTCCACCGTTCCTGCTTCCCGTGGAGTTTTCGCCATGAAGATCTCTCGCGTACCTGCCGCCGCGGCCCTCGCCACCGGCTCCGTCATCCTGCTCGCCGGCCCCGCCTTCGCGCACGTCAGCGTGCAGCCGGGCCAGGCCGAAAAGGGCGGCTACGCCACCATCAGCTTCAAGGTCCCCAACGAGAGCGACAAGGCCTCGACCACCAAACTGGAAGTCAGCTTCCCCACCGACCAGCCGCTCGCCTCGGTCATGGCCCAGGACGTCCCCGGCTGGAAGGTCGAGATCACCAAGGCCAAGCTGGCCAAGCCCCTCACTCTCCACGGCAAGCAGATCACCGAGGCCGTCAGCAAGGTGACCTGGACCGGCGGCAAGATCGAGCCGGGCAAGTTCCAGCAGTTCCCGCTGTCCGTGGGCCGGCTCCCCGAGGACGCCGACCGGATGGTCTTCAAGGCGGTCCAGACGTACGACGACAACCAGGTCGTCCGCTGGATCGAGGAGCCCAAGGACGGCGCCGCCGAACCCCAGAACCCGGCGCCCGTCCTCAAGCTGACCGCGGCCACCGGCGGCGACCACCACGGTGGCAGCCCGGCCGAGGACCCCGCGAAGAACGAGGCCGCGAAGGACGACCACCACGAGGACGAGCAGGCTTCGGCCTCCTCCGGCTCCGACACGACCGCCCGCACGCTCGGCATCGCCGGCATCGTCATCGGTGCCGCCGGCGTCGCCTTCGGCGCGTCCGCCCGCCGCCGCTCCTCCTGACCCCCGCACACCCCTCTCCCCAGGGACGAATCACCATGCGCACCACACGTGCGACAGCCGCCGCCCTCGCGGTGGCGGCTGCGCTCACCCTGTCCGCCTGCGGCGGCAGCGAACCCGCCAAGAGCCCAGCGGTCACCGACGTGAGCAGCTCGGCGAAGAAGCAGGCGGGCACCGTCATCGACCGGCCCTTCCAGAAGCCGGACCTGGTCCTGACGGACACCCAGGGCAAGAAGTACGACCTGCGCGCGCAGACCAAGGGCAAGCCGACGCTCATCTACTTCGGCTACACCCACTGCCCCGACGTCTGCCCGCTGACGATGAGCAACATCGCCCAGGCGAAGAAGGCACTCCCGAAGGCCGACCAGGACAACCTCCGGGTCGTGTTCGTCACCACCGACCCGGAACGGGACACCCCCGCCTCCCTCGGTGAGTGGCTCACGTCCCAGGACCCGTCGTTCATCGGCCTCACCGGCGACTTCAAGGCGATCCAGGCCGGCGCCCGCACCATGGGCATCGGCATCGACCCGCCGAAGAAGGAAGCCGACGGAACCGTCGTCTCCATGCACGGAGCCCAGGTCATCGCGTTCTCGCCGAAGACCGACGACGGATACGTCCTCTACGGCGACGACACCACCGCCGAGGACTACACCAAGGACCTGCCGAAGATCGTCAAGGGAGAGAACCCGTGAACCGCCGCACCACCACCGTCCTCGCCGCCGCTCTCTCGCTGACCGCCGCGCTGGCCATATCCGGCTGCTCCTCGGATTCCGGCAAGGACTCCGCGCCGAAGCTCTCCGTCAGCGGCGCCTTCATGCCCGAACCCGTCAACGGCGACATGGCCGGCGGTTTCCTCACCGTCAAGAACGAGGGCGGCGCGGACAAGTTGACCTCGGTGACCAGCGCCCTCTCCGGCGACGTGCAGATCCACGAGACCAAGAACCAGAAGATGCAGCAGGTCACGTCCATGGACGTACCGGCCGACGGCGAACTGAAGCTCAAGCGCGGCGGCAACCACATCATGTTCATGGGTCTCAAGAACACGCCGAAGATCGGCGACAAGGTCGCGATCGAGCTCCACTTCGAGAAGGCCGGCACCGTCAAGGCCGAACTGGACGTGCGGGAGCGGACGTACAACCCCAAGAGCGACTGACGTACGACCCGGACGGCACCCAGACCGTCCGCACCACCCCTGACGGTACGACCACCGACGGAACGAGGGACTGACTCGCCATGACGGCCACCGCCCCCGCGCCTGCGGCACCGCTCCTGCGGCTGCTGCTGGTCCTTGCCGCTCTGCTCGGCACGCTGCTCGCCACGGCCACCCCGGCCTCGGCACACGCCGCGCTGACCGCGAGCGACCCCAAGGACGGGGCGGTGGTCGCCACGGCCCCCGCCCAGGTCACCCTCACCTTCTCGGAACAGGTCGCCATCGGGGACGACTCGATCCGGGTCCTGGACCCCGCCGGCAAGCGCGTCGACACCGGCGAACAGCGCAACCTGTGCGACGGATCGATCATCAAGCACGGGGTGGTGCTCCACTCCGGCCTGCCCAACGGCACCTACACGGTGGCCTGGCAGGCCGTCTCGGCCGACAGCCACCCCATCTCCGGCGCCTTCACCTTCTCCGTCGGCGCCCCCTCGAAGACCTCGGTCACCCTGCCCGACCAGGCCGCCGGCAGCGGGCCCGTCGGTACTGCCTACGGCATCGCCCGCTACCTCTCGTACGCCGGCTTCATCCTGCTCGTCGGCGGCGCCGCCTTCGTGCTCGTTTGCTGGCGACGCGGCGCCGGAATCCGCGCGGTGCAGCGGGTGGTGGTCTACGGGTGGGCCACGATCACCGCCGCCACCCTCACCATGCTGGTCCTGCGCAACCCCTACACCGGCTCCGGGAAGTTCGCTGACGCCTTCGACCTCGCCGGCCTCAAGGCCGTCCTGGAGACCAAGACCGGCGCCTCCCTCGTCTCCCGGCTCCTGCTCCTCGGCGCGGCCGCCCTCTTCGTCGCCGTGCTCTTCGGCATGTACGCCAAGCGGCAGCCGACGGACGGCACCGAGCAGGAGGCCGGCACCGACCCGGCGAAGGACAAGGACACCAGCGACCTCACCTTCGGCCTGGCCATCGGCGGAACAGTGGTCGCCGGCGGCATCGCCGCGACCTGGGCGCTCTCCGAACACGCCTCGACCGGCGTCCAGACCGCCATCGCCATGCCCGTCGACATCCTCCACCTGCTCGCCGTGGCCGCCTGGCTGGGCGGACTGGCCACCCTGCTCGTGGCCCTGTACCGGGTGCCGGACCTGGAGCGGACGGCGGTCCTGCGGTTCTCCAAGGTCGCCTTCGCCAGCGTGCTCGTCCTCGTCGCCACCGGCATCTACCAGTCCTGGCGCCAGCTCGGCAGTTGGAGTGCCCTGACCGGCACCGACTACGGCAAGCTCCTCATCATCAAGATCGGTGTGGTCGCCGTCCTCATCGGCCTCGCCTATGTCTCCCGGACGTGGACCGCCCGGCTGGGCACCGCCGCACCCGGCACCCCCGAGATCGTCACGCAGCGTGTTTCACGTGAAACAACGGCCGACGCGGAGACCGAGGCAGCGACCGGATCCGCCCGGGACCCGGAGCCGGAGCCCGAGCCCGAGCCCGTCACTGTGCCCGAGACCCCGGCGGACCCTGCCCGCGCCGCGCAGCTGGCCCGGCAGCAGGCCGCCCGCACGACCGCGCAGAAGAAGAAGGTCCGCGACGCCGACCCCGACCGTGCCGGACTGCGCCGGTCCGTGCTCGCCGAAGCCTGCGTTGCCGTCGTCCTGCTCGCCGTCGCCAGCAGCCTCACCAGCACCGAGCCCGGCCGCGCCGCCGAGCAGGAGACCGGCCGGGCCGGCACCGCCGCACCCGCCGTACCCAACCGGCCCGTGAAGATCACGCTGCCCTTCGACACCGGCGGCGAGGACGGCAAGGGCACCGTCCGCCTGGAGCTGGACCCCGGCCGGACCGGCGCCAACACCCTCCACCTCTTCCTCGACCGGCCCAACGGCCGGCCGCTGGACGCCCCCGAAGTGAAGGTCTCCTTCACCCTGCCCGCCAAGGACATCGGCCCGCTGCCGCTCGTCCCCGACCACGCGGGCACCGGACACTGGACGGCCTCAGGAGTGCAGTTGCCGCTCGCCGGCACCTGGCGCATCGACGTGACCGTCCGGACCTCCGACATCGACCAGACCACCGTGAACAAGAACGTGAAGATCGGCTGACACGCGTGACCGAGCAAGTGACCGACATCGAGATCTCCCGGCGACGGCTGCTCGGCACCGTCGGCGCGGCCGGCGCCACCGGGCTGGCCCTCGGCGCCGCCGGCGGGGCCCTGGTGCACGCCGCCGTGACCGACACCGCCGACGGTGCATCCGGAGCCGGCGGCCCCGGCAGCGCGCTCGGCACCGCCGAAATCGCCTTCCACGGCGACCACCAGGCCGGCATCACCGACCCGCTCCAGCTCAAGGGCCACGTCCTTGCCTTCGACCTGGCACCCGGCGCCGGCCGCAAGGAAGCCGCCGCCCTCATGCGCCGCTGGTCCGAGACCGCCCGACGGCTCATGGCCGGCGAACCCGCAGGCACCCCGGACACCGGCATCGCCCTCGACGCCGGCCCCTGCTCGCTGACCGTCACCTTCGGCTTCGGCCGCACCTTCTTCGACCGCACCGGACTCACATCCCGACGCCCGGCAGCACTCGATCCGCTCCCGGACTTCTCCGCCGACCGGCTCGATCCCCAGCGCAGCAACGGCGACCTCTGGGTGCAGATCGGCGCCAACGACTCCCTCGTCGCCTTCCACGCGCTCCGCGCCCTGCAGAAGGACGCCGGGGACGCCGCACGGGTCCGCTGGCAGATGAACGGATTCAACCGCTCGCCCGGCGCCACCCGCACCCCGATGACCGCCCGCAACCTGATGGGCCAGATCGACGGCACCGGAAACCCCAAGCCGGAAGAGCCCGACTTCGACCGGCGGATCTTCGTCCCCGCAGCCGGCCCCGGCCCCGCCGGACACGCCTGGATGGCCGGCGGCTCGTACGCCGTCGTACGCCGGATCCGGATGCTGCTCGACGACTGGGAGCGCCTCCCGCTCGGCAGGCAGGAGCAGGTCATCGGCCGCAGGAAGGCCGACGGCGCGCCGCTCACCGGAGGCACCGAGACCACCGAGATGGACCTCGACAAGTTCGGTCCCGACGGCAAGCCCGTCATCCCCTCCAACGCACACGCCCGGATCTCCGCCCCCGAACAGAACGGCGGAGCGGCCATGCTGCGCCGCCCCTTCTCGTACCACGACGGGATCGCACCGGACGGCACCCCCGACGCCGGACTGCTGTTCATCTGCTGGCAGGCCGACCCGCAGCGCGGCTTCGTGCCCGTCCAGCGCAAGCTCGACCGCGGGGACGCCCTGTCACCGTTCCTCCGGCACGAGGCCAGCGGCCTGTACGCGGTCCCCGGCGGCCCCCGCGCCGGCGAGTACGTGGGCCAGCGGCTTCTCGAAGCGTGAACGGCCCCCGGGTCCGGCCCCGGAGCGCACTAGGCTGATCACATGTCCGCGACTCGTTTCACGTATCTCGGCCCTGAGGGCACCTTCACCGAGGCCGCGCTGCGCACGCTGCCCGAGGCGGCCACCCGCGAGCTGGTCCCGATGGTGTCGGTGCCGGCCGCACTGGACGCGGTGCGCAACGGCGAGGCGGCCGCGGCGCTCGTGCCCATCGAGAACTCGGTGGAGGGCGGGGTCACCGCGACCCTCGACGAACTCGCCTCCGGCGAGCCGCTGATGATCTACCGCGAGGTGCGGCTGCGGATCGCGTTCGCACTGCTGGTGCGGCCGGGCACCAAGCTCACCGACATCAAGACCGTCACCGGGCACCCGGTGGCCCAGCCGCAGGTGCGCAACTGGCTGCGGGCCAACCTGCCGGACGCCCTGTGGGAGTCGGCCGCGTCCAACGCCGACGGGGCCCGGTTGGTGCAGGAGGGCCGGTTCGACGCGGCGTTCGCCGGCGAGTTCGCCGCGGCCACCTACGGCCTCGAAGCACTGGTCACCGAGATCCACGACGCGGAGAACGCGGAGACCCGGTTCGTGCTGGTGGGCCGGCCGGCCCGGCCGGCGGCCCCGACCGGCGCCGACAAGACCTCCGTGGTGATCTGGATGGGCGAGGACCACCCGGGCGCCCTGCTGGAACTGCTCCAGGAGTTCGCCGTCCGCGGGGTCAACCTGATGCTGATCCAGTCCCGGCCGACCGGCGCGGGCATCGGCAACTACTGCTTCGCCGTCGACGCCGAGGGCCACATCTCCGACCGTCGGGTCAGTGAGGCGCTGATGGGCCTCAAGCGGACCTGCCCCAACGTGCGCTTCCTCGGGTCGTACCCGCGGGCCGGGGTCGGTCTCGCCGAGGTGCGCGCTCCTCGGCCTGGCACGTCGGACAGCGACTTCACGGCCGCGTCCGACTGGCTGACCCGCTGCCTCGACGGGCGCGCCTGAGCGAGTTCCGGCCGAGGTCCGGCTCTGTGAACAACTCCACAAGTTATCCACAGGGCAGGTTCTCGACCTGGGGACAAGTCGACACGGGATTCCGGCATGGTCGACATATCGGTGGACGGGGTCGGTGAACGCTCGGGTCACTCCGGACGAACGGCGTCACCCGTCTGACGTTGATCAACTCGATGGGGCGAGGCATTCCCACCCGAATGAGTGTCTGAGCCAGGTTTGAACGAGGAATCCCCCTCGCCCCCACAGCGCCGGACTGATCAATTCCGATGTCCACAGCCAGCCCCCACAGCCTGTGGACAAGTCGCCGCCGTCCCACAATTCCTGTGGACAACTCGGTGGACCAACCCCCGGCATCCCCAAGGCGTCCACATGTCGGACGGTCCACTCCGCGGCTCGATTCTGCCCCCATTCGGGGAATGTCCGTGCTTTATTGCCATTCCTGCGACGGAACCGCGGCGGGCCGCATCCGGCCACGGAAGACCCAGTTTTCCATTTACGGCAATCAGGACATAGCGACACGCAGCGTGATATCGATGTGAGGCTGTGAAGCCCCGGCCGGTAGCCTGGAGGGGTGATTGACCTCCGGCTGCTCCGTGAAGACCCCGACCGTGTCCGCGCCTCCCAGCGTGCTCGTGGAGAGGACGTCGAGCTCGTCGACGCACTCCTCTCCGCCGACGAGCGTCGCAGGTCTTCCGGCGTGCGCTTCGACGAACTGCGCAACGAGCAGAAGTCGCTCGGCAAGCTCATCCCCAAGGCCTCTCCGGAGGAGCGGGCCGAGCTGCTCAAGCGCGCCGAGCAGCTGAAGACGGACGTGAAGGCCGCCGAGGCCGAGCAGAACGAGGCCGACGAGGCCGCCAAGTCGCTGCTGCTGAAGCTCGGCAACCTGGTCCACCCGGACGTGCCGGTCGGCGGCGAAGAGGACTTCACCGTCCTGGAGACCCACGGCACCATCCGCGACTTCGCGGCCGAGGGCTTCGAGCCCAAGGACCACCTGGAGCTCGGCGAGGCCCTCGGCGCGATCGACGTCGAGCGCGGCGCCAAGGTCTCCGGCTCGCGCTTCTACTACCTCACCGGCGTCGGCGCGCTCCTGGAGCTCGCCCTCGTCAACGCGGCGATCGCCCAGGCCACCGAGGCCGGCTTCATCCCGATGCTGACTCCGGCCCTGGTCCGCCCGCGCGCCATGGAGGGCACCGGCTTCCTCGGCCAGGCCGCGGAGAACGTGTACCACCTGGAGAAGGACGACTACTACCTGGTCGGCACCTCCGAGGTCCCGCTCGCCGCGTACCACATGGACGAGATCGTCGAGGCCGACAAGCTGCCCCTGCGGTACGCCGGCTTCTCCCCCTGCTTCCGCCGCGAGGCGGGCACGTACGGCAAGGACACCCGCGGCATCTTCCGCGTCCACCAGTTCGACAAGGTGGAGATGTTCTCGTACGTGGCTCCCGAGGACGCCGAGGCCGAGCATCAGCGCCTGCTCGCCTGGGAGAAGCAGTGGCTGAACTCCCTGGAGCTGCCGTTCCAGGTGATCGACGTCGCCACCGGCGACCTCGGCGCCTCCGCCTCCCGCAAGTTCGACTGCGAGGCGTGGATCCCCACCCAGGGCAAGTACCGCGAGCTGACCTCCGCGTCGAACTGCGACAGCTTCCAGGCCCGCCGCCTGTCGGTGCGCATGCGCGAGAACGCCAACGGCAAGAGCACCGTCCAGCCCCTGGCCACCCTCAACGGCACCCTCTGCGCCGTGCCCCGCACCATCGTGGCCATCCTGGAGAACCACCAGCAGGCCGACGGCTCGGTCCGGGTGCCCGCGGCACTCCGCCCCTACCTGGGCGGCCGCGAGCTGCTGGAGCCGATCTCCAAGTGACCTTCCCGTACCGCCTCGTCGCCACGGACCTCGACGGCACGCTGCTGCGTGGCGACGACACGGTCTCGGAACGCACCCGTGAGGCGCTCGCCGCGGCCACCGCGGCGGGTGCCGCACACATCGTCGTCACCGGCCGCGCCGTGCCCTGGACCCGCCACATCCTCGACGACCTCGGCTACCGGGGACTCGCGGTGTGCGGGCAGGGCGCCCAGCTCTACGACGCGGGTGCGCACAGGCTGCTCACGTCGGTGACGCTGGACCGGCAACTGGCCGGTCTGGCACTGGCCAAGATCGAGAGCGAGCTCGGGCCGGTGGCGATGGCCGCCAGCCGCGACGGACTGGACGGCGGGGTCCTGGTGGGTCCCGGCTACCAGGTGCAGGAGGGCCCGCTTCCATACGTGTTCCTCAAGGACACCACGGAGATGTGGTCGGCCCCGCTCAACAAGCTCTACATCCAGCACCCGGAGCTGGACGACGACGCGCTCGCGGACGCCGCCCGGCAGGTCGTCGGCAGTCTCGTCGACATCGTCATGGCCGGGCCGGGTGTGGTGGAGATCCTGCCCCTGGGCCTCACCAAGGCCACCGGGCTCTCGCTGGCCGCGCGGCGGCTGAAGGTGAAGGCGGCGGAGACGATCGCCTTCGGCGACATGCCCAACGACATCCCCATGTTCGCGTGGGCCGCGCACGGCGTGGCCATGGCCAACGCCCACCGCGGACTCAAGGCCGTCGCCGACGAGGTCACCATGTCGAACGAGGAGGACGGCATCGCCGTGGTCCTCGAACGGCTCCTCGGCTCGGCCTGACGGTTCGCGCCCCGGCACAGTCCGACGAGGGAGGTCCGGAACCGCCCGTGCCGTACGGCACGCTCGAAGCGGCGGTCCCGGACCTTTGTCGCTCCCCGCACCACCCACTCTGCCCGGGTCACACGGGGCCCACCAGCGAATTTCCCGGCCGCAGGGCAGCCTGCCCCGGCGGCTGCACGCGGTTGTGTTTCACGTGAAACACAACCGCGTGAGAGAGCGTCATGTTTCACGTGAAACAGGCTGCGGGTGCCAGGTGAGCGGCCACGCCAGCAGCCCGATGGCCAGCGCGATCGCATGGCCCAAGTCCGTGAACGTGCCGCCGGTCAGCAGCGGTACGCCGAAGAAGGCGACGGCGCCCGCGAGGTAGAGCCAGCGCCAAGGCCCGGGAAGCCGGTAGGTGAGCACCCCCACGGCTGCGGCGAGCCCGTAGCTCACGCCGATGTCGACGACGTGCGCCATGCTCCGGGGCGCCCGGTGATCCCGGATGGCCATCAGGACCACGTTCTGGCTGATGAGGGTGGCCACGACATGGGCACTGCCCACGATGGCCAGCCAGCGCACGGTGCCGAGCCAGCGTTCCACCGGGGCGTGGAACAGCTCGAACAGGACGGCGTACAGGGCCAGTGATGCCGGGTTCTCGATCCAGAACGCGCTGGCCACCAAGGCCCGGACGGGGTGGTTGACCAGCTCGTGGATGTTGCTGCTGTTGCGGTGCAGCAGGACGTGGTCGAGGTGGTCCGGGGACAGCGCCACGACGACACTGGTGAGCGCGATGACCAGCAGCCACACATGCGTACCGGGCGAGGAACGCACCCACGAGCGCAGCGGCCGGGACGGCTCGGGCTCGGCGTGCAGACTCATGCACCGATCATGACCCGCCCTGCGGCCCCCCGCACAACGATCCCGGTACGGCGATGCCCCGCCCGATGGGACCGGGCGGGGCATGCAGTGGAGCGCCGTGCGAGCGGACTGCGCAGGCAGCGGGGCGGGAGGACTACTCCTCGCCCGCCAGGGTCAGGCGCCGCAGCTTCTGGCCCGCGTATGCGGTGGCCGCGACCGTGACCACGGCCAGGAGGATGCCCGCCGTGGGCAGCGAGACCGCCGAGCTGACCGTGTCCTCGCCGCTGATCTTCTCGGCCAGGGCCAGCGCCCACTGCTGGACGCTCAGCGTCTTGGCGCCCTCGACCAGGCTGCCGAACAGGGACTCCCACACCAGGGCGTAGACCAGGCCGAAGACCACGGCGTGCCGGCTGACGGTGCCGAGCAGCAGGAACAGCGCGCTGTAGGCGATCGAGGCGACGAGCGCCGCGACCGTGTACGCGATGGCGATCTGCTGTCCGTTGCCGTTGAGGATGAAGCCCGCGATGAGGGTCGGGACGGCGGAGAAGACCATCGTCACGGCGATCGCGACGATCAGCTTGGTCATGATGATCGTCGGCCGCTTCACCGGCTTGGACAGGAGGTAGACGATCGAGCCGTCGTCGATTTCCGGACCGATCGCGCCGGTGCCGGCGATGACGCCGATGAGCGGCACCATCGTGGCGAGCGCGAAGCCGCCGAGCAGGTCGGCCGCGACCTTGTCGTCGACGCCGGTGAGGGCGCGGACCGCGACGGCGATGAGGACGAGCAGGGCCGGGAGTGCGAACAGGATGAGCGCGCGGCGCCGGCCGAGCAGGGCCCGGTAGGTGAGCCGGGCGACGGTGGGGTTGTACATCGGTGCCAGCTCCTTCAGGCCGCTACGAGGTAGGAGAAGACCGACTCCAGGGACTCGTCCGAAGGCGAGACCGTGAGGAGCCGGATGCCGTGCGACCGGGCCACCTGCGGCAGCAGCTCGGTGAACCGGCCGAAGTCGACGGCCTGGATGCGCAGCGCGCCTTCGGCCCGGTCGACCTCGATGCCCGCGGTCGACGGGTCCGCGATGAGGGCAGCCGCGAGGGCTCGGTCGTCGGAGGAGCGGACCAGGTAGCGGTGCGGGCGGTCCGTCATCAGGCGTCGGATCTTGCGGTAGTCGCCGGAGGCGGCGTGCCGGCCGGCGACGATCACCTCGATGTGGGAGGCGAGCTGCTCGACCTCTTCCAGGATGTGCGAGGAGAACAGGACGGTGCGGCCTTCGTCGCCCATCCGCCGCAGCAGGTCCATCAGCTGCATCCGCTGGCGCGGGTCCATACCGTTGAACGGCTCGTCGAGGAGCAGCACGGACGGGTCGTGCACCAGGGCGGAGGCCATCTTGACGCGCTGCCGCATGCCCTTGGAGTAGGTGGCGATCTTGCGGTCCTGGGCGTACTCCATCTCGACGGTGGCCAGGGCGCGCTGGGCGGCCCGCTCGTCGAGCCCGTGGAGTTCGGCGTTGGCGACGACGAACTCGCGGCCGGTGAGGAAGTCGTACATCGACTCGCGCTCGGGCACGACGCCGATCTTCGTGTAGACCTGCTCGTTGCGCCAGATCGGGGCGCCGTCGAGGGTGACGCTTCCGGTGGAGGGGGCGAGGAAGCCGCCCATCATGTTGATCAGGGTGGACTTGCCGGCGCCGTTCGGGCCGAGCAGGCCGGTGACGCCGGGGCCGATCCGCATGGTCACGTCGTTGACGGCGACGACGTTCCCGAACCAGCGGGAGGTGTGGTCGATGTCGATGATGCTCACAGTCCGGCCTTCCGGTAACGGCTCATCAGGGCGGCGTACGAGCCGGCGATGAGGGCGAACACGACCAGCAGGTAGACCACTCCGGTGCCGGCCGAGGGCCCGTACCCGCCGGGGAAGGCGGAGGTGGCACCGAGGAAGGCGGTCTGCACCCCGTCGATCAGGGTGATCGGGGAGAAGAGGCCCATCCACTCGATGGCGCCCGTGTTGTCCGTCCCGTACGCGACGCCCTGGACGGCTGTGACGGCGCCGTACGGGATCACGAGGAGGGCGATGACGGCGGCGACGCCGAAGCCGCGCCGGGGCGTGAGGGCGGCCATGACCAGGCCGATCCCACCGAAGAGGAGCGAGAGCAGGAGCACCGAGACCATTCCCTGGGCGAACCCCTTGGTCTGGTCCGCGAAGTCGAACTTGGCCAGCAGCGCGCCGATGTACATCACGAGCAGGGGCGCCGCGGTGAGGATGAAGAGGGCGGAGACCATGGCCGCGTACTTGGCGACGACGTAGTCCACGCGCTCGATCGGCCGCGAGAAGTACAGCGGCACGGTCTTGAAGCGCAGGTCGCGGGAGACCGACTGGGGGGCCTGCGAGGCCAGGTAGAGGCCGATCACCATCTGCAGGTAGAGGGCGTACGACGTGTACTTGAGCGGCAGGTCCTTCGAGCCGGGCACCGCGATGGCGACAGCCACGATGATCGCCGCGGGCAGGCACATGACCGCGAAGAGCAGCATGGGCAGGACCTTGGACTTGGCCGAGCGGCCCAGTCCGTAGGCGCCGCGCAGGGACTGCGAGTACAGGGAGCGGCGGGCGTAGGCGCGGCCGAGGCGGCTGCCCTCGTACGACCGGTAGCCGATGTTGTGGATCCGGGTGGAGGTCTCAGCCATCGGTGCCGGCTCCCTTCTGTGCTGCGTGTGCGGTGGCCGCGGTGTTCGCCGCCCAGGCGGCGGCGCGCCGGGCTGCCTCCGGGTCCTGGTGACCCTGCTGCTGGTCGTCGCGGAAGACCTCCGCGATGTGGTGGCGGCGCTGCTCCATGCGGACCAGGCCGAGGCCGAGGCCGGCGACGGTGTCGCGGACGATGTCGTACGTCTCCTCGCCCGTGGCCTCGACGAGGAGGATGTGGCCGGCGCCGGGCAGGCCCTGTTCCTCGCCGGGGTGCAGGGCGACGCCGGCGGTGACGAGCGCCTCGCGCAGCGCGCGGGTGCCGTCGGGGTGGGTGTCGGAGTCGGTGACCTCGACGGCCAGGGTGGCCGTGATCTGGGTGAAGTCACTGGTGGAGCTGGACCGCAGCAGTTTGCCGCCGTCGACGACCACGACGTGGTCGCAGGTGCGTTCCAGTTCGCCGAGCAGGTGCGAGGTGACCAGGACGGAGATGCCGAAGTCGGTGTAGACGCGGCGGATCAGGCCGAGCATCTCGTCGCGGCCGACCGGGTCGAGGCCGTTGGTCGGCTCGTCGAGCAGCACCAGCTGCGGGTCGTGGACGAGTGCCTGGGCCAGCTTGACGCGCTGCTTCATGCCGGTGGAGTAGCCGCCGATGGGGCGGTACCGCTCCTCGTAGAGGCCGACGTGGCGCAGGGTGTCCGCCGTGCGTTCCCGGGCGGCGGTCGGGGGAAGGCCCGACATCCTCGCCATGTGCACGACGAACTCGGTGGCCGAGACGTCGGGCGGCAGGCAGTCGTGTTCGGGCATGTAGCCGACCCGTTCGCGGATGGCGCTGCCATGCGTGGCGACGTCCAGTCCGAGCACGGCGGCACGGCCCTCGGTGGCGGGGGACAGTCCCAGCAGGATCTTGATCAGCGTGGACTTGCCGGCTCCGTTGGCGCCCACCAGGCCGGTCACGCCGGGCCCGATGTCGAGGGAGAGCCGGTCGAGGGCGGTCACCTTGGTGTACCGCTTGCTCAGGCTTTCGGTCGCGATGACAGTCACGTTTCGAAGGTAGTGGCGCGGTCCGTGCCGGTCGTCAGACCTGGAGTCCGGAACGTGTCAGCCTTCAGGCGTACACGACCCTGAGCGGGCGGTACGGGAGACGGAGGGCGGACGGCGGGCGGACGGCGGGCGGACGGGGGGACGCGGGCAGTCCGGAAACCCGCGGGAAAAAAGTTATCCACAGGTGTGTGCAGGGGCCTTGACGCGATCTCCAGGCATTGTCACATTCATCAGTGTCAAGTTACGGGTGCGTACGGCGACACGGACGGACGGGTGGCATGGCCGGTAGGACGTCGGCGGTCGGGGAGCGGCTCTCCCCGGACCTGCAGGGATTCAAGGAAGTGCAGCGGCTCGCGTACGAGTGCGCGGAAGTGGTCGCGGCCCGGCTGAAGCCGGGGGTCACCGAGCGCGAGGCCGCCCGGATGCAGCGCGACTGGCTGACCGAGCGCGGCGTGCGGGACTGGTTCCACCTGCCGTTCGCCTGGTTCGGCGACCGGACGGCCTTCGCCGGCTTCCGGATACCGCTGCAGTTCTTCCCCACCAACCGGCGGCTGGAGCCGGGGATGCCCTTCATCCTCGACATGGCCCCCATCCACCGCGGCTTCGCCGCCGACATCGGCTACTCGGGCAGTCTGGGCCTCAACCCCGTGCAGGACCGGCTCATGGACGACCTGCAGGAGCACCGGGCGCTGATCCTCGCCGGGGTCCGCGAGCGCCGGCCGCTGCGGACCGTCTACGAGGACGTCGAGCGGCTCATGGTCCGCCAGGGGTACACCAACCGGCACCGCGCCTACCCGTTCGGCGTGATCGCGCACAAGGTGGGCAGGGTCCGGGAGCGCCGCTGGTCGCCTACGGTGTTCGGATTCGGAACCCAGTCCCTCAAGGGGCTGGCGAGCGACGCGCTGCACGGGCACCGCGAGGGCTGGTCCCCGCTGTGGAGTCCGTACACGTTCTCCGACCACCCGCCGCAGCCCGGCTTGTGGGCGGTCGAACCGCACCTCGGGTTCCGGGGCACCGGCGCCAAGTTCGAGGAACTCCTCGTGGTCACCGACTCCCGGGACCCGCAGGAGAGCGCATTCTGGCTGGACGACGACCTGCCGCACGTGCGGCGCTGGGCAGAGGGGAAGGCGGC
Organism: Streptomyces bambusae; assembly: GCF_020532645.1. Taxonomy (GTDB): domain Bacteria; phylum Actinomycetota; class Actinomycetes; order Streptomycetales; family Streptomycetaceae; genus Streptomyces; species Streptomyces bambusae. The sequence goes on from NZ_JAJAUZ010000001.1 coordinate 24,990, forward strand.
GTGAGCACGATGGGTCTGAAGGATGCACGGCTGCGCAGGGTTGCCACGGGCGGGGTGGAGCTGTGCATCGCAGAGCTCGGCGACGCGGCACGGCCGACGGTCCTGCTGGTGCACGGCTACCCCGACAGCAAGGAGGTCTGGTCGGGCGTCGCCGAGCGCCTCGCCGACCGGTTCCACGTCGTGCTCTACGACGTCCGCGGCCACGGCGCGTCCAGCGCCCCGCAGCCACTGCGGGGCGGCTTCACCCTGGAGAAGCTGACCGACGACTTCCTCGCCGTCGCGGACGCCGTCAGCCCGGACCGGCCGGTGCACCTGGTCGGGCACGACTGGGGCTCCGTACAAGGCTGGGAGTTCGCGACCGTACGGCGCACCGAGGGCCGGATCGCCTCCTTCACCTCGATGTCCGGGCCGTCGCTCGACCACTTCGGCCACTGGATCAAGAAGCGGATGACGCGGCCCACCCCGCGCCGGGCCGCCCAGCTCCTCGGGCAGGGCGCCAAGTCCTGGTACGTCTACATGCTGCACACGCCGGTCCTGCCGGAGCTGGCCTGGCGCGGCCCGCTCGGCAAGCAGTGGCCCGGCATGCTGCAGCGCCTCGAAAGGCTGCCCGCGGACGGATACCCGACGGCCTCGCTGCCCTCGGACGCGGCCCACGGCGCCTGGCTCTACCGGGACAACGTACGGATCCGGCTGCGCAGGCCGCGGCCGGACGCGTACGCCCACGCGCCGGTGCAGCTGATCACGCCGACCGGTGACTCCTTCCTGTCAGAGCGCCTCTACGACGACCTCGAACAGTGGGCGCCGCAGCTGCGCCGCCGGACCCTGGACGCCAAGCACTGGATCCCCCGCACCCGGCCCGACCAGCTGGCCTCGTGGATCGGCGAGTTCGTCGACGCCCACGAGGACCGCGCCGGCAGGGCGCCCGGTGCGGTCGCACCGGCCCGAGCGGCCGCCCGCCCGGACAGCGTCGCCGGCCGCCACGCGGAGCGGTTCGGCGGCCGACTGGTCCTGGTGACCGGCGCGGCGAGCGGCATCGGGCGGGCCACCGCGTTCGCGTTCGCCGAGGCGGGCGCCCGGGTGGTCGCCGTCGACCGCGATGCCGAAGGGGCCGCCCGCACGGCGGAGATGGCGCGGCTGCTCGGTGCCCCGGAGGCGTGGGGGGAGACCGCCGACGTCGGCGACGAGCAGGCCATGGAGAAGCTCGCCGCGAAGGTGGCCGCCGAGTACGGCGTCGTGGACGTCCTGGTCAACAACGCCGGGATCGGGCTGTCCGGGTCGTTCTTCGACACGACGACCGAGGACTGGAAGAAGGTCCTCGACGTCAACCTGTGGGGCGTCATCCACGGCTGCCGGACCTTCGGCCGTCAGATGGCCGAGCGCGGGCAGGGCGGGCACATCGTGAACACGGCGTCCGCGGCGGCCTGGCTGCCGTCCCGGTCGCTGCCCGCGTACAGCACCTCCAAGGCCGCGGTGCTGATGCTCAGCGAGTGCCTGCGCGCCGAGCTCGCCGACAAGTCGATCGGGGTCTCGGCGATATGCCCGGGCATCGTGAACACCAACATCACGGCCACCACCCGGTTCGCGGGCAGTGATGCGGCCGAGGAGCGTCGCAAGCAGGAGCGTTCCTCGCGGCTCTACGGGATGCGCAACTTCCCTCCGGAGAAGGTCGCCGAGGCGGTCCTGGAGGCGGTCGTCCACAACACGGCGGTGGTCCCGGTGACGCCGGAGGCGCACGCCACCCGCTGGATGGCCCGGTTCACACCGCGCGCGCTGCGTGCGGTGGCCCGCCGGGAGCCGCGGTTGTGACCAGGGCCGGCACGGCCATACCCCGCTCCTGCCCGCGGCCGTACCATCCCTCGCAGGAGGGCTCGCAGGGCAGGGCCGTCGGTAGGGAGCGGGTGTGGCCGATCAGGCGGTAGCGGAGTACCGGATCGAGGATCTGGCGCATCACAGCGGTGCGACGGTGCGGACGATCCGGGCGTACCAGGACCGTGGCCTGCTGCCGCGGCCCGAGCGCCGGGGACGTTCCAACGTGTACGGCGACACCCATCTGGCGCGGCTGCGGCAGATCGCCGATCTGCTGGACCGGGGCTACACGCTGGCGTCCATCAAGGAGCTGCTGGAGGCCTGGGACGCCGGCCGCGGGCTGGGCGGGGTCCTCGGACTGGTGGCCGAGGTGCACGGGCCGTGGACCGACGAGGAGGCGGCCCGGCTCAGCAGGGACGAGCTGGACGACCTCTTCGGCGGCACCCCCGACGACCGGGCCGTCGAGGAGGCGGTGGAGCTGGGGGTGCTGGAGCGCATGCCCGGACGGGTGGACGAGTTCCTCGTCCCCAGTCCGACGGAGCTGGCCGTGGCCGCGGAGCTGCACGCGGCCGGGGTCCCGCTGGACGCCATCACGGGGCACCTCCGGGAGCTGCGCGGTCAGGTCGAGAACATCGCCTCCCGGTTCCTGGAGTTCACCACCGAGCACGTCTTCGCCCGCTATCTCGGTCCCGTCGAGGAGGGCTGTGCGGAGGAGACCCCGCTGACGGAGGCGGCGGCGACCGAGGCGGCCGCGATGGTGCGGCGGCTGCGGCCCTTGGCCCAGCAGACGGTGGACGCCGAGCTGGCGCGGGCCATGCGGCTGTTCGCGACCCGGCACCTCCAGCAGCACCTGGGGGCGCCGGGCCGGCCACCGGCGCCCGCGGGCCCGGCCCCGGTGGCACTGCCTGCGGAAACGGTCCGCGCGGTGCAGGAGCTGGTCGGCCCCGACCACGTCGCGGCCTTTGTCCGGGCGGCGACGGAGCGGGAGCTGCAGGCCCGCACGATGAACGAGCTGGCCCGGCGCCGGCACCCCTGACGACTTACCCACAGCCCTCCCCCGAAGCGGTCGCACATTCGCCGACAATCCCCGGCAAATCGGCTGTGGACAAGGTGCTACGGCTGTGGATGAATCAACTGACGGCCTTGTATGTGCTGTTGAGCGGTGCCACTTCCACGGCCGGCGTCCGCTCCCGTCCGTACAGCACGGCGGAGAGGGCGAGGCCGAGGACTCCGCCGGCGAGCTGCGCGAGTACGAAGCCGGGCAGGGAGCCGGGAGCGATGCCGGTGAAGGAGTCGCTGAAGGCCCGGCCGACGGTGCCTGCCGGGTTGGCGAAGGAGCCGGACGAGGTGAACCAGATCGCGGCGGCGATGTAGCCGGCGACGGCCGCCGGGACCAGGCGCGGGCGGCCGACCCGGCCGAGGCCCTGGATGACGAGCACGAGTCCGGCGGTGGCGACGACTTCACCGATCAGCAGGTGGCCGCCGTCGCGGGCCTGGGTGGCGAGGGCGCCGGGGCTGCGGTCGAACATGGCCTCGGCGAGCAGTGCTCCGGCGATGGCGCCGGCCGTCTGGGCAGCGGCGTACGCGACGGCTTCGCGGCCGGTCAGCCGCCCGGCGGCGGTGCGGCGCGGCCACCACGCGGTGAGGGTGACGACCGGGTTGAGGTGCGCGCCGGACAGCGGACCGAACAGGGTGATGATCAGGCCGAGGCCGATGGCGGAGGCGGCCGAATTGGCGAGCAGGGCCACCGCGGGGTCGCGCGTGAGCGCGGCCGCCTGGATTCCGGATCCGACCACGATCACGAGGAGGGCCGCGGTGCCGATGAATTCGGCGGCGGCCCGGCGCTTGAGCGAGGCGCGTGCAGGCATGGGTGTCCCCCTTCGAGGTGTTCGGTGCAGGCGGTGCGGTGCAGGTGGTGCGGTGCAGGTGGTGCGGTGCCGGCAGTACGGGACCGGCAGCGCGGACCGACGCTCCGGGGCCGCACGCATCAATGGAAAATATATTCCGCATCTTGGAAGCGTGGTAGAGGGGTGTCCCGCCCCGAACCGCCGAAAAACCGTGGTGGAGAGAACCACCAGCCGGGCACGCTGGCCCCATGGACGAAAGACGCACCGTCAAGGTGTCGAAATATGTCTCGAAGCACCTGCGCCACCAGCCGGAACGCATCGGACTGGCGCTCGATTCACAGGGCTGGGTGGAGATCGACGCACTGATCGCCGCGGCGGCGGCCCACGGCTTCGCCTTCAGCCGGGCCGAACTCGACCACGTCGTCGCCACCAACGACAAGAAGCGGTTCGCCGTCGAGGGCACCAGGATCCGGGCCAGCCAGGGCCACACCGTCGCCGTCGACCTCGGCCTGCCCCAGGCCGAACCGCCCGCGTACCTCTACCACGGCACCGTCGCGAGCGCCCTCGCCCCGATCCGCACCGAGGGCCTGCTCCCGATGCGGCGCCACCACGTCCACCTGTCGCCCGACCGGGAGACCGCCACCCGCGTCGGCGCCCGGCGCGGCCGCCCGGTCGTGCTGAGCGTCGACGCCGGGGCCATGCACCGGGACGGCCACGTGTTCCGCCTCAGCGCGAACGGCGTGTGGCTGGTGGACGCCGTCCCGCCGGAGTACCTGCGCCTGCCCTGACGGGAGGCGCAGGGCCGTCGGCCCGCGCGCAGGAACGCGCTGGTCGAGACCCGCCCGACCATCTTCGGCGCCGCCCCCTGCCGGGGCTACCTACCGGCTCACAGGTTCTGGTTCGGTGAGCGGCACGCTTTCCTCACTCCTGTCGGTTTGACGCCTTCGGGAAGGGGGCCTCCCATGCGGAGGAGATGGCCGCTGGCCGTGATGCTCGCCTGCGCGGGACTGTTGGGGAACAGCACCGTGGCCGCACACGCGAACGAGAGGGCTCAGGACGGACGCACGGTTCAGTGGCGGGTGGATCTGGACGCGCCCGCCGCCGAGCAGAGCAACGTGGCCCACACCGGCAGCGGGCTGACCCTGGCAAGCGGTGTCCCGGTGACGCGGCGGCTCACCCGGCCGGCTGCCCCTCGCGGGACCTACACCGCGCCGGAGACAAAGGTCGACCGGTGGGTGTCGGCGGTACGGATCGAAGCCCGCACCCGGGCACCGCGCGGCACCACCGCCCTGGTGGAGGTACGCGGCCGGGACGCGGCGGGGGCGTGGACGCAGTGGCGGGAGGCCGGCTCGGACGGGCGGACCCGGCTGCCGCGGCCGGTGGCGTCCCTGCAGACGCGCGTGAGCCTGGAGGGCCGGGCTGACGGCACGGCGCCCAGCGTCTCGGGAGTGACCTTGGCCCCCTGGGACAGTCCTGCCGAGGTGGCGACGGCATCCCCGGCCACCGCGTCCGCGACGTACCGACTGTTCGCCACCCGTGAGGGGCTGGTGGGAGGAACCACCGCCAACGGGCATGTGATCAAACCCCGCGACCACTTCGTCGCGTTGCCGTCACGGCGGATGCTCGCCTCCGACGGCGGCCGCGAATACACCGTCCGCGTCTGTAACGGCACCCGGTGCGAGACGGCGCCCGTCTGGGACGTGGGTCCCTGGAACACCAGGGACGATTACTGGAGTCCGCCGTCGGTCCGGCAGTCGTGGAACGACCTGCCGCAGGGGAAGCCGGAAGCACAGGCCGCGTACGAGAACGGCTACAACGGGGGCCGTGACGAGTTCGGCCGGCAGGTGGCCAACCCGGCAGGCATCGACCTGGCCGACGGCACCTTCTGGGACGGCCTCGGCATGACAGACAACGGCTGGGTGAACGTCACCTTCCAGCCGAGCGGTGACACCGGAACCACCGTCACCGCCTGGGCAGACGCCAACGTCCGCTCGTGCGCCTGGCGCTCCTGCGGCATCGTCAGCAAGGTCTACGCCAACTCTTCCTATCCCGCTGAGTGCTGGATCAAGGGTGAGCAGGTCACGGCGGAGGGTGTCACCAACGACAAGTGGGTACGCCTCCCGCTCGCCACCGGCGGGACCGGGTACGTCAGCGGGATCTACCTCAAGGGTGACGCGACGGGTGGAGTGACCACCCCATGCTGATCGGCACCCGACGGACCCGGGTGATCGCGGGCTCCTTCGCGGCTTCCACCGTCCTGCTCGTCTCGGCGGCGTGGGCGGAGCTCGCAGGAGGAGACGCCCGGATGGAGCATCCGGTGCGCGAGATCACCACCGCCGAGCGGGAACTGCTGCAGACCGCTGAACAAATGCTGGTGCAGTCCTGCATGCAGCAGCAGGGATTCCGTTATTGGCCCGTCGACCGTCATCCAATCCCCGAGTACCGGGAATTCCCCTACGTCGTCGACGACGTGAACTGGGCGCGGACATACGGCTACGGTGCGGAACTGGAGCGCCGCATGAAGGAAATGGATGCGTCGAGTCCCAACAAGAAGTACGTCGCCGCACTCACCCCTGACCGCCGACGGCAATGGCTGCAGACCTACCACGGCAGCGGTTCCGGGTGGCTGAAGGCGAAACTGCCCCGGGGAGGGGTCCTGAGCCACAGTGACGCCGGCTGTGCCTCGAAGGCCCAACGCCTTCTGTACCAAGATCTGCAGGGCTGGTACCAAGCAAGAGAATCAGCCATCGATCGCAAGGGCCTGAAGCAGGACCGGGTCGTTGCCGACGACCGGTTCGCGGCATCCACCGAGCAGTGGGCCCGGTGCATGCGGCGCTCAGGCCATGCCTACACGTCTCCGGCCGACATACGTGAGGCGCTGGAGAAGACGAGCCTGCGGACAGAGCCGAAGCAGCAGGTCACGCTCGCCGTCGCCGAGGCCGTCTGCGCCGAGGAAAGCGGACTGGCCCGGACCAGCCGGAAATTGGACCGCCACTATGCCGAGGTGCTTGCCGGCCAGTACCGGGCTGACACCGACCTCAAGCTGAGGCTTGAGCGCGAAGCGCTTCCTCGGGCCCAGGAAATGGTGCGTCAGGCCACAGATTCCGGCCTGTCACCAGAAAGATCGCCCTCGTCATCTCCGTGACTTGGGCATCACTTCACAGAAGGAGTTCAGCATGGGCAAATTCCGAATCGTCCTGACCGGCGCCGTCGCCGCGGGAATGATCAGTGTGACCCCTGTGGTCGCCCAGGCGGATACAGCCACTCGGCCTTCCGCCGTGGAAGCTCCGCAGCCCTTCAGCGCCCTCGCCGACGGCTTCCTCTATGCCTCCGCCGAGCCTTACGGGCAGGGGGCGTACTGCAGGTGGCTGAACAATTCCGAGGACTGGGGCGTGTGCACGGACGCAGCAGGCAACTCGCGCAACATGAAGAACGAAGCCTCCCAGATGTGGAACAACGGCGTCCCCGGCCCGTACGACGACGTAAAGGTGTTCTGGGATACCTCACACGCGGGAGCCTGGCGGTGCCTGACGAACGGTTCCCACTGGGACAACCTCCCGCTGGGACGTGAGACATTCAACGGCGGCGGTTCATCCGCCCGGGGCTACGGCCAGTCACTCAACAACAACGTCGCATCCCACATGTGGGTCGACAACTGCTGAGAGCCCTCTCGCACTCAGCCGTGATCCCTTCGGCACATTGACCGCAGTGGCGCACCGGCACAAACCGGTGCGCCACTGGCGAGTTTCCCCATCCTGCTCGCGTGCCAACACGTGTTAGCGTGCGCCCGTTAGTCGGGGGCATGGGGGATGACGTGACGATCGTTGTGCATGTGCCGGCAGGCAGTGGAGCCGCGCAGATCACCACCGAGATCGGGCCGGGGGACGCGCTGCGTTTTGGCCGGGGGGCGCCGGACACCCCCGTGGACCTCGTCCTCGACGATCCGGCCGTTCCGCGACTGGCCGGAGAGATCCGGGCGACCGAGGACCACTGGAAGCTGAGCAACTTCAGCGCAACGCAGAGCTACCTGGTCGAGAACCCGGAGGGCGCGGGCGAGTACGTACGCGTCGCCCCCCGTCGGCTCGGCGCACCCGTGCCGTTCGAGTTCTCCCGGATCGTGCTGCCGACGCGCACCGGGCCGCCTGTGTCCGTCCAGGTCTTCGCCCCCTCGCACAGCTACGGCGAGGCAGCCGACTTCGCCCGGCTCGGCGGAGCGGCCACCCTGGTGGCCTTCTCCCTGGACGAGTCCGCCACCTACTTCCTGGTGCTGGTCGCCCTGTGCGAACCCCGCCTGCGCGATCTGTCGACAGCTGCCGTCCCCACCACACCCCAGATCACCGCGAGACTGCGCCGGCATCCCGCGTGCCGGGACCTGACCGAACAGGCCGTCAGTTTCCATGTCGACTACCTGGCGCGGAACAAGCTGCGCGTCAAGAACAACGACGACGCCCCCGGGCGACGCATGGACGGGCGCCGCGAGGCGCTGGTCTCGCTCGCGCTCCGCTTCGGACTGGTGCGCGAAGAGCACCTGGCCCTCCTCCCGGCCCGTACGGCCGGCGCGGGTGTGTCATGAGCCTTGCCCATGCGATGGAGGTGCCCGTCGGCTACCTGGTGGGCGACTGGGAGGTGACGGAACCGATAGCGGCGGGCAGTTGGGGCAGCGTGTACGCGGCCCGCCACCGCGGACCGGCCGGCGGGGGAAGCCCTGCCGAGGCGGCTCTGAAGTTCCTCTCCACGGCGGGGCTCGCGCCGCGCCAGGCCCGGCAACTGGCCGAGAGCGCACAGCGCGAGGTCGCCTTCAGCCAGGAGGCCTCCCACCCCCATCTGATCCGCGTGTACGAGACGATCGAGGTCCGCGACAGCGACCGTGAGGAGCTCGACGGCGCCGTCGTCCTGGTCATGGAGCGGGCCGAGCGCAGCCTGCTCGACCTCCTCCACGACGCCGGCGGACCGACGGCCGGCCCCGTACCGGACGCCGGTCCGCTGCTGACGCAGATCTGCGAGGCCCTCGTCCATCTGCACGACTCCGGATGGGTGCACGGTGATCTCAAGCCGGGCAACGTCCTCCTGATGCCGGATGGTTCGGTACGTCTCGCGGACTTCGGGCTCGCCACCCGGATCGAAGGCACCCACGGCTACGGTCCGCCGATGGGCTCGCCCGACTATCTCCCGCCCGAGCGCAATACGGAGCCGCTCAGCGAGCGAGGTGTCGCCGTCCGGCCGAGCCTCGATGTCTGGGCCCTGGGTGTGACCGCCCATCAGCTTCTCTCCGGCGGTCGACTGCCCTTCCCCGGCGCCACGGCCGCTGCCCGAGCCGCCGCGCTCCACGAGTACAGCACCGGCCGCGCGGAACTACGGCTCAGCCCCGAGCTCCCGGACTGCTGGCGCGCGATCATCGAGGACTGCCTCGCTGCGGAAACGGAGCGCAAGCCCCGCCCCACCGTCCAGGACCTGCTGCCGCGTTTCAAGGCGGCCGTCGCCGCCCACCCGCGGGCCAGGGCGCGGCGGCACAGACGACGGATGCTCGTCACCCTGGTGGGTACGGGCACGGCGACCGCCGCGGTGTGCGGCTACGTGTTCGCCCTGCCGCACTTCTCCGGCACCGCCGGCGCCTCGGGCGTCGACATCCGCGTGTACAACGTGGAGAAGGGATGCCTCGGCAACACCGAACGGCTCACCAACTGCCGCCTGGGGCTCGCTCGGGATCCCGGCAAGCCCTACGAGGTGAGCAACGTGCTTGACCAGCGCGTCTGGCACGGGGACACCCTCGTCGCGGACTGCGTCGTCTACGGCGCCACACGCATCGCGGACGAGTACGGCGTGGGTTCCACGAACTGGTACCGCGTGAAGGTCCCCGGCGGCGAGGGCTACGGCTGGCTGTCGGCCGTACGCACCCGCGACGTGCCTGCCGTCCCGGAGTGCGAGCGCCCTGCCTGAGAGGTCCAGCGGCCGATCGGGTACGAGGCCGCAGTGACGCCGGGTGCGCCTGACTCGGCGGAGTCCCTCGGGCCTCGTTCTAAGCTCGGGGCATGAGCCTGCGCCTGAGCACCGTGATCCTTCCCGTCGACCGCTGGCATGAGGGAGGCCGGGCAACGTGGCGGCGCGCCGAGGATCTCGGCTTCCACGCCGCGTACACCTACGACCACCTGTCCTGGCGCACCTTCCGGGACGGCCCGTGGTTCGGCGCCCTGCCGACGCTCGCCGCCGCCGCGACCGCCACGGACCGGCTGCGCCTGGGCACCCTGGTCACCTCTCCGAACTTCCGGCACCCGGTGACCCTCGCCAAGGAGCTGATCTCCCTCGACGACATCTCGGACGGCCGCATCACCCTCGGCATCGGGGCCGGCGGCAACGGGTTCGACGCCACCGCCCTGGGCCAGGAGGCCTGGACCCCGCGCGAGCGCGCCGACCGGTTCGCCGAGTTCGTGCCGCTGCTGGACCGGCTGCTGACCGAGGGCGCGGTCAGCCACCGCGGCACGTTCTACTCGGCCGACGAGGCCCGGAACGTACCCGGTTGCGTGCAGCGCCCCCGGCTGCCCTTCGCAGTGGCCGCCACCGGCCCGCGCGGGCTGAAGCTCGCCGCCGCCCACGGCCAGGCCTGGGTCACCACCGGTGACCCCAAGCTGTACGAGGAGGGCACGCCGGAGCAGTCCGTGGCGGCGCTCCGCGGACAGGTGGAGAAGCTGGAGAAGGCCTGCTCCGACCTCGGCCGCGACGCCGCCGAGCTGGGCAAGGTCCTGCTGACCGGCTTCACCCCGGACCGCAGCCGCCCGCTGGAGTCCGTCGACGCCTTCGTGGACTTCGCCGGCCGCCACGCCGAGCTGGGCTTCACGGAACTGGTCCTCCACTGGCCGATCCCGGACTCCGACTTCGCCGCCGACCAGCAGGTCTTCGAGCGGATCGCGACCGAAGGCCTGGCACAGCTCGGCCAGTGAGCAACGCGGTTTCCGCCGGAACCGGCCCCGACGCCCCTGAACAGGGGTCTTGGGGTCCGGTCCGGCGTCCGCATGGGTGAAGATGGGGTGTGACCGCAGCTCCCCAGCACCGCCCCGCCCCCCGCCTGATCGCCACGGACCTCGACGGCACTCTGCTGCGCGACGACAAATCGGTGTCGGACCGTACCGTGGCCGCGCTCGCCGCCGCCGAGCAGGCCGGCATCGAGGTCTTCTTCGTGACGGGGCGGCCGGCCCGCTGGATGGACGTGGTCAGCGACCACGTCCACGGCCACGGCCTGGCGATCTGCGCCAACGGCGCCGCCGTCGTCGACCTGCACGACGGCCGGAAGTTCATCGAGGTCCACGCCCTGCCGCGGCCCGTCGCCCTGGACGTCGTCCGCGCCCTGCGGGCCGCCGCCCCCGGCACCTCCTTCGCCGTCGAGCTGACCAGCGGGATCACCTACGAGCCGGCCTACCCGCCGTTCTACCTCGACCCCGGCGCCGTGGTGGCCGTCGCCGAGGAACTGCTGGCCGAGGAGACGCCCGGCACTGCCGCGCCGGTGCTCAAGCTGCTCGCCCACCACCCGGAGCTGTCGCCCGACGCGTTCCTCGACCTGGCTCGCTCTGCAGCCGGCGAGCACGCCTCGATCACCCGCTCCAGCCCCACCTCCCTGCTGGAGATCAGCGGGCTCGGCGTCTCCAAGGCGAGCACCCTCGCCCTGTGCTGCGCCGAGCGGGGCATCTCCGCCGCCGAGGTCGTCGCCTTCGGCGACATGCCCAACGACGTCGAGATGCTCACCTGGGCCGGCACCTCGTACGCCATGGGCAACGCACACCCCGACGTGATCGCCGCAGCCTCGGGCCGCACGGTCGCCAACAACGAGGACGGCGTCGCGGTGGTCATCGAGCAGATCCTCGCCGAACGGGCCGCCGCACAGGCCTGACCGGCCCGCGAACCGGAACGCCCTCGCCGCAACCCGCGCGCAGGAACACACGCACCGGACCGCAAGGCCCTACAGCGGCGCCTCCCACACCAGGGTCGTGCCGCCGCCGTCGTCGCCGAGCCCCGGGCCGTACCAGCTGGCGCCGCCCAGGGACTCGGCCCGCCGCCGCAGGTTGCGCAGCCCGCTGCGCCGTCCGCCCTCCGGGATGCCGACCCCGTCGTCCGCGACCTCCAGCCGGACCGCGGGCCGGCCGTCCGTCAGCTTCGCCGTGGCATCGACCACCACCTCGATGCGCGAGGCCTCGGCATGCCGGAACGCGTTGGACAGGGCCTCCCGCAGCGCCGCGATGAGGTTCTTCCCGACGAGCTCGCCCACCACGGAATCCACCGCGCCCAGGAACCGGTGCGCCGGCTTGAACCCCAGCGGCACCGCCGCCATGTTGATCTCCCGCAGCACCCGGGTCCGCAGCCCCGACGGGGCCTCCGCCGGGCCCTGCTGCAACGCGAAGATCGCCGTGCGGATCTCCTGGATCGTCACGTCCAGCTCGTCCACGGCCTTCCCGACGCCCTCCCTGACCTCCGGCACGATGGAGCGGCGCTGCGCACCCTCCAGCATCATCCCGGTGGCGAACAGCCGCTGGATGACCAGGTCGTGCAGGTCCCGCGCGATCCGGTCGCGGTCCTCGAACACCGCGAGCCGCTCCCGGTCCCGCTGCGCCTCGGCCATCATCAGAGCGAGCGCCGCCTGCGAGGCGAACTGGGTGGCCAGGGTCCGCTCGGCCTCGCTGAACGGGCGCTGCCCGCGCGCCCGCGGGGTCACCAGCGCACCCAGCACCCGGCCCCCGCTCTGCAGCGGCAGCATCATGCACGGTCCGTACTGGCTGGTCAGCCGGCTGATCATGCGCGGATCACCGGCTGCGTCGTCCACGAACACCGGCTCGCCGCCCATCAGGCGCACCACGATCGGGCTCTCCGCCGGGATCAGCACCCCCAGCGAGGTCGCCGGATTGTCGGAGGACACGGCCACGATCTCCATCGCGCCCTCCTCCGTCGGCAGCATCACGATCCCGGCAGCCGAATCCGCCAGATGGCGGGCCTGTTCGGCGACCACCGCCAGCGCGTCGTCGGCGTCCCCGCCCGACAACAGCGCCGTGGTCACGGCCACCGACCCGTCGATCCACCGCTCGCGCTGCGTCGCCGCCTCGTACAGCCGGGCGTTGCCGATGGCGATGCCCGCCTCGGTCGCCAGCACCCGGACCATGTGCAGGTCGTAGTCGTTGAACTCGCCGCCGCCGCGCTTCTCCGCCAGGTAGAGGTTGCCGAAGATCTCGCCCTGGACCCGGATCGGAACGCCCAGGAACGTCTTCATCGGCGGATGGTGCGGCGGGAACCCGGCCGACCGGGGATCGGTCGTCAGATCCGCAAGGCACACCGGCTCCGGATCGCGGATCAGTGCCCCGAGCAGCCCCCGGTGGCCGTCCGGCCGGTGCCCGATCAGCCTCGCCTGCTCCTGCCCGATGCCGTACGTGACGAAGTCGGACAGGCCGCGGCCCTCCGTGTCGACCACCCCGATCGCCGCGTACCGGGCGTCGGCCAGCTCGGCGGCCGTCTCGCAGATCCGGTCCAGCGTGGAGTGCAGCTCCAGCCCGGTGCCCACCGACCGCATCGCCTCCAGCAGCTGCGGCACCCGGGCCGTCAGCTCGGTGGACAGGCCCTGCAGACTCCGCGTCGCCTGGGTGGCGGCTTCCAGCGGATCCGGTTCCGACGAACCGGGTTCCGGCGGATCCGACGACTCGTGTGCGTGCGACTCCTGCAACGACATGCCCTTGAGCCTAGTTAGTCCCTTTTACTCGGGAAAGTCGGCCGCCGGTCACCGGACCGGCCCGCCCGCCACGGCGAGCCCCGCGGACACCGGGACCCCGCTCTCCCGCTCCCGCGCCAGCATCCGCCGCAGCGGCCCCTCCGCCGCGGCCAGCTCCCCGTACGGGCCGCGCTGGACGACCCGGCCGGCCTCCAGCACCACCACCTCGTCGACTCCCTCCAGCCCCGCCAGCCGGTGCGTGATCAGCACGGTGGCCCGGCCCTCGGTCGCCGCGAGCAGGTCCGCAGTCAGCGCGTCCGCCGTCGCCGCGTCCAGGTGCTCGGCCGGCTCGTCGAGCACGAGCACGGGGAAGCCCGCCAGCAGCGCCCGGGCCAGCGCCAGCCGCTGCCGCTGCCCGCCCGAGATCCGCTCGCCGTGCTCCCCGACCAGCGTGTCCAGCCCGTCGGGCAGCCCGTCCGCCCACTCCAGCAGCCGCGCCGCGGCCAGCGCCTCGCGCAGCTCGGCCTCGGTCGCGTCCGGCCGGGCCAGCCGCAGGTTCTCCCGCACCGAGCTGTCGAACAGGTGCGCGTCCTGGGCGCACAGCCCGACCATGCGGCGTACGTCGTCCCCGTCCAGCGCGTCCGCGGCCACACCGGCCGGTCCCAGCCGGTACGTGCCGGCCGACGGGTCGAGGAAGCGCAGCAGCACCTGGGCGAGGGTGGTCTTCCCGGAGCCGGACGGGCCGACGACGGCGATCCGGCGGCCGGCGTCGAGCGTGAGGTCCAGCCCCTCCAGGGCCGCCCGTTCCTGGCCCGGATGCCGGGCTGCGATTCCGCTCAGCCGCAGCGGGAACGGGCCCGCCGGCGGCGCGGCCGGCGCCGGCGGCTCGGCCACCGGCAGCGGCGCGTCGAGCACCTCGTACACCCGCTCGGCGCTGCGCAGCACCCGCTGGCGGTACTGGACGGCGAGAGGCAGCCCGGCCACGGCCTCGAACGCCGCCAGCGGCGTGAGGACCACGACGGCCAGGGTCACCCCGCCGAGCCGGCCGTCGGCCACCGCGGCCACTCCGACCAGTGCGGCCAGCACCACGGTCAGCCCGCACACCAGCGCCGACAGGCCGCTGCCGAGTCCGGCCGCCGCCGCCCCGCGGGATGCGATCCGGGTCAGCTCCCGGTCCGCGTCCGCGGCCCGGCGCTGCCTGTCCCCGAGCGCCCCGGCGACCGTCAGCTCCGCAGTGCCGGCCAGCAGGTCGGCCGCCCGGACCGCCAGCTCGCCCCGCGCGGGGGCCAGCCGCCGCTCCGCCTGCCGGGCCACCGCCGCGATCAGCGCGGGCACCCCGACCCCGGCGAGCAGCAGCCCGGCCGCGAGGACCGCGCCCGCCTCCGGCAGCAGCCAGGCGGTGAAGCCGACGGCCCCCGCGGACACCAGCACTCCGGTACCCACCGGCAGCAGCCACCGCAGCCAGTAGTCCTGGAGGGCGTCCACATCGGCGACGAGCCGCGATAGCAGGTCCCCGCGCCGGGTGTGCCGCAGCCCGGCCGGGGCGATCCGCTCCAGCCGCCGGTAGACCGAGACCCTCAGGTCGGCGAGCATCCGCAGTACGGCGTCGTGGGACACGAGCCGCTCCGCGTACCGGAACACCGCCCGTCCCAGCCCGAAGGCCCGGGTGGCCGTGACCGCCATCATCAGGTAGAGCACCGGAGGCTGCTGGGAGGCCCGCGAGATCAGCCAGCCGGAGACCGCCATAAGCCCCACGCTGCTGCCGACCGCCAGGGCGCCGAGCAGCAGCGCCAGCCCGAACCGGCCGCGCCGCGCACCGGCCGCGGCCCGCACCCGCGCCGCCAGGGACCGGCCCCGGGCCGGCTCGACCGCGGGGGAGTCCGCCGCGGGCTCGGCCCCCCCGTCGAAATCGCCCCCGCGCACCCCGCCGCCAAAGGCGGCAGCAAGGCCCGGAACACCGGCCGCTGCCACCCGGGCAGGCCCCTCCTCCAGCGCCACGATCCGGTCCGCGACCGCCAGCAGCGCCGGCCGGTGCACGACAAGCAGGACGGTCCGGCCGGCCGACAGCCGCCGGACCGCCTCGACGATCCCCGCCTCGGTCTCGCCGTCCAGCGCGGCCGTCGGCTCGTCCAGCAGCAGCACCGGCCGGTCCGCCAGGAAGGCCCGGGCCAGCGCGAGCCGCTGCCGCTGCCCCGCCGACAGCCCCGCGCCGCCCTCACCGAGCAGGGTCTGCGCGCCCCGCGGCAGCCCGGCCACGAACTCCTCGGCGCCCGCGTCCCGCAGGGCGGCGGCCACCTCGGCCTCCGACGCGCCGGGCCGGGCCAGCCGTACGTTCTCGTCGATCGTCCCCGCGAACAGGTACGGCCGCTGCGGGACCCAGGCGATCTGCTCGCGCCAGGCCTCCGGAGCCAGTCCCGCCAGGTCGGCCCCGCCGACCGTCACCCGCCCGGCGGTCGGCGGGGTGAAGCCCAGCAGCACCTGGAGCAGGGTCGACTTGCCCGCCCCGCTCGGCCCGGTGAGGGCCACGCACTCGCCGGGTTCGAGCACCAGGGAGACCGGGGCGAGCGCATCTGCCGTCCGGCCCGGATAGCGGACCGCGACCCCGTCGACGGCGATCCGCAGCGGGCCGTCCGGCAGCCGCTCGGTGCCCGCGGCCGCCGTGCCGGGGGTCTCCAGCACCTCGAAGATCTCCTCCGCGGCCGCCAGTCCCTCCGCAGCCGCGTGGTACTGCGCCCCGACCTGCCGCAGCGGCAGGTACGCCTCGGGAGCGAGGATCAGGATGACCAGGCCCGTATAGAGGTCGAGGTCTCCGTGGACCAGCCGCATGCCGATCGTCACGGCCACCAGCGCCACCGAGAGGGTCGCCAGCAGCTCCAGGGCGAACGAGGACAGGAAGGCGATCCGCAGCGTGCGCAGGGTGGCCCGCCGGTACTCCGAGGTGATCGCCCGGATCGACTCGGCCTGCGCCTTGGCCCGCCCGAACACCTTCAGGGTCGGCAGGCCGGCCACAACGTCGAGGAAGTGTCCGGAGAGCCGCGACAGCATCCGCCACTGGCGGTCCATCCGGCTCTGCGTGGCCCACCCGATGAGCACCATGAACAGCGGAATCAGCGGCAGCGTCACCACGATGATGGCCGCCGACACCCAGTCCTCGGTGACGATCCTGGCCAGCACCGCCACCGGGACCACCACCGCGAGCCCCAGCTGGGGAAGGTAGCGGGAGAAGTAGTCGTCGAGGGCGTCCACACCCCGGGTGGCCAGCGCCACCAGAGACCCGGTCCGCTGCCCGCTCAGCCAGCCCGGCCCCAGCTCGGCTGCCCGGGCCAGCAACCGCCCCCGCAACTCCGACTTCACGGCCGCGCCGGCCCGGTGGGCAGCCAGCTCGGTCAGCCAGGACACCAGTGCGCGCCCCAGCGCCACCGCCGCGAGCAACAGCAGGGGAGTGCGGAGCGCGCTGCCGTCCAGGCCCCTCTGAAAGGCCCCCACCACGATCTCCGCGACGAGCATGGCCTGGCCGACGACCAGCCCCGCCCCGGCCAGGCCGAGGGCCACCACCGCCGCCAGGAATCCGCGGGTGGAGCGGGCGTACCGGAGCAGGCGCGGGTCGATCGGTTTCACGTGAAACATCCCCCTCGGAAGGGCGGGTGGGGATGTTTCACGTGAAACACCCCCGGGGCAGGGCGTGCAGGACCAGCCGGATCAGTGGGCGGGCTCGGCGATGTGCTGCGTGCCGATCCGCTTGCGGAACACCCAGTAGGTCCAGCCCTGATAGAGCAGCACCACCGGGGTGGCGATGGCCGCGCACCAGGTCATGATCTTCAGCGTGTACGGGCTGGACGAGGCGTTGGTGACCGTCAGGTGCCAGGCATCGTTCAGCGAGGACGGCATCACGTTCGGGAAGAGCGTGAGGAAGAGCATGGCCACAGCAGCCGCGATGGTGACGCCCGACAGGGCGAAGGCCCAGCCTTCCCGGCCCTTCACGACGAACCCGAGTGCCGCCAGCAGGGCGAGGACCGCGACCGCCATCGCCACCAGGCTCTTGCCGTCACCGCGCGAGACCTGCGTCCAGAGCAGGAAGGCGAGCGCGAGGACGGCGGTGGCCAGGCCCAGCCGCAGAGCCAGCCGGCGCGACCGCTCCCGGATCTCACCGACCGTCTTCAGCGAGGTGAAGACCGCGCCGTGGAAGGTGAACAAGGTGAGGGTGACCAGCCCGCCGAGGATCGAGTAGACGTTGAGCAGGTCCCAGACGGTGCCGACGTACTCCATGTCCGCGTCGATCTTCACACCGCGGACGATGTTGGCGAAGGCCACGCCCCACAGGAACGCGGGGATCAGCGAGGTCCAGAAGATCGCCCGCTCCCAGTTGGTCTGCCACTTCTCCTCAGGCCGCTTGGCCCGGTACTCGAAGGCGACACCCCGGACGATCAGGCAGATCAGGATGACCAGCAGCGGCAGGTAGAAGCCGGAGAAGAGAGTGGCGTACCACTCGGGGAAGGCGGCGAAGGTCGCTCCGCCCGCGGTGAGCAGCCACACCTCGTTGCCGTCCCAGACAGGACCGATGGTGTTGATGAGGACCCGCTTCTCGCGGCGGTCCCGGGCCAGCAGCCGGGTGAGCACTCCGACCCCGAAGTCGAAGCCCTCCAGGAAGAAGTAGCCGATCCAGAGGACCGCGATCAGCACGAACCAGACGTCGTGGAGTTCCATGTCTCGCTCTCCTCAGCCTCAGTACGAGAAGGCCATCGGACGGTCGGCGTCCTTGTCGTCGCCGCCGATCTTGGTGGGCGGGTTGAGGTCGGCTTCGGTCAGCTCGGGCGGTCCGGCCTTGATGTACTTGACCAGCAGCTTGACCTCGATGACCGCGAGCACGGCGTACAGGAGGGTGAACCCGATCATCGAGATGAGCACCTCGGCGGTGGAGACGCCCGGCGAGACCGCGTCCCGCGTGCGCAGGACGCCGTAGACCACCCAGGGCTGCCGGCCCATCTCGGTGAAGATCCAGCCCCAGGAGTTGGCGATCAGCGGGAAGGCGATCGTCCACAGGGCGACGAGCCAGTACCACTTGGTCAGCCGCGGGCTGAGGGCCTGCTTGAAGAGCACCAGGTGCGGCACCTCGTCCTCGCCGGTCCGCAGACCGGCCGGCAGCAGGAACTTCCGCCGCGTCAGCCACAGGCCGATGGCGCCCACGGTCAGCGAGGCCATGCCGAAGCCGATCATCCAGCGGAAGCCCCAGTAGGCGACCGGGATGTTGGGCCGGTAGTCGCCGGGCCCGAACTTCTCCTGCTCGGCTTTGTTGACGTCGTTGATGCCGGGGACGAACGAGTCGAAATCGTCGTTGGCCAGGAAGGACAGCAGGCCCGGGATCTCGATGGCCACCTTGTTGTGGCCCTTGTCCACGTCGCCGTAGGCGAACACCGAGAAGGGCGCGGGCGCCTCGCCGTCCCACAGCGCCTCGGCAGCGGCCATCTTCATCGGCTGCTGCTTGAACATGACCTTGCCGAGCAGGTCGCCGCTGACGGCCGTCATCAGACCGGCGATCACCAGGGTGACCAGGCCCAGCCGCAGCGAGGTCCGCATGACCGGCACGTGCTTCTTGCGTGCCAGGTGGAAGGCGGAGATGCCGACCAGGAACGCACCGCCGACGAGGAAGGCGGCGCTGATGGTGTGGAAGAACTGGGTGAGGGCGGTGTTCTGGGTGAGCACCAGCCAGAAGTCGGTGAGTTCCGCCCGGCCGCGTTCCTCGTTGATGCGGTAGCCGACCGGGTGCTGCATCCACGAGTTCGCGGCGAGGATGAAGTACGCCGAGAGGACGGTGCCGATCGAGACCATCCAGATGCAGGCCAGGTGGATCTTCTTCGGCAGCTTGTCCCAGCCGAAGATCCAGAGGCCGATGAACGTGGACTCGAAGAAGAAGGCGATCAGCGCCTCGAAGGCGAGGGGCGCTCCGAAGATGTCGCCGACGAACCGCGAGTAGTCCGACCAGTTCATGCCGAACTGGAACTCCTGCACGATGCCGGTGACGACGCCCATCGCGATGTTGATCAGGAAGAGCTTGCCCCAGAACTTCGTGGCCTTGAGGTACTTCTCCTTGCCGGTCCGTACCCAGGCGGTCTGCAGGCCGGCGGTGAGCGCGGCGAGCGAGATCGTCAGAGGCACGAAGAGGAAGTGGTAGACGGTGGTGATGCCGAACTGCCATCGCGCCAGGGTCTCCGGCGCCAAAGCCAGGTCCACGTCCGCTTCTCCTTCACTTCGCCGTGGTGACATCGGCAGCGCGCCTGCCCGGGCCCCATGGAAAGCGGAGGAAACACGGAGGAACCAGGCACGCTTGTGAACGCGTTCACATTCACAAGCATTATGTCGTACTGGTGTGGCGATCTTTGAACCGGGGGCCCCCTTCGCCCCCTGGTCAAGAAATTCAACATCTTGTTGAATTCAGTCATGCAGATACGACTCTCCTGGCCCGCCGGTCAGCTCACCGCCACCCTCGACGACACCCCGACCGCCAAGGCCCTGGCCGCGGCCCTCCCGCTCGTCGCCACCGCGAACACCTGGGGCGAGGAGGTGTACTTCGACACCGGGGTCTCCGTGGCCCTGGAGGACGACGCCCGCCAGGTGGTCGACCCCGGCACGGTCGCCTTCTGGACCGACGGCGACGCGCTCGCCCTCCCCTACGGCCCCACCCCGATATCGCGAGGAGGCGAGAGTCGCCTGGCGAGCCCGTGCAATGTGCTCGGCTCGCTCGACGGCGACCCCCGCCTCCTGGCCACCGTCCGCGACGGCGACCCGATCCGGGTGGAAGCGGCCTGACCCCCCCGGGGCCGGCCGCACTCGGCCCCTACAGCTCCTTGCGGAACGCCTCCGCCGTGTGCAGGAACAGGTCGTTCGCCTCGGGCTCGCCGATCGTGACCCGCAGGCCCTCACCGGCGAAGGGCCGGACCACCACACCGGCCTTCTCACAGGCCGCCGCGAAGTCGAGGGTCCGCTCCCCCAGCCGCAGCCACACGAAGTTCGCCTGGGTGTCCGGGACCGTCCAGCCCTGCTTGACCAGGCCCTCGTAGACCCGGGTCCGCTCGCACACCAGCGTGCCGACCCGGCCCAGCAGCTCGTCCTCGGCGCGCAGCGAGGCCACCGCCGCGTCCTGCGCCAGCTGGCTGACGCCGAACGGCACCGCCGTCTTGCGCAGCGCCGCCGCCACAGGCTCGTGCGCGATCGCGAAGCCGACCCGCAGGCCGGCCAGGCCGTACGCCTTCGAGAAGGTGCGGAGCACGGCCACGTTCGGGCGGCTGCGGTAGAGCTCGATGCCGTCCGGGATGTCGGTGTCGCGGACGAACTCGCGGTACGCCTCGTCCAGCACCACGAGGACGTCCGAGGGCACCCGGTCGAGGAAGCGCTCCAGCTCGGCCCGGCGCACGGCCGTGCCGGTGGGGTTGTTCGGGTTGCAGACGAAGATCAGCCGGGTCCGGTCGGTGATCGCTTCGGCCATGGCGTCCAGGTCGTGCACGTCGCCGTCGGTCAGCGGGACCTGCACGGACGTGGCGCCGGAGATCTGCGTGATGATCGGGTACGCCTCGAAGGAGCGCCAGGCGTACATGACCTCGTCGCCCGGGCCGGCCGTGGACTGGATCAGGGACTGGGCCACGCCCACCGAGCCGGTGCCGGTGGCGACGTGCTCGACCGGCACGCCGAAGCGCTCGGCCAGCTCGTTCACCAGGCCGGTGCAGGCCATGTCGGGGTAGCGGTTGAAGTTCCCGGCCGCCGCGACGGCGCTCTCCAGCACCCCCGGCAGCGGCGGGTACGGGTTCTCGTTCGAGGACAGCTTGAACGCGACGGCACCCCCGGCCGCGGCGGGCTTCCCCGGCTTGTACGTGGGGATTCCATCCAGCTCGGCGCGCAGCTTCGGGCTCTTCTCGCTCACCGCAGGTCCTCCTCGACCGTCCCTTGAGACTTCAATACTGCTCACCTTATGAGGATTCCGCCGTCCCGAGAATGGCTGGCGGCAGGAAACCGGGGGGCGCATGCATATATGCATGCGCCGGTGGCTCGCGCCGTGGCGCGCGTCACCCGTGAAGGTGAGTTGAGACCACTTCGAAACATGCCCACCTTGGCATGCTCGTACCGATCGACAAGCGGCCCAGCGACCGAAAACCCCAGAACGCCCTCTGTTTGCAAGGTCATTGGGGGTGGCGAACCATGCAGAAACGTGCCTGTCAACGACTGCATATGCATCCAGACCGTGAGGGCATGAGCGCCCTACTATCGGCTCGCCATGACAGCAGCAGGGAAGCATCAGGTGAGCCGGACGGAGACCCCCCGGCGGGCCGGCCGGCAAGGACGGGCGGGCATCAGGGACGTGGCGGCAGCGGCCGGCGTCTCGATCACAACCGTGTCGGACGCGCTCAATGGCAAGGGGAGGCTGCCGGACGCCACCCGTCGCCACGTCCGCGAGGTGGCCGACCGGCTGGGTTACCGCCCCTCCGCCGCGGCCAGGACCCTTCGTACCGGCAAGTCGGGTCTCATCGGCCTGACCGTCACGACGTACGGGGATGAACCTTTCACCTTCACCGAATTCGCGTACTTCGCCGAGATGGCGCGGGCCGCCACCTCCGCGGCACTCGCCCGCGGCTACGCCCTCGTCATCCTGCCCGCCACCTCCCGCCACGACGTCTGGTCCAATGTCGCGCTCGACGGGACCGTCGTCATCGACCCCTCCGACCACGACCCCGTCGTCACCGAGCTGGTCCGCCAGGGCCTGCCCGTCGTCTCGGACGGCCGACCGGCGGGCGCCCTGCCCGTCACCGCCTGGGTCGACAACGACCACGAGGCCGCCGTCCTCGACCTCCTCGACCACCTGGCCGCGGCCGGCGCCCGCCGGATCGGCCTCCTCACCGGAACCACCACCGACACCTACACCCGGCTCTCCACCACCGCGTACCTCAACTGGTGCAACCGCGTCGGCCAGGACCCCGTCTACGAGTCCTACCCGGCCCACGACCCGTGTGCCGGAGCGGTCGCCGCCGACCGACTGCTCGCCCGCCCCGACCGCCCGGACGCCGTCTACGGCCTCTTCGACCCCAACGGCACCGACCTGCTCGCCGCCGCCCGCCGCTACGGGCTGCGTGTCCCGGACGACCTGCTGCTGGTCTGCTGCAGCGAGTCCACCGTCTACGCCAACACCGAACCCCCCATCACCACCCTCTCGCTCAAGCCCCGCCGGATCGGCACCGCCGTGGTCCAACTGCTCATCGACGCCATCGAAGGGGTGGACACCGGGCGGCCGGTCGAGCAGGTGATACCGACCGAACTGATCGTCCGGACCTCCTCGCAGCGCCGGCAGCCCCGCACCACGGTGAGCCCGCCACGCTCGCCGGCGAAGGACTGAGACCGAACAATTCGGGAGAAAAGGCCGAACACGGGTCTGCGCGACACGTTCCGTCGAGGATTCACCACCCCTGGTGCGTCACAGAGCGCGAGCCGCATTCCTATGATGGGCGCACGACATCACGGACCCTCCGGCCAGGGAGGGTCCGCGGATGTGCGGCAGCGCGACGGTGGTGGAGGGGTCGATGAGCCAGGGGGCCGGTCAGGGACCCGTGATGCGGACGGAGACGCTGCGGGATTTCCGCGTCCCCGGAACCGCGCCCGAGCCGTACCAGGCCCCCGAGCCGTATCCGGCCGCGGCGCCGTACGGCGAGCCCCCGCACATCCCCCTCCAGCCGCAGGCCCGCGCGGACGTGCCGCCGTACCCGGAGCACGCCCCGCCCTACGAGGACGACCCGGACGGCTACACGCCCACCCAGCGGGACCTCCCCGTCATAGGAGCCCGGGCCGGTGACACCGTGCAGGTCACGTACGTGCCCGAGGAACGGCCGGGCTCCGGCCTCGGCCCCCTCTACGTCGTCGGCGACGTGCACGGCTACCTCGACGAGCTGGTCGCCGAACTGAGGGCCCAGGGGCTGATCGACGCCGACGGCTGCTGGTCCGCCGGCAACGCCCGGCTCTGGTTCCTCGGCGACTTCACCGACCGCGGCCCCGACGGCATCGGCGTGATCGACCTCGTGATGCGGCTGTCCGCCGAGGCGGCCGCTTCCGGCGGCTACTGCAAGGCCCTGATGGGCAACCACGAGCTGCTGCTCATCGGCGCCAAGCGGTTCGGCGACACCCCCGTCGCCTCCGGCGCCGGCACCGCCACCTTCCAGGCCGCCTGGCTCCTCAACGGCGGCCAGCGCACCGACATGGAGCGCCTCCAGGACGTCCACCTCCAGTGGATGTCCCGGCTGGACGCGGCGGCCCTGGAGGACGGCCACCTGCTGCTGCACTCCGACACCACCGCCTACCTCGACTACGGCAGCTCCATCGAGGACGTCAACGACAAGATCCACGAGCTGCTCAACCTCAACGACGCGAACGAGACCTGGGACCTGTTCCGCAAGTTCACCCGGCGGTTCGCCTTCCGCGACGAGGAGACCGGCCCCGAGGCCGTCCGCGAGCTGCTCGGGACCTACGGCGGCAGCCGCGTCGTCCACGGCCACAGCCCCATCCCGTACCTGCTCGGCGAGGTGGGCGCCGAGGACTCCGACGGCGAGGGCGGACCGGTCGTCGAGGGCCCCCACGTGTACGCCGGCGGACTGGCCATCGCGATGGACGGCGGGGTGACCATGGCCGGAAAGCTGCTGGTCGTGCAACTTCCGCTGAGCGACTGAGCGTTCACCGTCCGGGGTATTTCACGAAAGCCCCTGTCACCGTATGGCGTGGGCGCTCTACCATCGCACTGTCCGTAGCAGGCTCTCCTCCGTTTCCGCCGCTTGTCCGGGTCTACGCGGGCAAACCGGCCCGACGGAGTATCGGGGGATGCACATGACCAGCGCTCCGCACCTGCTGAACGAGGACCGGCCGGAGTTCGGACGCCTTCTCGACGAGGCGTTGCGCACCGCGCACGAGCGACCGGAACTGTCCACGGTCGGCGAACGGCTCAACGCGGAACAGCTGCGCACGATGGCACTGAACGCCAGCGCGCTGCTGACGGCCGCAGCAGCAGCCGAGTACGAGCACTATGTGAAAGTACGAGCGGATGTGCGCGACGAGGTCGCGACCACGCCCGTGGGCCGGGAACCCGAGGACGCGACCGGGGGCGCCGGTGCCAGCGCCGTCGTCGCCGTCCTCGCCCCGATGCTGGCCGGCACCGCCATGGTGATCTTCCTCCTGGTGGGCTACCTGCTCAAACTGCTCGATCCGGAACCGGCGTTCGCACGCACCATGCTCACCGTCGGCTGGTTCTTCGGTGCCCTCACCGCAGCCGCCATCCTGTGCGCGGCGATCGGCCTGCTGGTGACGGCCGTCCGCAACAGCCCCACCGAGGTGGCCTCCGACGCGGCCGAGGCGATACCCGACGAGGTGTCGCGGGCCCGCGAGGCGTGGCGGCACGCCCTGCTGGAGCGCGGCATCATGCCGTTCCTCCAGGACGCGCTCGCCGACCCCAGCGCCGACCCCGCAGCCCCCGCCCCGCGGCTGCCCCGCAGCCGCATCCCCCGGCTGGGCTACGACTCGCCGGACTTCACCAGCCCCGGCAGCGCGGGCGCCACCGCCGGCAGCAGCCGGCCCGGCTACAGCAGCCCGGACTTCACCAGCCCCGACTTCGGAGGGCCCGAGAGCCGGCCCGCGGGACCGGGGACGGCCGACGGGGACCGCGGCTGAGCGGGACCGCTCCCGCCGGCGCCGGCCCACCGTGCGGCAGCCGTCGTCGTCATGGTCGTCATTGTTGTCGTCGTCAGAGGATCCCCACCCGGCGGGCGTCCCGGATCCAGGACGGAAACTCCGAGAGGAGCCGGTCGTACAGCTCCGGGTCCGGCACCGTGCCGATGTCGTCGACGGCGAAGAACCCCACGTTGTCCACGCGCCGCCCCGGCATGGTGTCGAAGCGCTCCAGCACCCCGTAGTTCGACCGTCCCAGGCCCACGAACTGCCAGAACACCGGCTCTTCGACGGCGTCCCGCAGCTCCCGTTCGATCTCCGCGTTCCGGTAGACCCCGCCGTCGGAGAAGAACAGCACGAGGGTCGGATCGGCCGCCGGGGTGGCCCGTACGAAGTCCCGCACCTCGCGGATGACCTTCTGCTCCTCGTTCTGGATGCCCACGGCGCGCATGTCCACCTGGCCCGGCTGCAGGCCGCGCGGTGGTTTCCGGCGGCCGAAGACGGCCAGCTGGCCGACCCGCACGTGCAGCCGGAGCCACTCGGGCAGCTCGCCCAGCCGCAGGTCGGGCAGGCGCGCCGGGTTCGACGCGAAGGTCCACGCCTGCATCTCGCCGTCGTCGTCGAGCTGCGCGGCGACCGCCGCCATCCGCTCGACCACGTCCGCCACGACGCCCTTCGCGTACAGCATCGACATCGACCCGGAGGCGTCGAGGACGAGGACCACCCGGGCCCGTACGCCGGCCGCCCCGTGCTTCTGCAGGCTGACCGCCACCTGCTCCTTGCGCAGCGACAGCCGCTTGCGCATGTCCACGGGCAGCCGCTCCTCGCCCTTGACCAGGCGCGGGGCGGGGGCGGCGGGACGTACGGGGGCCTGCGGAGGTACGGGGGCTTGCGGAGGCACGGGCGCGGGCGGAGCCGGTACGGGCACGGCCGCGGGTACGGGTGCCGGCGGCGGGGCGTCGTCCACCGTTATGCCGAAGTCCGTGGCCAGGCCGGCCAGCCCGGCGGCGTACCCCTGCCCGACCGCCCGGAACTTCCACTGCCCCGCCCGCCGGTACAGCTCTCCGCCGATCATCGCGGTCTCCGTCCCGGCCGCCATGGCGAAGCGGGCCAGTTCGGCGCCGGTGCCCGCGTCGAGCAGCCGCAGCACCAGCCCGGGCAGCTGCCCGAAGGTGCCGCCGTCGGCCGACGCGCAGAGCAGGACCCGTTCGACGGCCGGCTCCACCCGGTCCAGCCGTACCTCGACGGTGTCCGTCCAGCCGTCCGGGCCGCGCTGCTTGCCCAGGTGCCGGACCGCGCCGGAGGCGTGCTCGGGCTGGTTGTAGAAGACGAAGTCGGCGTCCCCGCGGACCCGGCCGGTCCCGGTCAGCAGCAGTGCGGACGCGTCGGAGTCGGGCGCTCCGGGCCGGTCCGCCCACCCCAGCTCGGCGCGCACGGCGACGGCGGCCACGGGCATATTGGCGCCTTTGGACATGGAATTCGCAGTCACGGAGCCCAGTCTGCCGAGGCGTCAGCCCGCCGGGCCAGGGGTCTGCAGGACAAGACGGCGGGGGCGCCACCCGGAACATGATGGTCCGGGTGACGCCCCCGCTCCCCCGCGGTTCCCCCCTCGGGCCCCCCCTCGGGCCGCGTCCGCAGGTCAGTCGGCCAACGGCAGGTAGACGCGGTTGCCGGCGGCCGCGAACTCCGCCGACTTCTCCGCCATGCCGGCCTGGATCTCCTCGGCCTTGAGGTCACCGCCGTGCTCCCGGCGGATGTCCTGCGAGATCTTCATCGAGCAGAACTTCGGGCCGCACATGGAGCAGAAGTGCGCCGTCTTGGCCGGCTCGGCGGGCAGCGTCTCGTCGTGGAACTCGCGCGCCGTGTCGGGGTCGAGGGCCAGGTTGAACTGGTCCTCCCAACGGAACTCGAACCGCGCGTCCGACAGCGCGTCGTCCCACTCCTGCACCCCCGGGTGGCCCTTGGCCAGGTCCGCCGCGTGCGCCGCGATCTTGTACGTGATGACACCGGTCTTCACGTCGTCGCGGTTGGGCAGGCCCAGGTGCTCCTTGGGCGTCACGTAGCAGAGCATCGCGGTGCCCCACCAGGCGATCATCGCGGCGCCGATGCCCGAGGTGATGTGGTCGTACGCCGGGGCGACGTCCGTGGTCAGCGGGCCGAGCGTGTAGAACGGCGCCTCCTCGCAGATCTCCTGCTGGAGGTCGATGTTCTCCTTGATCTTGTGCATCGGGACGTGGCCCGGGCCCTCGATCATGGTCTGCACGTTGTGCCGCTTGGCGATCGTGTTCAGCTCGCCCAGCGTCTTCAGCTCGGCGAACTGCGCGGCGTCGTTGGCGTCCGCGATGGAGCCCGGCCGCAGGCCGTCGCCCAGCGAGTACGTGACGTCGTACGTCGCGAGGATCTCGCAGAGCTCCTCGAAGTTCGTGTAGAGGAAGTTCTCCTTGTGGTGCGCGAGGCACCACGCGGCCATGATCGAGCCTCCGCGGGAGACGATGCCGGTCTTGCGGCGCGCGGTCAGCGGGACGTACGGCAGCAGCACGCCGGCGTGCACCGTCATGTAGTCGACGCCCTGCTCGGCCTGCTCGATGACCGTGTCCTTGTAGATCTCCCAGGTCAGGTCCTCGGCCCGGCCGTCGACCTTCTCCAGCGCCTGGTAGAGCGGCACGGTGCCGATCGGGACGGGGGAGTTGCGCAGCACCCACTCGCGGGTGGTGTGGATGTTGCGGCCGGTGGAGAGGTCCATGACCGTGTCGGCGCCCCAGCGGGTGGCCCAGGTCATCTTCTCCACCTCCTCCTCGATGGAGGAGGTGACCGCGGAGTTGCCGATGTTGGCGTTGACCTTCACCAGGAACTTCTTGCCGATGATCATCGGCTCGATCTCCGGGTGGTTCACGTTCGCCGGGAGCACCGCCCGGCCGGCGGCGATCTCCTCGCGGACCACCTCGGGGGAGACGTTCTCGCGGATCGCGACGTACTCCATCTCCGGGGTGATCTCACCGCGGCGGGCGTACGCGAGCTGGGTGACGGCCTTGCCGTCCCGGCCGCGGCGCGGCAGCCGGGGGCGGCCCGGGAAGACGGCGTCGAGGTTCTTGAGGCCACCGCCGCGGGGCGAGGTGTGCTTGATGCCGTCGTCCTCGGGACGCACCGGCCGGCCGGCGTACTCCTCGGTGTCCCCGCGGCCGATGATCCAGTTCTCCCGCAGCGGCGCGAGGCCGCGGCGGACGTCGGTCTCGATCTGCGGGTCCGTGTACGGGCCGGACGTGTCGTACAGCGTGACGTCCTGGCCGTTGGTGAGGTGGACCTGACGGACCGGCACCCGGATGTCGGGGCGGGAGCCCTCGACATAGCCCTTGTGCCAGCCCGGCTTGCGCTCTTCGCCGTCGCTGTTCTGGCTGACGGCAGGCGTGCGTGCGTCCTGAATGGTCATGAGACCCATCTCCCTACGCCGGCATTACCCGGTAACAGGTTCGGCGGTCGGCGCAGCCTCCTCCCGCAGCCGTCTCTCGACGCGCGTACGGTGATCAGCGCCCTCTCAGCCCGGTGCTCCGAGCTCCCGCGTTGTGCAAAGGTGCCCCCACGCTAGCGTCATCTGTGGCGTGCTGAACAGTGGGCCCCCTCATCTCTTGCGATGATCGGTTGGTGACGACCTCGCCGCAGCCCCCAACAGAGCCCCCCGGCCACGGCCATGACCCCGCGTACCCGGGCGGTACGCACGTCCCACATGGCGGACACGGAGCCACGCACGGACACGGCGGACAGGGCGGACAGGGGCAAGGCCACGGGCAC
This sequence comes from Streptomyces bambusae, assembly GCF_020532645.1. GTDB lineage: Bacteria > Actinomycetota > Actinomycetes > Streptomycetales > Streptomycetaceae > Streptomyces > Streptomyces bambusae. Next base: position 53,793 of record NZ_JAJAUZ010000001.1, read on the forward strand.
GGCGGGCACGGCGGAGGCGGGCACGGCGGAGGCGGCGGCCACGGGCACTCGCACAGCCACGGCCCCGCGGCCCCCGTCTCGAAGCACCTCCGCAAGGTCATCGCCGCGGTGCTGATCCCGTTCGCGACCGCCGTCCTCGTCGGGCTGGCGGTCCTGTGGCCCGGCGGCGCGCCCGGCCACGAGCGCACCGGCGTCGGCTTCGACCGGCAGACCCGGGAGGGCCGGGTCACCGCCCTGGTGCTGGTCGACTGCAAGGAGGTCAACGCAGCCCAGGAGCCGCGGGGCGACCGGACCGGCGGCCAGGACGGCACCGGCGGGACGACCGACAAGTGCGGCAAGGCCACCGTCGAGGTGACGAGCGGCCCCGACAGCGGCCGCACCTTCACGGAGATCGTCCAGCCCGGGGCGCCCCGGCAGCTGAAGAAGGACCAGGAGGTCGTCGTCGCGTACGCGCCCGACGCCCCGCGCGACCTCCAGTACTCGGTCGTCGACCTGAACCGCAGGCTCCCGCTGACCCTGCTCGCCGGGATCTTCGCCCTCGCCGTGGTCCTGGTCGGCCGGATGCGCGGCCTGTTCGCGCTGGTCGCGCTCGCGGTGAGCTTCGCGGTGCTCACCCTGTTCATCCTGCCCGCCATCCTCCAGGGATCGAACCCCCTGGTCGTGGCGGTCGTCGGGGCCAGCGCCATCATGCTGATCGCGCTCTACATGTGCCACGGCCTGTCCGCCCGTACCTCGGTGGCGGTGCTCGGCACGCTGGTGTCGCTGCTGCTCATCGGCGTGCTCGGATCGCTGTTCATCGACTGGGCGTTCCTCAGCGGCAACACCGACGACAACACCGGGCTGATCCACGGGCTGTACCCGGACATCGACATGAGCGGCCTGCTGCTCGCCGGCGTGATCATCGGATCGCTGGGTGTCCTCGACGACGTGACGGTCACCCAGACCTCGGCGGTGTGGGAGCTCCACCAGGCGGATCCTTCGATGGGACCGCGCGCCCTGTACCGGGCGGGCATCCGGATCGGCCGCGACCACATCGCCTCGGTGGTCAACACCCTGGTGCTGGCCTATGCGGGTGCGGCGCTGCCGCTGCTCCTGCTGTTCTCGATCGCCCAGAGCAGCGTGGGTGCGGTGGCCAACAGCGAGCTGGTCGCGGAGGAGATCGTACGGACCCTGATCGGTTCGATCGGCCTGGTGGCCTCGGTGCCGGTGACCACGGCGCTCGCCGCGCTGGTGGTCTCCGCCGACCGCCCGGGATCCCCCGGCGCCGGACGGGCCGGGGATCCCGGGCGCGGCGGCCGGGGCCGGCGCCGCAAGCGGTGAGGTGACCGCGGGTTCACCCTGGCCTGCTCGGGGGGCGGCCGGGTGTGCTGCGGACCGGTGGCGGGCCCGGAAGGGCCGTGCCGTCAGGCGCTGTTCTGCTCGTTCTGCCGGTTCTCGGTGAGGATCTTGTCGAGGGCGTCGTCGAGGTGCTGCTCGAAGTCGCCGAGGTTGCGCTCCTGACCGAGCGGTACGAGCCGGTCGGTGCGGTCGAGGAACGCGACGAGCGGCGCGGCGCCGGCCCGGAACAGCGCCCGGTCGCTGCCGACCTGGAGCCGGATGTGGACGTCGGAGAGGTCGTCGGGATCGGTGGGTGCGATGTGCACGTCGCCGTCGCCGCACGGCTTGTTGATGCCGTCGAGCAGCAGCTCCCGGCCGAACGCCCAGGTCACCGGGGCGTCTCCGGGAAGGTGGAAGGTCAGGCGGACTGCGTAGGGGTCACGTGCGTCGTACCGGAGCTCCACCGGGATCCGGAACGAGAGCTCCTCCGAAACGAGGAAGCTCATCATGACCTCTGCCTGTACCGACTCGCGCATTTGCCTACCCCGCTGTATGTGGAAGTGGCCAGGAACAACCCCCCAGGACCCCCTTGACAATCGTGGTGGAAGCGACCACATATCACAAGGAGTGAGTTTTCAGATACTGATAGAGAACGAGAGGGTACTCAACAGCGCGCCTACTTCACTCCGTAGTCGATCGACTGCATAGAGCAACCGGTCCTGTTGGTGCAGGGGGAGAGAAATGGCCATGGTCGCCGCGGCGTCGCCGGCCGTGATCGGGATGGCCGCGCAGACCGTTCCGAGGGCGTACTCCTGACGCTCGATCACCGGCTGCATCCGCTCCAGGGAGTTGATGCGCGCCTCCAGCGCCTGCATGTCGCGGACCGTGTACGGGGTGACGGCGTGCACGGGGTGGCGGTCGTAGTAGTCCCGCCGGGCCTTCTCGTCGAGCTGGCCGAGCAGGCACTGGCCGATGGCGTGGGCGTGGCCGGTCTGGCGGAAGTCCGCCCACTCCTCGACTGCGGGCGCGCCGGGGCTGTCGGAGACGCCGACCACCTCGATCTCCCCGTCGCGGTAGACCGCGAAGTAGACGGGGGCGCCGACCGCGTCACGAAAGTGGGCGAGCGAGTCGAGGATCATGCTGCGACGTTTCTGCGCCAAGCCGCCGCCCGCGAGCCGTCCGGCCGCGGCACCGAGCACGAACACCCCGCTCTCCCGGCGCAGATACCCCTCGTGGGTCAGCGTGCGCAGCAGGTGGTACGTGGTCGGCAGTGGCAGCCCAGCCTCCCGGGCCAGCTGTTTCGCCGGGGCCCCGTCGCCGTGGGCGCCGACTGCTTCGAGCAGCCTCAGCGCCCGCTGCACCGAACCGATCAGGGTCGGAACGGGCGCACTGTCAACTGATGGCACGACTTCACCCCCAGGCGTGGCGGCGGGCCATCGGGGTTGACCCGCCCGCGGGGTCCGCCCCCGCAGCTGCCGCGTTTCCTGGGGCCCCCTCGGGGCCGACGCCCGAGGATGCTGACAGAACCGCAGGTCAACGCAGCATTACCGGCCAGTGCGCCCAGGGATCGGCACAGATTGCCACTGTATCGGCCGATTACCGGCGTGCGGGTGGTTCAGGGGCTTTCGATCCCCCGAGCGGGTTAATCACCACTCCTGCCGACGGACCGTTACCCGAGGCTCCTAGAAGTCGGTCCGCGAGGTCTTCGGCTTCGCTCCGCCGAACATCTTCACGAGGTACACCAGTCCGCCGACGAGGGCCGCGAACAGCAGCACGTTGAAAGCGAATCCGATGAGGGTGCTCAGCAGTGAGGCGAGCATCCCGCCGAAGACGAACAGGGCGATCACGGGAATGCCGACCCACTTCACCCACCACGGCATGGATGCGAAAGTCTCTCGGAACCCGTCCATTTCCTTCTGCCTCTCCCAGTACGTTCCGCTTGCTTGTCCTGGCTTCGATGCTAGGAGCGGAAAAGGCCGGGCGGGCGGCCCGGGGCCCTTGGAGTCCCCTGATCCGCCCCCTAGGGGATGCCCGGCCGCCGTCCCGCGGGACGGCGGCCGGGCATCCGGGCGGAGCCGCAGGTCAGGAGCCTTCCGGCGGGGAGAAGACGACCAGTACCTTCAGGTCCTCGGAGATGTGGTGGAAGCGGTGGGGCACCCCCGCCGGCACATAGATCACACTGCCCCGCGCCACCATCGTCGTCTCCTCGCCGACCGTGATCGACGCCCGTCCGCTCACCACGAAGTACACCTCGTCCTCGCGGTGCGGCTGCTGGGGATCGGCCTGACCGGCGTCCAGCGCATAGAGCCCGACCGACATGTTCCGTTCCTTCAGGAACTGCAGGTATGCGCCCTCGTTCGCGGCACGCTCCGCATCCAGATCGTCCAGCCGGAAAACCTTCATCGCTGCGCTGCCCCTCGTATCCACCCGTGCTCCGGGTTCCGGCTTTCTGCCGATGTCACTCACGGATCTTCTCTGCCACGATCAGACACATGACGAATTTCGTAGTCAAGACGGTCGCCAACGCCGCGGCCCTGGCCGTCGCCATCGGGGTGGTCCCCAAAATCACCCTCGACGACGGCAGCAGCCTCGGCGACCGGGCCCTCTCCCTGGTCCTGGTCGCGCTGATCTTCGGCCTGGTCAACCTGGTCGTCAAGCCGATCGTGAAGCTGCTGTCCCTGCCCCTGTTCATCCTGACGCTGGGCCTGTTCACGCTCGTCGTGAACGCGCTCATGCTGATGCTCACTTCATGGCTCGCCGAGAAGTGGGGCCTGACGTTCCACGTCGACGGCTTCTGGACCGCCGTATGGGGCGCCCTCATCATCAGCATCGTCTCGTGGGCCCTCAACCTCGTCCTCCCCGACAAGAACTGAGCGGCCCCCCATGACCGATCCCACCCCCAGCCCCCGGACCCCGCCCGGTCGCACCGGGGAGCGGCCGTACGGCGACGGCACCCGTGCCGTACGCGCCGGACTGCCCGAGCCCGTCAAGAACGAACCCACCCTGCCCGGGCCGGTGTTCGCCGCGCACTACCACCTGCCCGGCGAGGTCGAGGGGCCGTACACCTACGGCCGTGACACCAACCCCACCTGGACCCTGCTGGAACGCGCCATCGGCGAGCTCGAGGCACCGGGCACGGACGGCGCGGAAACCATCGTCTTCGCCTCCGGCATGGCCGCCGTCTCCGCCGTCCTCCTCTCCCACGCCGCCGCCGGCGACACCGTGGTCCTGCCCGACGACGGCTACCAGGCCCTGCCGCTGGTCCGGGCCCAGCTGGAGGCGTACGGGGTCGAGGTCCGCACCGGTCCCACCGCCGGTGACGCCCAGCTCGCCCTGCTTGACGGAGCCCGGCTGCTGTGGCTCGAAACCCCGTCCAATCCGGGGCTCGACGTCTGCGACATCCGGCGCCTCGCCGACGCGGCGCACCGCGGCGGCACCCTGGTCGCGGTCGACAACACCCTCGCCACCCCCCTCGGCCAGCGGCCGCTGGAGCTCGGTGCGGACTTCGCCGTCGCCAGCGGCACCAAGGGCCTCACCGGCCACGGCGACCTGCTCCTCGGCTACGTCGTCTGCCGGACCCCGGAACTCGCCGCGCGGATCCGGCTCTGGCGCAAGGTCGTCGGCGCCATCCCCGGACCCATGGAAGCCTGGCTGGCCCACCGCTCCCTGGCCACCCTCCAGCTGCGCACCCGGCAGCAGTGCGCCAACGCCCTCGCCGTGGCCGAAGCCCTCGCCGGCCGCACCGAGGTCACCGGGCTGCGCCACCCCGGGCTGCCCACCGACCCCTCGCACCCGGTGGCCACCCGCCAGATGGGGACGTACGGCAGCATCGTCTCGTTCACCCTGCCCGACCGCACCCATGCCGGCCGCTTCCTCGACGCCCTCCGGCTCGTCGAGGACGCCACCAGCTTCGGCGGCGTGCGGTCCACCGCCGAGCGGCGGGGACGCTGGGGCGGGGACGCCGTACCCGAGGGGTTCATCCGGTTCTCGGCCGGTGCCGAGGACACCGACGACCTGGTGGCGGACGTCCTGCGGGCCCTGGACCTCGCCGCGGACGCCTCGCTGTAGGCACCCGGGCCCGGCCGGCGTACCCGCCCTACGCAGCACGGACGGTCCGAACCTCCCCCCTCATGGCTCGGACCGTCCCGGGTTCCACGCGCGAAGAACCACACAGACAAGGCTAGTTGACTCTGCGTCAGAGTCCAATCACGCTAACGACAGAGACCTATCGACATATTTATAGTGGAGGCCGGGACAAGACCTGCCGAAGGGGGCAGCCGTGGATCTGGCCCTGCTGCGCACCTTCGTCGCCGTGCACCGGGCCGGCTCCTTCACCCGCGCCGCCGCACTGCTCGGCCTCTCCCAGCCCGCCGTCACCTCCCAGATCCGTACCCTGGAACGGCGCCTCGGCCGGCCCCTGTTCGTCCGCCGCGCCCGCGGCGTGACGCCCACCGCCGTCGGCGACGAACTCGCCCACAAGGCCGCCCCGCACCTCGACGCCCTGCTGGAGATCACCGAAACCGAGCGGGACCCCGGCGCCGGCCTGCGGACCCTGCACCTGGCCGGCCCGCCCGAGTTCCTCACCCTGCGGGTCCTGCCCGCCCTCACCCCGCTCACCACCCAGGGCCAGATGCTGCGCACCTCGATGCCGCCGGACGCCGAGGACGCCTTGGACGGGCTCGCCGCCGGCCACCACGACCTCGTCGTCACCACCGCCCGCCCGCGCGGCGAACTGTTCTCCTCGGCCGTCCTGTGCGACGAGGAGCACGTCCTGGTCGCCGCCCCCTACTGGGCCGCCCTCGTCGATCCCGCCGCCCTGCGCGACCGCGGGCCGGCAGCCCTGACCGGGATCCCCGTCGTCGAGGTCCACGAGTCGCTGCCGCTGCTGTCCCGGTACTGGGCCGAGGTCTTCGACACCCCGCCCGCCGCGACCGCGACCGCCGTCGTCCCCGATCTGCGGGCCGTCCTTGAGTGCGCGGCCGCAGGCGGCGGGCTCGCCGTCCTGCCCCGCTACCTGTGCGACGGGGCCCTGAAGTCCGGTCGGCTGGTCGCCCTGCTGGACCCGCCGGTACCGCCGCTGCGCACCTGGTTCCTGGCCGTACGCGCCGGGACCCTGGCCCATCCGCACCTGGCACGGGCCTACGAGCTGCTGCTCCGGGCGGCCTCCGACTGGTGAGCACGGGCCCGGGGAGTTTCAGAACGGGACCGCCGGGCCACTCTTCTCCCATGACCGAACGCCCCGTGGTCAAGCGCACCGCCCGTGCCATCCTGCTCGACGGTGAAGACCTCATCCTGATCAAACGGACCAAGCCCGGTGTCGACCCCTACTGGCTGACCCCCGGCGGGGGAGTCGAGCCCGAGGACGCCACCGTCGTCGACGCCCTGCACCGCGAGGTGCACGAGGAACTCGGCGCGAAGATCACCGATGTCGTGCCCTGCTTCGTGGACACCGTCGAACACATCGCCTCGGGCGGCGTGACGGGGGTCAAGGTGCAGCACTTCTTCGTGTGCCGGCTCGCCTCCATGAACCCCGACCTGCGGCACGGCCCCGAAGTGGACCATCCCGAGGGCACGTACGAGATCGTCCGGGTGCCGTTCAGCCGGGTCGGCATCGCGGCCGTGCACCTCGTCCCGCTCTCCCTGCGCCACTACCTCGACGGCAACATCGAGGGCGTCCGCGCCATGCACGCACCCGACCTCGGCTGAACCTCCGTGCGGGCCTTGGTGGCCGGGCCCGCACGGCGGCACGCCGGCGCCCGTGCGGGCCCGGTCTGGTCTGTTCCGGACTGGACTGGACTGGTCGGACCTGGCTCGACTCGGCTCGACTCGGCTCAGCTCGGCTCGGCTCAGCTCGCGAGGCCCATGAGTTCCTCGACCTGGTCGTGCCGGATCCGGTCCCCGGGGATCCCGATCCGCTTCAGCGCGTCCACTCCGCTGCGGATCAGCCCGGGCGGACCCGAGATGTAGGCGTCGTACGAGTTCCACGGCCCGTGCTCGCCGACGGCCTGGGGCAGCTGCCCGGTCAGACCCTCCGACACCACCGGCCGCACCGACAGCCACGAGTGCGACTTCTGCAGGCCGAGCAGGGTGTCGATGTCGTACAGGTCGACGTCCGTGCGGGCCCCGTAGAACACCTCCACCGGCCGCCGCTCGCCGTGCTCGGCGACGTCCTCGATGAGGGCCTTGATCGGGGCGATGCCCGTGCCGCCGCCGAGGCACAGCATGCCGTTCTCCGTGCTGTGGTCCACGACCATCGACCCGGCCGGCGGGCCCAGCCGCAGCACGTCACCGGGCCGGGCGTGACGGACCAGGGCGTTCGACACCCAGCCGGCCGGGACGGCCTTCACGTGGAACGACAGCAGTCCGTCGGAGCGGGGCGCGGAGGCGAACGAGTAGTGCCGCCACACCCGCGGCCACCACGGGGTCTCCAGGCTCGTGTACTGCCCGGCCAGGAAGGGGTACGGCTGGTCGGGCCGGACCGTGATCACCGCGATGTCCGAGGTCCGCAGGTCGTGTGAGACCACCTCGGCCTGCCACCAGGCCGGCGCCTGGCCCTCCTGCTCGGCGGCGGCGTCGATCATGACCTGCGAGACGACGGTGTAGGCCCGCACCCAGGCCGCCTCCGCCTCGGGGCCCCACGTCTCCACCGCATACCGGGACAGCGCCCCGATCAAGGCCTCGCCGACCGCCGGATAGTGCTCGGGACGGGTCCCGTACTTCCGGTGCCCGCTGCCCAGTCGGCGCAGGTACGGGACGAGGACCTGCGGTTCGTCGATGTGTTCGCCGGCCGTCAGCAGCGCCTTCAGCAGCCGGTCCCGCTGGACGTCCATGGCCGCGGGGAACATCTCCCGCAGATCGGGGTGGCCGGTGAACAGCAGCGCGTAGAAGTAGGAGGTGACCTTGTCGGCGATCGGCGCGATCTCGGTGAGGGTCCGCCGGACCAGCAGGGCGTCAGGGGAGGGCTCGGACACGCTCGCCGGAGGGAAGGCCGCGGGGCAGACCGGACGCTCGGCGGCATCGGCGGCGGGCGCGGCCGGGGTGACAGGGGCGGCCGAGGTGGTGGGGGCAATGGCCCCGGGCGCCCCTGGAGCCGCGGGAGCCGCGGCCGGCTCCGGCGTTGCGGCTGCTTCCGGGGCGGGGGCGACCTGCGGTGCCGGGGCCGCCGCCGGGACCGGGGTGGCCACCGGCACGATGAACGGTTTCGGCGGAGTGGCCGGCATCGGCGGGATGGTCGGCCGGATCGGCAGGGCGGTGACCGGTGCCGTGGTCTGGTGCGCGGTGCCTGTGGTCTTGCTCGCGGGTGTGGACCTGCCCGCTGCGGGACCCACCGGACGTATCTGGGCCAGGCGTCTGGCCGGTTTGGTGGGCGGAGCGTCCATGCGGTGCCTCGCTTCGAGCATCTCGGTGGTCGGCTCCCGCCACGGCCTCGAATCCGTGGTTCCGGGTTTTCGCAGCATGGCACTCGGTGGCGAGAGAACGGGCGAATAGCGGGAATTCAGCGTTTCCCGACCGAGATTCCCTTAGGATCGCCCGCCGTCTTACCGGCCGGTTCGACTTGTGCGCGCCAGCGCGAAGGCCTCCCGCAGGTCGCGGCCCTCGTACACGTGCGTCGCGGTCGCCGCCAGGTGGGGACGGGCGTTGACGGCGACGGATACGGGGACCTTCTCGAAGAGCACGGCGTCGGTCATGGAGTCCCCGTACGCCACGCAGTCCCGCAGGTCGACGCCGAACCGGGTGCACAGCCGGGCGGCGACCTCGGCCTTCCCTTCCGGGGTGAGGATGCCCGAGACGTCGACGGGCTGAGAGAAGGGCACTGACGGGAAGACCGACCCATGTGCCGCATGGGCGCCCCAGCCCAGGAGGCGCTCCACGAAGAAGGAGGGCGACAGCGAGATCACCGCGCAGTACTCCCCGCGGTCCCGGATCTCCTGCCAGACCTCCCGGATCCCGGTCAGCCACGGGGCACCGTCGAAGGCGGCCCGGACGTGCTCCTCGGTCAGCCCGCTCCACATCTCCCGCAGCCGGACGGCGAACTCGGGCGGCCCGATCCGGCTCGCGCTGAACTCCTGCTCCAACTCGGCGATCTCCGACTCCAGACCCAGCTGCCGGGAGATCTCCACCGGCGCAGCGGTGCCGTACATGAGGGTGCCATCGAGATCGAAGAGGTGGAGTGCCGTCATGTCAGACGAGGCTAGTGCGTGTTTCACGTGAAACATCACCCCACCGAAACCCCGGTCCCGGAGAAACGCCGGGACGGGGAATCCCCGCCCTCGTGAAACACCGAGCCGCGTGCAGGCGGCCGCCCGGTGTTTCACGTGAAACATCAGGTTGTTTCACGTGAAACACGAGGCCGGGATACCGAAATCAGGTGGACGCTCCCCCGCCGTTCATCCAGTCTGAACCCCGTGCCCACACCTCACCTCGCCACCCTGACCATCCGCCCGCTGACCGTGCAGGACGTCTCCTTGTGCGCCGATCTCTCCGAGGATCGCGGGTGGCCGCGCGAAGACCACAAGTGGGGACTCCTCCTCAGCGCGGGAGCCGGATACGGCATCGACGCTCCCGACGGAGATGGCCTGGCAGCCTCCTGTGTGGTCACCTCCTACGGGCACAGCGCCGACGGCCCTGCCCTCACCGCCATCGGCATGGTGCTGGTCGCCGCCCGCTACGCCCGCCAGGGCCTGGGCCGCCGCCTCATGACCCAGATCTGTGAGCAACTGGCCCCGGCCCCCATCACCCTGCACGCGACGCCCAACGGGCAGCCGCTCTACGAGCAGCTCGGCTTCGAGGCCACCGGCCGGGCCGAAATGCTGGTCGGACGGTTCACCCCGCACCCCGCCGACAGTGCTGCTTCCTCCGCGGTCTCCGTACGGCCCGCCATCGCCGCCGACCTGCCCGCGATCCTGCACCTCGACCGCGAGGTGTTCGGGGAGGACCGCACACACATGCTCACTCGGCTGCCCTCCTTCGCCGACCTGTTCCTGGTCGCCGAGGACACACACGGCGCCCTCATCGGCTACACCGCCGCCTGGCCCAACATGGACACCCACGTCGTCGGCCCCCTGATCGCCCGGGACGCCGCCACCGCGCAGGCGCTGGTCGCCACGCTCGGCACCCGCAGCGACCGGCCGCTGCGCACTGACATCGACGTCCGGCACACCGCTCTGATCAGCTGGCTCAAGGACCACGGCCTGGGATCCGTGGCCTTCAACGCGGTGATGACCCACGGCATCCCGGAACTGCCCGGCGACTGGACCCGGCGGTTCGCCCCGCTCACCGTCGCCGCCGGCTGAACCACACCGTCACCCCCGGCAGCCGCCCTACGATCCGGCCATGAGCAGCCACCCCGGGATCAGCACCGCCGACCGCCGCAACCGGCTCGGCCTCCGCCACTGCCTGGCCCCCTCGGCCCGCGCCACCACCGTGGCCGAGGCGGCCGACGCCGTCGTCGCCCTGCATGCCACCGATGCCGCGACCGTCTTCCTCTCCGCCCGGGCCCGTACCGGCGCTGATGTCCCGGCGATCGAGAAGGAGTTCTACGAGGAGCACGCCGTGGTCCGGCTGCTCAGCATGCGCAACACCCTGTTCGCCGTCTCCACCGCCCTTGCCCCCGTCGTGGACTCCTCCACCGCCCGGGCGATTGCCGCCAAGGAGCGCCGCACCCTCCTCAAGCACCTCGCCGAGGACGGGCAGGGGCTCGATGCCTCCTGGCTGGCCCGCGCCGAGGAAGCCGTGCTCGCTGCCCTCGACACCCAGGGCCCGGCCACCGGCACCCAGCTCTCCGCTGCCCTCCCGCTCCTCCGCACGAAGATCACCTTCGGCCGCGGGACGAGGCACGAGACCGAGACCGGTGTGGCCACGCGTGTCATCCGGCTGCTGGCCGCCGACGGCCGGATCCGCCGGGACCGCCCCCGTGGCAGCTGGACCTCCAGCCAGTTCCGTTGGACCCACACCGCCCCTTGGCCCCCGCTACCGCCCGCCGACGCCCGTACGGAACTGGCCCGGTGCTGGCTTCTCGCCTACGGCCCGGCCACCGAAGCCGACCTCAAGTGGTGGACCGGCTGGACCCTCACCGACACCCGCAAGGCCCTCGCCGCACTGGGCGCCGAGCAGGTCCGCCTCGACGACGGCAGCACCGCCCTCGTCGCCCCCGGCGACACCGCCCCGGTGCCCGCGCCCGACCCCTGGGCCGCACTGCTGCCCGGCCTCGACCCCAGCGCCATGGGCTGGGCGGACCGCAGCTTCCACCTCGACCCCGCCCACCGTCCCGCCCTCTTCGACCGCGCCGGCAACATCGGCCCCACGGTGTGGTGGAACGGCGAGATCATCGGCGGCTGGGCCCAGCACTCCGACGGCCGGATCGTCTGGCGGCTCCTGACCGACCGCGGCCGGGACGCCGCCGACGCGGTCGCCACCGAAGCCGGACGCCTCACCGACTGGCTGGGGGAGACCCGGGTCACCCCGCGCTTCCGCACTCCGCTGGAACGCGAACTCACCGCGTGAGCACCGGGGCTCCGCCAGGGGCGATCAGCCGTCCAGGCCGCGCCAGCCCTGCGGGTCGACTCCGCCGGGCACCGGGGCCTGCGGGTCGTACGGCTCCCGCGTGAAGCAGAACGACCCCAGGTCGAGGTGGCTCACCGACCCGTCCGGCCGCCGCACCACCCGCAGCGACTCGCCCGCGTAGTAGCCGTTCAGCCCCGTCCACGAGCCGTCCGGCTCCGGCCGGAAGCGCGCCCCCCGGCCGGTGGCCCCCACCGGGCTCAGGTCCAGTTCGCCGCCCGGCAGCAGCCGCAGCAGGTTGGGCGAAGTCCCCCAGTACCAGGGCCCGGTCACCGCCACCACCGCAGGATCCGCCTCGGCCTGCGGCAGCGGCCGCCACGGCTCCGGCATCCGCGGCTCCGCCTCGGCCAGGATCCGCACCAGATCCAGTGCCACCGAGGAAGCCGGCAGCGCCGTCGTACAGTTCGCCAGCACCACTGCGGCGACGTCGTCCGCCTCGCTGAACCACAGCCCCGCCACGAACCCCGGCAGCGAACCGCCGTGCCCGGCCACCGCCCGGCCACCGGAATCCAGCAGTTGGAGCCCCAGCCCGTACCCGGACCCCGGCGTCCCGGGCTCCGGCGCCACCGCGTGCGTCCGCATCTCCCGGACGCTCGCCTCGCTCAGCACCCGGTCGTCACCCCGGGCGAGGAACACCGCGAACCGCGCCAGGTCCCGGGTCGTCGACCACAGCTGTCCGGCCGGCGCCATCAGGCCGAGGTCCTCCAACGGCTCCGGCATCATCACGTCCGCCCACGGGTGCACCGCCCAGCCCCCCGCGTGCGGGGCCTGCGGCTGCCCGCTCGTACGGTCCAGGCCCAGCGGCTCCAGCACCTCGGACCGCAGGACCTCTTCCCACGGCCGCCCGCGCACCGCCTCCACCAGGGATCCCAGCAGTGTGTAACCGGGGTTCGAGTAGTGGAAGCGCCGCCCCGGCTCGTGCCGGAACGGCTCCTCGCCCAGCACCTCCGCGAGCCCCGGCCGCAGCGCGCTCGACGACCGCTCCCACCACTCCCCCGGTGTCTCCGCCGCCAGCCCCGCACCGTGGCACAGCAACTGGGCGACGGTCACCTCGCCGGCGCCCGTCCCGGGCAGGTGCTTCTCCAGCGGGTCCGACAGGCTCAGCAGCCCTTCGTCCCGCAGCCGCAGCACCAGCACCGCCGTGAAGGTCTTCGTGATGGAGCCCACCCGGTACTGCACGTCTCCGTCCGGACCGTGCCCGTCCACGCACGTACGCGAGCCCTCCCACACCACCTGCCCACCCCGGGCGACGGCGGCGACGACGGACGGCGCACGCCCCTCGGACTGGGCGACGGCGAGCCGGTGCAACAAGGCCCGGCGGGTGGCGGGAAGCAGCTCTTCAGCGACGGAGATCATGCCCGCAGCTTCGCACCTCCCCGCGCCCCGGATCATCCGAGTTCCTCCGCGTCGTGCACCAACAGGGCGATCTGCACGCGGTTGTTCAGCCCCAGCTTCGCCAGGATCCGCGACACGTTCGTCTTCACCGTCGGCACGCTCATGAACAGCTCGGCCGCGATCTCCGCGTTCGACCGGCCCCGTCCGACGGCCACCGCCACTTCCCGCTCCCGGTCCGCGAGCGCTGCCAGCCGGGCCTGCGCCTCCGCCGCCCGCGGCCGCGCCCCGCCCCCGGCCACCTGCGCCATCAGCTGCCGGGTCACCGCCGGCGACAGCACCGGCTCCCCCGCGGCCACCCGCCGCACCGCCGCCACGATCTCCGGCGGCGGCGTGTGCTTGAGCACGAACCCCGCGGCGCCGGCCCGCAGCGCCCGCAGCACGTGCTCGTCCGTGTGGAACGTCGTCAGCACGAGCACCTCGGGCGCATCCGGCCGTGCCCGCAGCTGCTCCGTCGCGGCCAGTCCGTCGAGCGTCGGCATCCGGATGTCCATCAGCACCACGTCCGGCGCGCACTGCGCCACCAACGGCAGGACCTCGCTCCCGTCCGCGGCCTCACCCACCACCTCGATGTCCGGGGCACCGCCCAGCATCAGCCGCAGCCCGGAACGGACCAGAGCATCGTCGTCGACCAACAGGACCCGGATCTCAGCGCTCACGCCGACCACGGTAGCCAGGCGTACAACCGGAAGTCCCCGCCGGTCCGCCCGTGTTCGAGCCGACCGCCCGCCAGCTCCACCCGCTCCGCCAGCCCGTTCAGCCCCTGCCCCGCCCCCGGGATCCCGGCTCCCGACGCCCCGCCACGTGACGGCACCGCATTGCGCAGCTCCAGCTCCAGCCCCCGGCCCTGCCGCCCCGCCACCACCACCCGCGCCGACGCCCCCGGCGCATGCTTCAGCGCATTGGTCAGCCCCTCCTGCACCACCCGGTACGCCGTCCGCCCCACCCCCGCCGGCACCCCCGCCAAGTCGTCCGCGGTCACCTCCAGCTCCACCGGCAGCCCGGCCCGCCGCGACTCCGCCACCAGCCGCCCCAGATCGCCCGCCGTCGGCTGCGGCCGCTCGGCGTCGTCCGGCCCCACCGGCGACCTCAGCACCCCGATGACCTCCCGCAGGTCCTCCAGCGCCTGGTGCGCGCTGTCCCGGATCACCGCGGACGCCCGCCGCACGTCCTCCGGCGACGCCCCCGGGTTGTACTCCAGCGCGCCCGCGTGCACGCTCAGCAGCGAGAGCCGGTGCGCCAGCACATCGTGCATCTCCCGCGCCACGTCCTCCCGGGCCTGCCGCCGGGCCGCTGCCTCCGCCTGCTCCGCCCGCAGCCGCAGTTCCGCCACCAGCTGCCGCCGCGACCTCACGTAGAGCCCCCAGCCGAACGAGGCGGCCGCCAGCGCGAAGTAGACGATCGCCGACGCGGTGCCCGGCTGCGCCGGATCCGGTCGGCTCAGCAGGAACCACGGCAGTGGTGCGAACGCCAGCGCCCCCGCCCAGCGGCTCACCCGCAGCGGCCGCAGGCACGCCACCGTGAACAGGGCGACCATGATCGGACCCGTCACGAAGTGCGACCAGGTCCCGGCGATCGGCAGCACCACCGCCAGCGGCACCGGCCACCGCCGCCGCAGGAACAGCAGGACACACGCCAGCAGCCCGCCCAGCTGCTCGTAGAACAGCCGGGCGGACGGGATCTCCTCCCCGGCGAGCACGTCCTCGTAGGTGAGGACGGAGAACCCCGCCGCGAAGAGGAAGGCGCCGATGTCGGCGAAGCGGTCCCGTGCGAGCTGACTGGCCATGCCCGCAATGTACGGTCCGCCCCGGCCCCGGGGCGGACCGCGACGGCACTGCGCGACTTCCGGACGACAAGCGGGGCGCACTCCGCTACTTAGGTCACCGCCCCCGCTACCGGCGGCCGATGCCCCGCCCGGACCGCCCGCACCACCATCGGGGCATGAAGAAAATCCTGGGCTTCCTCAGCTTCGTCCTCACCGCCGGCGGCATCAGCGGACTCCTCGGCGAGTGGCTGGACTTCGACTTCCGCCTCTTCGGCTTCCTGCACCACATCAGCCCCGACGGCTACGAGGTCTACACGTATCTCGTCCTGACCGTCGTCGGCATCGCCCTGGCCCTCGCCAACGACGCCCGCACCCGCACTCCCACGCCCTGACCGGGGGCGAGACCGCGATCCGGCGGCTTGCCCCGGTCGGACGAGCGCACCACGCTGGTCTGTACGCCGGGGACACCACGGACGGAAGGCTGGGCCATGCGGAAACTGATCTACGGCATGAACCTGACCCTGGACGGCTACATCGCCGCGCCCGGCGACGACATCAGCTGGGGCGGACCGCCGAGCGAAGAGCTGTTCCAGTGGTGGCTCGACCACGAACGGGCGAGTGGCCTGACGCTCTACGGGCGCAAGCTGTGGGAGACGATGAGCTCCTACTGGCCGACCGGCGACCAGCAGCCCGGCGCGACCCCGGCGGAGATCGAGTTCGCGCGGAACTGGCGGGACACGCCGAAGGTGGTGTTCTCGTCGACGATCGACAAGGTCGACTGGAACACCCGCCTGGTCACGGGCGACGCGGTCGCCGAGATCACCCGGCTCAAGGCCGAGGACGGCGGCTCGATGACCATCGGCGGCGCCGTCCTCGCCGGGGCTGCGATGCGCGCCGGGCTGATCGACGAGTACGTGATCGCCACCCATCCGGTCCTGGTCGGCGGCGGCACCCCGTTCTTCACCGCGCTGGACAGCTGGGTGAACCTGGACCTGGTGGAGACGCGGACGCTCCCTCGCGGCATCGTCCTGACCAGGTACGAAACGAGGCGCTGAGCACCTGCCCGCCGTCTCACGGCGGTCGGGATCAGGTGTTGGCCATGTCCACGAAGCGGGAGTAGTGGCCCTGGAAGGCGACGGTGATCGTGGCCGTGGGGCCGTTTCGGTGCTTGGCCACGATCAGGTCGGCCTCGCCGGCCCGCGGGGACTCCTTCTCGTACGCGTCCTCGCGGTGCAGCAGGATCACCATGTCGGCGTCCTGCTCGATCGAGCCGGACTCACGCAGGTCGGAGACCATCGGTTTCTTGTCCGTACGCTGCTCCGGGCCACGGTTCAGCTGGGACAGCGCGATCACGGGAACCTCCAGCTCCTTGGCGAGGAGCTTCAGGTTTCGGGACATGTCCGAGACTTCCTGCTGACGGCTCTCGGGCCGCCGGGCGCCACCGGACTGCATCAGCTGGAGGTAGTCGATGACCACCAGTTGGAGGTCGTTGCGCTGCTTGAGCCGCCGGCACTTGGCGCGGATCTCCATCATCGACAGGTTGGGCGAGTCGTCGATGTACAGCGGTGCCGCCGACACGTCCGGCATCCGGCGCGCGAGGCGCGTCCAGTCCTCGTCCGTCATCGTGCCCGAGCGCATGTGGTGCAGCGCCACCCGGGCCTCCGCCGACAGCAGGCGCATCGCGATCTCGTTGCGCCCCATTTCGAGGGAGAAGATCACGCTCGGCAGGTTGCTCTTGATCGAGCAGGCCCGCGCGAAGTCCAGTGCCAGCGTCGACTTGCCCATGGCGGGACGGGCCGCAATGACGATCATCTGGCCGGGGTGCAGTCCGTTGGTGAGCGAGTCGAGGTCCGTGAAGCCCGTCGGGACCCCGGACATCTGCCCGCTGCGGGAGCCGATCGCCTCGATCTCGTCGAGCGCACCCTCCATGATGTCGCCGAGCGGCAGGTAGTCCTCGGACGTCCGCTGCTCGGTGACCGCGTAGATCTCGGCCTGGGCCTTGTTGACGATCTCGTCGACGTCCCCGTCGGCCGCATAGCCCATCTGTGTGATCTTCGTACCGGCGGAGACGAGTCGGCGCAGCACGGCCCGCTCGTGGACGATCTCCGCGTAGTACTCGGCGTTCGCCGCCGTCGGGACGGACTGCACGAGGGTGTGCAGGTACGCGGCACCGCCGACCTTGGAGATCTCCCCGCGCCGGGTCAGCTCGGCGCCGACCGTGATCGGGTCGGCGGGCTCGCCCTTGGCGTAGAGGTCGAGGATCGCCTGGTAGATCGTCTCGTGCGAGGGCCGGTAGAAGTCGTGGCCCTTGAGGACCTCGACGACGTCGGCGATGGCGTCCTTCGACAGCAGCATGCCGCCGAGGACCGACTGCTCGGCGTCGAGGTCCTGCGGGGGCATGCGTTCGAAGGCGCCGCCGCCCCCTTCCCAGGAGCCGCCGTCGCGCTCGCCCTGCTCGTCGCCACCGCCGCCCCGGCGGCCGCCGCCCTCGCCCCGGCGGGAGCGGGAGACGGGCAGACGGTCACCGGGACCGGCATCGGCCCAGGGGTCGTCCATGGGCTCGGCAATGCTCACCGGCCACCTCCTCCCGTCCGCGGCGCGGACCTCGCCGTGTCACTCTTTCTACGACACGGCTCTGACAGTTGGGGCGCCCGGATCCACTCTCGGCGCGTCGGGGCGCCGGTCCACGGTAGGGCTGCCGGCACCTACAGCCAATCTTGTTATCCACAGGCCGTGTGGACGAAGCCCAGAATGCTGTGGGTAAGTCGTCGGATCCTGTGCACGGAGCGGGGGACGGCACTGTGGACAAAATCTCACGCCACCCCCTCACACCCCACCTGAGCTGGGGCTTTCCCATCCACCACCTGTGGGGGAGAAAAAGTTGCGCGGATCTCTCAAGATCGTCGCGAACGGCGCCCGAACGAGCTGCCGAGGACCGCTAAAGTAATAGACGCAATATGATTGCGACCATTACCTGTGGAAGATGAGACTGCACCCATGACACAGGCCACCGCGAGACCGCTGACCACCGCCCGGAAGCACGACCGCGAGATCTTCGCCCTCGCCGTCCCCGCCTTCGGCGCACTCGTCGCCGAGCCACTCTTCGTCATGGTCGACAGCGCTGTCGTCGGCCACCTCGGAACCGCTCAGCTGGCCGGCCTCGGCATCGCCGCCGCCCTCCTCACCACTGCCGTCAGCGTCTTCGTCTTCCTCGCCTACGCGACCACTGCCGCGGTCTCCCGGCGGGTCGGAGCAGGCGACCTCCGGGCCGCCATCCGGCAGGGCATGGACGGCATCTGGCTCGCCCTCCTGCTCGGCGCCGCCGTGGTCGCCGCGACCCTGCCGACCGCCCCTGCGCTCGTCTCCCTGTTCGGCGCCTCCGACAGCGCGGCTCCGCACGCCGTCGAGTACCTCAGGATCGCCTCCCTGGGCATCCCCGCCATGCTGGTGGTGCTGGCAGCCACCGGAGTCCTCCGCGGCCTCCAGGACACCCGTACCCCGCTCTACGTGGCCCTCGGCGGCTTCACCGCCAACGCCGGCCTCAACGTCGGCCTGGTCTACGGCGTCGGCCTGGGCATCGCCGGATCCGCCTGGGGCACGGTCCTCGCCCAGTGGGCCATGGCCGCCGTCTACCTCGCGGTCGTCGTCCGCGGGGCCCGTCGGCAGGGCGCCTCCCTGCGCCCGGACGCCGCCGGCATCCGGGCCTGCGCCCAGGCCGGCGCGCCACTGCTCATCCGCACGCTCTCCCTGCGGGCCGTCCTGATGATCGCCACGGCAGTCGCGGCTCGGCTCGGCGACGCCGACATCGCCGCCCACCAGATCCTGCTCTCCCTCTGGAGCCTGCTCGCTTTCGCGCTGGACGCCATCGCCATCGCCGGCCAGGCGATCATCGGCCGCTACCTGGGCGCCGGCGACACCGAGGGAGCCCGTGCGGTGTGCCGCCGCATGGTCCAGTGGGGCATCGTCTCGGGCGCCGCACTGGGCGTCCTCGTCATCCTCGCCCGGCCGCTGTTCATCCCGCTCTTCACGAGCGACCCTGCGGTCCACGACGCCCTGCTGCCGGCCCTCCTCGTCGTAGCGGTGTCCCAGCCTGTCTCCGGCATCGTCTTCGTCCTCGACGGGGTGCTGATGGGCGCGGGCGACGGACCGTACCTGGCCTGGGCCATGCTCATCACCCTGGCGGTCTTCGCCCCGGTCGCCCTGCTGATCCCGGTGGTCGGCGGCGGCCTCACCGCCCTGTGGTGGGCCATGACCCTGATGATGCTGGTCCGAATGGCCACCCTGCAGCTGCGCGCCCACTCGGGCCGCTGGCTGGTCACCGGCGCCACCCGCTGAGCACGCTGTTTCACGTGAAACAGCCTCGTTTCACGTGAAACACGGAGCATGTGAAGCACAGAGCATGTTTCACGTGAAACGCCGAGCAGCAAGCGCCCCGGACATGCGAAAGGGCCGCACCCCCGGAGGGGTGCGGCCCTTCACGTACAGCCTTAGGCAGCGACGACCTCGACGCCCAGCTGCGCCACGACCTCAGCGTGCAGGCGCACGGAGACCTGGTGCGAACCGAGGGTCTTGATCGGGGAGCCCAGCTCCACGCGGCGCTTGTCGACCTTCGGGCCACCGGAGGTCTCAATCGCCGTGGCGATGTCGCCCGGGGTCACGGAGCCGAAGAGGCGGCCGGCGTCACCCGAGCGGGTGGCCAGGCGGACCTTCAGGCCCTCGAGCGTGGCCTTGATCTCGTTGGCCTGCTCGATGGTCGCGATCTCGTGGATCTTGCGGGCGCGGCGGATCTGCGCCACGTCCTTCTCGCCACCCTTGGTCCAGCGGATCGCGAAACCGCGCGGGACCAGGTAGTTGCGAGCGTAGCCGTCCTTGACGTCAACGACGTCGCCGGCGGTGCCGAGGCCAGAGACCTCGTGGGTCAGGATGATCTTCATTGTTCGGTCACCCTTCCCTTATCGCGCGGTGGACGTGTAGGGCAGCAGCGCCATCTCACGGCTGTTCTTGACGGCCGTGGCGACGTCACGCTGGTGCTGCGTGCAGTTGCCGGTCACGCGACGGGCACGGATCTTGCCGCGGTCGGAAATGAACTTCCGCAGCATGTTCGTGTCCTTGTAGTCCACGTACGCGGTCTTGTCCTTGCAGAACGCGCAGACCTTCTTCTTAGGCTTGCGCACAGGCGGCTTCGCCATTGTGTTTCTCCTGTGTGATCAAGAAGTGGGGAACGGGCTGCCCTAGAAGGGCGGCTCGTCCGAGTAGCCGCCGCCGGAACCGCCGGAACCGCCGGAGTTTCCACCCCAGCCGCCCCCGCCGCCCTGCTGGCCACCGGCCGGCGCGCTGGAGGCCCAGGGGTCGTCGGAGGGAGCTCCGCCGCCCTGCTGGCCACCGCCGCTGGGGGCTCCGCCCCAGCCGCCGCCACCCTGCTGGCCGCCGCCACCGCCGCCGTAACCACCCTGGCCACCGCGGCCGGCGGTCTTGGTGACCTTGGCCGTGGCGTTGCGCAGGCTGGGGCCGACTTCCTCGACGTCCAGCTCGAAGACCGTGCGCTTGACTCCGTCCCGGTCCTCGTACGAGCGCTGGCGGAGCCGGCCCTGTACGACGACGCGCATACCACGCTGGAGCGACTCGGCGACGTTCTCCGCCGCCTGGCGCCACACCGAGCAGGTCAGGAACAGGCTCTCGCCGTCCTTCCACTCATTGGTCTGGCGGTCGAACGTGCGCGGGGTGGACGCGACGCGGAACTTCGCGACGGCCGCCCCGGACGGGGTGAAGCGCAGCTCGGGGTCGTCGACGAGATTGCCGACGACCGTGATGACGGTCTCGCCTGCCATGGATGAACCTCTCGGCGGGGATTGCTGGCTGCTGGTGCTTGGCTACTCGAACCCGATGACTTCTGAGCGGAAGCTCAGTGGGTCTCGGGGCGGAGGACCTTGGTCCGGAGGACCGACTCGTTCAGGTTCATCTGGCGGTCGAGCTCCTTGACGACCGCAGGCTCGGCCTGCAGGTCGATGACCGAGTAGATGCCCTCGGGCTTCTTCTTGATCTCGTAAGCGAGACGACGACGGCCCCAGGTGTCGACCTTCTCGACCTTTCCGTTGCCCTCACGGACGACGGAAAGGAAGTTCTCGATCAGGGGAGAGACAGCGCGCTCCTCAAGATCGGGGTCGAGGATGACCATCACCTCGTAGTGACGCATGTGGAACCCACCTCCTTTGGACTCAGCGGCCACGGTCGTTCCGTGGCAGGAGGGTCGTGATGCGTGCCGCACGGCGTCTGAGAGCAGACACCGCGCAGACCGTACAGAGTACCTGCTCCCCTCCTTCCGGTTGAAATCCGGCAGCCGGGGGCCACAATCAGTACACATCGGGTGTGTGCGGTGCTAGGGCCGCCGGAGCGGCCGGCGCAGCACCGCGGCACGTCGTCTCCTCGCCTGGAGGTGCCCCTCATGGCACAGGCAATGCGTCCGCAGCAGTCCATCTCCCTGTTCTCCACCGACGGCAAGCCCCATCCGCTCCAGGACACCCTGCTCGCGGTGACCCTGGTGCTGGGAGCCGTGGCGTTCGTCACGGCGTTCTTCCACAATCTGCATCTGCTCAGCTCGTGGACCGGCCTGATCGGCATCCTCACGGGGGCCTACGGCCAGTTCATCTCGGAGACGACACGCGAGCGCTTCGCACTGATCATCGGGCTCGGCGCCTCGGCCATCGGGTTCTTCATCGCGATGTCGCACGGCGGGCTCTTCGGCGGCGTGCTGGGCTGACCGGGGCCCCGCCCGAGACGGTGGGGGACGTGCTGCGGAGTTTCCGCAGCACGTCCCCCAGATGGGTGCCGCCCTTGTCGCAGTAGGCTTCGCGCCATACCCAGCGAAGCCGCCGGAGGAGACACCCCGCATGAGCCTGTCCCTGAGGACCATCAGCCGAGAGCAGCATCTGGCCTACATCCAGAGCCTGTCCTCGGCGAGCCACTGTCAGGTCCCGGCATGGGCCGACGTGAAGAACGAGTGGCGTTCCGAGAACCTCGGCTGGTTCGACAAGTCCGGTGAACTCGTCGGCGTCGCCCTGGTGTTGTACCGGCAGCTGCCCAAGGTCAAGCGGTACCTCGCGTACCTGCCCGAGGGTCCGGTCATCAACTGGTACGCCCCCAATCTCGACGAGTGGCTCCAGCCGATGCTGGCCCACCTGAAGGCCCAGGGCGCGTTCACCGTGAAGATGGGTCCGCCGGTGGTCATCCGCCGCTGGAACGCCGCCGCCATCAAGGCCGGCATCCAGGACCCCGAGGTCAAGCGCCTGCGGGACGTCGAGGCATCGCACATCGAGCCGCGCGCCTTCGAAGTGTCGGACAAGCTGCGCCGGATGGGCTGGCAGCAGGGCGAGGACGGCGGCGCCGGATTCGGGGACGTCCAGCCGCGCTACGTGTTCCAGGTCCCGCTGGCCAACCGCTCCCTGGACGACGTCCTCAAGGGCTTCAACCAGCTGTGGCGCCGCAACATCAAGAAGGCCGAGAAGGCCGGCGTCGAGGTCGTCCAGGGCGGCTACGAGGACCTGCCCACCTGGCAGCACCTGTACGAAATCACCGCAGAGCGCGACAAGTTCCGCCCGCGCCCGCTCAGCTACTTCCAGCGCCAGTGGACGGCCCTCAACTCCGAGGACCCGAACCGCATGCGCCTGTACATCGCCACGCACGAGGGCGAGCCGCTCGCGGCCGCCACGATGCTGACGGTCGGCCAGCACGTCTGGTACTCGTACGGCGCGTCCGCGAACCACAAGCGCGAGGTCCGCCCGTCGAACGCGATGCAGTGGCGGATGCTCCGCGACTCGTACGCGCTCGGCGCCAGCGTCTACGACCTGCGCGGCATCAGTGACACGCTGGACGAAAACGATCACCTGTTCGGCCTGATCCAGTTCAAGGTCGGCACCGGCGGCGAGGCCGTCGAGTACGTCGGCGAGTGGGACTTCCCGCTGAACAAGCTGCTGCACAAGGCGCTCGACATCTACATGTCGCGCCGCTGACGGCCGACGCCCCACCGCCCACCACCCCATACGAGAGAGGCTCCGTCCGCGTCATGGCGCTCACGCTCTACGTCGACACCGCGCGCTGGCGTGCGCACCAGAAGCACGTCCTGGACCAGTTCCCCGGGATGATCCCGGTCTGCAAGGGCAACGGCTACGGCTTTGGTCACGAGCGGCTCGCCGAGGAGGCGACCCGGCTCGGGGCCGACGTCCTGGCCGTGGGCACCACGTACGAGGCGGCCCGGATCAAGGACATGTTCAGCGGCGACCTGCTGGTCCTCACCCCGTTCCGGCGGGGTGAGGAGCCGGTGCCGCTGCCGGACCGGGTGATCCGTTCCGTGTCGTCCGTCGACGGGGTCCGCGCGCTGGTCGGCGTCCGGGTCGTGATCGAGTGCATGAGCTCGATGAAGCGGCACGGCGTCTCCGAGCAGGACCTCGGGATGCTGGCGTCGGCCATCGAGGACGTCCGCCTGGAGGGCTTCGCCCTGCACCTGCCGCTGGACCGCCCGGACGGGACCGACCCCGTCGAAGAGGTCATCGAGTGGATGGACCGGCTGCGCGCGGCCCGGCTGCCGCTGCACACCATGTTCGTCAGCCACCTGCGGGCCGAGGACCTGGTGCGGCTGCAGCAGCAGTTCCCGCAGACCCGCTTCCGGGCCCGGATCGGCACCCGGCTGTGGCTGGGCGACCACGAGGCGACCGAGTACCGCGGCGCGGTGCTGGACGTGACGCGGGTCGCCAAGGGAGACCGTTTCGGCTACCGCCAGCAGAAGGCCGCCTCGGACGGCTGGCTGGTCGTGGTCGCCGGCGGAACCTCCCACGGCGTGGGCCTGGAGGCGCCCAAGGCGCTGCACGGCGTGATGCCGCGGGCCAAGGGCGTGGCGCGGGCCGGCCTGGCGACGGTCAACCGGAACCTTTCGCCATTCGTGTGGGCGGGCAAGCAGCGCTGGTTCGCCGAGCCGCCGCACATGCAGGTCTCGATCCTGTTCGTGCCGGCCGACGCCACGGAGCCGAAGGTCGGCGACGAGCTGGTGGCGCACCTGCGGCACACCACCACGCAGTTCGACCGCGCGGTCGACCGCTAGGTTCTGAGGGCCCGGGCCGCTCAGTGGCCCCAGTCCACCCGCTGTCCCGGTGAGGGCGTCGCATCCTGCGGCGCCCTCGCGGCGTCTCCGAGCACGAACACGTCGGGTGCGCCGTCCAGCACCCCGCCGGAGGGGTCGTCGGAGCCGTCGCGGCGCACCGGATCCCGGTCGGGCCTCAGGACGTCGCGTACGACCACCGCGCACAGGTACAGCGTGGCGAGCAGGTGGGCGGCGACGGCCAGCTGGTAGCCCTCGACGGGCAGCCCCTGGTGCTTGTCCCCGCTGGTCGTGTACGCGAGGTACATCCAGATCCCGAGGAAGTACGCGACCTCGCCGGCCTGCCAGATCAGGAAGTCACGCCAGCGCGGGCGCGCGAGTGCGGCCAGCGGCACCAGCCACAGCACGTACTGCGGCGAGTACACCTTGTTGGTGAGGATGAACGCGGCCACGACGAGGAAGGCCAGCTGAGCGAGGCGGGGCCGCCGCGGGGCGGTCAGGGCGAGCAGCCCGATGCCGGCGCAGACCAGCAGCATGAGCACGGTGGCGTACGTGTTGACGTCGTCCAGGGGGTTCCCGGAGCGCTGGGAGAGGACCAGCCAGAACGAGCCGAAGTCCACCGGCCGCTCCTGGCTGAACGTGTAGAACTTCTTCCAGCCCTGCGGCGCGATCAGCAGCACGGGCACGTTGACCAGCAGCCAGGTGCCGGCGGCACCGGCGACGGCGGTGCCGTACTCCCGCCAGCGTCCGGCCCGCCAGCACAGCACGAGCAGCGGTCCGAGGATCAGCACCGGGTACAGCTTCGCAGCGGTGGCCAGGCCGATCAGCAGGCCGAAGGCGAGCGGCCGGCTACGCGACCACATCAGCAGCGCGGCGGCGGTCAGGGCGACGGCGAGCAGGTCCCAGTTGATCGTGGCCGTGAGCGCGGCGGCCGGGGCCAGGGCGACCAGCAGGGCGTCCCAGGGCCGGCGGCGGTGGGTCCGGGCCACGCAGACGGCGATGACGGCGGCGCAGGCCATCAGCATGCCCGCGTTGACCATCCAGTAGATCTGCTCGCGGTGCTGGACGGTGCCGGCGCTCGGCGTGAACCAGGACGCGAACTCCATGAACAGGCCGGTCAGCACGGGGTACTCCAGGTACTCCATGTCGCCGGCGATGCGGTCCACGTACGGGGTGAGGCCGTCGGAGAAGCCGCGGGCCGCGTACAGGTGCGGGATGTCCGAGTAGCAGGCGTGGGTGTACTGGGACGCCGCTCCGCGGAACCAGGCCCAGTCGTAGCAGGGCAGCTTCTGGACCATGCCGAGGGCGAACATGCCGATGGCGACCAGGACGATCACGTGGACCGGGGTGAACCGGCGGCCGCCGGTCCTGGCGTACCGGCCGAACGGCCCGCCGAGCAGCCCGCTGCCCGCTGCGGCGACCTCGTCCTGCTGTGTGGGCAGTACGGGGCGGTCCTCGTGCACCTTCGTCATGCGCTCATCCTGCCGTACGGATCCGGGAATGCGGCGAGGGCCGCCGCACCGTGGTGCGACGGCCCTCTGCGGGTGCCGGCAGGCCGGATCAGCCGTCTCCGCTGCCGCCGATCAGTCCGCTGTTCGTACCGCCGTTGCGGCCGCCCGGTTTCAGGGTGTCGGTCGGTGTCGGTGTCGGTGTCGTCCCGCCGCTCACGCCTCCGTCGGACGTGCCGCCGGTGTCGTTGCCGGCGGTCGTGCCGCTGTCGGTGCCGCCGTCGGTGTTGCAGTCCCACTGCCAGGGCTTGCAGGTCGGCTTGCCGCCCTTGGTCGGCGTCGGCGTGGGCTTCGGCGACTTGGTCGTGGCCGACGGCGTCGGCTCGACGGTCTTGGTGGCCTTCGCGGTGGGCGTCGGGGTCGGGGCGCCCAGGGCGTCGGCGTCGACGCCGATCTCCTCGGCCTCCGGGAAGTCCTTCACCGGGACGCCCTTGACGGCGTCCTTCATGTAGTTCACCCAGATCTCGGCCGGAATGTCACCACCGTGGATGGACGGCACGTCACCCGTGCCGTTCATGGAGATGAGCTCCTTGTCCTTGGAGTTCGGGTCGGTGCGGAACAGCGTCACCGCGGTCGACAGCTGCGGGGTGTAGCCGACGAACCAGGCCGACTTGTTCTTGTCGGTGGTACCGGTCTTGCCGGCGGCCGGCCGGCCGAGCTTCTTGACCTTGGTGCCGGTGCCGTTCTCGACGACGTTCTGCAGCACCTTGGTGACGTTGTCCGCGATGGAGTTGTCCATCGCCTTCTCGGCCGCCGGGGCCTCGAAGCCGGGCTGCTCGACGCCGTTCTTGAGGACCTTCGTGACGGAGAACGGTTCGTAGTGCGTGCCGGACGCCGCGAAGGTCGCGTAGGAGTCGGCCATGCGGATGGCGCTGGGGGTGGAGGTGCCCAGGGCGAACGACGCGTTGTCGTTCGGGTCCATCGAGTCCTTGAGGATGCCGGTGGCCTCGGCGACCTTGCGCACCTTGTCGTGGCCGACGTCGAAGACGAGCTGCGCGAACGGCGTGTTGATGGACTTCTCCATCGCCTCGTTGAGGGTCACGTAGCCGTACTTCGTGGGGCTCTCGTTCTTCTGCCGGAACGGCCGGCCGTCCGCGTACCGCAGCGGCTCGCCGTTGCGGTTCTTGATGACGGTCAGGTCGTCGCCGTTGTACTTGCTGTCGACGGAGATGCCCTCGCCGTCGGAGTTCGACGTGCCGTACTCCATCGCGGCGGCGAGGACGTACGGCTTCCACGTCGAGCCGACCGGGACACCGATGGTGTTGGCGTTGTTCGAGAAGTGCTTCTTGTCGTAGCCGGCGCCGCCGTACAGGGCGACGATGGCCCCGCTCTTCGGGTCCACCGAGGCCGCGCCGAACTGCACGAACCTGTCGGTCTTCGGCCGGGACTTCTCGTCGAGGAACTCGTCGCGGGTCTTGTCGACGGCCTTGGCCAGCGCGTCCACCTTCGGCTTCTGGAAGGTGGTGTAGATCCGGTAGCCGCCGCGGTCGAGGTCCTCGGGCTTGAGGTCCAGCTTCTTCATGACGTACTGCTTGGCCGTCTCGACCAGGTAGCCCGTCTGGCCGGTCAGTGCGAGGGCCTGCTCGGAGGGCTGGAGCTTGGGGAAGGTCGTGTACTTGGCCCGTTCCTCCGGGGTCATGCGGCCGACCTCGACCTCGCGGTCGAGGACCCACGCCCAGCGCTGCTTGGCCCGCGCCTCGTTCGCCTCGGGGGTGGCGGCCTTGCCGATGCCGCCGTCCGGGTTGTAGAGGTTCGGGCCCTTCAGCAGCTGGGCGAGGAAGGCGCTCTCGGAGGGGTCGATCTCCTGGCAGTCCTTCTTGAAGTACGCCTGGGAGGCGGCCTGGCAGCCGTACGCGTTGCGGCCGAAGTACGCGGTGTTGAGGTAGCCCTGCATGATCTCGGGCTTCTTCTTGGTCGCGCCGACCTTTATCGAGATGAAGAGCTCGGCGACCTTGCGCTTCATCGTCTGGTCGGAGTCCAGGTAGGTGTTCTTCACGAACTGCTGCGTGATCGTGGAACCACCCTGCGTCTCACCGCCCGTCATCATGTTGAAGACGGCCCGGCCGATGCCCATCGGGTCGACGCCCTTGTCGGTGTCGAACGAGGCGTTCTCCGCCGCGATCACCGCGTTCTGCAGGGACAGCGGGATCTTCTCGATGGGGATGATCTGGCGGTTCATCTCGCCGCCGACCGCGGCCATCTGCTCTTTGTCGGCCCAGTAGTAGACGTTGTTCTGCGCCTTGGCAGCGTCCTTCTCGTTGGGCGTGCCGACCACGGCCAGGGCGATGCCCGCGCCGGCCGTGAGCAGGGCCGTGAACCCGAGCGCGGTGCCGCCGACCAGCTTCCAGCTGGGCACGAACCGCTGCCAGCCGTCCTTGTCGGCGCGCGGGTAGTTGATGAAGCGGTCCTTGGCGGCCGCGCCGCCGCGCCCCTGGGGCTCCGCACCGCGCCGGCGGCCGCCCGCACCGCGCTGGGCCGCGCGCCGGGCCTCGGCACGGCCGCCCTGCACGGCGCCCGGGCTGTAGCCGCCCTGATCGTGGCCGGTCTGTCCGTAGGGGGCCTGGCCGTAGCCCTGCTGACCGTAGGGGGCCTGACCGTACGGTGCCGAGGGCGACCCGGTGGGGACGTCCCGTCCGGCCGCGTCTCTGCGACCGGGACGCTGCTGCGCAGCACGGCGGCCTGCGGCGCGTCCACCACCCTGCGACTGCGGCGGTTTGCGACGGTGCTCGCTCATCGAACGACTACTCCTCGGGCAGGCAGTGACGCCTGAAGCGGCAGTTGAGTTCCGGTCCCCCCGGTGTCTGCCGCACAGACTACGCACGGTCAAAACCCTCGCAGCACCGAAGTTCACCCCAAAACAGGCACTTCGCCTCCTGCGAATTGGTGATGTGACGCCGGTCACCATGCCCGCCCTTGCTGCTTGATCCAGCCCGTTCTATCGTCTGGATGTATCGAGTCGATACATCAGCTCGGCATAAGGAACCAGGGTGGAGGAGGAGGGCGACGAATGAGCAGACGCTCGGGGATCCTCGAATTCGCCGTCCTGGGACTCCTCCGCGAATCCCCCATGCACGGTTACGAGCTGCGGAAACGGCTCAACACCTCGCTGGGGGTGTTCCGGGCGTTCAGCTACGGAACCCTCTACCCCTGCCTCAAGACGCTGGTGGCCAACGGCTGGTTGATCGAGGAACCGGGCAATGCCCCGGAGGACGCCCTCGCCGCTTCACTCGCGGGGCGCCGCGCCAAGATCGTCTATCGGTTGACGGCCGAAGGTAAGGAGCACTTCGAGGAGCTCCTGTCCCACACCGGACCCGATACCTGGGAAGACGAGTCCTTCGCCGCCCGCTTCGCCTTCTTCGGCCAGACCGAACGCGACGTGCGGATGCGAGTGCTCGAAGGCCGTCGGAGCCGGCTCGAGGAACGCCTGGAGAAGATGCGGGCCTCGCTGGCCCGTACCCGGGAGCGCCTCGACGACTACACGCTTGAGCTGCAGCGGCACGGAATGGAGTCCGTGGAGCGCGAAGTGCGCTGGCTGAACGAGCTCATCGAGAGCGAGAGGGCGGGACGGGATCGGCGACGATCCGGCCCGTCCGACGACACTGCAAAGTGAGCGCCTGCTGATGCAGGCACTCAACCGGAACACTGAAAACTGACAGGGAGCAACCGGAATGGGTTCGGTTCGCGTAGCCATCGTCGGCGTGGGCAACTGCGCCGCCTCGCTGGTGCAGGGCGTCGAGTACTACAAGGACGCCGACCCGGCCACCAAGGTCCCGGGCCTGATGCACGTCCAGTTCGGCGACTACCACGTCGGTGACGTCGAGTTCGTCGCCGCCTTCGACGTTGACGCGAAGAAGGTCGGCCTCGACCTCTCGGACGCCATCGGCGCCAGCGAGAACAACACCATCAAGATCTGCGACGTCCCGAACGCGGGCGTCACGGTCCAGCGCGGCCACACCTTCGACGGCCTGGGCAAGTACTACCGCCAGACCATCGAGGAGTCCGCCGAGGCCCCGGTCGACGTCGTCCAGGTCCTCAAGGACAAGCAGGTCGACGTTCTGGTCTGCTACCTGCCCGTCGGTTCCGAGGACGCTGCGAAGTTCTACGCGCAGTGCGCCATCGACGCCAAGGTCGCCTTCGTCAACGCCCTCCCGGTCTTCATCGCCGGCACCAAGGAGTGGGCGGACAAGTTCACCGAGGCCGGTGTCCCGATCGTCGGCGACGACATCAAGTCGCAGGTCGGCGCCACCATCACGCACCGCGTGATGGCCAAGCTGTTCGAGGACCGCGGTGTCCGTCTTGAGCGCACCATGCAGCTCAACGTCGGCGGCAACATGGACTTCAAGAACATGCTCGAGCGCGAGCGCCTGGAGTCCAAGAAGATCTCGAAGACGCAGGCCGTCACCTCGCAGATCCCAGACCGTGAGCTGGGCGAGAAGAACGTCCACATCGGCCCGTCCGACTACGTCGCGTGGCTCGACGACCGCAAGTGGGCGTACGTCCGCCTCGAGGGCCGCGCCTTCGGTGACGTCCCGCTGAACCTCGAGTACAAGCTCGAGGTCTGGGACTCCCCGAACTCCGCCGGTGTCATCATCGACGCCCTGCGCGCCGCGAAGATCGCGAAGGACCGGGGCATCGGTGGCCCGATCCTCTCCGCGTCCTCGTACTTCATGAAGTCCCCGCCGGTGCAGTACTTCGACGACGAGGCCCTGGCCAACGTCGAGAAGTTCATCAAGGGCGAGGTCGAGCGCTAAATCCGCGCCGACCGCCGGAACACCGGGTGACCGGCTGTTCTCCGGCTCTTCTCAGAGGGTCTCCGGACAATGTGTCCGGAGACCCTCTGCGTATGTGACTCTTGCCCACATGCCTGTCGTACGTGATCTGCGCGTACTCCTGCGCTTCCGGGACTTCCGCCGTCTGCTCGCCGTACGACTGCTCTCCCAGGCCGCCGACGGTGTCTACCAGGTGGCCCTGGCCACGTATGTGGTGTTCTCCCCGGAGAAGCAGACCTCGCCTGCGGCGATCGCCTCCGCCATGGCCGTGCTCCTGCTCCCGTACTCGGTGATCGGCCCCTTTGCCGGGGTCCTCCTCGACCGCTGGCGCCGGCGGCAGGTCTTCCTCTACGGCAACCTGCTGCGGGCCGCCCTGGCCTGCGGCACCGCGGGACTGGTGCTGGCTTCCGTACCCGACTGGCTCTTCTACGCCTCAGCCCTCTCGGTCACCGCCGTCAACCGGTTCGTGCTCGCCGGCCTCTCGGCGGCCCTGCCCCGCGTGGTCGACTCCGACCGGCTGGTGACCGCCAACGCCCTCTCGCCCACCGCCGGCACCCTGGCCGCGACCGCGGGCGGGGCCCTCGCCTTCCTCGTCCGCGTGCTCTCCTCCGAGACCGACGCCCTGGTCGTCCTGCTGGGAGCCGCCCTCTACCTCTGCGCGGCCCTGGCTTCACTACGGCTCGCCATCGGACTGCTCGGCCCCGACCACACCCCCGAGCACCGCCACCCGGCACTCGGCGAGGCGGTCGTTCTCACCGCGCGGGGCATGGCGGAAGGGCTCCGGCACCTGACCTCCCGCCCGGATGCCGCCCGCGCGATGACCGCCATGACCCTGATGCGCTTCTGCTACGGCGCGCTGACCGTGATGCTGCTGATGCTCTGCCGGTACGCCTGGACCGACACGGAGTCCGAGGGGCTGGCCCTGCTGGGCGTGGCGGTCGGGGTCTCGGGCGGCGGGTTCTTCATGGCAGCTCTGATCACGCCCTGGGTCGTGGGCCGGCTCGGCACCCTGGGATGGATCACGGCCTCCGCGGCCGGCGCAGCCGTCCTCGTGCCGGCCCTGGGACTGCCCTTCGCGGTCGCGCCCATGCTGGTCGCCGCCTTCGTCCTGGGCCTGGTCACCCAGAGCGCCAAGATCTGCACCGACACCGAGGTCCAGTTCCGGGTGGACGACGCGTACCGCGGACGGGTCTTCTCGGTCTACGACGTGCTCTTCAACGTGGCCTTTGTCGGCGCGGCGGCAGTGTCGGCGCTGATGCTGCCGCCCGACGGCAAGTCGGTGACGCTGCTCCTGTCGGTCGCCGCCCTCTACGGCGCGGTCGCGCTGGCACTGCTGCGCCGACGACGTTTCACGTGAAACACCACACCCCGGCGCGCGCGTGCGCAGGCGGTGTTTCACGTGAAACGAGAACGGGGTCGTTGTTTCACGTGAAACATCGACCCCGTTCCGCAGCATCGCTCCCCGGCTGGCGTCGGTGTTTCACGTGAAACACCCACCGCTTCAGCTCTGAGTCGCCCACCACTCCTTGAGGGCCTCGGCAGCCGCGTCCCGGCCCATCGGGCCGTTCTCCAGGCGCAGCTCCAGCAGGAACTTGTACGCCTGGCCGATCAGCGGGCCGGGACCGACGCCCAGCACGGTCATGATCTCGTTGCCGTCGAGGTCGGGCCGGATCGAGTCCAGCTCCTCCTGCTCCTTGAGCTGGGAAATCCGGTCCTCCAGCCCGTCGTACGCCCGCGACAGCGCGGCTGCCTTGCGCTTGTTGCGGGTGGTGCAGTCGGACCTCGTCAGCTTGTGCAGCCGGTCGAGCAGCGGGCCCGCGTCGCGCACGTACCGGCGGACGGCCGAGTCGGTCCACTCTCCGGTCCCGTAGCCGTGGAACCGCAGGTGCAGCTCGACCAGCCGCGAGACCTCCTTGACCATGTCGTTGGAGTACTTCAGCGCGGTCATCCGCTTCTTGGTCATCTTGGCGCCCACCACCTCGTGGTGGTGGAAGGAGACCCGCCCGTCGCTCTCGAAGCGCCGGGTCCGCGGCTTGCCGATGTCATGGAGCAGCGCAGCGAGCCGCAGCACCAGGTCCGGGCCGTCCTCCTCCAGGTCGATCGCCTGCTCCAGGACGATCAGCGAGTGGTCGTAGACGTCCTTGTGCCGGTGGTGCTCGTCGCTCTCCAGCCGCAGCGCCGGCAGCTCGGGCAGTACGTGGTCCGCGAGACCCGTCTCCACGAGCAGGGCCAGGCCCTTGCGGGGGTGAGCGGAGAGCAGCAGCTTGTTCAGCTCGTCGCGCACCCGCTCGGCCGAGACGATCTCCAGCCGGTCCGACATCTCCGTCATCGCGGCGACGACCTCGGGGGCCACCTCGAAGTCCAGCTGCGCGGCGAAGCGGGCGGCCCGCATCATGCGCAGCGGGTCGTCAGAGAACGACTCCTCAGGAGTTCCAGGGGTGCGCAGCACCTGGGCGGCCAGATCCTCCAGGCCGCCGTGCGGGTCCACGAACTCCTTCTGCGGAAGGGCCACGGCCATCGCGTTGACCGTGAAGTCGCGGCGGACCAGGTCCTCCTCGATGGAGTCGCCGTACGACACCTCGGGCTTGCGGGAAGTCCGGTCGTACGCCTCGGAGCGGTAGGTGGTCACCTCGATCTGGTAGCCGTCCTTCTGGGCACCGACGGTGCCGAAGGCGATGCCGACGTCCCAGACCGAGTCCGCCCAGCCGCGCACCAGCTTGAGGACGTCTTCGGGACGGGCGTCCGTCGTGAAGTCGAGGTCGTTGCCGAGCCGACCCAGCAGTGCGTCCCGGACCGAGCCGCCGACGAGGGCCAGGCTGAAGCCCGCCCCCTGGAATCGACGGGCAAGATCGTCTGCAACGGGGGCGACCCGCAGCAGCTCGGTCACGGCGCGCTGCTGCACCTGGTTCAGGGCGCTGGGGGAGTCTTCATTGGCGTTCGGCACAACAGAAGAGGGTACGTGCCCCACCCGGTCCGGGCTTCCGCGTTTCCGCCCGGCCCCGGCCGCCGGCCCCGGGCACCCCCCGGCGATCATGTGGAGCAGTCCGCGGCACTCACGTACAGCAGCCCTCGTTACCATGCGTGGACGCACAACCGACGACCACTGACACGACGAGGGACGGGCGAGCGCGTGGCCGAGGCGGCAGACATCCAGGGGAGCTCCCCCGCTCCTGCCCGCCGCTGGCTGCGGCGGGCGGTCGTTCTGCTCGCCGGGACACCCGTCCTGGCCGGACTGGTCTACGTCCAGGACCCCTCCGCGGCCCAGGCCGCCCCGAGCGCTCCGACCGCCCCCACGGCGCCGGGCACTCCCGCCGGGCCCCGCTCGGCCTCCTCGGCCGTGGACGTCTCCCTGGACTCCCTGACGCCCAGCGCGCCGGTGAAGGACGACACCCTCACCATCACGGGGACCGTCGTCAACCGCGGCGCCGAGACGATCACCGACGCCCACGTCGGCCTGCGGGTCGGATCCGCGCTCACCGACCGCAGCTCCCTGGACGACGTCACCGAGCGGACCTCCTACCAGCCTGGGGTCGACCCGCAGGAGATCGACTCGGCGTACGCCATAAAACTCCCGCCGCTCACCTCGAAGGTCGCCCAGCCCTTCACCCTCAAGGTCCCCGTGGCCAAGCTGGGACTCGACGACGAGGGCGTCTATCCGCTGGGCGTCTCGGTGTCCGGCCAGACCGACAGCCGACGCTACGAGCAGGTCCAGGGCATCGAGAGGACCCTGCTCCCGTGGCAGCCGGAGCCCGCCGCCAAGCGCGCGCAGATCAGCTACGTCTGGCCGCTGATCTCCACCACCCACCTGACTGCCGAGACCGGCTCCGACGAAACCCAGACTCCGGTCTTCCAGAACGACGACCTCGCCGCCGAGCTCGCCCCGGGCGGCCGCCTGGAGCAGATGGTCTCCCTCGGCTCCGAGCTGCCCGTCACCTGGGTCATCGACCCCGACCTCCTCGCCAGCGCCGACGCGATGAAGGGCAACTACCAGGTCCGCACCGAGGACGGCGGTACCGTCCCCGGCCGCAACCAGGACGTCGCCAAGCGCTGGCTGAACGCCCTGGAGCAGGCCGTCCAGGGCAAGAAGGTCGTCGCCCTCCCGTTCGCCGACCCCGACCTGGCCTCCCTCGCGCACCGCGGGAAGAACGTCTCCGGCTCGCTCGGACAGCTCCGGCCCGCCACCGACAAGGCCCGGCAGGCCGTGGAGACCGTCCTGCACGTCACACCGTCCACGGACTTCTCCTGGCCGGTCGACGGCGCCGTGGACCCCTCCATCGTCAGCGTCGCCACCTCCGCCGGCGCCCACAACGTGCTCGCCCGCAGCGACAGCTTCCGGGAGACCGGCTCCCTCGGCTACACCCCGTCCGCGGCCCGCCCGATCGGCGCCGGCCGCACCGCCGTCGTCGCCGACGCCCGCCTGTCGACCGCCTTCGGCGGGGACATGCTCAACGCCGGGAAGTCCACCCTGGCCGTGCAGGAGTTCCTCTCCCACAGCCTCGCCCTGAACCTCCAGGACGCCGCCGGACCGCGCAGCTTCGTCGTCGCCCCCCAGCGCATGCCCACCACCGGCCAGGTGCAGAGCATGGCCATCGCCCTGCGCACCCTCCAGTCCGGGCGCTGGAGCCAGCCCGTGGACCTGGAGACCGCCGCCAAGGCCAAGCCCGACCCCGACGCCACCTCCCTGGTGCCCGGCGCCGGCCAGTACCCGCGCGCCCTGAGCCGCCAGGAACTGTCCCAGGACGCCTTCGAGCAGATCCGCGCCACCCAGGTCCAGCTCGGCAACTTCCAGGTGATCCTCACCAAGCCCGAGCGCGTCGACATCCCCTTCAACAACACGTTCAACCGGGAGATGTCCACCTCCTGGCGCGGCCGCGCCCAGGCGGGCCGGGTCTACCGCACCGAAACCCAGGACTACCTGCGCACCCTCACCGAGCGGGTGCAGCTGATCCCGAAGACGGATGTCACCCTCTCCGGGCACAGCGCGACCATCCCCGTGACCGTGCAGAACAGCCTCGTCCAGGACGTGGAAGGGCTGGTCCTCAGGCTGAAGTCGAGCAACTCCACCCGCCTGATGTTCAACGGCTCCGGCGTCGACGAGCAGGACGTCGCCGTCCAGGGCGGCCACAGCCAGTCGGTGAAGTTCACCGCGAACGCCACCGCCAGCGGCCCGGTCGAGGTCACCGCACAGCTCTTCACCAAGGAAGGCGTCCCGTACGGCAAGGAACGCCGCTTCAAGGTCGACGCCACCGAGATCACCCCCACGGTGATGCTCGTCATCGCGGGCGGCATGCTTCTCCTGGTCCTCGCCGGCATCAAGATGTACGCCAGCCGCAAGCGCGCCGCGGCCCGCGCCGCCTCGGAGCAGAGCACGCAGCCGAGTGACCCGACCCCGGACACCGGACCCGAAAGCGGGGACCCGTCCGGCGCGGGTGAGACAGTGGACCGTTGAGCGATGCCGTGGCCGGCCGGCCTGGGGACGATGAGGTGGGGTTTCGATGAACGCGCCGTACGACGGTGACCGCCCGCAGAGCGCGGGCAGTCCTGCGCCCTTCGGGGACACGGGTCAGGGCGCACCGCTGCCGGGTCAGGCGACTCCGCCCGCGCCCCCGCAGCCGGACCCGTACGTCCAGGACGCCTACGCCCACGACCCGTACCGGGCTCAGGACCTGTCCGCGCAGGATCCGGTGACCGAAGCCCTGTACGACCGGGCCGCGCACCCGCCGCCCCCGCCCGGCACCTTCCAGGAGCCCGGCCCGCTGTACGACAGCCCCGCTACGGCCGCGTACGGCCCCGACCCCCGGGTGTGGGCGCAGACCCCGCCGCCCGAGCCGGACGGCCCGTCCCGGCACCTGCCGTACGGGGACCACGCCACGACCACGCAGTTCGTCGGTGTGGACGCCCTGGTCACCACGGCCGCCGACGAGCAGCCCGAGCCCGACGCCTTCGCGCACCTCTACCGCGACCAGCAGGCTCCCGCCCCGCGCGCCCCCGGCCAGGCGCCGGCCCCCGCTCCCGCCCCCGTGCCGGAGGCCCCGGTGGCCACGCCCGCGCCGAGCAAGCCGGCCGGCCGGGCCGCCAGTCTGCTGAAGTCCTCGGCGCTCATGGCGGCCGGCACGATCGTGTCCCGCATCACCGGGTTCCTGCGCACCCTGGTGATCGCTGCGGCCATCGGCGTCGGCACCCTCAACGACACCTACCAGGTCGCCAACACCCTGCCGACGATGATCTACGTCCTCGTCGGCGGCGGCGCCCTGAACGCCGTCTTCATCCCGCAGCTCGTGCGGGCCATGAAGAACGACGACGACGGGGGAGAGGCGTACGCCAACCGCCTCCTGACCCTCGTCGTGGTTCTCCTCGCCGGCGTCACCACCGTGTGCGTGCTCGCCGCCCCGCTGTTCATCCGGATGATGTCGACGAAGATCGCGTCCGACCCGGAGCAGCTGGAAGTGGCCGTGGCCTTCGCCCGCTACTGCCTGCCCACCATGTTCTTCATGGGCATCCACGTGGTGCTCGGTCAGATCCTCAACGCACGTGGCCGCTTCGGCGCGATGATGTGGACCCCCGTCCTCAACAACATCGTCGTCATCGCCACCTTCGGCGCCTTCATCTGGGCCTTCGGCGGCTTCACCGAGTCCGGCGTCACCGCCGGGAACGTCACCGCCGACGGTGTACGGCTCCTCGGCATCGGCACCCTGCTCGGCCTCACCGTCCAAGCCCTCGCGATGCTCCCCTACCTGCGCGACGCCGGCTTCAAGCCCCGCCTGCGGTTCGACTGGAAGGGCCACGGCCTCGGCAAGGCCGCCCGCCTCGCCAAGTGGACGTTCTTCTTCGTCCTCGCCAACCAGATCGGCCTGGTCGTCGTCACCCAGCTCGCCACCTGGGCCGGTTCCGTCGCAGAGAAGCAGGGCCACCCCGGCACCGGCATCACCGCCTACAACTACGCGCTCCTGCTCTGGCAGATGCCGCAGGCCATCATCACCGTCTCCGTGATGACGGCGGTCCTGCCCCGGATCTCCCGCTCCGCCCACGACGGCGACGCCGCCGCCGTCCGCGACGACATCTCCTACGGCCTGCGCACCTCGGCCGTCGCGATCGTGCCCTGCGCCTTCGCGTTCCTCGCCCTCGGCGTCCCGATGTCCACCCTGCTCTACGCGGGCTCCGGGGCCGGCGCCCAGAACATCGGCTACGTGCTGATGGCCTTCGGCCTCGGCCTCATCCCGTACTCCGTGCAGTACGTCGTCCTCCGCGGCTTCTACGCCTACGAGGACACCCGAACGCCCTTCTACAACACGGTCATCGTCGCCTCCGTCAACGCGGCCGTCTCCGCCGTCGCCTTCTTCGTCCTGCCCGCCCGCTGGGCCGTGGTCGGCATGGCCGTCGCCTACGGCCTCGGCTATGCCGTCGGCGTCGGCGTCGCCTGGCGCCGGCTGCGCACCCGCCTCGGCGGCGACCTCGACGGCGCCCACGTCATCCGCACGTACGCCCGCCTCGCCGGCGCCTGCCTCCCGGCGGCCGTGCTGGCCGGTGCCGCGGGCTTCGGCATCACCCGAATGCTCGGCAGCGGAGTCGGAGGTTCCCTCCTGTCCCTGGCCGCCGGCGGGATCGTGCTGCTGGGCGTCTTCCTCGCCGCCGCCAAGCGCATGCGGATCGACGAGCTGAACGCGATGGTCGGCATGGTGCGCGGACGCCTCGGGCGCTGATGCGCACAACCATCGCCCCCCGCCGCGTGTCGTGCATAGCGACGGACTGTGGGCACAATTGGCATGGCTTTGCAGACTGGCCGACAGCGCGCAACGGATGGGGAGGCAGGAACGACGGTGGCGGAACGTAGCACAGCTGCCGTCGACGTGGCCGACAACAGCGGCGACAAGCCGCTGGCCGCCAACGCGGCGAAGGCCACGGCCGACGGGGCAGCGGAGACCCAGGCCCGGACAGCCCAGCAGCAGCCGGACACCGGCACGCCCGAACCCGAGACCGACCGCAAGACCGCAGCGACCACCGCCGCACCCGAGCTGCACAGCGGCCACAAACTCGCCAGACGCTACCGCCTGGAAGAGTGCGTCACCCGTCTGGACGGTTTCAGCAGTTGGCGCGCCATGGACGAAAAACTGCGCCGCGCAGTCGGCGTGCACCTGTTGCCCGCCGACCACCCCCGCGCCCGGTCCGTCCTCGCCGCCGCCCGGTCCTCCGCCCTGCTCGGCGACCCCCGGTTCGTCCAGGTCCTCGACGCAGTGGAGGAGAACGACCTCGTCTACGTCGTCCACGAATGGCTGCCCGACGCCACCGAGCTCACCGCCATCCTGGC
This sequence comes from Streptomyces bambusae, assembly GCF_020532645.1. GTDB lineage: Bacteria > Actinomycetota > Actinomycetes > Streptomycetales > Streptomycetaceae > Streptomyces > Streptomyces bambusae. The sequence goes on from NZ_JAJAUZ010000001.1 coordinate 92,497, forward strand.
CGCCGGCGCCCTCGAACCGCACGAGGCGTACCAGCTCGTCAGCCAGGTCTCGCAGGCCATGGCCGCCGCCCACCGCGAAGGCCTCGCCCACCTACGGCTCACCCCGAGCGCCATACTCCGCACCTCCACCGGCCAGTACCGGATCCGCGGGCTCGCCGTGAACGCCGCCCTGCGCGGCATCACCAGCCAGCACCCCCAGCGCACCGACACCGAGGCCATCGGCGCCCTCCTGTACGCCTCCCTCACGCAGCGCTGGCCGTACGAGAACGACGCCCACGGCCTCACCGGACTCCCCAAGGGCGTCGGTCTCCTCGCCCCGGACCAGGTCCGCGCGGGCGTCCACCGCGGCCTGGGCGAGCTCGCCATGCGTGCGCTCGCCAATGACGGCGCCACCGCGTCCCGCCAGGAACCGGCCTGCACCACCCCCGAAGAGCTCGCCAAGGCCGTGGCCGCCATGCCGCGGATCCGCCCGCCCGAGCCCTCCTTCGCCGCCCCGCCGGACTACCAGCACACCACCTACCAGCAGGGCACCTACGGCCGGCCGCCGCAGCACCCCGGCACGGCCGCCACCACCACGATGGCCGTACCGCCGCCGCTGCAGAGCCGCACCGGCCGCGCTCTCAAGTGGGGCGTTGCCGCGCTGCTCATCGCCGCCCTCGGACTCGGCAGCTGGCAGCTGGCCGATGCCCTCATCGACCGCCTCAACGGCGGTGCCGGCCACACCCAGGTCCAGGACGAAGGCACCGACGACGCCCCCAAGAAGAAGGCCCTCGTCCAGCTCAAGATCGAGGGCGCCGAGGAGTACTACCCCGACGGCAACCCGCAGGACCGATCCGGCGTGGCCAAGAGCTACGACGGGGACTCCGGCACCTTCTGGAAGTCCCGCACCTACCGAGACGGTCCGCGTCTTGCCCCGTACAAGCAGGGTGTCGGCATCGTCTACGACCTGGGCGCCGCCCGGGACGTCTCCACCGCCGCCATCGCCCTGCGCTACGGCTCCGGGCACACCACGATCAACCTCTACGCAGCCGACTCGCTGTCCCCCTCGGGCAGCGTCGACGCGATGAAGCAGATCGGCACCGGTACCACTTCGGGAACGAACCTGAAGATCGCCGCCAAGAAACCGGTGAAGACCCGCTACGTTCTCCTCTGGATCACCGACGTCCCCTACTCCGCCGGGGACCAGGAGAGCGGCTCCATGGCCGGCTACAAGCAGGCCATCACGGATGTGAAGTTCTCCGGCTGACGGAACGGCACAGGAGGGGGCACACCGTTGGACGACTCCGCACCCGGCGACATCAGCGACCAGGAACTCCTGGCACGGCATGTCGCCGGGGACCCCGACGCCTTCGGTGAGCTCGTACGCCGCCACCGCGACCGGCTCTGGGCCGTCGCCCTGCGCACCCTCGGCGACCGAGAGGAGGCCGCCGACGCCGTCCAGGACGCCCTCGTTTCCGCCTATCGCGCCGCCCACACCTTCCGGGGCCAGTCCGCCGTCACCACCTGGCTGCACCGGATCACCGTCAACGCCTGCCTCGACCGGGCCCGCAAGGCCGCGACCCGCCGCACCTCCCCGCTCAACGACACCGAGCGCCTGGAGAGCCTCCTGGAGCCGCACGAGTCGGCCGAGGCACCCGCCGAACGCCAGGACCTCCACCGGGAGCTCCTGGCCGCACTCAGCACCCTCCCCGCCGAACAGCGAGCCGCTCTGATCCTCGTCGACATGCAGGGATACCCCGTGGCGGAGGTCGCCCGCATCCTCGACGTACCGACCGGCACCGTGAAGAGCCGCTGTGCGCGCGGCCGCGCCAGACTCCTCCCGATGCTCACTCATCTGCGCGCAGGTCCCGGGGGTAGCAGTGACTCCGACCGGGGAAGGAACCGGTCGCAGGGGACAGCCGTCCCACCAGCAGCAGAACCCAGGGACCCAGATGCCGTGAAGGGCGGAGGTGGAAGAGCGTGACTTCTACGACCGGCGCGATCCGGCACCCTGACGTCTCGGAGATCTCCGACCTGACCGAGGGCCTGCTCTCCCCGGCCCGGACGGCCGAGGTCCGCGGGCACCTGACCGACTGCGCCCTGTGCGCCGACGTCAGGGACTCCCTCGAGGAAATCCGCGGCCTGCTCGGTACCCTGCCGGGCCATCCCCGGATGCCCGCCGACATCGCCGGGCGGATCGACGCCGCCCTCGCCGCTGAAGCCCTCCTCGACGCGACCTCCCCCGAGGCCCGTCCGGTGTCCGCAGACGACGAGACCACCCCGGTAGCCGAAGCACCGGCACCCGATGTTTCACGTGAAACACCGCGCCCGGTGCCCGCCGCAGACGTCCGGAGCACCGGTCCCGACCGGCCCGCCGGCCGCGGGCGCGCCGCCACCGGACCCGGTCTCCGCTCCCGCCGCCGCATCGCTCTGGGAGCCCTCACCGGCGCCGCCGTCCTCGCCTTCGGCGTCTTCCTCACCCAGAACATGCAGACGTCCTCCACCGACGCCAAGAAGGACGCCGGCACCTTCTCCGCCAGCCTCCCCTCGGGAGAGTTCACCGCCGCCGAGCTGGGGGGAACCGTTCAGCAGCTGCTGAACGGCGAGAGCACGGATTCCGGCGCCAAGACCTACCCGGTACCGAACTCGCTCGGAGCCGACACCAAGGAAGCCGGCACCAAGGGCGCCGCCCCGCCGCTGCCCGCATGCGTCCGCGCAGGCACCGGCCGCACCGAGCCGCCGCTGGCCGCCGAACAGGGGACCTACCAGGGCACCGACGTCTACCTGGTCGTCCTCCCCCACCCCGGCGACAGCCGCGCCGCAGACGCCTACCTCGTCGATGCCGGCTGCGAGACCGCCGCCCCCCAGGGCAAGGGACAGGTCCTCTTCGAGAACACCTACCCGCGTCCCTGACGGCTCGCCCTGTGGTCACGCGGACCGTCCGGGAATGCACGCGCCGTAGGATCCGTTGGGTGGGGTGAGACCAAGCACCGGCCCCCCGGTAGTCAGCAGGCAGTCCGCAGAGACGAGGAAAACACCCGTGAGCGACGTCCGTAACGTGATCATCATCGGCTCTGGGCCGGCCGGTTACACCGCCGCCCTGTACACCGCACGCGCTTCGCTCAAGCCGCTGGTCTTCGAAGGTGCCGTCACTGCCGGTGGCGCCCTCATGAACACCACCGACGTGGAGAACTTCCCCGGCTTCCGCGACGGCATCATGGGCCCGGACCTCATGGACAACATGCGCGCCCAGGCGGAGCGCTTCGGCGCCGAGCTGGTCCCGGACGACATCGTCTCCGTCGACCTGACCGGTGAGATCAAGACCGTCACCGACACCGCCGGCACCGTGCACCGCGCCAAGGCCGTCATCGTCACCACCGGCTCGCAGCACCGCAAGCTCGGCCTGCCCAACGAGGACGCCCTCTCCGGCCGCGGTGTCTCCTGGTGCGCCACCTGCGACGGCTTCTTCTTCAAGGACCAGGACATCGCCGTCGTCGGCGGCGGCGACACCGCGATGGAGGAGGCCACCTTCCTCTCGCGCTTCGCCAAGTCCGTCACCATCGTCCACCGCCGTGACAGCCTGCGCGCCTCCAAGGCCATGCAGGACCGCGCCTTCGCCGACCCGAAGATCAAGTTCGCCTGGGACAGCGAGGTCGCCGCGATCCACGGCGAGCAGAAGCTCACCGGCCTGACCCTGCGCAACACCAAGACCGGCGAGACCTCCGAGCTGCCCGTGACCGGCCTGTTCATCGCCGTCGGCCACGACCCGCGCACCGAGCTGTTCAAGGGCCAGCTGGAGCTCGACGACGAGGGCTACCTCAAGGTCGACGCCCCCTCGACCCGCACCAACCTCACCGGTGTCTTCGGCGCCGGCGACGTGGTCGACCACACCTACCGCCAGGCGATCACCGCCTCCGGCACCGGCTGCTCCGCAGCCCTCGACGCCGAGCGCTTCCTCGCCGCGCTCGCCGACGCCGAGACCGCGGCCGCGACCGCCTGACACCCCGAGCTTCCCCAGCTTCCCCCACCCCACCGCAGTAAAGAAGAAGGAGGCCGCTGTGGCCGGCACCTTGAAGAACGTGACCGACTCGACCTTCGAGGCCGACGTCCTCAAGAGCGAGAAGCCCGTCCTGGTGGACTTCTGGGCCGAATGGTGCGGCCCGTGCCGTCAGATCGCCCCGTCCCTGGAGGCCATCGCGGCCGAGTACGGCGACCAGATCGAGATCGTCAAGCTCAACATCGACGAGAACCCGGACACCGCCGCCAAGTACGGCGTCATGTCCATCCCGACCCTGAACGTCTACCAGGGTGGCGAGGTCGCCAAGACCATCGTCGGTGCCAAGCCCAAGGCGGCGCTCCTGCGCGAGCTCGACGGTTTCGTCGAGCTGAACGCCTGACCGCCACACCGTTTCACGTGAAACAGGGCCGCCCTCCGGGGCGGCCCTGTTTCCGTTGTGGTCACAGCGGCCGCAGGGCCGGCTCCTTCTGCACCGCACCGAGCAGCCGATCCAGCGCCATCTCCACGTCTTCCTTCCACGACAGCGTCGACCTCAGCTCCAGCCGCAGTCGCGGATGCGCAGGATGCGGACGCACCGTCTTGAAGCCCACCGACAGCAGGTGGTCCGCCGGCAGCACACACGCCGGCCCTTCCCACCGCGCATCGCCGAAGGCCTCAATCGCCCGGAACCCTCGCCGCAGCAGGTCCTTCGCCACCGTCTGCACCATGACCCGGCCCAGCCCCTGGCCCTGATAGCCCGGCAGGATCCGTGCCGTGATCAGCTGCACCGCATCCGACGCCACGGGACTGGTCGGAAAAGCGAGCGACCGCGGAACGTAGGCCGGCGGCGCGTAGAGCACGAACCCCACGGGCACCTCGTCGACGTAGACCACCCGCCCGCATGAGCCCCACTCCAGGAGCACCGCGGAGATCCAGGCCTCCTTCTCCAGCTCCGGAGTCCCCGCCTTTACCGCGGCCTCTCCGGTGACCGGGTCGAGCTCCCAGAAAACACAGGACCGGCAGGGCTGGGGCAGATCCTTGAGGTTGTCCAGCGTGAGCGGTACAAGCCGACGGCCCATGATCCGACAAACCCTCCGACGGCTCCCAGTCCCAGGCCCACGGTCACCAGCCCGGTTCGACTCACCGATCGCATGGCCCCCGCCCCCTCCGCACTGAGGTGCTCTTGCGTGGAAATGCCATACCTGGACGCATCGTATCCACCCAGCGATTGCCCCGATACCGGTGGAAAGCAAAAGAGGACAGCCCGCTCTCCACAAGGGGCGGGAACGCCGGAGGGGCGGACCGAAGCCCGCCCCTCCGCCGCACGGCGTTCAGCTCTCGGAGCCGCCCTGATCAAGCACCCGGCCCTCGCCCGGTGCCAGCGTGGACAGGATCCGCTCCAGATCCTCCATCGAGGCGAACTCGACGGTGATCTTGCCCTTCTTCTGGCCCAGGTCGACCTTCACCCGCGTCTCGAACCGGTCCGACAGCCGCGAAGCCAGCTCCGTCAGCGCCGGCGACACGCGCGCGCCGGCGCGCGGACCCTTCGGCTTCACCGAGCTCGACGGGCTCGACCCCATCAGCGTCACGATCTCCTCGACCGCACGCACCGACAGCCCCTCGGCCACGATCCGGTGCGCCAGCCGGTCCTGCTCTTCCGAGTCCTCCACGGAAAGCAGCGCCCTCGCATGCCCCGCAGACAGCACACCCGCGGCCACCCGCCGCTGCACCGGCGGCGAGAGCCGCAGCAGCCGGAGCGTGTTCGACACCTGAGGGCGGGACCGGCCGATCCGGTCGGCCAGCTGGTCATGGGTGCAGTGGAAGTCCTGGAGCAGCTGGTCATACGCCGCTGCCTCTTCCAGAGGGTTCAGCTGCGACCGGTGCAGGTTCTCCAGGAGTGCGTCCAGGAGCAACTTCTCGTCTTCCGTGTCCCGGATGATCGCCGGAATCCGCTCCAGGCCCGCCTCACGGCAAGCCCGCCAGCGCCGCTCGCCCATGATCAGCTCGTAGCGCTCGGCACCCACCTGCCGGATCACCACCGGCTGGAGCAGGCCCACCTCCTGAATGGAGGTCACCAGCTCGGCCAGCGCGTCCTCGTCGAACACCTCGCGCGGCTGCTTCGGGTTGGGCGCGATGGCATCCAGCGGAATCTCCGCGAAGGTCGCCCCCGCCACCGAGGGAAGCGCCGGCAGCACCGGCTCCGCCTCGGGCACCGCTGTTTCACGTGAAACAGCGCTGTGCGGAAGCGTCGCAACCTTCGCCGCCGCCACCCCGCGCTCCGCCGTCAACAGCGGAACAGCCGACGGAGAAGTCGACCCCGCCCCCACGGCCGTACCCGGCTTCTCCTGCGGAGCAGCGGGAATCAGCGCACCGAGCCCCCGCCCCAGTCCTCTACGTCGCTCGCTCACTGGATCCCCTCCGCCATGCTCGCCGTGCTGTGCTGTGCCCCGCTCATCGAGGCGTGCCCGTCGTACGCCATCCCCGCCCCGCGCAGCGCGATCTCGCGAGCCGCCTCCAGGTAGGACAGCGCACCACTGGAGCCCGGATCGTACGTGAGCACCGTCTGGCCGTAGCTCGGCGCCTCCGAGATACGGACCGACCGCGGGATGCTGGTCCGCAGGACCTCGTTGCCGAAGTGGCTGCGCACCTCCTCGGCCACCTGGGAGGCAAGCCGGGTCCGGCCGTCGTACATGGTCAGCAGGATCGTCGACACATGCAGGCCCGGGTTCAGGTGCGCGCGCACCAGGTCCACGTTCCGCAGCAGCTGCCCCAGCCCCTCCAGCGCGTAGTACTCACACTGGATCGGGATGAGCACCTCGGCCCCCGCCACCAGGGCGTTGACCGTGAGCAGCCCCAGGGACGGCGGGCAGTCGATGAGGATGTAGTCCAGCGGCTGCTGGTATGCCTGGATCGCCCGCTGGAGCCGGCTCTCGCGGGCCACCAGGGACACCAGCTCGATCTCCGCACCCGCCAGGTCGATGGTGGCCGGCGCGCAGAAGAGCCCCTCGACGTCGGGGACCGGCTGAACGACCTCCAGCAGCGGCCTGCCTTCCACCAGCACGTCGTAGATCGACGGCACATCGGCGTGGTGGTCGATGCCCAGCGCCGTGGAGGCGTTCCCCTGCGGATCGAGGTCGATGACCAGTACCCGGGCACCGTGCAGGGCGAGGGATGCAGCCAGGTTCACGGTGGTCGTGGTCTTGCCCACGCCACCCTTCTGGTTGGCGACCACCATCACACGGGTCTGCGCCGGACGGGGGAGCACCTCACCCGCACGGCCCACCGCCTGTACCGCCAAACGGGCGGCATGTTCAAACGGGGTGTCGTCGACCGGGGGAGGTGTTTCACGTGAAACATCCTCGCCCGGCGACTCGGAGCGGGGGCCGGGGACCGGGTCGGCCACGGGCCCCGCAAGGTTGGCGTCGGACCGCACGGATTCACTCTCCTCGACGGCAGCGGGCTCGGAACCCCCTGAGCCTCCCATGCCATCGGGGTTGCGAACCAGCGGGGCCCCGTCATCTGGGGATGAATCCACCGATGTGGACAACTCTGTCACCCCCGCCTCCTTGCGGGCGCGAGGGGACGCAGCCGCACGACCGCGGCTGATGATTCCGTGCAGCAGTGAGCGACGTTTCACGTGAAACACGATGCACGCGCGGCCTCACCAGCCCGCTACGACACTCCGAAATCCCTACCCGTGGGGCGCAACAGCTCAGCGGCGCCGGCGTACCCGTCCCGTCCGGGCCGCCTTGGCCCGCTTGGCCGCGAATCGCACGCCGCCCGGGCTCTCCCCGACCTCGACCCGCACCACCGTGGACAGCGGGTCGACGACCCCTTCACCCACCTGGAGCACCGAGGTCTTCACCACACCGAGCTTGCTCAGCGCGGCCTTCGCCGACACGAGCTCCTCGTCCGCAGTGTCGCCCTTGAGCGCCAGCATCTCTCCGTACGGACGCAGCAGCGGCACGCCCCAGCCCGCCAGCCGGTCCAGCGGAGCCACCGCGCGGGCCGTGACCACATGCACCGGCTGGAGCTTGCCCAGCATCTCCTCAGCACGGCCGCGCACCACGGTCACGTGGTCCAGGCCGAGCAGCTCGACGGCCTCCTGGAGGAAGGTCGTGCGCCGCAGCAGCGGCTCCAGCAGCGTGATCTTCAGGTCGCGGCGCACCAGCGCCAGGGGGATGCCGGGCAGACCGGCACCGGAACCCACGTCGCACACGGTGACGCCCTCAGGCACCACCTCGGAGAGCACGGCGCAGTTCAGCAGGTGCCGCTCCCACAGCCGGGGCACCTCCCGCGGACCGATCAGACCGCGCTTGACGCCTGCATCGGCCAACAGCTCCGCGTACCGGACAGCCGCGGGGAAATAATCGCCGAATACCGCCCGGGCCTCTTCGGGGGCCGGGGGAAGCTCCGCTGCTGCCTCCGTCACGGGGACCGTCCTTCCGTACCGTGCTGTGATGTCTGAACTCTGGGGTGACTGTGAAACCGGGCGGCCGGAGCCGGCCCCGGCGCATGTGAATGCCAGGCTGACAAAGATCGGCCCCGCCTGCGATACAGACGGGGCCGACCTCTCGACTCGCTCCGGATCAGGCCGGGAGCACAACGACGAAGCGCTGCGGCTCCTCGCCCTCGGACTCGCTGCTCAGGCCCGCGGCCGCGACGGCGTCGTGGACGACCTTCCGCTCGAACGGGGTCATCGGGTCCAGCTTGACCGGCTGGCCGGTGCTCTTCGCCTCGTCCGCCGCCTTCGCGCCGATCGCCGCGAGCTCCTCGCGCTTCTTGGCGCGGAAGCCGGCGATGTCCAGCATCAGACGGCTGCGGTCACCGGTCTCCCGGTGCACGGCCAGGCGGGTCAGCTCCTGGAGCGCTTCCAGGACCTCGCCGTCCCGGCCCACGAGCTTCTGCAGGTCCCGGCTGCTCGAGTCGCTGATGATCGACACCGCGGCCCGGTCGGCCTCGACGTCCATGTCGATGTCGCCGTCGAGGTCGGCGATGTCGAGCAGGCCTTCGAGGTAGTCGGCCGCGATCTCACCCTCCTGCTCCAGGCGGGTGAGGGTGTCGCCACCCTCAGCGGCGGCGGAGGTGGTGCCTTCCGTCACGGGATGGACTCCTTCTTACTTCTTGGGCGAGGACTTGGGGGGGTTCTGGCGCTGCGACTTCGACTGCCGCTTCGGCTGCTGGCGCTTCTGCGTACCGCTGCTCGCGGCATCCGCGTCGGCGGTCGCCTCCACGCTCTTGACGACCGTGCCGTCGGCCTGGGCGGCCAGACCCTGCTTCGACAGTGCGGTGACGAACTTGCGCTCGTTGTCGTTGCGGTCCGGACCCTTGGCCACGATCGCCGAGACGATGTTCTTGCGGCGGCGGCCGCGGACGTCACCGTGCGAGCTGATGTGCTTGAGCAGGCGCTGCAGGTACTGGTCCTGCGCCTTGCTGCCCGGCGTCGGGTTCTGGTTGATCACGTACATCTGCTGGCCCAGGGTCCACACGTTGGTGGTCAGCCAGTAGACGAGGACACCCACGGGGAAGTTGATGCCCATGCCGGCGAAGATCAGCGGGAAGATGTACATGAGCATCTTCTGCTGCTGCATGAACGGCGTCTGGACCGAGAGGTCGACGTTCTTCGCCATCAGCTGGCGCTGCGTGTAGAACTGCGACAGCGACATCAGGACGATCATGATCGCGGTCACGACCCGGACGTCGGTCAGGGTCGCGCCGAGCGCCTCGACCTTCGCGGGGCTGTCCATGAACTTCGCGGCGATCGGCGCACCGAAGATCTTGGCCTCACGCGCGCTGTCGACCAGGCGCTGGTCGAGGACACCGATCTGCTTGCCGTTCGCGATGCTCGCGAGCACGTGGTAGAGCGCGAAGAAGAACGGCGACTGCGCCAGGATGGGAAGGCACGAGGAGAGCGGGTTGGTACCCGTCTCCTTGTACAGCTTCATCATCTCTTCGGACTGACGCTGCTTGTCGTTCTTGTAGCGCTCCTGGATCGCCTTCATCTTCGGCTGGAGCGCCTGCATGCCCCGCGTCGCCTTGATCTGCTTCACGAAGAGCGGGATCAGGCAGATACGGATCAGCACCACCAGCGACACGATGGACAGGCCCCAGGCCCACCCCGAGTCATCGCCGAACAGGGCGCCGTACAGCTTGTGGAACTGCACGATGACCCACGAAACAGGCGTGGTGATAAAGCTGAACAGACTGGCAATCGTGTCCACTAATCAGGCTCCTTGAGCATTGCGAGGTCTACGCAACGCACTGCGCAGCTGTTCGTGCCAACGCGGGCGTTTACGAGGTGGGACATGATCCACACCGCCCGGGGACCACGGATTGCACCGCAGGATCCGCCAGGCGGTGAGGGCAGTCCCCTTCACCGCACCATGCCGGTCGATGGCCGTGTACCCGTAGTGCGAACACGACGGGTAATAGCGGCACACCGGCCCGAGCAGCGGACTGATCGTCCACTGGTACAGCTTGATCAAAGCGAGCAGCGGGTACTTCATCGAGCCGCGCCTCCCACCAGCAGCCGCTGTATGGCGGCATCCAGGTCCCGGGCCAGCTGTTCGTGGTCGGCCTCGCCCGATCCGGGCAGAGCACGCACCACGACCAGGCTACCGGCGGGCAGGACGGCGAGCCGGTCCCGCATCAGGTGGCGCAGCCTGCGCCGGACCCGATTGCGGACGACCGCTCCGCCCACTGCCTTGTTGACGACGAAACCCGCACGCGTCGGGGAAGCTGAGTCCCCCGGCTCGTGCGGGTCCGTTGCACCGCTGGTACGTAGGTGGACGACGAGGAGCGGGCGGCCTGCCCGGCGGCCCCGTCGTACCGCGGTCGCGAAGTCCTCGCGCCGCCTCAGCCGGTTTCCGGTAGGCAGCACGACGTCATGACCTGTGCGCGATTACGCGGACAGGGCGCTGCGACCCTTGGCGCGGCGGTTCGCGAGGATCGCGCGGCCGGCACGGGTACGCATACGCAGACGGAAACCGTGGGTCTTGGCGCGACGACGGTTGTTCGGCTGGAAGGTGCGCTTGCTCACTCGGGGGCTCCAGAGAATGAATCGTTGTGGCGGGACATCGCCTGGCTGTCACCGTGCGCCCACGAGGAACTCGCGTATCGCCCGAGTGGCACCGCTAAACGATCACTTGGAGTGACCTTCGCCCATCGGTAGGCAGGCGGCAGCAGCCATCGACAACTCGACCTGGTTACGGTACGCGCGGCTACGCCATCCGGTCAAACCGAGCCGCACTGACCCCACACTGTGCACAGCCTGTGGACAACAACTTGAACCACGGCCCCCGCGCTGACTACCTTGGCTTGACCCCGCATTTTTTTGTCCCGACCGTCCCAAAGAACCACACATTCGTGGGACCTGTGAGAGAGCGTGCCCTGTGGCTGACGTACCTGCCGATCTTGCCGCAGTGTGGCCACGGGTCCTCGACCAGCTCCTCGGGGACGGCACGACGGGGATCGAGCCCAAGGACCAGCAGTGGATCGAGCGCTGCCAGCCCCTCGCGCTGGTCGCCGACACCGCCCTGCTCGCCGTGCCCAACGAATACGGCAAGCAGGTCCTCGAAGGCCGCCTCGCCCCGCTGATCAGCGAGACCCTCAGCCGCGAGTGCGGCCGGCCGATCCGCATCGCGATCACCGTCGACGACTCCGTCGGCGAGCCCGCCCCGGCCCCCGCCCCGCCGGCTCCCCAGTCCCGGTACGACGACGACCGCCGCGACGCCTACGACGGATACGGCCAGCGCCCCGGCGACGACCTCCCCACCGTCCGCCCCGCCTACCCGGACTACCAGCAGCCGCGCCCCGAGCCCGGCGCCTGGCCCCGGGCCGGCCAGCAGGACGACTACGGCTGGCAGCAGCCCCGCCTCGGGGGCTACCCCGAGCGCGACCCCTACTCCACCCCGCAGCAGCCCCAGCACGGCTACCTGCCGCAGCCCGAGCCCGGCGGCTACGACCAGCAGCCCCCGTACGAGCCGTACCCGTACGAGCCCAAGCCGTACGAGCAGCAGCGCCCCGACCGCACCGAGCAGCAGCCCGCGCCCGGCCGGCCCGGACCCGCCGCGCCGCCGCCCGCCCCCTCCGGCTCCTCGTCCGGCCCCGTCGAGCCCACCGCCCGGCTGAACCCGAAGTACCTCTTCGACACGTTCGTCATCGGTGCCTCCAACCGGTTCGCGCACGCCGCCGCCGTCGCCGTGGCCGAGGCGCCCGCGAAGGCGTACAACCCTCTCTTCATCTATGGCGAGTCCGGCCTCGGCAAGACGCACCTGCTGCACGCCATCGGGCACTACGCGCGGAGCCTCTACCCCGGCACCCGGGTGCGGTACGTGAGCTCCGAGGAGTTCACCAACGAGTTCATCAACTCCATCCGCGACGGCAAGGGCGACGCCTTCCGCAAGCGGTACCGCGAGATGGACATCCTGCTCGTCGACGACATCCAGTTCCTCGCGAGCAAGGAGTCGACGCAGGAGGAGTTCTTCCACACCTTCAACACGCTCCACAACGCGAACAAGCAGATCGTGCTGTCCTCCGACCGGCCGCCCAAGCAGCTCGTCACCCTGGAGGACCGGCTGCGCAACCGCTTCGAATGGGGCCTCATCACCGACGTCCAGCCGCCCGAGCTGGAGACCCGCATCGCGATCCTGCGCAAGAAGGCGGTCCAGGAGCAGCTGAACGCCCCGCCGGAGGTGCTGGAGTTCATCGCCTCGCGGATCTCGCGCAACATCCGCGAACTCGAGGGCGCCCTCATCCGGGTCACCGCCTTCGCCAGCCTGAACCGGCAGCCGGTCGACCTCGGCCTCACCGAGGACGTCCTCAAGAACCTGATCCCCGGCGGCGAGGACACCGCGCCCGAGATCACGGCCGGCGCCATCATGGCCGCCACCGCCGACTACTTCGGGCTGACCGTGGACGACCTCTGCGGATCGTCGCGCAGCCGCGTCCTCGTGACGGCCCGGCAGATCGCCATGTACCTGTGCCGGGAGCTCACCGACCTCTCGCTGCCGAAGATCGGCGCACAGTTCGGCGGCCGCGACCACACCACCGTCATGCACGCCGATCGGAAGATCCGCGCCCTGATGGCCGAACGGCGGTCCATCTACAACCAGGTGACCGAGCTGACGAACCGCATCAAGAACGGCTGAGCCGTTCGGGCGACGTGGGTGAGAGGGCGCCCCGGGGCAACTCCCCGGGGCGCTTTTTCGTGTCCGGGGGCGGTCCTCGACGCCGTCCGGGCGCCCAGCGGACGGTGTCCGCGGTGTGAACAGACGACCAAAGCGTTCGATTAGTGAGGTGGTTACGCAAGTTGCCCACAGATCGGGAGACTTTGTTCCGTCCACACCCTGGGGACTCTTGCGATCGCCCACAATCTGTCCACAGGCAGGCCTGTTGAGGGACCATCAGAGCTGGTCAGAGGGTTGTGAAATTGTGGGCGAGAGGTGTCCACAGGCTGTGGACGAAAAAACTGTCCACAGGACTGCCCACAGCGTTGTCCACCGTCGGCCCACAGGCTGGGGCTGCTTGTGCACAGCCGGAGCCGTTTCGTCCACACGGTTGTCCACTGTTCGGCAACGAGAGGTCCGCAGTCACCACCCGGAGTGAAAGGCGTCACACCAAGGTGGACGATTGGCCTGTGGGCAAGCCGGGTAAAGCTGGGGACGATTCTGTGGACGGGGAGGGGCTTCCTGGGGACGGGGTGTGCAGAACTTTCCGTTCTCCACAGACAAGGCCTGTTGTCCACCGGTGCCACCCACAGGGTGTGGGGATAAAAAACCGGGGCTGACCTGCGTAGATCGCGTTATCCACGGTATCCACAAGGCCTACTACTACCCCCATAGAGAGGTAGGCCGGAATCCGTTTTGAAGCAGGACCTGTGCACAAGTCGTCGTCCGGGCTCGCCTCCGACTCGGGACCGATTTGACGGGCAGCAGCGTCAGGTGTCGGTGCCGTACGTCAGACTGGTCTCCGGCATTCAGCCGACGACGAAGGCCAGCAGGGCGAGCCAGCAACAGCAGGAGGCGGTTCCGGTGAAGATCCGGGTGGAGCGCGACGTACTCGCGGAGGCGGTGGCGTGGGCGGCCCGTAGCCTTCCGGCCCGGCCGCCGGTGCCCGTTCTCGCAGGCCTTCTCCTGAAGGCAGAGGAGGGCTCCCTGAGCCTCTCCGGCTTCGACTACGAGGTCTCGGCCCGCGTCTCCGTCGACGCCGACGTCGAGGAGGACGGCACCGTCCTCGTCTCCGGCCGTCTCCTCGCCGACATCTGCCGTGCCCTCCCCAACCGGCCCGTCGAGATTTCCACAGACGGTGTACGGGCGACCGTCGTCTGCGGCTCCTCCCGGTTCACCCTCCACACCCTGCCGGTGGAGGAGTACCCGGCGCTGCCCCAGATGCCCGGCGCCACCGGCACGGTCCCCGGCGAGGTCTTCGCCTCCGCGGCCGCCCAGGTCGCCATCGCCGCCGGCCGCGACGACACGCTCCCCGTCCTCACCGGCGTGCGCATCGAGATCGAGGGTGACCGCGTCACCCTCGCCTCCACCGACCGCTACCGCTTCGCCGTCCGCGAGTTCCTGTGGAAGCCGGAGAACCCGGACGCGTCCGCCGTCGCCCTGGTGCCCGCCAAGACGCTGCTCGACACCGCCAAGTCCCTGACCAGCGGTGACACCGTCACTCTGGCGCTGTCGGGCTCCGGTGCGGGCGAAGGCCTCATCGGCTTCGAGGGCGCCGGCCGCCGCACCACCACCCGGCTGCTGGAGGGCGACCTCCCCAAGTACCGGACGCTGTTCCCGACCGAGTTCAACTCCGTCGCCGTCATCGAGACCGCCCCGTTCGTCGAGGCCGTCAAGCGCGTGGCCCTCGTCGCCGAGCGGAACACCCCGGTGCGCCTCAGCTTCGAGCAGGGCGTCCTCATCCTGGAGGCCGGTTCCAGCGACGATGCACAGGCTGTGGAACGTGTGGACGCCAAGCTGGACGGCGACGACATCTCGATCGCCTTCAACCCGACCTTCCTGCTCGACGGCCTGAGCGCCATCGACTCCCCGGTCGCCCAGCTCTCCTTCACCACCTCGACCAAGCCGGCCCTGCTCAGCGGCCGTCCCGCCGTCGACGCCGAGGCGGACGAGGCGTACAAGTACCTGATCATGCCGGTGCGGCTGTCCGGCTGACCCGCCCGGCCGGATGCCGGTGCGGCTGTCCGGCCCGCTGACGGCCGGACGTTCTCGCAGCTCAGGCCCGGTCCCGCGACGCGCGGGGCCGGGCCTTGCGACTCCTGTGCAGGCCGGCACCCGCGGCCCGGCGTAGGCTCGGAGCCGGGAGAAGGCCCGGGAATCCCCGGGCTTGACGGCCTCAACGCTTAAGGAACCACCTGATGGAGCTCGGTCTCGTCGGTCTCGGCAAGATGGGCGGCAACATGCGCGAGCGCATCCGCCGCGCAGGCCACACCGTCATCGGATACGACCGCAACCCTGACCTCGCTGATGTCCACAGCCTGCAGGAGCTTGTGGACGGACTGCAAGGTCCGCGCGTGGTGTGGGTGATGGTCCCGGCAGGGGCGGCCACCCAGTCAACGATCGACGAGCTGGCCCAGCTGCTCTCCCCCGGCGACATCGTCGTGGACGGCGGGAACTCCCGCTGGACCGACGACGAGAAGCACGCCGAAGAGCTCGCCGCCAAGGGCATCGGCTTCGTCGACTGCGGCGTCTCCGGCGGTGTCTGGGGCCTGGAGAACGGCTACGCGCTGATGTACGGCGGCGACAAGGAGCACGTCGCGGCCGTCCAGCCGATCTTCGACGCGCTCAAGCCGGCCGGTGACTTCGGCGCGGTGCACGCCGGCAAGGTCGGCGCGGGCCACTTCGCGAAGATGGTCCACAACGGCATCGAGTACGCCATGATGCAGGCCTACGCCGAGGGCTGGGAGCTGCTGGAGAAGGTGGACTCCGTCACCGACGTCCGCGAGGTGTTCCGGTCCTGGCAGGAGGGCACGGTCATCCGTTCCTGGCTGCTGGACCTCGCCGTCAACGCGCTGGACGAGGACGAGCACCTGGAGCAGCTGAAGGGCTTCGCGCAGGACTCCGGCGAGGGCCGCTGGACGGTCGAGGCCGCGATCGACAACGCGGTGCCGCTGCCGGCGATCACCGCGTCGCTGTTCGCGCGCTTCGCGTCGCGCCAGGACGACTCCCCGCAGATGAAGATGATCGCCGCGCTCCGCAACCAGTTCGGCGGCCACGCGGTCGAGAAGAAGTAACGACACACCTGCAGCCGGGGGAGGTCGGCGCAACCATGCACGTTTCGCATCTGTCGCTGGCCGACTTCCGCTCGTACGCCCGGGCCGAGGTTCCGCTCGACCCGGGCGTCACGGCTTTCGTGGGCCCCAACGGGCAGGGGAAGACGAACCTCGTCGAGGCCGTCGGCTATCTGGCGACGCTCGGCAGCCACCGGGTGTCGTCGGACGCCCCGCTGGTGCGGATGGGGGCCGACCGGGCCGTCATCCGGGCCGCGGTCACCCAGGGCGAGCGCCGTCAGCTGGTCGAGCTGGAGCTCAACCCCGGCCGCGCGAACCGGGCCCGTATCAACAGGTCCTCGCAGGTCAGGCCGCGGGACGTGCTGGGGATCGTGCGGACGGTGCTGTTCGCGCCGGAGGACTTGGCGCTGGTCAAGGGCGACCCCGGGGAGCGGCGGAAGTTCCTCGACGAGCTGATCACGGCGCGGTCGCCGCGGATGGCGGGCGTGCGGTCCGACTACGAGCGGGTGCTCAAACAGCGGAACACGCTGCTGAAGTCGGCGGCGATGGCGCGCCGGCACGGCGGCCGGTCGATGGACCTGTCGACGCTCGACGTGTGGGACCAGCACCTGGCGCGGGCCGGTGCGGAGCTGCTGGCGCAGCGGCTGGACCTGATCGCGACGCTGCAGCCGCTGGCCGACAAGGCGTACGAGCAGCTGGCGCCGGGCGGGGGCCCGCTGGCGCTGGCGTACCGCAGTTCGGTGGGCGAGGCGGTGGACGCAGCTGTCCACAGCAGCCGCGAAGAGCTGTGCACAGCGCTGCTCGGTGCGCTGGCCGAGGCCCGCAAGCAGGAGATCGAGCGGGGGGTGACACTGGTCGGTCCGCACCGGGACGAGCTGCTGCTGCGGCTGGGCGACCTGCCCGCGAAGGGGTACGCGAGCCACGGCGAGTCGTGGTCGTACGCGCTGGCGCTGCGGCTGGCGTCGTACGACCTGCTGCGGGCCGAGGGCAGCGAGCCGGTGCTGGTGCTGGACGACGTGTTCGCCGAGCTGGACGCGCGGCGGCGGGAGCGGCTGGCGGAGCTGGTGGCCCCGGCTGAGCAGGTGCTGGTGACGGCGGCTGTGGACGACGACGTTCCGGACGTTCTGACGGGCGTCCGGTACGGGGTTTCGGGTGGTGAGGTGACCCGGCTGTGAGCGAGCAGGAAGAAGGTTCCGGGGCGGGGCGGGTGCCCGAGCTGTCGGGAGTCGACCTGGCCCGGCAGGCGCTGGCGGCTGCGAAGGAGGCGGCGCGGGCGCGGGGTGCGGTGGCCGGCGACCGCAGCCGGGCGCGGCAGGGCGGGCTGCGGTCGGGTGCGCGGGCGGACGGCCGGGACCCGATGCGGCTGGGTGCCGCGCTGGAGCGGATGCGGACCGAGCACGGCTGGGAGCAGCCGATGGCGGTGGCGGGCGTGATGCAGCGCTGGGACGAGATCGTGGGTCCTGACGTGGCGGCGCACTGCCGGCCGGAGTCGTACGACGCGGATCCGGAGAAGCGCGAGCTGACGGTGCGGTGTGACTCGTCGGCGTGGATGGTGCAGCTCAGGCACCTGACTCCGCAGCTGATCGCCCGGCTGAACGGGCAGCTCGGGCAGGGAACCGTGCGGTTCATCAAGGTGCTGCCGCCGGGTGGTGCCCCGCGTCGGTACGGCCCGCTGCGGGCGCCGGGATCGACGGGACCCGGGGATACGTACGGGTGATGCGGGCCGGCTGCGGGCCGTGGGAGGTGTGGTGTCCCGCACGGTAGCCGGAGCTTGACAGCCCGAAGCGCTGGATGCCCGTGTGAGCCTCTTGGGACCCCGGTCCGGATATGGGGAGTCGGGCGACACAGGTTCAGGGCGGCACATGCGGACTCAGGTACCTGCAAACCCCCATTCATGTCCGTGGTACCGGTAGACTGGGGGGTAATCCCGCCTTTCGGCGGGATCGAACGTGAAGATCGCTGAAGACCGCAAAGACACCGCTAGACAACGCTGACTACGCAGAACGACGCAGCCGCTCCTGCTTGCATGCCTGCCGGCCCGGAGTACGGCCTGTGCTGTGCCAGAAAGGGCGCTTCGTGGCCGATTCGGGCAACCCCAACGAGAACAAGTCCACAGCCGCCGAGGGCGGCGAGGCCGCGGGGGCCTCGTACACCGGAAGCAACATCCAGGTCCTGGAAGGTCTGGACGCGGTTCGCAAGCGGCCGGGCATGTACATCGGCTCGACCGGTGAGCGCGGCCTGCACCACCTCGTGTACGAGGTGGTCGACAACTCGGTCGACGAGGCCCTGGCCGGGCACGCGGACACGATCGACGTGACGATCCTGGCCGACGGCGGGGTGCGGGTGGTCGACAACGGCCGTGGCATCCCCGTCGACATCGTGCCGTCCGAAGGGAAGCCGGCCGTCGAGGTCGTCCTCACGGTGCTGCACGCGGGCGGCAAGTTCGGCGGCGGCGGCTACGCCGTCTCCGGCGGTCTGCACGGCGTGGGTGTGTCCGTGGTGAACGCCCTGTCGAGCCGGGTCTCGGTCGAGGTGAAGCGGGACGGCTACCGCTGGAGCCAGGACTACAAGCTCGGTGCACCGACGGCGGGCCTGGCCCGCAACGAGGAGACCGACGCGACGGGCACCTCGGTGACGTTCTGGGCCGACGCGGACATCTTCGAGACGACCGAGTACTCCTTCGAGACGCTGTCGCGGCGCTTCCAGGAGATGGCCTTCCTCAACAAGGGCCTGCGGCTGCGGCTGACGGACGAGCGCGAGTCGGCCAAGGCGACGATGGGTGCGGATTCCGCGGAGGAGTCCGACGCCGACCAGGTGCGCACGGTCGAGTACCACTACGAGGGCGGCATCGTCGACTTCGTGAGGTACCTGAACTCGCGCAAGGGCGAACTGATCCACCCCACGGTGATCGACGTCGCGGCCGAGGACAAGGAGCGGATGCTCTCGGTCGAGATCGCGATGCAGTGGAACAACGGGTACACGGAGGGCGTGTACTCGTTCGCCAACATCATCCACACGCACGAGGGCGGTACCCACGAGGAGGGTTTCCGCGCCGCGCTGACGTCGCTGATCAACAAGTACGCGCGCGACAAGAAGATCCTGCGCGAAAAGGACGACAACCTCACGGGTGAGGACATCCGCGAGGGCCTGACGGCGATCATCTCGGTGAAGCTGAGCGAGCCGCAGTTCGAGGGCCAGACGAAGACCAAGCTGGGCAACACGGAGGCGAAGACCTTCGTGCAGAAGGCGGTCTACGAGCACCTGGCGGACTGGCTGGACCGCAACCCGAACGAGGCGGCGGACATCGTCCGCAAGTCGGTGCAGGCGGCGACGGCGCGCGTGGCGGCCCGCAAGGCGCGCGACCTGACGCGCCGCAAGGGTCTGCTGGAGAGCGCGTCGCTGCCGGGCAAGCTCTCGGACTGCCAGTCGAACGACCCGACCAAGTGCGAGATCTTCATCGTCGAGGGTGACTCCGCCGGCGGCTCGGCGAAGTCGGGCCGCAACCCGATGTACCAGGCCATCCTGCCGATCCGAGGCAAGATCCTGAACGTCGAGAAGGCGCGGATCGACAAGATCCTCCAGAACGCCGAGGTGCAGGCGCTGATCTCGGCGTTCGGCACGGGCGTGCACGAGGACTTCGACATCGAGAAGCTCCGCTATCACAAGATCATCCTGATGGCGGACGCCGACGTCGACGGCCAGCACATCAACACCCTGCTGCTGACCTTCCTGTTCCGCTTCATGCGGCCGCTGGTCGAGGCGGGGCACGTCTACCTCTCCCGGCCGCCGCTGTACAAGATCAAGTGGGGTCGTGACGACTTCGAGTACGCGTACTCGGACCGTGAGCGCGACGCCCTGGTGGAGCTCGGCAAGCAGCAGGGCAAGCGGATCAAGGAAGACTCGATCCAGCGCTTCAAGGGTCTGGGCGAGATGAACGCCGAGGAGCTGCGCGTCACCACCATGGACGTGGACCACCGCGTGCTCGGCCAGGTCACGCTGGACGACGCGGCGCAGGCCGACGACCTGTTCTCGGTGCTGATGGGTGAGGACGTCGAGGCGCGGCGCTCCTTCATCCAGCGGAACGCCAAGGACGTTCGCTTCCTCGACATCTGAGTCGGTCTCAGCTGACCGCCTGAAAGGACTGAAGCCGGCCATGGCCGACGAGAACACCCCCGTTTCCGACGGGGCGACCGAAGAAGAGGGTCCGCAGCTGCGGATCGAGCCCGTCGGGCTCGAAACGGAGATGCAGCGCTCGTACCTCGACTACGCGATGTCCGTCATCGTGTCCCGCGCGCTGCCCGACGTACGCGACGGCCTGAAGCCGGTGCACCGGCGCGTGCTGTACGCGATGTACGACGGCGGGTACCGGCCCGAGAAGGGCTTCTACAAGTGCGCCCGCGTCGTCGGTGACGTCATGGGCACCTACCACCCGCACGGCGACTCCTCGATCTACGACGCGCTGGTCCGCCTGGCGCAGTCGTGGTCGATGCGGATGCCGCTGGTGGACTCCAACGGCAACTTCGGCTCCCCGGGCAACGACCCGGCGGCCGCCATGCGCTACACCGAGTGCAAGATGGCGCCGCTGTCGATGGAGATGGTCCGCGACATCGACGAGGAGACCGTCGACTTCACGGACAACTACGACGGCCGCAACCAGGAGCCGACGGTCCTGCCGGCGCGCTTCCCGAACCTGCTGGTGAACGGTTCGGCGGGCATCGCGGTCGGCATGGCGACGAACATCCCGCCGCACAACCTGCGCGAGGTCGCGGAGGGCGCGCAGTGGTACCTGGCGCACCCGGAGGCCTCGCACGAGGAGCTGCTGGACGCGCTGATCGAGCGGATCAAGGGCCCGGACTTCCCGACCGGTGCGCTGGTCGTGGGCCGCAAGGGCATCGAGGAGGCGTACCGGACGGGCCGCGGCTCGATCACGATGCGCGCGGTGGTCGAGGTCGAGGAGATCCAGAACCGCCAGTGCCTGGTGGTCACGGAGCTGCCGTACCAGACCAACCCGGACAACCTCGCGCAGAAGATCGCCGACCTGGTGAAGGACGGCAAGATCGGCGGCATCGCGGACGTCCGTGACGAGACCTCGTCGCGGACCGGCCAGCGCCTGGTGATCGTGCTCAAGCGCGACGCCGTCGCCAAGGTCGTGCTGAACAACCTGTACAAGCACACCGATCTGCAGTCGAACTTCGGCGCGAACATGCTGGCGCTGGTGGACGGCGTGCCGCGCACGCTGTCGCTGGACGCGTTCATCCGGCACTGGGTGCAGCACCAGATCGAGGTCATCGTCCGGCGGACGAAGTTCCGGCTGCGCAAGGCCGAGGAGCGCGCGCACATCCTGCGCGGTCTGCTCAAGGCGCTGGACGCGATCGACGAGGTCATCGCGCTGATCCGGCGCAGCAACACGGTCGAGATCGCGCGCGAGGGCCTGATGGGCCTGCTGGAGATCGACGAGATCCAGGCGAACGCGATCCTGGAGATGCAGCTGCGCCGCCTGGCGGCGCTGGAGCGGCAGAAGATCGTCGCCGAGCACGACGAGCTCCAGGCCAAGATCAACGAGTACAACGCGATCCTGGCCTCGCCGGAGAAGCAGCGGGCGATCGTCAGCGAGGAGCTGGCCGCGATCGTCGAGAAGTTCGGCGACGACCGCCGCTCGAAGCTGGTGCCGTTCGACGGCGACATGTCCATCGAGGACCTGATCGCCGAAGAGGACATCGTCGTCACCATCACCAACGGCGGCTACGTCAAGCGCACCAAGACCGAGGACTACCGGTCGCAGAAGCGCGGCGGCAAGGGCGTCCGCGGCACGAAGCTGAAGCAGGACGACATCGTCGACCACTTCTTCGTGTCCACCACGCACCACTGGCTGCTGTTCTTCACGAACAAGGGCCGGGTCTACCGGGCGAAGGCGTACGAGCTGCCGGACGCCGGCCGGGACGCGCGCGGCCAGCACGTGGCGAACCTGCTGGCCTTCCAGCCGGACGAGCAGATCGCGCAGATCCTCGCGATCCGCGACTACGAGGCGGCCCCGTACCTGATCCTGGCCACGAAGGCCGGCCTGGTGAAGAAGACGGCGCTCAAGGACTACGACTCCCCGCGTTCCGGCGGTGTCATCGCGATCAACCTGCGGGAGACCGCGGACGGCAGCGACGACGAGCTGATCGGTGCCGAGCTGGTGTCCGCGGACGACGACCTGCTGCTCATCAGCAAGAAGGCGCAGTCGATCCGGTTCACCGCCACGGACGAGTCGCTGCGCCCGATGGGCCGGGCGACGTCCGGTGTGAAGGGCATGAGTTTCCGCGAAGGCGACGAACTGCTCTCGATGAGCGTGGTCCGGCCGGGTACCTTCGTGTTCACCGCGACCGACGGCGGCTACGCCAAGCGGACGCCGGTCGACGAGTACCGCGTGCAGGGCCGCGGCGGTCTGGGCATCAAGGCTGCGAAGATCGTCGAGGACCGCGGTTCGCTCGTCGGTGCGCTGGTGGTCGATGAATCCGATGAGATTCTCGCCATCACGCTCAGCGGTGGTGTGATTCGTACGCGAGTCAGCGAAGTGAGGGAGACCGGCCGTGACACCATGGGCGTCCAGCTGATCAACCTGGGGAAGCGCGATGCCGTGGTCGGCATCGCTCGTAACGCGGAGGCGGGTCAGGACGCTGAAGAGGTCGACGAGTCGGCCGACGCAGCGGAGGGCCCGGCCGTCGAGGCCGCCGAGGGCAGCGAAGCCCCGGCCGGGGAGCACGAGGAGTAGATCGTGAGTGGAGCCACGGGCGCCGGATCGGCCACGTCCGGAGCGAACGGTGCCCGTGGCCCTGCCGCGGACTCCAAGGGGGGAACCGTGACGGATCCGCGGGCGCCGCAGCCCCAGTCGTCGTCCCAGGCGCAGCAGCCGTACCACCCGCCGCAGGCATACGCGGCCCCGGGCAGCGGCCCGGCGGCGGCGCGCGGCGGGGACCGGGCGCGGGTGGCCGCGTCCCGGACGCAGCCGCGGACCCGGAAGGCGCGGCTGCGGGTGGCCAAGGCCGACCCGTGGTCGGTGATGAAGGTCAGCTTCCTGCTGTCCATCGCGCTGGGCGTGTGCACGATCGTGGCGTCGGTGGTGCTGTGGATGGTCATGGACGCGATGGGCGTCTTCTCGACCGTCGGCGGCACCATCAGCGAGGCCACCGGCTCCAACGAGAGCAACGGCTTCGATCTGCAGTCGTTCCTTTCGCTGCCGCGGGTCATCATCTTCACCTCGGTGATCGCCGTGATCGACGTGGTGCTGGCGACGGCCCTCGCGACCCTCGGGGCGTTCATCTACAACCTGTCCGCGGGCTTCGTGGGCGGCGTGGAGCTGACGCTCGCCGAGGACGAGTAGGGGCTCCTGAGCCCCTGTGACCTGCGATTTGGGAACTCCCGGGTCTGTGCGCTAACCTTCAGGAGTCAGCGCGCAGCGCGGAGGGGCTATAGCTCAGTTGGTTAGAGCGCATCCCTGATAAGGATGAGGCCACAGGTTCAAATCCTGTTAGCCCCACAGAACGGCAACGGCCCGGCGGAGATTCTCCGCCGGGCCGTTGCCGTTGCGGCATCCGGGTCGTTCCCAGGTAACCAATCGATATCGGTCGGTGTGTATAGTCGGGCGCCAGAAGTCCCCTACGTCAACGAAAGACGAGGTCGCGCGGTGAAGAAGCTGCTCCTGGTCGCACTGGCCGCCATCGGCGGGCTCCTCGTGTACCGCCAGATCCAGGCGGACCGCGCCGAGCAGGACCTTTGGACGGAGGCCACCGACTCCGTGCCGTCCGGTTCCGGTGTGTGAGACCCCAGGCTGAGTTCATGAAGCCCCGGCTGCCGCTGCGGCCGGGGCTTTGTGCTGTTCTGGGGCAATAAGTTCTGGTTTGCAAAGTTTTGAGTTGCGCTGGCAAATTCGGGGTGGGGCGTGATGGTTCGGATCCGTGCGGCGGCGGTCGTGACAGGCGCGGGACTCGTGCTGGGAACCGTGACTCCGGGGGCCGTGGCCGCCGACGGACCCGCCTACGTGACCGCGCCGGGCTCCCGGGCCGTCAGCGGGGCCGCCAGCACCGCCACCGCGCCCCTGCTGGAGCCCGGCAGCCACGAGGACGCCGTGGCGCCCGGTGAGCGCTTCTACCAGGTCACGCTGGACGCCCGGTCGAGCGTCTACGTCTCGGCGGTGGTCCGGCCCGCGCCCGGCGCCGAAGTGGCGTACGGGGACGGCATCGACGTGGTGCTGATGACCGCCGGCGGCGAGGAGTGCGGCAGTTCGGACCGTGGCACCTTCGGCTCGGACCACGCCCGGCCGATCACCGACGTGGCCGTACGCCGCCTCCAGGAGGACGCGGACTGCCAACAGGCGGGCCCCTACTACGTGAAGCTCGTCCGGACCTCCGACAAGGACTCCGACCAGGCGCCGTGGCCCGTGGAACTGACGGTCATGCGGGAACCGGGCCTCGGCACCGGCAGCGCCCCGCCGTCCGCCGCCCCCAGTACCTGGCCCTCCGCCGAACCGGTGCGCCCGCCCGGCGTCGGCGAGGTCCGCGCGGGCGGCACCGGGTTCAACGACGCCCGGGCGCTGGAGACAGGGGTCTGGCGGGACGGGATGCACCCGGGGCAGACCCGCTTCTACCGGATCCCCGTCGAGTGGGGGCGCCAGCTGAGCGTCAGCGCCGAGCTGGCCAAGGCGCCGCGGATGACCAAGGAGTACGGCTCCGCCGGCCGGGGGCTGTCCGTCAGCCTGTACAACCCGGCCCGTGCGCTCATGGACACCGAGACCGCCTCGTACGACGGCAAGCAGGCGATGGCGGCCTTCGGCAAGACGCCCCCGGTCGCGTACGACAACCGCTTCTCGAACGACGACTGGATGGAGCCGGCCGCGGTCGCGGGCTGGTACTACCTCGCCGTGACCGTGGACCGCGAGGTCGGCGACTTCGTCGCGGACGCCGAGGAGCTGCCGCTGACCCTGCGGGTGAAGACCGAAGGGCAGCCGGCCGCAGAGCCCCCGTACCGGGAGGACGCCGTCGCCGCGGGCTTCGGGGTCTCGGCGGAAGACCGCAGTGCCGCGCGCGACGGGCTGACCGCAGTGGAGGCGCAGGACGCCGCCGATCGGCGCTCGCTCATGGGAACGGTGGCCGCCGGCGGCATCGGCACCGGCACCGTCCTCCTGCTCGGACTGGGCGCGTGGACGCTGCTGGCGCGGCGCGGGCGGGTCAGGACTGGCTGAGGGCCCAGAAGCCGACGGCGAGGCATACCAGGGCCAGCAGCAGCACCGGGACGGTCACCTTCGCAGGGGGGCCGGGACGGGCCGTCGCCGGCTCCTGAGGGGCCACGGGGCCCGACGGAGGCGCGGGGGCCGTCCAGGGCTCGGGACGCTGCTGAGGGGCCGTGTACGGGCGGGTGGGCTCCGGCGGCGCCAGGTGGAAGCTGCCGGTCTCCGACACGGAGGGCTGCGGCGGCGCGGCTACGGGCGCCGGTGGCGTTGTTTCACGTGAAACAGGGCCGAACGCGGTCCGGGTGGGCTCGCCGGGCGTGTACAGCGTGGGCGGGCCGTCCGGGGGCGGGGTGGCCGGGTGTCCGGGCCCGTACGTCGGGGGCGTCCCGGGGACCGGACCGGCTGCCTGGCCCGGCACCGGGAAGGACGCCGCCGTGGGATCGCCGGGCAGCGGGGCGCCGGCAGCAGGTGACTGCGGGCCTTCGGGGGCGAACCCGGCGGGCAGCGGGCCCAGTTGGTCGAAGACCTCGACCGGCTCCTCGTCCGCGGCGGGCGGCGGCAGCAGCTGTACGGCGTCCGCGAGCGCCTTGCGCGCTCCCGTGGCCGTACGGAACCGCTGGGCCGGGTCGGGCTGCAGGAGGCTCGCTATGACCTGCCAGAGCGGCTCCGGGACGCCCTGGGGGGCCGCCGGGGTGCCCTGCGTCAGGAACAGGTCCACCAGCGCCTGGGAGTCGGGCTTCCGGCCCTCCAGCAGGTAGAGGGCCACCAGGCCGGTCGCATACAGGTCGGCCGGGAAGTCCGGCTCCGCACCCATGAGTTGCTCGGGCGCGAAATAGCCCGGCGTGCCCACCACGTAGTTGGTCTCGGTGAGCCGCGGCTCACCCTTGCGCATCGAGATGCCGAAGTCGGACAGCCGCAGGTGCGGCCGCCCGGTTCCGGTGGCCTCCATCAGGATGTTGGCCGGCTTGATGTCCCGGTGCACCACACCCTCGGCGTGCACCGCTGCCAGCCCGGACAGCAGCTGGTCCAGCAGCGCGCACACGAACCGGGGCGGCAGCGGCCCGTAATCGCCGATGACATGGGCGAGGGAGCCGCCGCTCACCAGGTCCATGGTGAACAGCACCTTGTCGTCGTCCGCCGCCCAGCTGGCCGGAGCCAGCACATGGGGGTGGTCGATGCGCAGGGCCTGTTCACGCACGAACCTCAACAGGGCGTGGGCGTCGCTCTGCTGGAGGACTTTTGCGGCGACGTACCGCCGGCGACGGTGATCCCAGGCCCGCCAGACGGCCCCGACACCACCCCGCCCGATCGGATCGATGAGCTCGTACCGACCGGCGAAGACCTCTCCCATTGCGTTGCGCCCGCTCCCCGTCCGGTATCAGCCCTGGTGCGCCTCGTAATGCGACACCGCGTCGGCGGTGCGCCCGGCGCCGTACACCCGGAGGAACTCTGCCAGTTCCGGGTGGGTCGGTGCGAGCGTGTCCGCCGCATCGATGATGTCCCCCGCCGCCGCGACCGAGCGGAGCAGCGACTGGATCTCGCGGACCACGCGCTTCACGGTGGGCGCACCGGAACTCGTCGTGGTCTGGCCGGTGTTGCTGAGCACCGAACCGCCCTGCGTCTTCTTGATCTCGTCCATGCGGTCCGTGGCCTCCGCCGCGCTGACACTGCCGTCCGCGACCTGGCTCGCCAGCTCCTGGAGGGCCTGGACGCGCTGGACGACCGCCGGATTGCCGATCTTGGCCCGCTGCCCGCTCATGAGTTGGGACAGCATGGGGGCCGACAGGCCGAGCACGGCAGCGAGACGGGCCTGGTTCAAGCCGAGGTCATCTATGAGCCGGCGGAAGAGCGCGCCGAGGGGCTCCCCGTACCAACTGCGCTGAAGCTCTCTGGCTCTCGCCGTGGCCTCTTGCTGCACTGCGTCCACTACTACTCCCCTTCGCTGGTGCGAACCTCGCGAGCATCTTACGGAGAGTGGTCGCGGACCGGGAGCCCCTATCATTTTGCGGTATCCGGGGGGTAACCCGGTACTCTGGTCGCGGACGTGGCCCTGCGGTGATCCGCAACGGCCGCCTTCACTGCACGGGGCCTTAGCTCAGTTGGTAGAGCGCTGTCTTTGCATGGCAGATGTCAGGGGTTCGACTCCCCTAGGCTCCACATGTAAACACCCCCTCTGACCTGCGGAAACGCGGTCAGAGGGGGTGTTTGTGCGTTGCGGGGCGGTCAGGCGCCGTCGTCCTTGCGGCGGGCCGCCTCGGCGTCGGCTTCCGCAGCCGCGTCGTCCAGTGAGCGGTCCTGGCCCGAGCCGTCCACGGCACTCAGCGGACCCCGGTCCGCCACCTCCGTCGCCGCCGGCGGCTCCACCAGCCAGTCCGGATTGGACTGCTGGTCCCACCACTTCCACGCCGCGAAGGCACCTGCCGCGAGCAGTCCGGTCAGTGCCACGCCCTTCAGCAGCCGGTGGTTGCGCGCCTGCCGCTCGTGCTTGCGGACCAGGCGCCGGACCTCCTCCGCGGACACCTGGCCGCGCAGTGCCGCCAGCGCCGCCGACGACCGCGACGCGGCCTCCTCGGCCACCGGCCGCCCCACGGCCACGGCGTGCTCGAGCCGCGGCTGCGCGTAGTCGGCCGCGTGCCGGCAGGCCCGCCGGGTGCCGCGCACCATCCGCACCGCCGTCTCGTCGACCTGCGGCGGCAGGGCACCCCGTGCCTGCACCAGCCGCGGCGCCACGTGCGCCCCGTACTGGACGCGCGCCTGCCGGGCCGCCTCGTGGGCCGCCACCGACATCTTCGGCGCCAGCCGCTCGTTCGCCTCGTGCGCGTAGTGCAGTGCGGCGTCCCGGGCGGTCCCGGCGTACGGAGCCACCGCTTCCGCCGCCTGCCGGACGCTCTCCTTGGCCGTGCCTGCCGCGGCAAGCAGGCCTTCCGTGCGGGTCACGTGATCACTCCTCTTCGGTGGTGGACACAGTTCACCTTTCCACCCATTGCAGGATCATGCCCCTTATAACGCCCCACGGCATGCGCGGACGTGCATCTGGGTGTCCGTGGTTCCTCCATGCGAGGATCGAGAGACGTCAGATGGACTTATGGAAGGCAGATTCGTGGCCGAGAAGCTGTACGCCACCCTCAGGACCAACCACGGCGACATCGAGATCGAACTACTGCCGAACCACGCACCGAAGACGGTCAGGAACTTCGTCGAACTCGCCACCGGCGAGCGCGAATGGACCAACCCCGAGACCGGTGAGAAGACCAAGGACCCGCTCTACGACGGCACCGTCTTCCACCGGGTCATCAGCGGGTTCATGATCCAGGGCGGCGACCCCCTCGGGAACGGCACCGGCGGCCCGGGCTACCAGTTCGCCGACGAGTTCCACCCCGACCTCGCCTTCACCAAGCCCTACCTGCTCGCCATGGCCAACGCCGGCCCCGGCACCAACGGATCGCAGTTCTTCATCACCGTCGCCCCCACCGCCTGGCTGACCCGCCGTCACACGATCTTCGGCGAGGTCACCGACAAGGCGAGCCAGGCCGTCGTCAACGCCATCGCCGGCACCTCCACCAACCCGCGGACCGAACGCCCCCTGGAGGACGTCGTCCTCCGGTCGGTCGTCATCGAGAAGCGCTGACCCGGGCGGGGGCCATGGACACCGAGCGACTGCCCGCCTGCTACCGCCATCCCGACCGCGAGACCGGCATCCGCTGCACCCGCTGCGACCGGCCGATCTGCCCCGACTGCATGATCGACGCCTCCGTCGGCTTCCAGTGCCCCGAGTGCGTCCGCACCGGCTCCGGCACCGGCCACCCGCCGGACGCCACCCAGCCGCGCACGGTCGCCGGTGGCACCCTCGCCGCCGACCCCGCCCTGGTCACCAAGCTGCTCATCGCGGCGAACCTGGCCGTCTTCCTCGGCGCGCTCGTCTACAAGGACCCGTTCGTCGACGCCCTCGGGCTCGCCGGCCGCTACTTCGACCCGGCCACCCTCACCCTGGAGGGCGTCGCCGAGGGCCAGTGGTACCGGCTGCTGACGTCGATGTTCCTCCACCAGGAGATCGTCCACATCGGCTTCAACATGGTCAGCCTCTGGTTCCTGGGCCCGCCGCTCGAAGCCGCGCTCGGCCGCTCCCGCTACCTGGCGCTGTACCTCGGCTCCGGGCTCGCCGGCAGCGCCCTCGTGTACTGGATGACCGCCCCCCAGCAGCTCACCCTGGGCGCCTCCGGGGCGATCTTCGGGCTGTTCGGCGCGACGGCCGTGTTCATGCGCCGGATGCGGTACGACATGCGGCCGGTGCTCGCCCTGCTGGCGATCAACCTGGTGCTGACCTTCGGCTGGGGCGGCATCTCCTGGCAGGCCCACATCGGGGGTCTGATCGGCGGTGCGCTCATCGGCTTCGGGATGGTGCACGCGCCGCGGGAGCGGCGGGGGCTGTGGCAGTGGGGGAGCTGTGTCCTCGTGCTCGCCGCGGTCGTGGTGATCGTGCTCTTGAGGACGGCCGCGCTCACCTGAGCGGAGAGTTGTCCACAGACCGTGCTGGATCTTGTGCACGGGGTGGAGCGGGTCCCGGGATGCACAAGGACCCAGGTCGGCGGCCGGTATCAATCACACCGGCGTCAACCTGGGTCCAAGTTATCCACAGATCTTCTGTCTTTTCCTCAGCTGTGGATAACGCTGTGGATAAGACTGCGGAGAGCTTGACTTACTTCCACTGGGTGGATACGCCGAAGCCCGCGGCGATGAAGCCGAAGCCGACCACGATGTTCCAGTTGCCCAGCGACTCGATGGGCAGGCGCGTGTCGGTGACGTAGAACATCACGATCCACGCCAGACCGATCAGGAACATCGCGAGCATCACCGGCGCGACCCAGCTGCGGTTCGTCAGCTTGATCGCCTGGGCCTGGCGGGCGCCCGGCGGCGGCGTGTAGTCGGTCTTCTTGCGGATCCGTGACTTCGGCACGAGGGTCTCTCCTGTCGATGCGCTGGGGACTCTTCCTCCCCCGGGCGTCCGTTAGCGTAGTGGTTCTTGCGGCGTTGAAGGAGAAGGGTACGTTGAGCAATTCCGAGCACTCCCACCGGAGGCCGGTCCGGCTCCTGACCCTCGCCGTCTTCGCGCTCGCGGGACTCATCTTCGTCACGAGCTTCAACACTTCCAAGGGTACGAACATCCGTACCGACGATTCGCTCCTGAAACTGTCCGATCTGATCCACGAGCGAAGCCAGAAGAACGCCGCCCTGGAGGACAGCACGAGCGCGGTCCGCCGCGAGGTCGACGCCCTCGCGGAACGTGACGACGGCAGCACCCGGGCCGAGGACGCCCGGCTGAAAGCACTCCAGAAGGCCGCCGGCACCGAGCCCGTCAGCGGCCGGGCCCTCACCGTCACCCTCGACGACGCCCCGCCGGACGCCAAGGCCCGGATCCCCAACGTGCCCGAGCCCCAGCCCAACGACCTCGTCATCCACCAGCAGGACCTGCAGGCCGTCGTGAACGCGCTGTGGCAGGGCGGGGCCCGCGGGATCCGCGTCATGGACCAGCGCCTGATCTCCACCAGCGCGGTCCGCTGCGTGGGCAACACGCTGATCCTCCAGGGGCGGGTCTACTCGCCGCCCTACAAGGTGACGGCGGTCGGCGACCCGGGCACCCTCCAGCGGGCCCTGGCGGCCTCCCCGGCGCTCCAGAACTACCAGGCGTACGTGAACGCGTACGGGCTCGGCTGGAAAGTCGACGAGCACGGGGCGCTGACTCTGCCGGGCTACTCCGGCACAGTGGACCTCCACTATGCGAAGCCCGTGGAGAGCCGGTCCTGAACGGTCCCGCCCGCGCCCGGAGGCGGTGCTGCGGCTGGCCGTGCGCACGTTCAGCGAGCTGTGCCTGACGGTCGGCACGGTGATCCTCCTGTTCGTCGCCTACGTGCTGTGGTGGACGGGCGTGACGGCGGACCGGGCGATGGACGCGGAGCTGGCCGGGCTGCACGAGCGGTGGGAGCGGACGGCCCCCGCTCCCCCGGCGCCGCAGGCGGGAGCCCCGCCCCAGGCGGTCCGGCATCCGGCCGGGCGGGCGTTCGCCGAGATGTTCGTCCCCCGGTTCGGGGCGGGCTGGCGCAAGCCGGTGCTGGAAGGCACGGACCCGGACACCCTCAAGCGGGGGCTGGGGCACTACCGCGGGACGGCGGCGCCCGGCGGGACCGGGAACTTCGCCGTGGCCGGGCACCGGCGGACCCACGGCGACCCGTTCAAGGACTTCCCGCGGCTGCGGCCCGGCGACCAGGTGATCCTGAAGGACCCGGCGGGCACCTACACGTACACCGTGCGGACCGGCCCGGTGCGGACGCTGCCGACGGACGTGGCGGTGCTGGACCCGGTGCCCGTGAAGTCCGGGTTCACCGGGCCGGGGCGCTATCTGACGCTCACCACGTGCGACCCGGAGTGGGGCCACAGCCACCGTCTCATCGTGTGGGCGGAACTTGCCGAGACCCGGCCCGCCCGGCAGGCCAGCCCGTAGTCTGTTGCTCGATACGGAACGGAAGGGACGGCATGTACGGCTGGATCTGGCGGCATCTGCCGGGCAACGCGTGGGTACGCGCGCTGATCTCCCTCGTACTGGTCCTGGCGGTGGTCTTCGTGCTGTTCCAGTACGTGTTCCCGTGGGCCGAGCCGCTGCTTCCGTTCAACGATGTGACCGTCGACGAAGGATCGGGAGCCACCCGGTGAGCGCGCGCATTCTGGTCGTGGACAACTACGACAGCTTTGTTTTCAACCTGGTCCAGTACCTGTACCAGCTCGGCGCCGAGTGCGAGGTGCTGCGCAACGACGAGGTCGCGCTCGCCCACGCCCAGGACGGCTTCGACGGGGTGCTGCTGTCGCCCGGGCCCGGTACGCCGGAAGAGGCCGGGGTCTGCGTGGACATGGTCCGGCACTGCGCCGGCACGGGCGTGCCGGTCTTCGGCGTCTGCCTGGGCATGCAGTCCATGACGGTGGCGTACGGCGGTGTCGTCGGCCGTGCCCCGGAGCTGCTGCACGGCAAGACCTCGCCGGTGCTGCAC
Source organism: Streptomyces bambusae (assembly GCF_020532645.1). Taxonomy (GTDB): domain Bacteria; phylum Actinomycetota; class Actinomycetes; order Streptomycetales; family Streptomycetaceae; genus Streptomyces; species Streptomyces bambusae. The sequence continues at coordinate 124,956 of NZ_JAJAUZ010000001.1, forward strand.
GAAGGCCTGGGCGTGTTCGAGGGACTGCCGTCGCCGTTCACCGCGACCCGGTACCACTCACTGGCCGCCGAGCCGCAGACGCTGCCGGACGTGCTGGAGGTGACCGCGCGGACCGAGGACGGGATCATCATGGGCCTGCGGCACCGGGAGCACGACGTGGAGGGCGTGCAGTTCCACCCCGAGTCGGTGCTGACCGAATGGGGCCACCGGATGCTCGCGAACTGGCTGGTGCGCTGCGGTGACGCCGGGGCCGTGGCACGGTCGGCGGGCCTGGCGCCGGTGGTGGGCAAGGCCGTCGCGTGACGGCGCTCGCGCCGCCCGCTCCCACCGGGGGACGGGCCGCGCGGCGCCGGGCGGCCCAGGAGGCCGCCAGACGGGCGCGCAGGCGGGCTCGCGGGGGTCCCCTGGTCGTGGCCGGCCGTGCCGTCGGAGAGCTCTTCATCACGGTGGGCGTGCTGATGCTGCTCTTCGTCACCTACCAGCTCTGGTACACCAACGTGCTGGCCGAGCGGACGGCCGACGGCGCGGTGGGCAGCCTCCGGGAGGACTGGGCGGCCGGCGCGGGCGGGGCCGCGGCTCCGAAGGCGTTCGAGCCCGGTCAGGGCTTCGCCATCCTGTACATCCCGAAGCTGGACGTGAAGGTGCCGGTCGCCGAGGGCGTCAGCAAGACGAAGGTGCTGGACCGGGGGCTGGTCGGGCACTACGCGGAGGGCGCCCTGAAGACGGCGATGCCCGGCGACCGCACGGGGAACTTCGCGGTGGCCGGCCACCGGAACACGCACGGAGAGCCGTTCCGGTTCATCAACCGGCTGCAGCCCGGCGATCCGGTGGTCGTGGAGACGCGCGAGGCCTACTACACGTACGAGATGACCTCGATCCTGCCGCAGACCCCGCCGGCGAACGTCGGGGTGCTGCGGCCGGTGCCGGAGGGCTCCGGCTTCACCGGGCCGGGCCGGTACCTGACGCTGACCACGTGCACCCCCGAGTTCACCAGCACCTACCGGATGGTGGTGTGGGGCAGGATGGTCGACGAGAGGCCGCGCAGCAAGGGCGTGCCGGCCGCGCTGGCCGGATAGCAGTCAGAGGACGGTGGGCAGGTGGCGGGCACGCGCAGGCGGAGTCGGAACCGGGTCGCGGCGGTGCTGAGTTTCACCGGCGAACTGCTGATCACGGCGGGGCTGGTGCTGGGCCTGTTCGTCGTCTACTCGCTGTGGTGGACGAACGTGCTGGCGGACCGCGAGGCCTCCGCGCGCGGCAACGCGGTGCGCGAGACGTGGCGCACGGCACCCGCCGCGGCCGGCCCGGGGGCGCTCGACACCCGGGACGGCATCGGGTTCCTGCACGTCCCGGCGATGGGCGGCGGCGAGGTCCTGGTCAAGAAGGGCACCTCGTCGGACGTCCTCAACGACGGCGTGGCGGGCTACTACACGGAGCCGGTGAAGTCGGCCCTGCCGTGGGACCGTTCGGGGAACTTCACGCTGGCCGCGCACCGGGACGGACACGGGGCGAAGTTCCACAACATCCACAAGGTGCGCACGGGCGACGCGGTGGTCTTCGAAACCCGCGACACCTGGTACGTCTACAAGGTCTACGCCCAGCTGAGCCAGACCTCGAAGTACAACACCGAGGTCCTGGCGCCGGTCCCCCGCCAGTCGGGCCGCACCGTCCCCGGCCGCTACATCACCCTCACCACGTGCACCCCGGTCTACACGTCGAAGTACCGGTACATCGTGTGGGGCGAGCTGGTCCGCACGGAGAAGGTGAACGCCGACCGGACGCCGCCGCCGGAACTGCGGGGCTGACGCGCCCCCGGACGACGGAAGGCCGGGCGCCCCCGAGGGAGCGCCCGGCCTTCCGGTCCGTGCGGGGCGGGTCAGTTGCCGCGGAGGCCGCCGAAGAGGCCGCCGCCCTGCTGGCCGCCCTGCTGCCCGCCCTGGTTGCCGCCGCCGTTGGTGGTGGTCACGTTGACCACCGTGCCGGCGTCGACCGGGGTGCCCGCGCCGGGGTCGGTGGTCAGGACGATGGCGTTGTCGTCCTGCGACCCCGAGGTGACCGAGCCGAAGCTCAGGTTGTTCTGCTGGAGGATCTGCTTGGCCTCGGCGACCGTCTTGCCGAACAGCATCGGGACCTGGACCTTCGCGGCCGCCTTCGCGATCTTCACGTTGACGGTGGAGTCCTTGGCGACCTCGACGTTCGGCGCGAGGCTCTGCTCCACCACCGTGCCGGCGGTGGCGCTGGACTCGATCTCGGTGACACTGCCGAGCTTGAGGCCCTCGTCCTCCAGGGCCTTCCGGGCGTCGTCCACGGTCTTGCCGGCGAGGTCCGGAACGGTGGACTTCGCGGCCTCCTTGGCGACCCACAGGGTGACCGTGGAGCCCTTCTCGACCGAGGAGCTGCCGCCGGGGGTCTGCTTGAGGACGGTGCCGGGGGTCCGGTCGGACTCCTCGTTCTTCCGCTCGACGACGAAGCCCTTGTCCTTGAGGGTCTTCTCGGCCTCGTCGAAGGAGACGTTGATGACGTCGGGTACGAGGACCTTCGGCGCGCCCGTGGAGACGGTCACGTTGATCGTGTCGCCCTTGGAGACCTCTTCGCCGGCGGCCGGGTCCTGCGAGCAGACGCTGCCCTTGGGCTGGTCCTCGCAGGGCTCCTTCTTCGCCTCGACGACGTTCACGCCGGCGTTCTTGCCGTTCTTGACGGCCTGGTCGAAGGGGGTGCCGACGAAGTTGGGGGCGGCGAGGGTGTCTCCGCCGGTCTTGTTGGTCAGCGCCTGGCCGATGAGGATCGCGCCGACCAGCACGAGGAGGCCGGCGGCGACGAGCAGGATCGTGGAGGCCCGGCTCTTCTTCTGGCCGCGGCGGCCGCCGCGGCCGCCGTCGTCGTAGCCGTGCGGCGGGTAGCCGCCGTCGCCGCCCGGCGGCATCGGCGGCATCATCGAGGTCTGGCCGGGGTCGGCGGTGCGCAGCGCGGTGGTCGGCTGGTCGTAGCCCGGGTGGCCGTGGTTCTGGTCGGGGTAGCCGTAGCCGCCGTAGCCGGGCGCGCCCATGGTGGCGGTCGCGGCGACGGGCTGGCCGTCGAGGCAGGCCTCGATGTCGGCGCGCATCTCGTCGGCCGACTGGTAGCGGTAGTCGGGGTCCTTGACCAGGGCCTTGAGGACGATGGCGTCCATCTCGGGCGTGATCTCGGGGTCGAAGTTGCTCGGCGGCTGGGGTTCCTCGCGCACGTGCTGGTACGCGACGGCGACGGGGGAGTCGCCGACGAACGGGGGCCGGACGGTGAGCAGCTCGTAGAGCAGGCAGCCGGTGGAGTACAGGTCGGAACGGGCGTCGACCTGCTCGCCCTTCGCCTGCTCGGGGGAGAGGTACTGGGCGGTGCCGATGACGGCGGCCGTCTGCGTCATGGTCATGCCGGAGTCGCCCATGGCGCGGGCGATGCCGAAGTCCATGACCTTGACCTGACCGGTGCGGGTCAGCATCACGTTGGCCGGCTTGATGTCACGGTGGACGATGCCCGCGCGGTGCGAGTACTCCAGGGCCTGGAGGATGCCGGTGGTCATCTCCAGGGTGCGCTCGGGCAGCAGACGGCGGCCGGAGTGCAGGAGCTCCCGCAGCGTGGACCCGTCGACGTACTCCATCACGATGTACGGGATGGAGATGTTGTCGACGTAGTCCTCGCCGGTGTCGTAGACCGCGACGATCGCCGGATGGTTCAGCGAGGCGGCCGACTGGGCTTCGCGGCGGAACCGGGCCTGGAAGGACGGGTCGCGGGCGAGGTCCGCCCGGAGCGTCTTCACGGCGACGGTGCGGCCGAGCCGGGTGTCGTGCGCGAGATAGACCTCGGCCATGCCACCACGGCCGAGCACCGAGCCCAGCTCGTACCGGCCGCCGAGGCGACGCGGCTCTTCCATAACTTCCAGCCCTCTCCGTCAGTCCCGACCGCACCCGTGTGTGGTCCGGCGGTGTGCTGTTCGCGCAAAGGCTACCGGCCGTGCGTGTGTCTGCCGTCCGTGACCGCAGGCTGATACGAGACCGGTACCCGTCGCCGCCGGTGGTGCGGCGGCGTGAGGTGCGTCACCCCTGTGCCTTGAGGACGGCCTGCATGACGTCCTTGGCGATCGGGGCGGCGAGCCCGCTGCCGCTGATGTCCTCGCGGGTGGCGTTGCTGTCCTCGATGACGACGGCGACGGCGACGGCGCCCTTGTCGGTCGTGGCGTACGAGATGAACCAGGCGTAGGGGCGCTTCTTGTTCTTCTCGCCGTGCTGCGCGGTGCCGGTCTTGCCGCCGACGGTGGCGCCGTCGATCTGCGCCCTCGTGCCGGTGCCCTTCTCGACGACGTTGACCATCATGGCCTGGAGCTTCTCCGCGTTCTCGGCGGAGAGCGGGCGGCTCATCTCCTGCGGGTCGGTCTGCTCGATGACGTCGAGGTTGGGGGCGGTGAGCCGGTCCACCATGTACGGCTTCATCAGCTTGCCGTCGTTGGCGACGGCGGCGGCGACCATGGCCATCTGGAGCGGGGTGGCCGCGGTGTTGAACTGGCCGATGGAGGACTGGGCGTTCCCGTCGCGGCTCATGGTCTTGTCGTAGACGCTGGCGAAGGCGCGGACCGGGGTGTCGATCTCCGGGTCGTTGAAGCCGAACTTCTCGGCGGTCTCGACCATCTTGTCGCGGGTGACCTTGTCGCCCATGTTCGCGAAGACGCTGTTGCAGGACACCTCGAGCGCCTTGTTCAGGCTGGCGTTCTTGCACCCGCCGTGCTGGTTGACCATCGGGGTGCGGGTGCCGGGGAGGATGTACGGCTCGGGGGTGTCCGTGGGGGCGTTGATGTCCGTGACCACCTTGTGCTCCAGGGCGGCGGCGGCGGTGACGACCTTGAAGGTGGACCCGGGCGGGTAGGTCTCGCGCAGGGCGCGGTTGACCAGCTCCTTGTTCTTGCTGTCCTTGAGGGAGACCCAGGCCTTCTCGTCCTTCTTGGAGTTGCCGGCGAAGGAGGAGGGGTCGTACGAGGGGGCGCTGGCGAGGGCCAGGATCGCGCCGGTGCGCGGGTCGAGCGCGACGACGGCGCCCTTGTTGCTGCCCAGGCCCTTGAAGGCGGCCTTCTGGGCGGCCGGCATCAGCGTGGTGACGACGTTGCCGCCCTGGCGCTTCTCGCCGGTGAACATGCCGATGGTGCGGTCGAAGAAGAGCCGGTCGTCGTTGCCGGTGAGGATCTTGTCTTCGAGGTTCTCCAGCTGGGTGGAGCCGAAGGCCTGCGAGGCGAAGCCGGTGACGGGGGCCCACATCGGGCCGTCGATGTAGGTCCGCTTGTACTTGTAGTCGCTGCCGTCGGTCACGACCGAGCCCGTGATGGGCTTGCCGTTGGCGATGATGTTGCCCCGCTCCTGGGCGTACTGGGCGATGGCGACCCGGCGGTTCTCCTTGCGGGTGCTCAGCTCTTCGGCCTGGACGTACTGCAGCCAGTTGGTGCGTACGAGGAGGGCGAGGACGAGCAGCCCGCAGAAGATCGCGATGCGGCGCAGCGGCTTGTTCATGAGGGTCGGACCACCTGGGTCATCTCGGCGTCGGGGGACGGGGCGGGGGCCGGTGCGGGACGGCGCGCGGTGTCGCTGATGCGGATCAGGATGCCGATGAGGGCCCAGTTGGCGATGACCGAGGAACCGCCGGAGGCGAGGAAGGGCATGGTCATGCCGGTGAGGGGGATGAGGCCCATCACGCCGCCGGCGACCACGAAGATCTGGATCGCGAAGGCGCCGGAGAGGCCGATCGCGAAGAGCTTGCCGAAGGGGTCGCGGGCCGCGAGGGCGGTCCGGGCGCCGCGCTCGATGATCAGGCCGTAGAGGAGCAGGAAGGCCATCACACCGGCGAGTCCGAGCTCTTCGCCGACGGTGGAGAAGATGAAGTCGGAGTTGGCGGCGAACAGGATGAGGTCGGAGTGGCCCTGGCCGAGGCCGGTGCCGAGGACGCCGCCGGAGCCGAAGGACATCAGGGACTGGCCGACCTGCTCGCAGGCGCCGGAGGTGGTGTAGCAGGCGAACGGGTCGAGCCAGGCGTTGACACGGGCTTCGACGTGGCCGGAGAAGCCGGCCACGACCACGGCGCCGCCGACCGACATGAGCAGGCCGATGACGATCCAGCTGGTCCGCTCGGTGGCGACGTACAGCATGATCACGAACATGCCGAAGAACAGCAGCGAGGTGCCGAGGTCGTTCTCGAAGATCAGGATGAGCAGGCTCATCGCCCAGATCATGAGGATCGGACCGAGGTCGCGGCCGCGGGGCAGGTAGAGGCCCATGAAGCGGCGGCTGGCCAGGGCCAGGGCGTCGCGCTTGACCATGAGGTAGCCGGCGAAGAAGACCGCGATGACGATCTTCGCGAACTCGCCGGGCTGGATGGAGAAGCCGGCGACGCTGATCCAGATCTTGGCGCCGAAGACGTCCGCGCCCAGGCCCGGGACGACGGGCAGGATCAGCAGGACGAGCGCGGCGGCCATCGAGATGTACGTGAACCGCTGGAGCGTGCGGTGGTCCTTGAGCAGGAGGAGGACGCCGACGAACAGGGCGATGCCGACCGCGGTGTAGAAGAGCTGGTTGGGCGCGGAGGGCGAGAACGCGCCGAACTGCCGCTCGGCGAGGTTCTGGAGCCGCTCCGACTGGTCGAGCCGCCAGATGAGGACGAGCCCGAGCCCGTTGAGCAGGGTGGCCAGCGGCAGCAGCAGCGGGTCGGCGTACTTGGCGTACCGGCGCACGACGAAGTGCCCGATGCCCGCGAGCAGGCCGAGGCCGAGGCCGTAGGCGAGCATGCCGGGGGGCAGCTTGCCGTGGACGGCGAGGCCCACGTTGGCGTAGGCGAAGATCGGGATGACCACGGCGAACACGAGCAGCAGGAGCTCGGTGTTGCGCCGGCTCGGCAGCTCGATGGCGCCGATGGTGGTCGTGTTGGTGACAACGCTCATGGTGTGGCAGGCCCCCTGCGCCCGCTTGCCGCTACGGGTGCGGCTCCTACTGCTTCCCGCACGATCCGACCAGCTTCTGCTCTTCCGCGGTGAGGCTGGGGCCGGGCGTGGGCGTCGGGTTCTTCTGGGTGGCCGTGCCGCCGTCGGGCGCGGGCTTGGAGGTCTCCTCGGCCTTGCGGCGCGCCTCGTCCTTCTTGCAGGCGGACGCCTGGACCGCAAGCTCGTCGATCTTCTTCTCGGCTCCGGCCCGGCTGCCCTGGCTGATGGTCTCCTTGAGCTGCTTCAGCTGGAAGGGCGGCAGGTACTTGAGTTCGATCTCGGGGTGGTCCTTCTCGACCTTCGAGAGCTTGATCATGGCCAGGTCCTGGCTGATCCCGCGGAAGAGCGCGACGTGCTCGTCCTGGACGCCGACGTAGTACTGGGTCTGCGTCCAGCGCCAGCCGCCGTACAGGCCGCCGCCGATCACTCCGGCGACGACGAGGAGGACGAGGGACCGCTTGAGCCACTTCCGCCCTTTGCGGGGGGCGAAGTCGTCGCCGTCGTCGTCGAAGTCGTCGTAGCCGTCGTGGTCGCCGAAGCTGCCGTACGGGCCTTCCGGCGCGGCGCCGTAGCCGGGGGCGTCGCCGCTTCCGGGCGGGCCGAAGCCGGGAGCCGGCGGGGCGGCGTGGCGGCGGCCGAGCCCGGAGGCGCGGCCGGCGGGGGTCTGCATGGCACCGCCGTCGAACAGCTGGTGCTGGTTCTCGGCGACCGCGCCGACGACCACGGGGGTGTCGGTGAACTGGCCGGCGAGGGTGTCCACGCTGCCGTTGTCGAGGACGTCGGCGACGATGCAGGTGATGTTGTCGGGTCCGCCGCCGCGCAGGGCGAGCTGGATCAGGGCCTGCACGGTCTCGTGCGGGCCGTGGTAGCCGGCGAGGGTCTCCTCCAGGGTCTGGTGGGAGACGACGCCGGAGAGCCCGTCGGAGCAGATCAGGTAGCGGTCGCCGGCCCGGACCTCGCGGATGGAGAGGTCGGGTTCGACGTGGTCGCCGCTGCCGAGGGCGCGCATCAGCAGGGAGCGCTGCGGGTGCGTGGTGGCTTCTTCCTCGGTGATCCGGCCCTCGTCGACGAGCCGCTGGACCCAGGTGTGGTCCTGGGTGATCTGGGTGAGGACGCCGTCGCGCAGCAGGTAGGCGCGGGAGTCGCCGACGTGGACGAGGCCGAGGCGCTGCCCGGTCCACAGCAGGGCGGTGAGCGTGGTGCCCATGCCTTCGAGCTGGGGGTCCTCCTCGACCATGACGCGCAGCTGGTCGTTGGCGCGCTGGACGGCGCTGCCGAGGGAGGTGAGCAGGTCGGAACCGGGGACGTCGTCGTCGAGCTGCACGAGGGTGGAGATCACCTCGGAGCTGGCGACCTCGCCGGCGGCCTGGCCGCCCATGCCGTCGGCGATCGCGAGGAGGCGCGGTCCGGCATAGCCGGAGTCTTCGTTCCCCTCGCGGATCATGCCCTTGTGGGATCCGGCGGCGAACCGCAGGGACAGACTCATGTGCACCTGCCCAGTCGACAAGCCTTCCGGGTACAGCCGGTCCTGACGAGCCACACTGCCCACCCTCCGGTCGGGAGCGCGCTCGGGTCCGCTGTGGGGACCGCCGCGGCTCGCTCGCTCCGCTCGCTCATTCTCGTACTACTTCCGCAGCTCGATGACGGTCTTGCCGATGCGGATCGGGGCGCCCAGCGGAATGGGAGTCGCGACGGTCAGCCGGGCCCGGTCGAGGTAGGTGCCGTTGGTCGACCCGAGGTCCTCGACGATCCAGTTGCCGTCGCGGTCGGGGTAGATCCTGGCATGGCGGCTGGAGGCGTAGTCGTCGTCCAGCACGATGGTCGAGTCGTGGGCCCGCCCCAGCGTGATGGTCTGGCCCTGGAGGGCGACCGTCGTGCCGGTCAGCGTGCCTTCGGAGACCACCAGCTTGGTGGGTGCGCCGCGGCGCTGGCGCTGCTGCGGAGGTGCGGTCTGCCGGCCGCCCTGGGGCTGTGTGCGGGTGTCGCCCCCGCCGCGGCGTGAACCGCGCTGGGTCACCCGCGTTCCGAACAGGTCACTTCTGATGACCTGGACGGCCACGATGACGAACAGCCACAGAACGGCCAGGAAACCCAGCCGCATGACCGTCAGGGTCAGCTCTGACATTGCCCCCGCTTCACCCTTCGGCTTGCCGGTAAATGATGGTGGTGCTGCCCACGACGATCCGCGAGCCGTCGCGGAGCGTAGCGCGGGTGGTGTGCTGCCCGTCCACCACGATGCCGTTGGTGGACCCGAGATCCTGGATCGTCGAGGGCGTTCCGGTCCGGATCTCACAGTGCCGGCGCGAGACGCCGGGGTCGTCGATCCGCACGTCGGCTTCGGTGCTGCGGCCCAGCACGAGCGCCGGGCGGGAGATCTGGTGGCGGGTGCCGTTGATCTCGATCCAGCGGCGCAGGCGGTCGCCGCCTGCGGGTGCGGGGGCCGGGCCGCCGGCTCCGGGGCGCCGCTGCGGGCCGCCGGGAGGCGGGCCCGCGGGCATGGGGGGTGCGGCGACGGGCGGGTATCCGTATCCGCCGGGGCGCTGTCCGCCCTGGCCCTGCTGGGCTTCCGGCTGGGACTGGGAGGTGGAGGCGGCGAGGGTGCGGCTGCGGACGCGGTACAGGCCGGTGTCGAGGTCGTCGGCCTTCTCCAGGTGGACCTTGATGGGGCCCATGAAGGTGTAGCGCTGCTGCTTCGCGTAGTCGCGGACGAGGCCCGCGAGCTCGTCGCCGAGCTGGCCGGAGTACGGGCTGAGCCGCTCGTAGTCGCCGGCGCTGAGTTCCACGATGAAGTCGTTCGGGACGACGGTGCGCTCGCGGTTCCAGATCGTCGCGTTGTTGTCGCACTCGCGCTGCAGGGCGCCGGCGATCTCGACGGGCTGGACCTCGGACTTGAACACCTTGGCGAAGGTGCCGTTCACCAAGCCTTCAAGTCGCTGCTCGAACCGCTTCAGGACTCCCATGGGGCACCTCCTCCGTTCGTTGTCGCCCTGTACTGCTTACTGATCGTATCCACGCGTGGGGAAATCGGCTGGTTCCCCTTATCTGTCCGGCAGACGAGTGTTGCCCCTCACAAGGGATCGTAGAGGCGGCTCCCGGACAGTGTCCCGCACCTGGCGGGGACAGCGGGAGGGGAGGGCGCAACCCCGGCCGGTGTGCCGTCCGGAACGGGCTCCGGGCGGAGGTCCGGGGGCGGGGTGCGGGGGGTCCGGGAAAGCGATTCGGTTGCACCCCGTCCGACGTGCTAATGTTCCGATGTCGCCAGGGGAACGGCCCGAAAGGGAAGGCCCTCAGGTAGCTACTCGGGCGAGTGGCGGAACGGCAGACGCGCTGGCTTCAGGTGCCAGTGTCCTTCGGGACGTGGGGGTTCAAATCCCCCCTCGCCCACCGACGAAACGGCCGGCATCGTGATCACGATGCCGGCCGTTTCGCTTTTCCCCGGCCGGTCGCCGCATCCGGAGGCCGCAGAGTGCGTGTGCCGGAGTCCGTGTAAGGGAGGTCACACCCCGTGTCCCCCGCACGTCCCGCACCTCCGGCCCTGGTTGCGGAGGTGCGGGGGCGCGGGGGCGCGGTCGGGCTATTCGCCCGCGTCGATGGCGGGCCGGCGCACCTCGATCTCGGCGCCGGTCTGCTTGAACGATTCCGCCGAGACCGGGACCAGCACTGCGTCCCGGTGGAAGTCCCGCAGGGTGGTCGAGCCGCAGCTGATCATGGTGGAGATCAGCTTGGCCCGGGTCCGCTCCACGTTGTCGTGCAGGCCGCCCGCGTACGGGACGTAGCCGTCGACGCCCTCCTCGAAGACCATCCGGCCGCGCTGGCCGTAGCGGGCCGCGTTCTGCGCGCGCCGCGAGCCCTCGCCCCAGTACTCCTTGTACCACTGGCCGTCGATCTGCAGCTTGCGTGACGGGCTCTCGTCGAGCCGGGCGAAGTACCGGCCGAGCATGATGAAGTCCGCGCCCATCGCCAGGGCCACCGCCATGTGCGAGTCGTTCAGCAGGCCGCCGTCGCAGCACAGCGGCACGTACACGCCGGTCTCCCGGGCGTAGGCGTCGCGTTCCTCGACCACGGCGAGCAGCGCAGAGGCCTGACCGCGGCCGATGCCCTTCTGCGCCCGGGTGGTGCAGATGGCCCCGCCGCCGATGCCGACCTTCACGAAGGCCGCGCCCGCGTCGGCCAGGTAGCGGAACGCCCGGCCGTCGACGACGTTGCCCGCGCCGACGAACGCGTCGTCCCCGTGGTTCTCCCGGGCGAATTCGAGGGTCCTCGCCTGGTGGACGGAATAGCCGTCCGAGGAGTCCAGGCACAGCACGTCCGCGCCGGCCTCCAGCAGGGCGGGAATGCGGTCCTTGAAGTCGCGCGAGTTGATGCCGGCACCCACCCGCAGGCGCATTTCGCCGTCCACCGACGCGCGGTGGTGCGCCCCGTCGGCCGGGTGCTCGTGCTTGACCGCCAGCACGTCGGCGGCCTGGTCCTCGATCTGCTGGTTCTGGTGGATGAACGACAGCCCGCCGGCCCGGGCGAGGGCCGCCGCCAGCGCCGGCGACGACACGGCCTGCATGACGGCGCTCACCAGGGGTGTGGCGATCCGGACGGGAGCCTCCTCGCCGACCCGGTGGCGCACCAGGGGCGCCCCGAGGTCCACGTTGTCCGGCGTGCACTCTTCCGTGGTCAGGCCGGGGATGAGGAGGTATTCGCTCAGCGTGCGAGAGATCTCGGGGAGGATTTTCACGTCGTCTCCTGAAAGGAGCCTGCGGACCGGTGCGGTGGTGCGGCGAGGCTCGGGCGGGCAGTGCAGAAGGCTGCCGGCGGGAGCGCGCGGTCGGAAGAATGCGCTCTCCGGAAGGGCCGGGAGCGGGCACCCCCGCGTGGCAAGTGCGCGCGCAGGGCCGAATCGAGGGCGCTTGCGTGGACTCAACTCGCACGCTGTGCACAGGCGTTGACTTCCCTCACGCCATACGGGATGGTACCGCAGCCTTGATCGTCATCCGCCGGGACGCATGGCCGGACCCCCGAGCCGCGGTGCGACTTTCGTCGGGCGGGGCGCGACGAAAGAGAGCGGACGCCGGTGGGCCCGGTGTCTAAGGTCGGGGCGTGAACGTGAGGGCAGAGCTGGGCCGGGGCTGGAACTGGCTGAAGGGTCCGGATCCCTGGACCCGGCGCCGGATCGCGGGCGAGGCGGTGCTCGCCGGGCTGCTGGTGCTGATGGCGGCGGGGGTCGAGGACCTGGCGGGTGACCCCGCCTGGATGGTGGGGGCGGCGTCGGTGGCCGTGGCGCCGCTCTCGCTGCTGCGGCGGCGGCTGCCCGCCGGGGTGCTGGTGGTGTCGTGCGCGCTGGCGGGCGCCCTGGCCGGGATGGCGCCGGTGTCGATCCTGGCGGGGTGGACGGCCGGGCGGCGGATCGTGGGCGTGGTGCGGGCGCTGTTCGCGTTCACGCTGGCGTTCGTGCTGACGGTGGCGGTCAGCCTGGTGACGGAGGCCGGGCAGGGGCTGCGGGTGCTGCCCATGCTGTTCTTCTCGGCGCTGCTGTTCCTGGGGACGACGGTGGTGCCGGGGCTCGCGGGCCGGTACTGGAACCAGCGGCGGACGCTGCTGCACGCGCTTCAGGACCGCAATGCGCAGCTGCTGCGGGAGCGGGAGATGGTGTCGGGCCAGGCGCGGCTGCGGGAACGGCAGCGGATCGCCCAGGACATGCACGACAGCCTGGGCCACCAGCTGGCGCTGATCGCCGTGCACACGGGGGCCCTGGAGGTCGATCCGGAGCTGACGGGCCGCCAGCGGGAGGCGGTGGGGGTGCTGCGGCAGGCGTCCGTCGCGGCGATGCACGAACTGCGCGAGGTCGTCGGCATCCTGCGGGACGGCGTGGAGGCGCCGGCCGGGGACGACGCGGGGCCGGCGGGGCGCGGCGTGGCCGGTGTCGCGGAGGTGGTCGCGGCGGCCCGGGCGGCGGGTACGGACGTACGGCTGGCGCGGTCGGGCGTGGAGCGCCCGCTGGCGGCGGCGTGCGACCACGCGGCGTACCGGATCGTGCAGGAGGCGCTGACGAACGCGTACAAGCACGCGCCGGGGGCGGCGATCGCCGTGGAGCTGCGGTACGAGGACGACTCGCTGGTGGTCGAGATCGCGAACGGGCCGGCGGCGGGGCCGGCCGGTGAGGTGGTCAGCGGCGGGCAGGGCCTGACGGGGCTGCGGGAGCGGGCCCGGCTGGTCGGCGGGATGGTGCACGCGGGGCCGCTGCCGGACGGCGGGTTCCGGGTGGCCGGGGTGCTTCCGTACGGCGCGGAGGCGGCCGGGCCGGTGGTGGCGCCGGTGGACGCGGCGGACGACTTCGGGCAGCAGGCGCCGGCGGTGCCGCTGTGGGGTCAGGGGGCGCCGGTCGACTGGGGCGCGGTGGACAAGGAGCTGGCCGTCGAGGTGGGCCGGAGCCGGGGCCGGGCGGTGGCGCTGGGCTGCGGGATCGCGGTGGCCGCGCTGGTGGTGCTGGTGATCGCGGCCGGGGTGCTGCTCTTCGTGGTGATCGACGAGACCCAGGAGGCGTCGATCGACCAGGGGACGTTCGACGGGGTGAAGGTCGGGACCGCGGAGGCGGAGGTGCGCGGGGGGCTGCCGGAGGGCAGTGCGATGGTGACGTCCGGGCTGGGCGACGGCGGGCCGGCGCGGCCGGCGGGGGCGGAGTGCCTGGTGCTGCTGGACCGGGCGTATGCGTCGGACGTGCGCACCGACCGGGTTTTCCGGTTCTGTTTCCGGGACGGCAAGCTGGTCCAGAAGTCGGCGTACGAGGTGGACAGGTAGGGAGCGGGCGTGGCGAGCGGTGTGGTCCGGGTGGTCATCGCCGATGACGAGCCCCTCATCCGGGCGGGGATCCGGATGATCCTGACGTCGGATCCGGGGATCGAGGTGGTGGCGGAGGCCGCGGACGGGCGGGCGGCGGTGGAGCTGGCGCGGGCGCACGCGCCGGACGTGGTGCTGCTGGACATCCAGATGCCGGTGATGGACGGGCTGACGGCGCTGGGGGAGCTGCGGCGGGCGGTGCCGGCGGCGCGGGCGCTGGTGCTGACGACATTCGGGGAGAAGGAGAACGTGCTGCGGGCGCTGTCGGAGGGCGGGGCCGGGTTCCTGCTCAAGGACACCGCGCCGGCGGAGCTGATCGGGGCGGTGCGGGCGGCCGCGGCGGGGGACGCGTACCTCTCGCCGGCGGCGACGCGGCACGTGGTGGACCAGCTGGCGTCCGGTGCGGGGGTGGCCGGCGGCGGGCGGGCCGGCGAGGCGCGGCGGCGGGTGGCGGAGCTGGGTGAGCGGGAGCGTGGGGTGCTGGCGCTGCTCGGTGAGGGACTGTCGAACGCGGAGGCGGGGCGGCGGCTGCACATGAGCGAGGCGACGGTGAAGACGTACGTGTCGCGGATTCTGGCGAAGCTGGGGTGTGAGAACCGGGTGCAGGCGGCGTTGCTGGCGCGGGACGCGGGGCTGTAGGCGGGTTCTGCTTCGGGGCTCCGCCGCGGGCTCCGCGCCTCCGACGCCGGACGGGCTGGAATTTGCCGCCGTGGCCGGTACCGTCAGGCGCTGTTGAGCTGTACTGATGCGCGAGTGAGGGCGGGGTCGGGATGGGCGAGCGGATACCGGGCGTGACGGGGTTTGCGCCGCGTACGGCACAGGGCGACGCGCGCGGCGAGGGCCGGGCCCTGCGCATCCGGGTGCCGCGGGCCTCGCACGCGCTGCTCGCGCCCGTGGCGGACCGGCCGGACGCGGTGTCGGCCGTCGAGGAGTCGAACGCCGGCCGGGTGCCGGAGCTGACCCCGATACGGGTCGGGCGGATGGCGGCGAACCCGTTCGCGTTCCTGCGCGGCGCGGCCGGGCTGATGGCGCACGACCTGACCGGTACGCCGCTGACCGGGATCGGCGCGCAGCTGTGCGGCGACGCGCACGCGGCGAACTTTGGGCTGTACGGAGATGCGCGCGGGCGGCTGGTCATCGACCTGAACGACTTCGACGAGACCGTGTACGGGCCGTGGGAGTGGGACGTGAAGCGGCTGGCGGCGTCGCTGGTGCTGGCCGGGCGGGTGGCGGGTGCCTCCGAGGAGGTCTGCCGGACGGCGGCGCAGGACGCGGTGGGCGCGTACCGGCGCACGATGCGGCTGCTGGCGAAGCTGCCGGCGCTGGACGCGTGGAACGCGATCGCCGACGAGGAGCTGGTGTCGCACACCGACGCGAAGGACCTGCTGGGGCTGCTGGAACGGGTGTCGGCGAAAGCCCGCAACAACACGAGCGCGCGGTTCGCGGCGAAGTCGACGGAGCCGGCGCCGGACGGCGGGCGGCGGTTCGTGGACGCGCTGCCGGTGCTGCGGCGGGTCGGGGACGCGGAGGCGGCGGCGGTCGCGGCGTCGCTGGGCCCGTACCTGAAGACGCTGCAGGGCGACCGGCTGCCGTTGCTGGCCCGGTACGCGATCCACGACGTGGCGTTCCGGGTGGTGGGCACGGGCAGCGTGGGCACGCGGTCGTACGTGGTGCTGCTGCTGGACCACCGGGGGGAGCCGCTGGTGCTCCAGGTGAAGGAGGCGCGGCCTTCGGTGCTGCTGCCGCACCTGGCGGCGGTCGGGTTCGGGGCGGTGCCGGTGGAGCACGAGGGACAGCGGGTGGTGGCCGGGCAGAAGCGGATGCAGGTGGTGTCGGACATCCTGCTGGGGTGGACGACGGTGCAGGGGCGGCCGTTCCAGGTGCGGCAGTTCCGCAACCGGAAGGGGAGCGTGGATCCGGCGGCGCTGTCTCCGGACCAGCTGGACGACTATGCGCGGATGACGGGGGCGCTGCTGGCCCGGGCGCATGCGCACAGTGCGGATCCTCGGCGGATTGCGGGCTACTGCGGGAAGAACGAGGAGCTGGACGTGGCGGTGGGGGCGTTCGCGGTGGCCTATGCGGATGTGACCGAGGCGGATCATGCGGGGCTGGTGGCGGCGGTCCGGTCCGGGCGGGTCGCGGCCGAATCGGGGGTCTGACCCTTTTCGGGGCTCCGCCCCCGCCCCCGCGCCTCAAACGCCGGCGGGGCCGGATCTTGGCCTGGCGGGGACCGTCGGGGCTTGGGCGGGTTGGTTTTGAGGGGGAGGGCCTAGGGTGGGGCGGGTGAGTGATGACGTGCAGGGTGAGGTGCGGCTGGGGCGGGCCGTGCGGGCGGCCGAGCAGGCGCTGATCGAGTTCGAGATCGCCGTGGAGACCTTCCGCGTGGAGGTCGAGAACTTCTCCCGGCTGCACCACCAGAAGCTCGGCCCCATGTACACCCGGCTCGACGAGCTGGACGCGCTGATCGCGGAGGCCCGGGCGGCCCGTACCGGCGATCCCGAGGACCTCCGCAAGGCGGCCGAGGCCCGGTCGCTGGTCATGCCGATGCCCGGCGTGGACGAGCTGTTCCACGACTGGCTCGGCTCGGACGGCGTGTCGGACGACGCGGCGGCGATGCTCACCGGGCAGTCGGTGCGGCCGCCCGAGCGGGTGCGGCCCTCGGACGAGGCCCGCAAGCGGTACCGCGAGCTGGTCCGGCAGGCCCACCCCGACCTGGCCCGGGACGACGCGGAGCGGCAGCGCCGGGACGCGTTCATCGTGCGGGTCAATGCGGCGTACGCGCGGGGCGACGAGGCGGAGCTGGGCGCGCTGGCGGAGGAGTGGGCGGCGGGCCCGCAGCCCGAGGAGCAGCGGCCGACCGAGGCGGAGGAGCTGTACGCCCGGCTGGAGTGGCTGGCCCGCCGCAAGGAGCTGCTGGCGCTGGTCGCGGCCGAGCTGGAGGAGAGCGCGATCGGCGCGATGCTCAAGATGGCCCCGGACGACCCGGACCGCTTGCTGGAGGAGATCGCCGAGCAGCTCCTGTCCCAGGTCGCGGACCGCGAACGGGAACTCGCGGAGCTGACGGGGCCGTAGCCGGGCGGACGCGCCGATGCCTCCCGTACGCAGCTGCGGCAGCCGATCCGGCAGCTGATCCGGCAGCTCTGACGCCGCGGGGTCGGATAGGTTCGAGGTGGCTGCCCCGGTGCTCCGGGTGGCCGCCGTGCCTGCCACGGGAGACCTACACGAGAGAAGGCGTTATGAACTTCGGTCCGCTCCCCTCGGTGGACGCCGCCGCCGTGCCCGCCGACGGGTTCGTCCTGGACGTCCGTGAGGACGACGAATGGGCGGCCGGGCACGTCGACGGTGCGCTGCACCTGCCGATGAGCGGTTTCGTGGCCCGCTTCGGCGAGCTGACGGAGGCCGTGGAGGACGGTCGCCGGGTGCACGTGATGTGCCGGGTGGGCGGCCGGTCGGCGCAGGTCACGCAGTACCTGCTCCAGCAGGGGCTGGACGCCGTGAACATCGACGGCGGGATGAAGGCCTGGGAGGCCGCCGGACGTCCGATGGTGACGGAGGGCGGCGGCGCGGCGTTCGTGCTGTAAGGTCCCGCTCTTCGAGGTGAGCTCGGGGACGGCCCCGGTCCGGCTCCCGCCGCGCGACGGCGGTGGGGCCGGATCCGGGGCCGTTTGTCGTGCGTGGTCCGGGTGCCGGTGCGGGAGCCGGTCCGGGAGCCGGTGCCGGTGCCGGTGCCGTCAGGCCAGGGGGTGGGCGGCCAGGAGGTCGCCGAGGGCTTCCTCGTGGGCGGCTGCGGGGCCCAGGGAGAGCTCCAGCTGCTTGGCCCAGGCGTGGTAGCGGTGCAGCGGGTAGTCGGTGTCGGCGCCGAAGCCGCCGTGCAGGTGCTGGGCGGTCTGGACGACCCGGCGGACGCCCTCGGAGGCCCAGATCTTGGCGACGGACACGTCGCCGGCGGCGGGCAGCGGGCCGCCGGCTCCGGTGTCGAGGCGCCAGGCGGCCTGCCAGAGGGTGGCGGCCATGGCCCGCAGGTCGATGTAGCGGTCGGCGGCCTGGACGGCGACGGCCTGGAACGTGGCGACGGGGAAGCCGAACTGCTCGCGCTTGCCCGTGTAGCCGGCGGTCATCGCGAGGACCTGTTCGCCGAGTCCGAGGGCGAGGGCGCAGGTGCCGGTGGCGAGGGTCTGGCGCAGCTGCTCCCAGGCGCCGGGGGCGTCGATGACGCGGTCGGCGGGGACGCGGACGGCGTCGAGGGTGAGTTCGGCGAGGAGTTCGCCGCTGGTGGCGTACTGGCGGGCGGCGCTCAGGCCGGGGCCGGTACGGTCGACGAGGGCGAGGACCGGGGCGCCGTCGGCGGTGTGGGCGGGTACGGCGATCAGGTCGGCGGTGTGGGCCCAGGGGACGGCGGTCTGGGTGCCGTCGAGGATCCAGTGGGAGCCGCCGGGCCCGTCGGGGCGGGCGGTGACGGCGAGTTCGGCGGGGTCGTGGCCGGTGCGGCCGGCGCTGGCGGCGGTCAGGACGAGGTCGCCGCGGGCGGCCCGGGGCAGGAGCTCCGCGGCGAGGGCCGGGCTGCCGTGGGCCTGTACGGCCATGGCGGTGGCGCAGTGTTCGAGCAGTGGGACGCGGGCCAGGACCCGGGCGGATTCGCGCAGGAGCAGGCAGAGGGCCACGGTGTCGAGCCCGGAGCCGCCGTGCTCGGGGGCGAGGGTGAGGCCGAGCAGGTCGGAGGTGCCCAGCCGGGCCCACAGCGGGCGGTCGAAGTCCTCGGCGACCGCGCCGGGCGACAGGGCGGGGCTGGGAACCGTATCGGGGGCGACGTCCGCGAACACGGCCTTCGCCGCCTCGACGGCCGCCTGCTGCTCCTCGGTGAAGGTGAAGTCCACTGCTGTCCTCCCGCGCGCACCGGAACCTGTTCCACTCCATCTGACGGTCCGTCAAGATAGAACAGGTTCTGGAAAAAGCACAGGCCCGGTGCGGCCCCGCCGTGGGGGGACGCACCGGGCCCGTGCCGGGCTTGTGCCGGGTCCGTGCCGGGCCGCCGGCTCAGCGGTCGAAGTCGATCTCCACCTCGTCGGTGAGGGGGTGCGACTGGCAGGCCAGCACGAAACCGGCGCCGGTCTCCTCCTCTTCCAGGGCGAAGTTGCGGTCCATGCGCACCTCGCCGGAGACGACGAAGGCCCGGCAGGTGCCGCAGACGCCGCCCTTGCACGCGTACGGGGCGTCCGCCCGGTTGCGCAGCACCGCGTCGAGGAGGGACTCCCCCGCCTCCACGGGCCAGCTGCCGGAGCGGCCGTCGAGCTTGGCGGTGACCCGGCTGTGGGCCGGGGCCGCGGTGCGGGCGGCCGGGGCCGGCGTGGCCTCGTCCGCGACGTGGAAGATCTCCTCGTGGATCCGGGTGCGGTCCACGCCCAGGCCCCGCAGCGCCCGCTCGGCGCCCTGCACCAGCCCGTACGGGCCGCACAGGAACCAGCCGGCCACGGACTCCACCGGCAGCAGCGCCGGGAGCAGCCCGGTGAGGCGCTCCTCGTCGAGGCGCCCGGACGGCAGTCCGGCCTCCTGCTCCTCGCGGGACAGGACGGTCACCAGCTGGAAGCGGTCCGGGTAGCGGTCCTTGAGGTCGGCGACCTCCTCCAGGAACATCACGGAGGCCGTCGTGCGGTCGGCGCGGACCAGGCAGAACCGGGCCTCGGGCTCGGCGGCCAGCAGGGTCTCGGCGATCGACAGGACGGGCGTGATGCCGCTGCCGCCGACGACCGCGGCGAAGTGCCCGGGCCGCGGGTCCAGCACGAACCGGCCGGCCGGGACCATGACCTCCAGGACGTCGCCGGCGGCGATCTCCTTGTGCGCGTACGTGGAGAACTCGCCGCCTTCCACGAGGCGCACGCCCACCCGCAGGGCCTCCGGCCCGTCCTCGCCGGGGGCCGCCGAGCAGATCGAGTAGGTGCGCCGGACCTCGGCGCCGTCGGAGGTCCGGCGGCGCAGGGTGAGGTGCTGGCCGGGGGCGTGCCGGTACTCCGCGCGGAGCTCCGGCGGCACCCGGAGGGTGAGGGCCACCGCGTCGTCGGTGAGCCGGTCGACCGCGGCCACCGTCAGCTGGTGGAACGCGCCGTGGCGGGCCGCAGCCATCTACAACTCCTTGAAGTGGTCGAACGGTTCGCGGCAGGAGGTGCAGCGCCGCAGGGCCTTGCAGGCGGTGGAGGAGAAACGGCTCAGGAGCTCGGTGTCGGTGGAGCCGCAGTGCGGGCAGCGCACGGACAGGGTGACCGGGACGGGTCCCTGGGCGCTGTGCGGGCGCGGCGGGGCGATGCCGAACTCGGAGAGCTTGCGCCGCCCTTCCGCGGTGATGTCGTCGGTGGACCAGGCGGGCGCGAGCACCGTGCGCACCGTGACCTCGGGTATGCCGTGGTCGTGGAGGACCCGCTCGATGTCGGCGGACATGGCCTCGATGGCCGGGCAGCCGGTGTACGTGGGGGTGAGGTCCACTTCGGCGCGGCCGGGGGCGAGCATCCGCACCCCGCGCACGACGCCGAGCTCCGCGAGGGTGAGGACGGGCAGCTCGGGGTCGGGGACGGACCCGGCGAGCGCGGCGAGTTCCTCTTCCAGGCGGCTGGTGGTCACCATGACGCCCCCGGGTGGCTGCGGTGCAGGTGCTGCATCTCGGCGAGCATCCGCCCGAACGGCTCGGTGTGCAGGCCCTGCCGGCCGGCGCCGGCGGTCCAGGCGCCGGTCCGGGGCCCCTCGGGGAGGGTCAGGCCGGCCTTCTCGACGACGGCGGTGACGGCGGCCAGCCAGCGGGCCTCCAGGGCC
Organism: Streptomyces bambusae; assembly: GCF_020532645.1. Lineage (GTDB taxonomy): Bacteria > Actinomycetota > Actinomycetes > Streptomycetales > Streptomycetaceae > Streptomyces > Streptomyces bambusae. The sequence goes on from NZ_JAJAUZ010000001.1 coordinate 145,564, forward strand.
GCCATGGCCTCGGCGTCCAGGTCCAGGCCCTCGACGGGCCGGAACATCTCGCCGGTGAACTTCCACAGCGCGGCGAGCCCGGCCTGCACGCGGCGGCGGCTCTCGTCGGTGCCGTCGCCGAGCCGCAGGGTCCACTGCTCGGCGTGGTCGCGGTGGTAGGCGGTCTCCTTGACGGCCTTGGCCGCCAGCGGGGCGAACGGGCCGTCGCCCGCGGCCAGCTCGCCGTACAGCAGCTGCTGGTACACGGAGAAGTACAGCTGCCGGGCGATGGTGTGGGCGAAGTCGCCGTTGGCCTGCTCGACGAGCTGGAGGTTGCGGAACTCCCGCTCCTCGCGGAGGAAGGCCAGCTCGTCCTCGTCGCCCGCGAGGGAGAGCAGGACGCGGGCCTGGCCGAGCAGGTCGAGGGCGATGTTGGCCAGGGCCACTTCCTCTTCGAGGACGGGGGCGTGGCCCGCCCATTCGCCCAGGCGCTGCGCGAGCACCAGGGCGTCGTCGCCGAGGGCGAGCGCCGCCGCCTTGTCCACGGTGGTGGTCACAGGTGCCGCACCCCTTCGGGGATCTCGTAGAACGTGGGGTGCCGGTACGGCTTGTCCGCGGACGGGGCGAAGAAGGGGTCGCGCTCGTCGGGGGAGGAGGCGGTCACGGCGGCGGAGGGCACCACCCAGATGGAGACGCCCTCGTTGCGCCGGGTGTAGAGGTCGCGTGCGTTGCGCAGCGCCATCTCGGCGTCCGGTGCGTGCAGGCTGCCCGCGTGGGTGTGCGAGAGCCCGCGCCGCGAGCGGACGAACACCTCCCAGAGCGGCCATTCCGACGTGCTCATGCCTTCGCCTCTCCGTGCTTGCGGGCGTACTCCGCCGCCGCGTCCCTCACCCAGGCGCCCTCTTCGTGGGCCCTGCGGCGCTGCCCGATCCGCTGCTCGTTGCAGGGGCCGTTGCCCTTGAGGACCTCCCAGAACTCGGACCAGTCGATGGTCCCGAAGTCGTGGTGGCCCCGCTCCTCGTTCCACTTGAGGTCCGGGTCCGGGAGGGTCAGGCCGAGGGCCTCGGCCTGCGGTACCGCGATGTCCACGAACCGCTGGCGCAGCTCGTCGTTCGAATGCCGCTTGATGCGCCAGGCCATGGACTGGGCCGAGTGCGCCGACTCGTCGTCCGGCGGGCCGAACATCATCAGCGAGGGCCACCACCAGCGGTCCACCGCGTCCTGGGCCATGGCGTGCTGGGCCTCGGTGCCCTGGGACAGGGCGAGGAGCAGCTCGTACCCCTGGCGCTGGTGGAAGGACTCCTCCTTGCAGATCCGGACCATGGCGCGGGCGTACGGGCCGTAGGAGCAGCGGCACAGCGGGACCTGGTTGGTGATCGCCGCGCCGTCCACGAGCCAGCCGATGGCGCCGACGTCGGCCCAGGTCAGCGTGGGGTAGTTGAAGATCGAGGAGTACTTCTGCTTGCCGGCGTGCAGCTTGTCCAGCAGCTCGTCGCGGCTGGTGCCGAGGGTCTCGGCGGCGCTGTACAGGTACAGCCCGTGGCCCGCCTCGTCCTGGACCTTGGCCATGAGGATCGCCTTGCGCCGCAGCGAGGGCGCGCGGGTGATCCAGTTGGCCTCGGGCTGCATGCCGATGATCTCGGAATGCGCGTGCTGGGCCATCTGGCGGACCAGGGAGGCGCGGTACTCCGCGGGCATCCAGTCCCGCGGCTCCACGCGCTCGTCGGCCGCCACGGCCGCGTCGAACGCGGCGACGAGCGCCGGGTCCGGCGCCTGCCCTGCCGCCGCGTCCTGGGTCATTGCCACCATGCCGGCCCCCTGCCGATGTCCTGCGCTGTCGTGGACGAGTGCCTGTCGACCGGTCGGCCCTACCGACCGATCGTTCGGTTCATGCTCTTCAATGGTGAGACGGCGGCCCGTAGGGTGTCAACCTCTGTGGATGGCTTGTGGACGGCCGAAGATCGGGGCGGGATGGATTCGAACGAGCAGGGCACCCCGCGCGGGCCCGCCGCGGAGGCGGATCCGCCCCCGGAACCAGCCACTCCGGAAGTTCCGGCGGAAGCGCTGAAGGAATCGCCGCCGGATGCGGGTCCGGAGGCGGTGGCGGAGCAGGCTCCCGACCCCGTCGAGACCGCCCTCGCCTCCCGTCCCGCGGGAATCGCCGGCCTGTCGCGGCCGTACCGGATCGCCGCCGCGGTCGTGCTCGCCGCCGTCGGCGTGGCCGCCTGCTGGCACCTCGGGCTGGTCTTCCTGCACGTCGCCCCCGCGAACGCGCTGACCAAGCAGCACGCGGAGACCACGGACGCCTGGATCTACCCGGAGTTCGAACAGAACTGGAAGCTGTTCGCCCCCAACCCGCTCCAGCAGAACATCGCCGTCGAGGCACGGGCTCAGGTCCGCTCCGCCGACGGCAACCGGGTCACCACGGACTGGCAGAACCTCTCCGCCGCCGACGGCGCGTTCATCCGCCACAACCCGTTCCCCAGCCACGTCCAGCAGAACGAGCTCCGCCGCGCCTGGGACTTCTACACCGGCTCCCACGACGACCAGAACCGCGCCACGGGCGACCGCGGCAAGCTCTCCGAGGCCTACCTGCGGCGGATCGCGGTGCGCCGGCTGCAGGCCGCGTACAGCCACGGCGCGGAGATCCTGCGCGTGCAGATCCGTTCCGCCACCACCAACGTCGCGGCGCCGCCGTGGAGCGACGAGAAGACCGACACGAAGACGTACCACCGGCAGCTGCCGTGGTGGGACGTGACGGAGGCCGACCGATGAGCACGCGCCCCGCCGACGCCACCGTTCCCGCCGACACCGACACCGACACCGACACCGCGCCCGTCGCCCGTACCGTCGCCGCCGCGCGGGCCGCGCTCGGGCGGGGCGTCGGCAAGGTCACCGGGCGGGCCCTGGGCCCGTACCAGAGTGCGGTCATACGCATCGGCTTCGCCGGCACCTGGCTGCTGTTCCTGCTGCGCGAGCTGCCGCACCGCCGTGAGCTGTACGGGCCCGACGGGCCGTGGAGCTTCGAGCTCGCCGAGCGGCTGATCGCGTCGAACAACGCCTTCACGGTGCTGCTGTGGGGGCGCAGCGGGCTGTGGTTCGAGCTGGTCTACCTGATGGCCGTGGTCTCCGCGGCGCTGCTGGCGCTGGGCTGGCGGACCCGGGCCACCTCCGTGTTCTTCATGATCGGCGTGCTGTCCCTGCAGAACCGGTCCGTCTTCATGGGCGACGGCGGGGACAACGTCATCCACCTCATGGCGCTGTACCTGGTGCTGACCCGGTGCGCGCAGGTCTGGTCGCTGGACGCCCGCCGGGCCGCCCGGGAGGCGGCCGAGGGGCGGCGGGGGCGCGACGTGGCCGGGCCGGTGCTGTGGGCCGTGCTCGGGGTCGTGCTGGTCGTGACCGCGCAGAAGGGGGCGACCAGCGGCACGCTGACGGTGCTGTTCGCGGCGCTGTGGGCAGGGCACGCGCTGTGGTGGTTCGCGGAGCGGACCGATCCGCGGGGCGAGGCCCGGGCACTGTTCGACGTGATCGGGAACGTCGTGCACAACGCGGCGATGTTCGTGATCATGGCCGAGGTGTGCCTGATCTACGCGACGGCCGGCTGGTACAAGATCCAGGGGTCGCGCTGGCAGGACGGCACCGCCCTCTACTACCCGCTGAACCTCGACTACTTCGCGCCCTGGCCGGCCCTGTCCGACCTGCTCGGCGGCAGTGCGGTGCTGGTGCTGCTCCTGTCGTACGGGACGGTGGCGGTGCAGGTCGCGTTCCCGTTCACGCTGTTCAACCGGCGGGTGAAGAACGTGCTGCTCGCGGTGATGATGCTGGAGCACGCGGGGATCGCGGTGGTGCTCGGGCTGCCGTTCTTCTCGCTGGCGATGATCGCCGCCGACGCGGTGTTCCTGCCGACGGCGTTCCTGGTGTGGACGGGGGCGCGGGCGGGGTCGGCGTTCCGGAGGCTCCGCCCCCGGACCCCCGCGCCCCGGACTCCCCCGGCCCCTGCCGGGACGGGCCCCCTGGAGGGGCTGGAACCGCCCCCGGTGTCAGCCGCCCCAGCGCAGGGCCGGGGTTGAGACCGGGGCGTCCCACAGGCGGAGGAGTTCGGGGTCGGCGCGGCAGAGGGTGAAGGTGCAGCCGGCCATGTCGAGGCTGGTGACGTACGTGCCGACCAGGCTGCGGGCGATGCGGATGCCGTGGGACGACAGGACCCGCTCCGCTTCGGCGCGCATGATGTAGAGCTCGATCGGCGGGGTGCCGCCCAGGCCGTTGACCAGCAGGATCACCGGATCGTCGGAAGGGCCGGGCAGGTCGGCGAGGATCGTGTCGAGCATCAGGCGGGCGGTGTCGGCGGCGGGCAGCAGGGGGCTGCGGGCGCGGCCGGGTTCGCCGTGGATGCCGATGCCCAGTTCCATGTCCCCGTCGCCGAGTTCGAAGGTGGGGCTGCCCTTGGCGGGCGTCGTGCAGGAGGTGAGGGCGACGCCGTAGCTGCGGGAGCGCTCGTTGACCTTGCGGGCCACCGAGGCGACCGCGTCGAGCGGTGCGCCCTGCTCGGCGAGGGCGCCGGCGATCTTCTCGACGAACAGGGTGGCGCCGGTGCCGCGGCGGCCGGGGCCGCCCTCGGCGGGGGTGACGGCCACGTCGTCGTCGACGACGACCCGGGCCACCCGGACTCCGTCGTCCGCGCTGTCCTCCGCGGCCATCGTGAAGTTGAGGACGTCGCCGGTGTAGTTCTTCACGATGTGCAGCACCCCGGCGCCGGAGTCCACGGCCGCGGTGGCCCTGGCGACGGCGTCGGGCACCGGCGAGGTGAACACGGGCCCGCAGACGGCCGCGTCGAGCATGCCGGGGCCGACGAACCCGGCGTGCAACGGCTCGTGGCCGCTGCCGCCGCCGGAGAGCAGGGCGACCTTGCCGGGTACGGGGCCGGAGGCTCGGGTGACGATGCCCTCGGCGGGGGACACGGCCAGCTCCGGATGGGCCGCCGCGAGGCCGCGCAGGGCGTCGGCGACCACGGTCTCAGGGGAGTTGACGAGTTTCTTCACGATCCGCTCCGTCCCGTCCGCCCGGTCCCGTCCGCCCGGTCCCGTCGGGGGACCTGTCCGGGGGCGTGCCTGGTTCCACTGCAAGCCGAGGGTAGTGCGGAGGAGGCCGCGCGGCGGGCTGCCGTCGCCGTTGCCCGGGGGGTCGGCCGGCGGCTCGTAGGGTGGGGGGATGAGCGAGCAGGGCGCAGCGCAGCGGCAGGGTGACGGGGAAGCGGTCGCACAGGCCGTGCTGGACTGGCGGCTGACCGCCGAGGAGGGCGCCGTCCTGCTGGACGGGTTCCACGCCCTCAAGCACGCGCTGCGGTTCGGTGCCGAGGTGCGGATCGGGATCTCCGACGACCGGGCCGGGCTGCTGCGGCTGGCCGACCAGCTGGCCTCGGACGTGGGCCCGGCCGTGTCGGAGGCGGTCCGGGAGGTGCCCACGCAGGTGCTCCACGAACTGCTGCTGAAGGTGCACCCGACCGGTGTGGCGGCGCTGGCCGCCCGCCGGGACCGGGCGGCGAACCTGGCCGCGCTGGCGCGGCTGCCGCGGCCGGCGCCGGTGGTGGTGCTCGACAACCCGCGGCACCTGGGGAACGTGGGTGCGGTGGTGCGGCTGGCCGCCGGCTTCGGGGCCACCGGGGTGGTGACCACAGGCGACCTCGACCCGTGGCACCCGAACGTGGTCCGGGCGGGCGCCGGGCTGCACTACGCCACGGCCGTGGAGCGGGTGACGCTCGACGGGCTGCCGCCGGGGCCGCTGTTCGCGCTGGACCCCGAGGGCGAGAGCATCCGTGCGTACACCCTGCCCGACGACGCGGTGCTCGCCTTCGGCTCGGAACGGCACGGCATCTCGCCGGAGCTGCGCGAACGCGCCGACCACCTGGTGTCGCTGCCGATGCGCCCGCAGGTCTCCAGCTACAACCTGGCCACCAGCGTGGCCATGGCCCTCTTCCACTGGGGAGGCCCGGCAACGGCAGTCCTGCCGCCGGACCTCCCCTGAACGAACCCGCCGCCGAGGCGGCCCTGGGGCCTGCCTTACGCCTGGCGGCGCACCTCGACCACGCGGAAGCGGTTGGCCACAAACGCCCCGTCGCACAGAGCGGCGTTGGCGGCCGGGTTGCCTCCGGAGCCGTGGAAGTCGGAGAAGGCTGCAGTCTGGTTCACGTACACGCCGCCCGTGAGGTTCAGCGAGAGCTGCGCGGACTCGTCCAGGCAGACCTGCTCGACGGCCCGCTCGGTGTCGGGCGAGGTGGTGTACGCGCCGACCGTCATCGCGCCCTTGTCGCGGACGGTGCGGCGGAGCAGGTCGAGGGCGTCGGCGGTGGAGTCCACGGCCACCGCGAAGGCGACCGGGCCGAAGCACTCGGACATGTAGGCGGCCGCGTCGTCCGGCTTGGCCGCGTCCAGCTTGACCAGGACCGGGGTGCGGACGACCGCGTCCGGGAACTCCGGGTTGGCCACGGTGCGCGAGGCCAGGGCGACCTCGCCGAGCCCGGCGGCGGCCTCCAGGCGCTCCTTGACGCCGGGGTTGACCAGTGCGCCGAGCAGGGCGTTGGCGCGGGCGTCGTCGCCGAGCAGCTTCTCCACCGACGTGGCGAGGTCCGCGACGACCTCGTCGAAGGTCTTGTGGCCGCCGTCGGTGGCGATGCCGTCGCGGGGGATCAGCAGGTTCTGCGGGGTGGTGCACATCTGGCCGCTGTACAGGGACAGCGAGAAGGCGAGGTTGGAGAGCATGCCGCGGTAGTCGTCGGTGGAGTCGACGACGACAGTGTTGACGCCGGCCTTCTCCGTGTAGACGAGGGCCTGGCGGGCGTTCTGCTCCAGCCAGTCGCCGAACTCGGTGGAGCCCGTGTAGTCGATGATCTTGATCTCGGGGCGCAGCGCCAGGGTCTTGGCGATGCCCTCGCCGGGCTGCTCGGCGGCGAGCGCGACCAGGTTCGGGTCGAAGCCGGCCTCGGCGAGCACCTCGCGGGCCACCTGCACGGTCAGGGCGAGCGGGAGCACGGCCCGCGGGTGCGCCTTGACGAGCACGGCGTTGCCGGTGGCGAGGGAGGCGAACAGGCCGGGGTAGCCGTTCCACGTCGGGAAGGTGTTGCAGCCGATGACGAGCGCGATGCCGCGCGGCACGGCGGTGAAGGTCTTGCCCAGGTTGAGCGGGTCCTTCTTGCCCTGCGGCTTGGACCAGTCGGCCTGGCCGGGTACCCGGGTCTGCTCCGCGTACGCGTACGCCACGGCCTCCAGGCCGCGGTCCTGGGCGTGCGGGCCGCCGGCCTGGAACGCCATCATGAACGCCTGGCCGCTGGTGTGCATGACGGCGTGCGCGAACTCGTGGGTGCGGGCGCCGATGCGGGCCAGGATCTCGATGCTGACGAGGGCGCGGACCTCCGGTCCGGCGTCCCGCCAGGCGGCCATGCCGGCCTTCATCGCGGGCAGCAGGACGTCCGGGTCCACGTGCGGGTACTCGACGGCGAGGGCCGGGCCGAACGGGGAGACCTCGCCGCCCGCCCAGCCGTCGGTGCCGGGCTGGCCGAGGTCGAGGCGGGTGCCGCGGACCGCTTCGTGGGCCGCCAGGCCGTCGGCCGGGGCGGTCTCGCCGTAGGCCTTGGGGTGCTCGGGGTGCGGCGACCAGTACGCCCGGCTGCGGATGGCCTCCAGCGCCTGGTCGAGGGTGGGCCGGTGCTTCTCGGTGAGCAGGGGGACGGTGAGCTCGGCGGCCATCAGGGACCAACTCCTCGTTGAGCCGGGCAGGATCGGGGCGGGGTTTCCGTACGGGATCAGGCGACTGCGGCGTCGGCAGAGCAGACTGGAGTTAGAGTAACCGAACGATCGGTCGGGACAAGAGGGCCTGCCGCTCCTTGTGGACAACTGATGCGAGAGGATCGGGGCCATGACAGGAATCGAGCGGTCCGGGACCGTCGCGGTCGTCGGAGCCGGAACCATGGGCCAGGGAATCGCCCAGGTGGCCCTCCTCGCAGGTCACAGCGTGCTGCTGTACGACGCCCGGGAGGGCGGCGCCGACCTGGGCGCGGCCGCGGTCGGCGACCGGGTCGCCCGGCTCGTCGCCAAGGGCCGGCTGGACGCGGCGGAGGCCGAGGCCGCGACGGCCCGCCTCACGGCCGTGCGGCAGCTCTCCGACCTGGCCCCGGCCGCCCTGGTGATCGAGGCGATCGTCGAGGACGTCCGGATCAAGCAGGAGCTGTTCGCGGCCCTCGAAGGGGTGGTTTCGCCGGACTGCGTGCTGGCCACCAACACCTCCAGCCTGTCGGTCACCGAGCTGGGCGCCCTGCTCAAGCACCCCGGCCGGTTCGTCGGCCTGCACTTCTTCAACCCGGCCCCGCTGCTGCCGCTGGTCGAGGTGGTCAGCGGCGCGGCCACCGACCCCGAGGCCGCGCGGACCGCGTACGACACCGTCGCCAGCTGGGGCAAGACCCCGGTGCGCTGCGCCGACACCCCCGGCTTCATCGTCAACCGGATCGCCCGCCCCTTCTACGCCGAGGCCTTCGCGGTGTACGAGGAGCAGGGCGCCGACCCGGCCACCATCGACGCCGTGCTCCGCGAGAGCGGCGGTTTCAAGATGGGCCCGTTCGAGCTGACCGACCTGATCGGCCAGGACGTCAACGAGGCCGTCACCCGGTCCGTGTGGGAGTCCTTCTTCCACAGCCCCAAGTTCCTGCCCTCGCTCGCCCAGCGCCGCCTGGTGCAGTCCGGCCGGCTGGGCCGCAAGGCGGGCCGCGGCTGGTACCCGTACGGCGACGGCGCGCAGGTCCCCGAGCCGCACACGGCCGGCCCGGAGGAGGCCCCCGCCGAGGTCACCGTCGTCGGCGACCTCGGACCGGCCGCGGACCTGGTGGAGCTGATGGAGGAGGCCGGGATCGCCGTCACGACGGCCCCCACCGGCGGCCCGTACATCCAGCTGCCCGGCGAGGGCCAGCTGGTGCCTGCCGACGGCAAGACCTCCGTCGAGTTCACCGACGTCGTCTACTTCGACCTCGCCCTCGACTACCGCGGCGCCACCCGCATCGCGCTGTCGGCCTCCGAGGACACCGACCCGCAGACCCTCGCCGAGGCCGTCGGACTGTTCCAGAAGCTCGGCAAGAAGGTCAGCATCATCGGCGACGTCCCCGGCATGATCGTCGCCCGTACGGTGGCCATGCTGATCGACCTGGCCGCCGACGCCGTCGCCAAGGGCACCGCCACCTTCGAGGACATCGACACCGCCATGCGGCTGGGCGTCAACTACCCCCTCGGCCCCGGCGCCTGGCACGACCGCCTCGGCCAGGACTGGGCGTACGACCTGCTGCACCACCTCGACGAGCGCTGCCCCGGCGGCCGGTACGCGCCCTCGCTGGCGCTGTTCCGGCTCGGGTACGCGGCCGGCGCCGACGAGACGGAGACCACCGACGACGGGGAGAGCGGCGCGTGACGACGGCCAGGCGGGACACCTACACCCCGGAGACGCTGCTCACGGTGGCGGTGGAGGTGTTCAACGAGCGCGGCTACGACGGCACGTCGATGGAGCACCTGTCGAAGGCGGCCGGAATCTCCAAGTCCTCGATCTACCACCACGTGGCGGGCAAGGAGGAGCTGCTGCGCCGGGCCGTCAGCCGGGCGCTCGACGGGCTCTTCGGGATCCTCGACGAGGCGGGTGCGGTCCGCGGCCGGGCCATCGAGCGGGTCGAGTACGTCACCCGGCGCACGGTCGAGGTGCTGGTCGCGGAACTGCCGTACGTGACGCTGCTGCTGCGGGTGCGCGGCAACACGCGCACCGAGCGCTGGGCGCTGGAGCGCCGCCGCGAGTTCGACCACCGGGTCGCCGACCTGCTGGGGGCCGCCCAGGCCGAGGGCGACCTGCGGGCCGACGCGGACATCCGGCTGGCCACCCGGCTGCTCTTCGGGATGGTGAACTCGCTGGTCGAGTGGTACCGGCCGCACCCCGGCTCGGGCCAGGACGCCGAGCAGGTCGCGGAGGCCGTCGTCGCTCTCGCGTTCGACGGCCTCCGGACCGCTCCCTGAGGGTGTGCCGTCACCGGGCCGACAGGCCTACGGGGTGCCCGACGGCACCGGTGACGGCACACCCGGGACCGCAGACCGCCCGACGGGGGTCCGGGCAGCCGGGGCCTCGTGGCGGGCGGCTCCCCTGAGGTCGCCCGACAGCCGGCCCTCCTGCGGTCAGGGCTGGGTGGAGGAGCAGTCGTGGCAGCCGTCGAACCGCGGGGTCCGCACACCGGTCTGCGCCACGGGCCCTCCTGGCTTGAAACAACTGTCCTGACATGTCCTTGACGTCGAGAAAGTAGCGAGTTCCACTGAGCCACCGGTACCCGCCCTTTCGGGGGGGTGTGTTCAGTGAAGAGGCTGTGGTGGCGGTGGGATCGGGGCTGCAGCGGGCACAGCGGTTCATGATCCTCGCGACGGCCCTGTACCGGGGCAGCCACCTCACGATGGGCGCGGTGGCCGCGGCGTACCGCACGAGCGGCTCGGGGCTGGTGGCCTGGGGGCTTTTCGCCGTCGCGGTCGCATCGAGCCTCGTGCTCTACGCGACGGCGCACGGGCGCGGCTGGTTCGCACGCCGCTGGGTGTGGACGGACGTGGTGCTGACCGGCTGCGTGCTGCCGCTCGTCGCGGTGGCCCTGGCCGGCGGCGGCACCGGCGACGGACCGCCGGCCGAACGGGCGAACGCCGCGGGCTACGGCTGGCTGTTCCTGCTCGGCGGCTCGTCGAGTGCCGCGGCCGGCACCGCGCTCGGCGTGCGCTGGGGAGCGGCCGCCGTCGGCCTGCTGCTCGCGACCCCGCTGGCGGCCGACCTGTGGATGGCCGGCACCTGGCAGCTGCCCGACCCCGGCACCCTGCGGCACCTCAACTCGGTCGCCGCCTCGGCCGTGATGTGCCGGGTCTTCTGGTGGTACCTGCGCCGCCAGGGCTCCCTGCTCGACGCGGCGGTGGCCAAGGCGGTCTCCGCCGAGGCCCAGCGGGCCCGGCAGGCCGAGCGGATGGCACACCACAGGGCCCTTCACGACACCGTGCTGGCGACGCTGACCACGATCGCCTCCGGCCAGATCGACGCCAACGCGCCGCAGGTCCGCGAGCGCTGCGCCCGGGAAGCCGCCTACCTGCGGCGGCTGGTGCAGGTCGAGGACCAGGCGGCGGACCCGGGGCCTGGGGAGGGGCCGGACATGAGAACGCAGACGGCGACGGGGGAACGGACGGCGGCGGAGGAGGTGTCCGTGACGGCCGCCCTGGAGGAGGCGGTGCGGTCCGCCGAATGCCTGGGGCTGAAGGTGACCGCCCAGTACCACGCGGTACCGGAGGTCCCCGGCCCGGTCGCGGCCGCGCTGGCCGCCGCGGTCACCGAGGCGCTGAACAACGTACGGCGGCACGCCGGGACCGGGCACGCCTACCTGACCGCCACCGGCACCGGACCCGACGGGGCCGTCCGGGTGACGGTCGTGGACCGCGGCGCCGGCTTCGACCCGGCCGCGGCACCGGCCGGCACCGGCGCGTCCGCGCCCGCCGGCACCTGCACGGGCACGGGGCTGCGCCGGTCCATCCACGTACGGCTCGCCGCGGCCGGCGGGCGCTCCGAGGTGGACAGCGCGCCCGGCGAGGGCACCCGGGTCGAACTGCGGTGGCCCGCATGATCACCGTGTCGCTCGTGGACGACGACCGGATGCTCCGCGAGGGCCTGCGCTCCTGGCTGGCCGGGGCGGACCGGCTGCGCCTGGTCGCCGCCGAGCCGACCGTGGACGCGCTGCTCGCGCTGCCCGGGCCGCCCGCCGAGGTGGTCCTGCTCGACCTGGTGCTGCGCGACGACTCGCGCGCCGAGGACAACGTACGAAGGCTCCGGGCGGCCGGCAGCCGGGTCCTGGTGGTCAGCACGGTCGCCGACCGGACCCGGATCGTGTCGGCGGTGGCGGCCGGGGCGGACGGCTACCTCACCAAGGACCACTCGCTGGAGACGCTGACCCACGCGGTCTGCACGATCGCCGGCGGCGGCACCGCGCACAGCGCCGAGCTGGCCTTCGCCTGGGCCTACGACGCCGGTCCGTGCCGTCCCCAGCTGGCCCCGCGCGAGCTGGAGGTGCTGCTCGACTACGCGTCGGGACTGACCCTCAAGGCGACCGCACGGCGCGCCGGGATCAGCGTGAACACGGCGAAGTGGTACCTCGACCGGGTGAAGGAGAAGTACCAGGAGGCCGGCCGGCCCACCTATACGAAGATCGACCTGGCGCGGCGGGTGGAGGAGGACGGACTGGGGCGGGTGTGAGGCCCCGGGCCGGTCCCGGACCCGGACCCGGACCCGGACCCGGTCGGACCCGGACCGGACCGGGTCCCGGCCCCGGTGAACCGTTTCGGTCAGCCGCCCGTGAACGGGTCCAGATCGGTCTCCTCGAAGACCAGCAGGGTGCGGGTCGACAGCACCTCGGGGATCGCCTGCAGCCGCGTCAGGACCAGCTCCCGCAGCGTCCGGTTGTCCGGCGTGTGCACCAGCAGCAGCACGTCGAAATCACCGCTGACCAGCGCGATGTGTGCGGCGCCCGGCAGCTCCTGGAGCTGCTCGCGCACGGTCCGCCAGGAGTTCTGCACGATCCGCAGCGTGATGTACGCGGACGCGCCCTGTCCGGCCCGCTCGTGGTTCACCCGGGCCGAGAACCCGCGGATCACCCCGTCGTCGATCAGCCGGTTGATCCGCGCGTACGCGTTCGCCCGGGAGACGTGCACCCGCTCGGCCACCGAGCGTATGGAGGCCCGCCCGTCGCTCTGCAGCATCTGGAGGATCGACCGGTCGATGGCGTCCAGCGGGCGCGGCGGAGCGACCGGAGCCGGGGCGTCCGGCGCGGGAACGGGCAGCGGAGCCTCCGGCCCGCTGCCCGCCGCCACGGCCATTTGTTCATCCGTCATGGCCCCCGGCCTCCCTGTCCTGGACGTCCTGCACCCATCTCAGGCCGTGGATTTCCGTTTGTCCACAGCCTGAAGCCGCCTGTAGCCAAAATGCGCCCACGACCGAACAATCGGTAGGTGAGGCGCCTCACACCCGTGCGCGCTGCCCTGCCCGCTTCCCACGAGGAGGTGTACGCCGCCATGACGGTCCAAGAGCTGCCCGGTGCCGGTGCGGACTACCGCCCCACCCCGCCGCCCGCCTGGAGGCCGCGCATCGACGCCGCGCCGCTGCTCCCGGATGCCGAGCCCCACCGGGTCCTCGGCACCCCGGCGGCGGACCGCCTCGACCCCGACCTGATGCGCCGGCTGTACGCGGAACTCGTCCGCGGCCGCCGGTACAACGCTCAGGCCACCGCACTGACCCGGCAGGGCCGACTGGCCGTCTATCCCTCCACCGTCGGACAGGAGGCGTGCGAGATCGCCGCCGCCGCCGTGCTGGAGGAGCAGGACTGGCTCTTCCCCAGCTACCGCGACACCCTCGCCGCGGTCGCCCGCGGCCTCGACCCCGTGCAGGCCCTCACCCTGCTGCGCGGCGACTGGCACACCGGCTACGACCCGCGCGAATGCCGGATCGCCCCGCTGAGCACCCCGCTCGCCACCCAGCTGCCGCACGCCGTCGGCCTCGCCCACGCGGCCCGCCTCAAGGGCGACGACGTGGTCGCACTCGCCATGATCGGCGACGGCGGCACCAGCGAGGGCGACTTCCACGAGGCGCTGAACTTCGCCGCCGTCTGGCAGGCCCCGGTGGTCTTCCTGGTCCAGAACAACGGCTTCGCGATCTCCGTGCCGCTCGCCAAGCAGACCGCGGCGCCCTCCCTGGCCCACAAGGCCGTCGGGTACGGCATGCCGGGCCGCCTCGTCGACGGCAACGACGTCGCCGCGATGCACGAGGTGCTGTCCGAGGCGGTCGCGAAGGCGCGCGCCGGCGGCGGCCCCACCCTCATCGAGGCCGTGACGTACCGCATGGAGGCGCACACCAACGCCGACGACGCGACCCGCTACCGCACCGACGCCGAGGTCGAGGCCTGGCGTGCGCACGACCCGATCCTCCTGCTGGAGCGCGAGTTGACGCAGCGCGGACACCTCGACGACGAGGGCATACAGGCGGCCCGCGACGCGGCCGACGCCATGGCGTCCGACCTCCGCGACGCGATGAACGCCGAGCCGGTGCTCGACCCGATGGACCTCTTCACGCACGTGTACGCGGAGCAGACCGGACAGCTCCGCGAGCAGGCCGCGCTGCTGCGCGCCGAGCTGGAAGCCGAGGAGCAGTGATGGCGACCGCCACCGCGGCCAAGCCCGCGACCATGGCCCAGGCCCTCAACCGGGCCCTGCGCGACGCCATGGCCGAGGACCCGACCGTCCACCTGATGGGCGAGGACGTCGGCACCCTCGGCGGCGTCTTCCGCATCACCGACGGCCTGGCCAAGGAGTTCGGCGAGGACCGCTGTACGGACACCCCGCTCGCGGAGGCCGGAATCCTCGGCACCGCAGTCGGCATGGCCATGTACGGGCTGCGCCCGGTGGTCGAGATGCAGTTCGACGCGTTCGCCTACCCGGCGTTCGAGCAGCTGTTCAGCCATGTCGCGAAGATGCGCAACCGGACCCGCGGCGCGATGCCGCTGCCGATCACCATCCGCGTGCCCTACGGCGGCGGCATCGGCGGCGTCGAGCACCACAGCGACTCCTCCGAGGCGTATTACATGGCCACCCCCGGCCTGCACGTCGTGACCCCGGCGACCGTCGAGGACGCATACGGCCTGATGCGGGCCTCGATCGCCTCCGACGACCCGGTGATCTTCATGGAGCCCAAGCGGCTCTACTGGTCCAAGGCCGACTGGAACCCGGAGGCGCCGACGGCCGTGGGCCCGATCGGCAGTGCGGCGGTGCGCCGCCAGGGCGCCAGTGCCACGCTGATCACGTACGGTCCGTCGGTGCCGGTCTGCCTGGAGGCGGCGGAGGCCGCCCGGGAGGAGGGCTGGGACCTGGAGGTCGTGGACCTGCGCTCGCTCGTGCCGTTCGACGAGGACACCGTCGCCGCGTCGGTCCGCCGGACCGGGCGTGCGGTGGTCGTGCACGAGTCGACCGGTTTCGGCGGCCCGGGCGGGGAGATAGCCGCCCGGATCACCGAGCGCTGCTTCCACCACCTGGAGGCCCCGGTGCTGCGCGTGGCGGGCTTCGACATCCCGTACCCGCCGCCGATGCTGGAGAAGCACCACCTGCCCGGCGTGGACCGCATCCTGGACGCGGTGGCCCGTCTCCAGTGGGAGAACTGATGCCCCAGGTCTTTGAGTTCAAGCTGCCCGACCTCGGCGAAGGCCTCACCGAGGCGGAGATCGTCCGCTGGCTGGTCGACGTCGGCGACGTGGTCGAGATCGACCAGCCGGTCGTCGAGGTCGAGACGGCCAAGGCGATGGTCGAGGTGCCCTGCCCGTACGGCGGGGTGGTGACCGCCCGCTTCGGCGAGGAGGGCACCGAACTGCCGGTCGGCGCACCGCTGATCACCGTGGCGGTGGGCGCCCCCGGCGCCGCCGAGGCCGAGGCCCCGGCCGAGTCCGGCTCGGGCAACGTCCTCGTCGGCTACGGCACGGACCACTCCCGCCCGGCCCGCCGCCGGCGCATCCGCCCGACGGGGGCGCCGGCCGCGCCTGCCCCGGCCGCTCCGGCACCCGCTGCTCCGGCGCCCGCACCGGTGGTGGCGGTCCCGGCCGCCGTCTCGGACGTGCTCGCCACGGCTCCCGTCGCGGTGATCTCCCCGCTGGTCCGCAAGCTGGCCCGGGACAACGGGATCGACCTGCGGGCCCTGTCCGGCAGCGGTCCCGAGGGCCTGATCATGCGGGCGGACGTCGAGGCGGCGCTGAAGGCGCCCGTCACGGCCCCGCAGCCGGCGGCCGCCGCCCCGGCCGCGGCCGGCGAGCGGATCCCGCTCAAGGGCCTGCGCGGTGCCGTCGCGGAGAAGCTGTCGCGCAGCCGCCGGGAGATCCCGGACGCCACCTGCTGGGTGGACGCCGACGCCACCGAGCTGATGGCCGCGCGCGCCGCCCTGAACGCGGTGGGCGGACCGAAGATCTCGGTGCTGGCGCTGCTGGCCCGGATCTGCACCGCGGCCCTGGCGAAGTACCCCGAGCTGAACTCCACGGTGGACCTCGCGGCCAACGAGATCGTCCGGCTGCCCGCCGTCCACCTGGGCTTCGCCGCCCAGACCGAGCGCGGCCTGGTCGTACCCGTGGTCCGCGACGCGCACACCATGAACCCGGAGGCGCTGTCCGCCGAGTTCGCCCGCCTCACGGACCTGGCCCGCACCGGCAAGCTCGCCCCCGCGGACCTGACCGGCGGCACCTTCACCCTGAACAACTACGGCGTCTTCGGAGTGGACGGCTCGACCCCGATCCTCAACCACCCCGAGGCCGCCATGCTGGGGGTCGGCCGCATCGTCCCCAAGCCGTGGGTCCACGAAGGCGAGCTGGCCGTCCGCCAGGTCGTCCAGCTCTCCTTCACCTTCGACCACCGGGTCTGCGACGGCGGCACCGCGGGCGGTTTCCTCCGCCACGTGGCGGACTGCATAGAGAACCCGGCAGTCCTGCTGCGCACGCTGTGATCCTGCTGCCCGGCCGCGCAGTTTCCTGCCCGGCCGGGCGGCATCCAGACCCGTCAGCGCGCCAGCAGCACCTTCCCCACGTGCGCACTGGCCTCGACGATCCGGTGCGCCTCGGCCGCCTCGGCAAACGGCAACACCTCATGCACCACCGGCCGCACCCGCCCCGCCTCGACCAGCGGCCACACGTGCTCCCGCACAGCCCCCACGATGGCCGCCTTCTCCTCCAGCGGACGGGCCCGCAGCGTCGTCGCGGTGATCGCCGCCCGCTTGGCCAGCAGCGCCGCCAGATCGATCTCGCCCCTGCGCCCGCCCTGCAGCCCGATGATCGCGAGCCGCCCGTTCCGCGCCAGCGCCTTCACGTTCCGGTCGAGGTACTTCGCTCCGATGATGTCGAGGATGACGTCGGCCCCGGCCCCGCCGGTCGCCGCCCGCACCTCCTCGACGAAGTCCTGCTCCCGGTAGTCGATGAGGACGTCCGCCCCCAACTCCGCGCAGCGCGCCAGCTTCTCCTTGCCGCCGGCGGTGACCAGCACCCGCGCCCCGACCGCCTTCGCCAGCTGGACGGCCATCGTCCCGATCCCGCTGGCCCCGCCGTGCACCAGGAACGTCTCCCCCGGCCGCAGGTGCGCGATCATGAACACGTTCGACCAGACCGTGCAGGCCACCTCCGGCAGCGCGGCCGCCTCGACCAGGCCGACCCCCGCCGGCACCGGCAGCAGCTGCCCCGCCGGCACCACGACCTGCTCCGCATAGCCGCCGCCCACCAGCAGCGCGCACACCTCGTCGCCCACGGCCCACCCGGTGACCCCCGGGCCCAGCGCCGTGATGCGCCCCGAGCACTCCAGACCCGGGTACGGGGACGTGCCGGGCGGCGGGTCGTAGAAGCCCTGCCGCTGGAGCAGGTCGGCGCGGTTCACGGCGCTCGCCGCGACCTCCACCAGGACTTCACCGTCACCGGGCACCGGATCGGGGACCTCCGCCCACACCAGGGCCTCCGGGCCACCGGGCTGGGGAATCGTGATCGCATGCATGGCCCGGAGCGTACGCGAGCGGTGAAGGCCTACTCGGCCGCCGGTCCGAGCGTTGCCGCGGGCGGGGCCGCCCGTACGATCACGATCACACGGTCCGTCAACTGGAGCTTGCCCAGGTGGGCATCGTCGTACGGGATCAGCCGGTGGCCGCGGACCACGCTGACCACGAGGTCGTCGATCTCCCGCACCCCGCGGCCCGCCTCCGCCTTGGTGACCGGCCGCTCCAACATGTCGAGCCCGCTGCCCTGCTGGATCAGGTCCTCCATGACCGCGCCCGCGCTGGGGCTCAGCACGGACAGGCCCAGCAGCCGGCCGGCGGCGCTGGCGCTGGTGATGACGGCGTCGGCGCCCGACTGCCGCAGCAGTGGGGCGTTCTCCTCCTCGCGGACCGCCGCCACGATCTTCGCCCCGCGGTTGAGCTGGCGGGCCGTCAGCGTGACCAGGACCGCGGTGTCGTCGCGCTGGGTGGCGATGATGACCTGACGGGCCTTCTGGAGCTCGGCGCGCAGCAGGACATCGGAGCGGGTGGCATCGCCGACGACGCCGGTGAACCCCTCCGCGTTGGCCACGTCGATGACCTTGGAGCTCGGGTCGACGATGACCACGGACTCCTTCTTCAGCCCGGTCGCCAGCAGCGTCTGGAGCGCCGAACGCCCCTTGGTGCCGAAGCCGACGACGACGGTGTGTTCCCGCAACTGGTTCCTCCAGCGGTTCAGCCGCCACTCCTCCCGGGTCCGCTCGGTGAGGACCTCCAGGGTGGTGCCGACCAGGATGATCAGGAACAGCACCCTGAGGGGAGTGATCAGCAGGATGTTCATCAGACGTGCACTGTCGCTGTACGGGACGATGTCGCCGTATCCGGTCGTCGACAGGGTCACCGTGGCGTAGTAGACGCAGTCGAGGAAGTCGACCTTCTCGTTCGCGTTGTCGTGGTAGCCCTCGCGGTCGAGCCAGACGATCAGCACGGTCGCGAAGAGCACCATCAGCGCCAGCAGCAGCCGCTTGGTGACCTGCCGGAGCGGCCGTTCGACCACCCGCTTGGGGAGTTTGACCCGCCGGGAGGCAAGGCTTTCGTCGGCCTGTCGGGCCATCGCGTCATGTCCGGGCAGTTTCACGTGAAACATCCTCCCGCTGCCCAGGGCAGTTCGAGAACCTCCAGTTCCTGCCCGGCCCGTGCCCCGTGCGGCGGTACGACGGCCAGCGCGTCCGCGGCGGCGATCCCGCGGAGCATCGCGGGTCCGTGGTAGCGCAGCGGTACGGCGTACTCGGCGTGCAGGGTCACCGGGACCAGCCGGGTGTCGTGCGGGTGGCCCTGGACCTCCTCGCGGACCGGGAGCGTGTACCGGGGCCGGGGTGCCAGGCCCGCGCGGACCCGCAGCAGCGGCTCGGCGAGGGTGAGCAGCCCGGAGACGGCGGCCAGCGGGTTGCCGGGCAGCCCGACCAGGTGCCTGCCGGGGCCCAGCCGGGCCAGCAGCATCGGGTGTCCGGGCCGTACGGCCACGCCGTCCACGAGGAGTTCGGCGCCCGTCCGGGCCAGCACGGGGTGGACGTGGTCCACGGGGCCGGAGGCGGTGCCGCCGGTGGTGACGACCAGGTCGGCGGTGGAGCGGGTGACGGCCCGGTGCAGGGCGTCGGCGTCGTCGCCGAGCCGGCGGGTGGCCACGGTCTCGGCGCCCAGCGCGGCCAGCCAGGGGCCGATCATCGGGCCGAGGGCGTCGCGGATCAGGCCCTCGTGCGGCAGCCCTTCGGCGAGGAGCTCGTCACCGAGGACGAGGATCTCGACGCGCGGCCGCGGCAGCACCTCCAGCTCGTCGTACCCGGCGGCGGCGGCCAGACCGAGGACGGCGGGGGTGACGGGCGTGCCGGCGGGCAGCAGCCGGTCGCCGGAACGGCACTCCTGGCCGCGCGGCCGGATGTCCTGGCCGGTGAGGACCGCCCGGTCGGCGTACAGCCGGCCCTTGGCGTCGGTACGGGCGTGCTCGCTGCGGATGACGGCGGTGGTGTCGGCGGGGACCCTGGCGCCGGTGGCGATCCGCACGGCCTCCCCGTCGGCCAGCGGCACGGTCCGGGCGCCGCCGGCGAGCACCTGACCGCCGTCCTGGACCGTCCACGGCCCGGGGCCGGCTACGGCCCAGCCGTCCATGGCGGAGGTGTCGAAGGACGGCAGGTCGGTCAGGGCCGACAGCGGGGCGGCGAGCACCCGGCCGAGGGCCTTGGCCAGGGGGGCCCGGGCGGGCGCGGCCGGGTCGGTGGCACCGGCCAGCGCGGCGGTCCGCCGGGCCTCGGGCCAGGCGGCCGCCCGGTGCACCGCGGCGGCCGGGGCGGGCCGGACCTCGGCCGGGCCCGGGCCGAGCAGGGCCAGCGCCTCCAGGACGGCGGACTCGGCGGTCCCGCCGGGTTCGGCCGGGCCCGGGGCGGGCCCGGCGGGGTTCACGACCGGCATGGGGTTCTCCGTGTCCTGGGCGGTTCGGTGGCCTCGGGGTGCTGCGTCCCGGCCCGGCGGGGGGTTCATCCCGAGCCGGGCCCGGACTCGGCGGCCCAGCGGTTGGCGAGGGCGGCTGCCTTGCGGGTGGCCTCCTCCAGGGACAGGCCGCCCTGGGCCGCTGCGTAGCCCACCAGGAAGGTGGTCAGCGGGGCGGCGGGGCGGGCGACGCCGTGCGCGGCGTCGCGGGCGAGGTCGAGCAGGGCGGGGATGTCGACGTCGAGGTCGATGCCGAGCTCGTTCTTGACTGCGGTGATCCATTCGTCCAGCACGTGTCCATGCTCTCTGATCCGGGCGCGGGCGGCGGCGAGATCTTCCCAGGTGTCGCAGTCGAAGGACGCCAGCGGACTGCCGGCCGCGGTGCGGTCCAGCTCCAGGCCCTCGACGAGCAGTCGCAGCGGGAGGCCGTACAGGGTGCCGTGTTCGGCGGCGATCAGGGCGAGTTCGCGGCGCAGCGGCTCGGCCCGGTAGGCGGCGACCAGCGGCTGGTCGCGGCCGTCCGCGTCGGTGAGCAGGACGGCTTCGCGGTGCAGGGCGCCGAGCAGGGTGTGGACGGTGCCGGGGCCGAGGAACGGCAGGTCGGCGGAGAGCACCAGCACCCGGTCGGCGGTGACGCGGCGCAGCCCGGCGTCGAGGGCGGCGAGCGGGCCGCCGCCGGGCGGCTCCTCGCGGGTCCAGTCCACGGGCCGGGCGGTGGCCCGGCGGCCGCCGACGACGACGGTGGTGGCGGCGTCCCGGCAGGCGTCGAGCACCCGGTCGAGCAGGGCGCGGCCGCCGACGCTCAGCCCTGGCTTGTCGGCCCCGCCGAGCCGCCGGGCCGCGCCGCCGGCCAGCACGATCGCGTCGTAGGTCATGGCACGAGTATGCGTCCCCCATCCGGCTTCCCCGGGAGGCCACTTAGCCCGTCTTTACCGCCGGCTGCGCGCACCGTCCCGCCCGTGCCCCCGGCGCCCCTCCCGGAGAAGCCCCGGAAGCAGCCCGGGCCGCATCCCCGGAAACACCCCCGGAAACGCCCCCGGGCCGGCACCCGCCCCTTCGGCGGACACCGGCCCGGTGATGTGTTGCGCGCGTGCGGCAGCGGTTACAGGTACGGCCCCGAGCGGACCGGGCCGTGCCCGTGCCCGTCCTCGTCGTCGTGCCCGGCGCCGGGCGGCAGGGCCCGGCGCATCTGCTCCAGCTGGGCCCGCGCGGCCATCTGCTGCGCGAACAGGGCGGTCTGGATGCCGTGGAACAGGCCTTCCAGCCAGCCGACCAACTGCGCCTGGGCGATCCTGAGTTCCGCTTCGGACGGGATCGCCTCGTCCGTGAACGGGAGCGACAGCCGCTCCAGTTCCTCGACGAGCTCGGGAGCGAGCCCGTCCTCCAGCTCCTTCACGGAGCTGGCGTGGATGTCCTTGAGCCGGACCCGGCTGGCCTCGTCGAGAGGAGCCGCTCGGACTTCTTCCAGAAGCTGCTTGATCATGCTGCCGATCCGCATGACCTTGGCGGGCTGTTCGACCATCTCCGTCACCGGGACCTCGCGCGACTCGTCATCGGCGCCGCCGACCGCCATCCCGTCCTGGCCCACGATCAGAACCTGCGGGGGGCTGTCCTGCGACCGTTCACTCCTCGGCATCTCCATGCCGCCATTCTCTCGCACACCGTCGTCAAGAGACGGTGTGCCCCCGTGCGGGTGTGATCCACCCTGCACGGGGGCACCGATCGTGCGCCGGTCGCGCCGGAGCGTGCCCGGGAGCGCCCTACGCCCGCCCTACGCCCGCCCCGGACCGCCCCGGCCGGCCGGGGGTGCCGTCAGGCGGCCGCCCGGCGGGCCATGGCCCCGCTGGAGCGGGTCACCAGGGCCGCGAGCACCGCCGCGCCCACCGGGACCGCCACGAGCAGCAGTCCGAGGGTGCCCCAGGGCACCACGACCGGCACGTACGGGACCTGCAGCCCCTGCGCGTAGCCGTTGTCGGTGGCCTCCCGGAACCATTCCATCTGCTCGCGACGCTCGTTCAGCCGCAGGCCGAACGCCGGCAGTATGCCCGCGGCGGAGCCGAGCAGCACGCCCATCGCGGCGACCACACCGCACTGGAAGCCGCTCAGGGTGCGGCGTACCCGCGGGGGTGCGCCGACGGCCGCGAGGGTCTTCAGGTCGGCCTCGGCGTCGGCCTGGGCCAGCCCGGTCGCGATGCCGGCCGCACCGATCGTCACGAGCCCGGCGAACAGCGCCAGGGCCAGCAGGATCAGGCTGTTCTCGCTGGTGTAGCCGTTCTCGACGTAGAACTCCGGGTCGGCGCCCATCTTGTCGAACGCGCCGTCCAGACGCTGCCGTTCGACCGACGAGGGGCTGCGCTCCAGCGTGAAGTACGAGCCCTGCGGCACGGTCTTGTAGCCGGCGGCCTTCGCCGTCGCCGGGGGCAGGATCAGCTTCACGCCCCAGGACTTGGCGTCCAGCGCCTCGTACACCGCGTACGTCCGGCGCTCGCCCGGCGGCTCCTGCCGCTTCGACCGGGCCTGGTCGACCCGTTCCATGTCGGTGATCTTCAGGAGGGTGACCTTGCCGTCCTTGACGGCCTTCCGCTCGAAGGCGACCGGCGTGCCCGCCTTCAGGGCGCGCACCGCCCCCGGGTCCTCGATGCCCAGGACGGCCAGCAGCTTCTCGTCGGCGACGGCCACCTCGTGCTGCGCCCAGCCGCCCATGGACATGCAGCGCCAGTCGTCGTTGAACTTCTTGCGCTCGGCCTTGGTGAAGGACTCGGGGCCGCCCTCGCTCTCCCACAGCGGGCACTCCTGCCCCTTGGGGACGAGGACTTCGACGTTCCCGCAGCCCTCGCGGCCGGTGTAGCGGTCGCAGTCGGGGCGGCCGACGGCGATCCGGTCGACGTCGGCGCGGACGCCCACCGGGAGTTCCTTGGAGACGGCCTCCCGGACGGCCGGGATCTCGCGGACGTCGGTGGAGTCCTGGGACATCGCCTTGCCGGTGCCGGCGGGCAGTTCGGCGGTGTAGGCGGCCCGGTGCTCGACGTCCCGGCTCTCCTGGTAGGTGGCCACGGCGACGGTGCCGGCGACGGCGGCGAGCACGGCGGCCACGGCGGGGGCGGTACGGGCCCGGTTGCGGACGGCGTCGCGCAGCGCGAGCCGCGGCGACAGCGGCAGCAGCCGGCCGAGCCGGCCGAACGCGCCGACCAGGACCGGGGTCAGGGCCACGATGCCCAGTTCGGCGACGGCGCTGCCGGCCGCGACCACGCTGAAGCCCAGCCCGGTGGTGGTGCCGTACAGGGCGAGGGCGGTGCCCAGGGCGATGGCGATCAGGCCGATGACGGGCAGCACCCGGCCGGCCTTGCGGACGCCGCGGCGGCCGGTGAGCGAGGCGAGGACGGACTGGCGGGAGGCGGTGACGGCGGGCGCGATCGCGGCCAGCAGGCCGGTCAGGACGGCGAGGGCGCCGATGCCCAGGAGTTCCAGCGGCCGGACGTCGAAGTCGGGCCAGCGGGTGCCCATGTACTGCTCCAGCACCGACCGCAGTCCGAGGGTGAGGGCGATTCCCAGCGCGGTGCCGATGACGGCCGCGGCGGTGCCGATGACCAGGCCGCCGGAGAGCACGATCGCCCGGATGTGCTTGCGGTCGCCGCCGTTGGCGCCGACCAGGCCGAGCTGGCGGCGCGAGCGGCGGGCGCCGACCGCGAAGGCGGGCCCGGCCAGCAGGCAGATCTCCAGCATGGCGAGGCCGACGATGGTGGCCGCGGCGGCCAGGTCGGCGGTCCGGCTGAGCGCGCTTTCCTGCCAGCTCCTGTTCTCCTGCCGGTAGTACGGCACCTCGGAGTCGGCGGGCGGGTCGAGGACGACGGAGCGCGAGGTGACCAGGAAGCCCTTGGCGTTGGCCGCCTGGACCATGTTCCACGTGAAACCGCCGTCGATGCCGACGAAGTTGTTGGTGCTGGTGCCAGGCCTGCTCAGGCCGGCGGCGACGAGCGCCTTGCCGAGCGGGGCGTGGAAGCTGCCGGCCGGGGCGATCAGCGCGCTGGTCTTCAGGTCGCCGGGCATTTCGTACGCGCCGGTGATGGTGAACGGCCGGTCCAGCCCGCGGGCCACCACCTTGGAGCCGACGTACAGGCCGGACTCCTCCAGGAAGGCGGTGCTCGCGGCGACCTCGCCGGCCTTCTGCGCGAAGCGGCCGCGGTCGAGCGTGACCAGCCCCTTGACCAGCGGGTCGGTGGGGTCGAACTCGCTGACGGCGGCGTTGAGCAGGCCGTGCCGGGTGCGCAGCTTGGCGTCGGACACGACCTCTTCGACCAGCCGGGCGCCGGGCGGCAGCGCCGCCTTCGCCGATGCCGGGGTGGCCTTGTCCGGGGTCCAGTCGTCGTTGTAGCCGCCGACCGGGGCGAAGTTGTCGGCCCGCGGGTCCTGGTAGAGCGGCCCGGCGGAGGTGCCGGTGAGCCGGGCATCGGCCGCGCCGAGGGCGCGGTCCAGCATCTGCACGGTGGACGGTTCGGCGCTGCGCAGGGTCAGGCTCAGGCCGCTGACGCCGACGATCGGCAGCGCGATCATGGCGAGGACCAGCAGGCTGCGGCCCTTGGCGCGCCAGGCGTCGCGGCGGGCTATCCGGATCGCGGCGATCCAGGAGTGGTACCAGGAGTTCACCGGCCGCCCGCCCGCCCGGAGAGCAGCGAGTCGGGCTCGGTGCGCAGGGTCTCGTCGACGACGCGGCCGTCGCGCAGGAACACGACGCGGTCCGCCCAGGCGGCGAACCGGGGCTCGTGGGTGACGAGGATGCCGGCGGCGCCCGCGTCGCAGCGGGCCCGCAGCAGACCGAGGACGGATTCGCCGGTCTCGGAGTCCAGGGCGCCGGTCGGCTCGTCGGCGAGCACCAGGCGGCGGTTGCCGACCAGGGCGCGGGCGATGGCCACGCGCTGCTGCTGGCCGCCGGACATCTCGTCGGGGAACCGGTCGGCGAGCTGCGGCAGGTTCATCTCCTCCAGTGCGGCGAGCGCCTGGACGCGGGCCTTGCGGGCGGAGGTGCCGTCGAGTTCGAGGGGCAGGGCGACGTTCTCGGCGGCGGTCAGGGCCGGGATCAGGTTGTAGTCCTGGAAGACGTAGCCGATGGAGCGCCTGCGCAGGGCGGCCAGCTGCTTGCGGCTCGCGGTGGTGATGTCGGTGCCCTCGACGAGCACCCGTCCGCCGGTGGGGGTGTCGAGGCCGCCGGCGAGGGTGAGCAGGGTGGACTTGCCGGATCCGGACGGGCCCATGACGGCGACCAGCTCGCCGGGGTGGACGGCCAGGTCGATGCCGCGCAGCGCGTGCACCTCGGTGGCGCCGCTGCCGTGCACGCGGCTGAGCTGCTGCAGCTCCAGTACGGGCGCGGCGGGCGGGTCGAAGACCTGGGCCTGGTGAGGGTGGTGCATGAGGGTTCCCCCCTGGGACGGATCAGCCGCGCCGGCTGCGGGCAGCGCGCGGGGCGGCGGCCGGGCGGGCCGGCGCGGTGGTCGGAGCGGCGGTCGGAGCGGCCTGGGGCGGTGCGGTCGGGGCTCCCCGTTCGGCCAGGACGGAGAGCCGCACCAGCCGGGATTCGGAGTGGTCGAGCCACCGCGCCTCGGCCTCGGTCTGGAAGATGAGCTGTTCGAGGACGAGCAGCCAGGCCACGTCGTCGCGTTCGCGGGCCTGCCCGCTCTCGATGGCGGTGAGGGCCTGGGCCTTGAGCCGGGTGTAGTCCTGCATGGCGCGGATGGTCGCCGCGCGCTGGGCCTGGATGACGGCGCGGATGTCCACGCCGGGTGCCCCGATGGCCATCGCCAGTTTGATGGCGAGTTCGTCGCGGGGCGGGTTGGTGCGCTCGACGGGGCGTTCGTACCAGGCGCGCAGCTCGGTACGGCCGTCCTCCGTGATCGCGTACAGGGTGTGGCCGGCCTCGTCGGTCCCGTCGGGGGAGACCAGGCCGTCGCGCTCCAGCCGGGCGAGGGTCGTGTAGACCTGCCCGACGTTGAGCGGCCAGGTGGAGCCGGTGCGGGATTCGAATTCGGTACGCAGCTGGGAGCCGTACCGGGGACCTCGCTCCAGCAGGGCGAGGAGTCCGTGGCGGATCGACATACTCAGTATGTATACCGAGTATGTTCCTCTGCACAAGCGGCTTCCGGCGTACGCCGGAAGGGGGATGCGGGGGTGCGGGTCGGACCGCAGGGGGACGGAGCGGGTGCAAAAGCCCTGTTCAGCGGCTTGTTGGCGGCGGTCGGCGGCGGTCGGGACAGTCGGCCGCGGTCGGCGGCTGTCGGTGGGACGTCAGCGGCGAAGCCGCATGCCCAGGAAGCCCAGCCCGAGCCCCATCAGGGCCAGTCCCGCGCCCAGCGGCATGAGATGTGCGGCGATGTCCGCGAGCCGCTCGCTCTGGTCGCCCGCGAGGGGCCGCGGTGCCGCCTGAACGGCGCTCGGCGTGGGTGGCGGCACCGGTTCCGGGACGGCGGCGGGCGGTTCCTCGCGGACGGCCGGCACCGGCGCCGGCCGCTCGGCCGCCGCCTCGGCGGCCCGCCCGGGCCGGGCCCGCCCCACCCCGGCCGCACTCCCCGCCAGCTCGCGCTCGGCCGGGTCGCCGGTGGACGTCACGGCCGCGGTCACGGCGGGCGTCAGTCCGCTCTGCGCGGCCCCGGGAGGCAGCAGTACGACACCTGCGCAGGCGATCCCGACCGCCCAGCCCGGCGCGCGGAAGCGTGAACTCACGGGAAGCCCCTCCCGTCCCGGCCGACGCGATGTCAGGCTCAGGTTCACACATCACCGCAAACCGGGCATCCCGGACACCTCCACCCGGGCGACCGCACGGATCTGCTCCGGGGCCGCTCCCGGGCCGCTCCGGATCTGCCCCGGAGCGGCTCCGGACCTACTCCGGACCTACTCCGGACCTACTCCGGACCTACTCCGGACCTACTCCGGATCGCCCGAGGACACGCGCAGCGTGAACACCACGGTCTTCGGGTCGAAGTCGTCGCCCTTCGAGGGGTACTGGTCGACGACGATGCCCTCGCCCCAGACCGCCTCGTGGCGGGTTTCCTCCTTGAAGTTCCAGCCCGCGGCGTTCAGGCAGTCCTTCACCGACAGCACGTGCTTGTACTGGAAGTCGGGCGCCCGGAGCTTCGTCGCGTCCTTGTAGGACTCGGTCGCCTCCGTGCACTCCTTCGTCTCGATCGTCCGCGACTTGTCCCCGTCCCGGTGGCCCGGCTTCGCATCGCCCGAGGCCGAGGTGCCGCCGGCCGTCGGCGTCTCCTTCTTGTCGTCGTTGCCGGACAGCGCGTAGATCAGGCCGCCGATCGCCAGCAGGGCCACCGCGGCCGCGCCGACGATCAGGCCGGTGCTGCGGCCGCCGCCCTGCGCGCCGCCGCGCCCGCCGGCCGGCGGGGTCGGCGCGGACACCTGGTACGGCTGCGGGGTCGGCACCTGCTGCGGGTACGCCTGCTGCGGCGGGTACGCGTAGCCGCCGGTCTGCGGCGGCGGCGTGTGGAGGTGCTGCTGCACGGGCTGCATCGGCTGCATCGGCTGCGGCGTCGGCGCGTACGGCTGGTACGGCTGCTGCACGGCCTGCGGCGGCGGGGCCTGGAGCGAGGCGTCCACCGGCGGGAAGACGGTGGAACCGACCCCCGCACCGCTGTTCACGGGCCCGCCCTGGACGATCACCGGCGCCCCGGGCCGCCCCGCCGACAGCACCCGGTCGCACTCGTCGCGCATCGCGGCCGCGGTCGGGAAGCGCTCGTTCGGGTTCTTCTTCAGCGCCCGCGCCACCAGCGCGTCGATCGCCGGCGTCAGCGACCGGTTGACGCTCGACGGCGCGACCGGCTCCTCCTGGACGTGCGCGTACGCGATGGCCAGCGGCGAGTCCGCCTCGAACGGCAGCCGCCCGGTCAGCAACTGGAAGAGCATGATGCCGACCGAGTACAGGTCCGAGCGGGCGTCCACGCCCCGGCCCAGCGCCTGCTCCGGCGAGAGGTACTGCGGGGTGCCCACGACCATGCCGGTCTGGGTCATCGAGGTGACCCCGGACTGCATCGCACGGGCGATGCCGAAGTCCATCACCTTGACCACGCCACGCTTGGTGATCATGACGTTGCCGGGCTTGATGTCGCGGTGCACCAGGCCCATCTCGTGGCTGGCCTCCAGTGCCGCCAGCACGTCGGCCGTCACCTTCAGCGCCCGGTCCGCGGGCATCGCGCCGTGCTGCGCGATGTCGGCCTGGAGCACCGAACCGAGCGGCCGGCCCTCCACGTACTCCATCACGATGTACGGCATCGGCAGGCTCTCGCCGTCCGTCCCACCCATCGAGACGATGTCCTCGCCGGTGTCGAACACCGAGACGATGTTGGTGTGCGACAGTTTCGCTACAGCTTGGGCCTCGCGCCGGAAGCGCTCGCGGAAGGACTGCTCGCGGCCCAGCTCGGTGTGCATCGTCTTGATGGCCACCTGCCGGTCCAGCGACGCGTCGTAGGCCAGGTAGACCGACGCCATGCCGCCCTCACCCAGCAAGTCCCGTAGCTGGTAACGGCCACGGGCCAGGGAACCGCCTGCGTACCGGCCCTGTGTGCCGTCCTGGCTCATGACTCTGCTTCCCCTCGGGCTATACCTGCGGACCCCGCCGATCCCTGCGACCACCTGCGGGACCTGGCGATCCGCTTTTGACGGCGCCCAGTCTGCCGGAGGGCACCCACACGTCAAGCCGGGGTTCCCGTTCCGTGACCACACCAGGACGCCGCGTCGACCTCCGGCCGTTCCCGAGCGGGCCTCGGCGGAATCCCTGACCGGTGCGGCGCACAAAGGCTGTAGCGTTCATCGGAGCACCCTGCACAAAGCACCGCGGCCCCGCCGGACGCGGCCCGGATACGACAGGCGAGGACTGATGGCACCCGAACCCGAGGGAAACGGCGCCGGGATGTCAGACGTTCCCGAACAGTTCGGCGCGGGCGGGCTCGTGGGCGAGGGCCGCTACCGGCTGACGCACCGTCTCGGCCGCGGTGGCATGGCCGAGGTGTTCGCCGCCGAGGACGTCCGGCTCGGCCGGACCGTGGCCGTGAAGCTGCTGCGCGCCGACCTCGCCGAGGACCCGGTCTCCAAGGCCCGCTTCACGCGCGAGGCGCAGTCCGTCGCCGGCCTCAACCACCACGCCGTCGTCGCCGTGTACGACTCGGGCGAAGACCGGGTCGGGCCGAACGTCGTCCCCTACATCGTCATGGAGCTGGTTGAAGGCCGGACCATCCGCGACCTGTTGATCAGCGCCGAGGCGCCGGGGCCGGACCAGGCGCTCATCATCGTCTCCGGCGTCCTCGAAGCGCTCGCGTACTCGCACCAGCACGGCATCGTGCACCGCGACATCAAGCCCGCGAACGTCATCATCACCAACACGGGCGCCGTGAAGGTGATGGACTTCGGCATCGCCCGCGCCCTGCACGGCGCCCAGTCGACGATGACGCAGACCGGCATGGTCATGGGCACCCCGCAGTACCTCTCCCCGGAGCAGGCCCTCGGCAAGGCCGTCGACCACCGCTCCGACCTGTACGCGACCGGCTGCCTGCTGTACGAACTCCTCGCGCTGCGCCCCCCGTTCACCGGCGAGACGCCGCTCGCGGTGGTGTACCAGCACGTCCAGGACGCGCCGGTGCCGCCGTCCACGGTGGCGCCCGGTGTGCCCGCGGAGCTCGACGGCCTGGTGATGCGCTCGCTGGCCAAGGACCCGGACGACCGGTTCCAGAGCGCCGAGGAGATGCGCGGGCTGGTCCAGTACGCGCTCCAGATGCTGCACGACCAGGGCGGCCACACCGGCACCTGGAACACCGGCCCGGTCACCATGGCGCTGCCGCACGGCCAGGTCGGTCCGGCGCCCACCGCCGCCATGCCGATGGCCGGCCAGGGCCCGCAGCCGCACTACCCGTCGCACTCGACGACCTCGCAGTTCGGGCAGCCGATGGTGCCGCCGCTGAACCCGGACGACGGCTCCGCCTTCGGTGGCGGCGGCTACCACGACGGCAACGGCCACGGCGGCCAGGCTTCCGGCGGCGCCGGCCGCTGGAAGATGTGGCTGTTCGCCGCGCTCGCGGTCATCGCCATCACGGCGGGCGTCGTGTACGCGGTCGACAAGGCCGGCAGCGGCGGCGGCACGAACGAGGGCCCGCAGCAGAAGCCCGGGATCACCGACTCGAAGTCCCCGTCGGCCGACACCCCGAGCCCGGAGGGCAAGAGCCCCTCGCAGGAGGAGGAAGAGCCCTCGCAGGAGCAGCCCTCCTACGAGCCGTCGTACGAGCCCTCCAAGCCGCGCACCCAGGACCCGTCGCCGTCGCCGTCGTACGAGCCGCCGACCACGGAGCCCACGCACAGCGAGGAGCCGTCCACCGAGCCCTCGGAGCCCAGCCCGGACCCGGAGACCCCGGACACCGGCGAGAGCCCCGGCGCGGGCGGCGACCCGGCAGGCGAGGGCCAGGGCGCCACGCGCTAGGCACGGGCCGCCGCGGGCCGGTACGGGCGTCAGAGCGCGTGCTGGAACGCCCGCCCCACCGGGGCGGCGGCCATCGTGTGCACGGTGACGAACTGGGGCTCGATCCGCATGTGGACCGGGTCGAACAGCTCGCCGTCCACGTAGTGCGGCGCCGGCCCGAACAGCTCCAGCTCGCCGGTCGTCGGCTCCACGACCTCGGCCGTACCGGTGAACTGCACCGACCACAGGTGCGGGTCACCGGTGTTGAAGTTGTCCGCCCCGTACGCGACGACGCTGCCGCTGCACGCCTGGTGGTAGCCGAACCCGGCGTGCATGCGCAGCACGACGCGGTCGGCCACCACGATGTGGCGGGCGGCGGCGAGGAACGGCAGCGCGCGCATGCTGGTGGCGACGCGGCCGTACGGCACCCGGCGCAGCAGGTCGAGGGCGTGGAGCTCCTGGGGGGACATGCCCCCACTCTCGGGTACCGACAGGCTGCCGGGAAGGGGATCCGGACCCCGCCACCGGGGCCATTGGTCCCGTGTGGGCGCCCCGCGGGCGCCCCGGTTCAGTGCTTCTCGGCCTGCAGCCTGGCCACGTAAGCCGCCGCCTGGGAGCGCCGCTCCATGCCCAGCTTGGACAGCAGGCTGGACACGTAGTTCTTGATCGTCTTCTCGGCGAGGTGCAGCCGCTCGCCGATCACGCGGTTGGTCAGGCCCTCGCCGATCAGGTCGAGGATCTTGCGCTCCTGCTCGGTGAGGTTCGCGAGCCGGTCGTCGCCCTTGCCGTTCTTGCCGTCGCGCAGCCGCTCCAGCACCCGGGCGGTGGCCACGGGGTCCAGCAGCGACTTGCCGGCCGCCACGTCGCGCACCGCGTTCAGCAGTTCGTTCCCCCGGATGGCCTTCAGGACGTAACCCGAGGCCCCGGCCATGATCGCGTCGAAGAGCGCCTCGTCGTCCGCGAACGAGGTCAGCATGAGGCACTTGATGTCCTCGTTCAGCGAGCGGACCTCCCGGCACACCTCGACCCCGCTGCCGTCGGGCAGCCGTACGTCGAGGACCGCCACGTCCGGGCGGGTGGCCGGAATGCGCACCAAAGCGTCGGCGGCCGTGCCGGCCTCACCCACCACTTCGATGTCCGATTCGCTCGACAGCAGCTCATAGACGCCACGACGTACTACTTCGTGGTCGTCAAGCAGGAATACAGTGATTTTTCCGTCTTCGCGCACTACGCCAGTTTCACATACTCACCCCTTCCCTGCCGCAGTTACCCGGGATAACGTGCCGTTGTTCCGGCCCCCTGCAAGGCTGTGACCAGTGGTTGTTCCAGAAACCTCGGATTTACTTGGAAATCCAAGTAAAAACGCAGGTCAGATGGGGTTTCGCAGTTATGCGGAGCGCTGGGTAACGTGCTTGGTGCAGGGCACTCGCCGGGGCGACTGTCACGCCTGATTCCCGTCAAGCCGCACCCACCCCGTGCGCCTGTACGGATCCAGGCGAGCCGCACTGGTCCCCGGACGACCCCGGGTGCCGGACCGACGGAGGAGCACACGTGACCGTGGAGAGCACTGCCGCGCGCAAGCCGCGACGCAGCAGCGGCACCAAGCGAGCGACCGGGAAGACCGCCGCCGCTGCCACCCAGAGTGCCGAGCCCCAGCTCGTACAGCTGCTGACGCCTGAAGGGGAGCGGGTCGCGGACGCCACGTCCGCCGAGTTCGCCCCCTACGTCGCCGACATCACCGCCGACGACCTGCGCGGGCTGTACCGCGACATGGTCCTGACCCGCCGCTTCGACGCCGAGGCCACCGCCCTGCAGCGCCAGGGCGAGCTGGGCCTGTGGGCCTCGCTGCTCGGCCAGGAGGCCGCGCAGATCGGCTCCGGCCGCGCGCTGCGCGACGACGACTACGTCTTCCCGACCTACCGGGAGCACGGCGTCGCCTGGTGCCGCGGGGTGGACCCGACCAACCTGCTGGGCATGTTCCGCGGTGTGAACCACGGCGGCTGGGACCCTAACGGGAACAACTTCCACCTGTACACGATCGTCATCGGCTCGCAGACGCTGCACGCGACCGGCTACGCGATGGGCATCACCAAGGACGGCGCGGACTCCGCCGTCATCGCGTACTTCGGCGACGGCGCGTCCAGCCAGGGCGACGTCAACGAGGCCTTCACGTTCTCCGCGGTCTACAACGCCCCCGTGGTGTTCTTCTGCCAGAACAACCAGTGGGCGATCTCCGAGCCCACCGAGCGCCAGACCCGCGTGCCGCTGTACCAGCGCGCCTCCGGCTTCGGCTTCCCCGGCATCCGCGTCGACGGCAACGACGTCCTCGCCTGCCTCGCCGTGACCCGCTGGGCCCTGGAGCGGGCCCGCAACGGCGAGGGCCCGACCCTGGTCGAGGCCTTCACCTACCGCATGGGCGCCCACACCACCTCCGACGACCCGACGAAGTACCGCCGGGACGAGGAGCGCGCCGCCTGGGAGCACAAGGACCCGATCGAGCGCCTGAAGACCCACCTGCTGGCCTCCGGCGGTGCCGACGAGGAGTTCTTCGCCGCCCTGGAAGCCGAGAGCGAGACGCTCGGCAAGCGCGTCCGCGAGGCCGTGCGCGCCATGCCCGACCCGGACACCATGGCCATTTTCGAGAACGTCTACGCGGACGGACACGCGCTCGTCGACGAGGAGCGCGCCCAGTTCGCCGCCTACCTCGCGTCCTTCGAGGAGGGCAACTGACCATGGCCATCGAAAAGATGTCGATCGCGAAGGCGCTCAACGAGTCGCTGCGCAAGGCCCTGGACACGGACCCGAAGGTCCTGATCATGGGCGAGGACGTCGGCAAGCTCGGCGGCGTCTTCCGCATCACCGACGGTCTCCAGAAGGACTTCGGCGAGGACCGGGTGATCGACACCCCGCTCGCCGAGTCCGGCATCGTCGGCACCGCCATCGGCCTGGCCCTGCGCGGCTACCGGCCGGTCGTGGAGATCCAGTTCGACGGGTTCGTCTTCCCCGCGTACGACCAGATCGTCACGCAGCTCGCGAAGATGCACGCCCGCGCCCTCGGCAAGGTCAAGATGCCGGTCGTCGTGCGCATCCCGTACGGCGGCGCGATCGGCGCCGTCGAGCACCACTCCGAGTCGCCCGAGGCACTGTTCGCGCACGTGGCCGGCCTCAAGGTGGTCTCCCCCTCGAACGCCTCCGACGCGTACTGGATGATGCAGCAGGCCATCCAGAGCGACGACCCGGTGATCTTCTTCGAGCCGAAGCGGCGCTACTGGGACAAGGGCGAGGTCGACACCGAGGCCATCCCGGGCGAGCTGCACAAGGCGCGGGTGGCCCGCGAGGGCAGCGACCTGACGCTCGCGGCGTACGGGCCGATGGTGAAGCTCTGCCTGGAGGCGGCCGCGGCCGCCGCCGAGGAGGGCAAGTCGGTGGAGGTCGTGGACCTGCGCTCGATGTCGCCGGTGGACTTCGACGGGGTGCAGGCGTCGGTGGAGAAGACCCGCCGCCTGGTCGTGGTGCACGAGGCGCCGGTGTTCCTGGGTGTCGGTTCCGAGATCGCCGCTCGCATCACGGAGCGCTGCTTCTACCACCTGGAGGCGCCGGTGCTCCGGGTCGGCGGCTTCCACACGCCGTACCCGCCGGCCCGCCTGGAGGACGAGTACCTGCCGGGCCTGGACCGCGTGCTCGACGCCGTCGACCGCTCGCTGGCGTACTGAGGAGAGGGTCCGTGACGACGATGACGACGAACAGCGCGGTCCGCGAGTTCAAGATGCCCGACGTGGGCGAGGGCCTCACCGAGGCCGAGATCCTCAAGTGGTACGTCCAGCCCGGTGACACCGTCACCGACGGCCAGGTCGTGTGCGAGGTGGAGACGGCGAAGGCGGCCGTGGAGCTGCCGATCCCGTTCGACGGGGTGGTCGCCGAGCTGCGCTTCCCCGAGGGCACGACGGTCGACGTCGGCCAGGTGATCATCACGGTGGCCACCGGTGACGCGGCCGCGGCTCCGGTGGCCCCGGTCGCCGAGGCTGCTCCGGCCGCCGCTCCGGCCGCCGAGGAGGCCGAGCCCGAGGGCCGCCAGCCGGTGCTCGTCGGGTACGGCGTGTCCCAGGGCGCGTCGAAGCGGCGCGCCCGCAAGGCACCGGCCGGTGCGCCGGCCGCTGCCCCGGTCGCCGCCGCCCCCGCTCCGGCCCCCGTGATCCCGGCGCCCGCCGCCCCGGTCTCCCTGAACGGGAACGGGCACGCCCCGGCCGGTGAGCGTCCGCTCGCCAAGCCGCCGGTCCGCAAGCTGGCCAAGGACCTCGGCATCGACCTCGCCGCGGTGGTCCCCACCGGCCCCGGCGGGATCATCACCCGCGAGGACGTCCACGCGGCCGCCGCCCCGGCGCCGGCCGCCGTGGCCGCCGCTCCGGCCGCCGAGCCCGTGGCCGCCCCGGTCGCGGCTGCCGCCCCGGCCGTGGACGCGGCCGCGCGGGAGACCCGTATCCCCGTCAAGGGCGTACGGAAGGCCACCGCGGCGGCGATGGTCGGGTCGGCCTTCACCGCTCCGCACGTCACCGAGTTCATCACGCTCGACGTGACGCGCACGATGAAGCTGGTCCAGGAGCTCAAGGACGACCCGGACCTCGCCGGTCTGCGGATCAACCCGCTGCTGCTGATCGCGAAGGCGGTGCTCGTCGCCGTCCGCCGCAACCCGGAGGTCAACGCCTCCTGGGACGAGGCGAACCAGGAGATCGTGCTCAAGCACTACGTGAACCTGGGCATCGCCGCGGCCACCCCGCGCGGCCTGATCGTCCCGAACATCAAGGACGCTCACGCCAAGACCCTCGCGGAGCTGTCGCAGTCCCTGTCCGACCTGGTCGGCACGGCCCGCGAGGGCAAGACCTCCCCGGCGGACATGCAGGGCGGCACGCTCACGATCACCAACGTCGGCGTCTTCGGCGTCGACACCGGCACGCCGATCATCAACCCGGGCGAGTCCGCGATCCTCGCCGTCGGCGCGATCAAGGCCCAGCCGTGGGTCCACAAGGGCAAGGTCAAGCCCCGCCAGGTCACCACCCTGGCCCTCTCCTTCGACCACCGCCTCATCGACGGCGAACTC
Source organism: Streptomyces bambusae (assembly GCF_020532645.1). Taxonomy (GTDB): domain Bacteria; phylum Actinomycetota; class Actinomycetes; order Streptomycetales; family Streptomycetaceae; genus Streptomyces; species Streptomyces bambusae. The sequence continues at coordinate 181,128 of NZ_JAJAUZ010000001.1, forward strand.
GGCTCCAAGTTCCTGGCCGACATCGCCGCCGTCCTGGAACACCCGCGCCGCCTGGTCACCTGGGCGTAGCACCCCGCCAGGCCGCGAACGGGAGGACCCCCGCCGGAGATCCGGCGGGGGTCCTCCCGGTTTCCGGCCGGCCGGCCGGTGGTCAGATCTCGCGGATCCGCTGCCGCCACCAGGCGGCGGCGGCATAGGGGCTTGCCTCGGCGATCAGGGGGTTGGGCAGGGTACGGCGCCGGAACTCGTCGTCGAGGCGGGCGACGAGCGCGTACAGGTCTCTGCGGGCCGCAGGCGGGAGGTGCCGGAGGGCGTCTTCGAGGGTGTCCCGGGCTTCCACCGGGTCACAGCAGCAGGTGTCGTGGGGGAGGTAAAGGTGGCGGCCGGGGAGCTTCAGGAAGCGCTCGTAGCGCAACAGGGCCTCGGCAACGGCACCGTGCCACAGGTGTCGGGCTTCGGTCCGGCGGACGGCGGCTTGAGTACGGCGGGCAACGCCGTGGATCTGGCGGACGGGGCGGGTCGTGGTGCGGGCCGACCGCAACCGGGCGCGGACGGCGCCGGGCGGCTTACGCGCCATGGGCCTTTCGGAGGAACGTCATGACGGTCAACCTATCAAGGGCGCCGGGCGGGCACCGGCGCCCGTCGTTGCGGGTGGCCCCCGGAAATCCCTTGGCCGGTAGGCCCCATGCATGTGAGGATCACCGGTGTTGATCTTCTTCTGTGTGCCCGGAGGCCGCATGCTGTTTCGCCCCGTCGTCCTTGCCGAGCTGGACCGGATCGCCGCCTACCCGGCGGACGGGCCGGTGCCCTTGATCGGGGAGGAGCGTTTCCGCGGTGATTTCGCGGAGCGGCAGTACCGGCCCGAGTGGTCGTGGGTGGCCGAAGGGGACGACGGGGAGTGGGTGGCCCGGGCGCTGTGGTGGGGTCGGGCGGACAGTACGCATCCGGCCGCCCTGGACTGCCTGCACGTGAGCGGGGCCGTGGCTGATCCGGCCGCGGTCGCCGCGGGGCTGCTGGAGGCGGGGCACGGGGCGCTGAAGGCGGCCGGGGCCACGACGCTGCCCCTGTACAACCTCCTCTCCCTGCCCGGGACGTGGGAGAGCGACCCGGCGACCGCCGACGCCGTGTCCTGGCGGCGGGAGGCCGTCCGCCGGGCCGGGCTGACGCGGGAGTTCGAACGGCTCCAGCTTGCCTGGACGCCGGCCGCCCCGCTGCCGCCGGAGCCGACGCGGCTGGTGTTCTCCGAGGCCGAAGACGAGGCGTTCCTCGACGTGTTCCGGCGGGTGGCCGAGGGCTCGCTCGACGTGCACACCCGGGGCGAGGTCGCCGCGCACGGCGTGGAGACCCTGGCCCGCGAGGACCTGGAGTACTACCGGGACGCCCCCGGCGAGCGCTCCTGGTGGCGCCTGGCGCACCTCCCCGACGGCACCCTCGCCGGCTTCGCCATCCCCTCCGCGACCCCGTACGCCCGGAACGTCGGCTACCTCGGTGTCCTCCCGGAGCTGCGCGGCCGCGGCCTCATCGACGACCTGCTCGCCTGGATCACCCGCTTCCACGCCGAAGCGGGCGCCGACCGCATCACCGCGACCACGGACCGCGTGAACGCCCCGATGGCCAACGCGTTCGCCCGCGCCGGCTACGAGACCACGGAGATCCGCATCAACTTCGAGCCGGAGCCGGCTGCTTCGGAGTGAGTTTCAGGAACTCCTCCGGCGAGACGGGCTGCGGCTCCCGGGAGGCCGGGGCCCGCGCGACCGGGCCCGACTCCAGGTAGGTGGATCGGACGGCGAGCCGGCCGTCGTCGGGGCCGCCCAGCTCGTGGATGCTGCTTTCGAGCAGCCGCCCCGTGGCGGGCTCGATGACCAGGCGGAAGCGGCGGATGTCGCTGTGCACCTCCACGGCCGTCCCGGTGCGCCCGACGGCGTCCCGGACTTCTCCGACGAGGCGGATGTCCGGCAGGTCGGCCAGGATCCGGAAGAAGGCGGCCCGTACCTGAGGCGGCACGGGCGCCTGGGCGAGCAGTTGGCCCGAGCCGCCGAAGAACCCGTCGGAGAGCGTGGCTTCGCCGCCGAGGAGGCGGGTCCGCAGGGCCTGCGGGTCCGTGGGCAAGGTCTTCAGGTCGTCCCAGGTCAGGCCGACGCTTCCGACGAGCCAGCTGATCTGTTCGGTCGAGTTGCGGTTCGTGAACTCCCACGGAGCGCCCGGACCTTCGGTCCACATCTGGCGGGTGCGGCTCGTCCAGGACGTGCGCTCCATGGGCCGTGGCACCGCCGGCAGGGCGCCCTCCTGCCCGGGCATGCGGGGCCTGCTCATGACCCCCAGCGACCGCACCCGCCACCACGGCGCGTCCGCGGTCGGCATCCCGGCCACCTCCTCCGACACCCCCCGCAGGAACTCGGCCGCGCCGGCGCTCGCCGCGGGCCGGGAGCCGGGCAGGTCCACCGCCGGGTACACGGACACCCCGACCGTGACGGCGGCCACCGCCGCGGCCGTGACGAGCAGCCGCCGGGGCCGGGCGGCCCAGGCCCGCGGGCGGCGGACGGCGGGTACGGGGGACGACGGCCGGGCGGCGGACGGTCCGGCCGGGCCGGTGTCCGCCGGCGCGCTCCCGGCCCGCTCCGCCGCCGCGGCCGTACGGACCGCAGCCAGAGCCGCGTCCACGGCCGACCGCGGCGCCGGACCCACGCAGCCGGCCGCTGCCAGCGCGTCGGCGCCGTCGAACGCCGTCCACCCGGTGTCGAATCCGTCGTCGTGCCGGCTCATGCGAGGGCTCCTGTCTCGGTGGTCGCGTCGTGGGGCCCGAGGGCCGTACGGAGGCGGGCGCGGGCCCGGTGCAGGCGGGAGCGGGCGGTGCCGGCGGGGATGCCGACGACCGCCGCGGCCTCGGTGGGCGACAGCTGCTCCCAGGCGACCAGGGGCAGGAGCTCCCGCTCCACGGCGGGCAGTCCGGCGAGGGTGTCGCGCAGGACGGGGGCGACGGCCGCGGCGTAGCCGCCGGTCCACCGCCGCCCACGGGTCGCCGGCCGGGGCCTCGGCCCGGGGCAGCCGCTGCTGCCGGAGGGCCTGCCTGCGCCAGTGCCCGGCCAGCACGTTGCGGGCGATGCCGTAGAGCCAGGCCGCGGCAGTGCCGCGCTCCGGATCGAACCCGGCCCGTCCGTGGAAGGCCTCCAGCCAGGTTTCGGCGAGCAGGTCGTCCGCCGCGTCGGGAGCCCGGCGGGCGAGGTAGCGGTACAGGGCGTCCGACCGCCGCTGCACCAGCTCCTCGAAGGCCGCGCTGCCGTCCGGTGCCGAAGCCCGGACCAGCAGCTGTTCGTCTGAGACCACGTCCCCCACTCTCCGCCAGGGCCACCCCGGCGGCGGCCTCACCCCCCTCTTGTCGCGGGGGCGGCGGAGCGTTCGCGCCGGTCCCGGAGCAGCAGGCCGATGTAGGCCAGGTCGAAGGCGCTGCACAGGAGGCCGAGGGCGAGGATGAAGGGGGCGTCCTCCAGGACGCCGAAGAGGATCGTGGGGGCCAGGGTGCCGAGCCATTTCGAGACCGCGATGGTGAGGGTCTGGCCCCGCCCGCCGGCGCGGGACGCGAACATCGCGATGAACAGGACCGACATCAGCAGGTTCTGCAGGAAGGCCGAGTAGCGGCTCGCGTCGTGCAGGCCGAAGTGGGCGAGGAAGAGCCACTGGAGGGCGAACGCGGTGCCGAAGAGGAGGACGTTCCAGCCGGCGAAGAGCGACCGGGTCAGGAAGGCGGGGAACTCGGCTCGGCCGTACGCCAGATAGGTGTGGACGATCGCCACGTCGGCGAGGGCCCAGACGACGTTGACGACGCCCTGGAGCGACGGCCCGTGCTGCCACTCGGTGACGGCGTACGTCGTCTCCCACGCGAAGTTCAGCGCGAGCGCGGCGACGGGCATGGCGTACGTGCGCTGCGCGAATCCGGTGCGGATGGCGGAGACGTAGACGAGCGTCCAGGCCAGCCCGCTGACGGCGGTGAGGAAGAGATCCACGGCGCCGCACGATAGTGGGGCGGCCGTTACGTGGGAACGGGTGCGGCCAGTTCGGCCCAGACGGTTTTGCCGATCGTGCGGTCGTCCACTCCCCAGTGACGGCTGAGCGCGTCGACGATGTGCAGCCCGCGGCCGAAGCGGCGGTCGGCGCCGACGTGTTGCAGCTCGGGCCGCCGCTCCCCCTTCGGGTCGGTGACCGCGACCCGGAGCAGCCCGGCTTCGGTGAGCGCCAGCTCCACCCTGATGAACCGGTCGCTCATGCTGCCGTGCAGCAGGGCGTTCGTGGTCAGCTCACTGGTCACGAGCGCGACGTCGGTGGCGGCCTGAGCCCACCCCCACGCGACCGCCAGCCAGGCGGCCCGCCGCCGGGCCGCCGTGACGGAGTCCAACCGGGGCGGGTAGTTCACCACGTCGTGGCGGGTCATGTGTGCGAGCACGATGCGCACCTTTCGTGTGCGGGCGCCGCGGTGGCGTTGTCGCGCAGGGCAGCGCGATGCCTTCCGCGTTCCGCGCGGGGCGTAAGCGATGACACACAGACGGTAGCGAGAGAGTCTGTCGGGCATCAATCGAACGAGGCAGAAATTTTTATGCCCGAGTTGTGGGGTGTCGGGGAGGCAGAGCAGACTGGGCGCACTCGGAGGGAGGGAGCGGCATGGCAGGGAGCAACCCGGACCGCGGGGTGTCCGTTTCCACGGCCCTCGGCCGCCGGTTGGGCGGCGAACTGCTGCGGATGCGCGAGGCGTTGGATCTGCGCCAGGCGCACGCGGCGGAGGCGCTGACGGCTTCAGTGGCCAAGGTCGCGAAGATGGAGCGCGGACTGGTGCCGATGCGGGACCCCGATGTGCGGGCCCTGTGCCACTGCTACGGGGAGACGGACCCCGTGGTCGTTGACCGTCTGCTCGAACTGGCTCGGCTCGACCGTGAGCGACGCAGGGCCAAGGGATGGTGGCACGAGTACTTCGGGAAGAGCTCGATGGCCGAGTACGTGGCGATGGAGGACGTTGCCACGCACGTGCGAACGTGGCAGGCCGCATACATCCCCGGCCTGCTCCAGGCCCCTGAGTACGTGCGGGCGCTGGTCGTCAGCGGCGACTGGTGGCAAGACCGCCCGGAAGAGATCGAGAACGTGGTCGAAGGGCGGCTGAAGCGTCAGCGTCGGCTGTGGGGTGACGACCCGCTGTACCTCCATGCCGTCATCTGGGAGGCGGCGCTGCGCCAACAGGTCGGAGGCCCGGAGGTCATGCGAGCACAGCTGGCGCATCTGCTGGAGGCATCGCACCTACCCAACGTCCACATCCAGGTTCTGCCGTTCCGCGTCGGTGCACACGCGGGGCTTTCCGGTGCGTTCAACGTACTCTCGTTCGAGGAACCTGACGCCTTGGACGTTGGCTTTGCCGAGAGGCTCATGTCCACCGAGTGGGCTGAGAGCAAGGAGGGCTCCGCTCAGTACCGTCGGGCGTTCGATGACGTATGCAGGTTGAGCCTCTCGCCGCACGACTCCAGAGCGCTGATCGAGACCCTCAAAGGGAACTGACGATGGCTGAGTTCAAGTTCATGAAGTCCACTCACAGCGACCCGATCAACGAGTGCGTGGAAGTCGCCCGCAACATCCCCGGCGTCGTCGCCGTCCGCGACAGCAAGCGGGTGGACGGGCCCGTCGTGACCGTTGCGGCGGCGGCCTGGGCGCCGTTCCTTCAGGCCGTCACTCCCACGGCAGGTTGAGCCACGGGCTGGACGGGTCCGTGGTCAGGGCGCGGTGGGTGGTGAGGGCGGAGGCGTACCACTTGCCGAACTGCTCTTCGTCGAAGTGGAGGCAGCGGCCGAGGATGTACGCCGCCGAGAAGTCCTGCCAGGAGTCGTAGTTGGCCTTGACCAGGCGGCCGGCGCGCAGGACCGCCGACTCCGTCTCGGCGAGCGTGCAGTAGCCGGCCGCCAGGCCCCAGCGGGCCATGCCCGAGGCGCGGCCGTAGTCCCAGGCCTCGGCGGACCGTACGTACCCCTGCTCCGGCAGCAGGCCGTCCGCGCGGAAGCGGGACTCGTAGCGGGCGATCCGGCCGATGAGCCGCTGGACGCCCGCGATCTGCCCGTCGATCTCCGCGGCCGCGCGCGGGCGGCCCTGGGTGACCCCGTCGGGCGTCAGCACCGGCTGGGCGGCTTCCTCCGCGCCCGCGCGGATGACGTGCGCGGCCGCCTCCCGCCAGTGGTCCAGGCCCACCGGACCGGCGAAGTCGCGGGCCATCTGGCGGCGCAGACCGAGGACGAACTCCCACACCCCGCTGACCATGTCGGCGTCGAGAAGGCGTTCCTGGGCGCTCAGCCAGTCGGCCCGGCTGGTGACGCCCCACCACTCCTTGAGGGTCTGCTTCTCCAGCTTGTAGCCGATGCCGTGGTACGCGAGGGAGTTCCAGAACCGGCCGTTGGTGACGGCGATGTGGGCCCCGCAGGCCAGGCCGAAGGCCACCGGTCCGCGCAGCGGGCCGCCGACGGACAGCGTGTGCACCCGGCCGCCTTCAAGGCCAACCGACTCCACCCCGGCCGCGTGCCGCCGCCACAGCGCCCGAGCCTCCGGGCCGGTCGGGAGCACGCCCTCGCAGGGGCTGCCGGGGTTCACCACGAGCCACTGCGGGTCCCGCTCGTTCCACGTCTGCGCGAACCAGTCCAGCTCGTACGCGCAGTACACCGGGTCGGCGACCGGCGGCGGGAGCATCCCGGCGGTGTAGACGGCCAGGCACTGCGCGCGCAGCTGCGGGTTCCAGTACGGGTGGAAGACGGTGCTGCGGGGCCGCTCGTCCACGTCCTTGCGGCTCTGCATCATGAAGAGGTCCGAGGCCGCGAGTACGTCGAAGTAGGCGGGCCAGTCACCGCGCAGTTTCGCCTGGTACAACGCCCGCTCGACGTGGCTGGGCGCCTGCCAGAGCGCCGCCGTCCCGTACGGGTTCGTCCCCACCACCTTCATGCCCCGCAGCCTAGGCGACAGGGCGAAGGGGGCCGAGGTGCCCCCGTGGCACCCCGACCCCCTTCAGTCACGCGACCGGACTCAGTCCTCGGTGTCCGGTATCGGCTTCTGCGGCATCCGGTACTGGGTACCGAAGGCGTAGTTGCCGAGCTTTATGGCGGAGGTGTAGCGGTTGGCGTCGTTGAGGAGGACGCCGATGACGGTCTTTCCGTTCCGCGTCACCGCGAACACGAGGCAGGGGCCGGCAGGGGTGTTGGTGCCCGTCTTCACGCCGACCGCACCCGGGTAGGCGTAACCCTTCTGCGGGTCCGTCGTGGGACGGATCAGCAGGTTCGAGTTCTTCCACGTGTACCAGCGCGGCTTGCCGTTGGAGGCGGTCGCCGTCGCCTTGGCGTACGGGGTCTTCACGATGGACGCGAAGGTGGCGTTCTTCAGCGCGATCTGCGTGAGCTTGGCCAGGTCGCGCGGGGTGGTCCAGTTGTTCTTCGTCGGCGAGTTGCCGTCGAAGGAGTCGAACTTGGTGTTGACCAGGCCGAGGGCCTTGGCCTTGGCGTTCATCTGGGAGATGAAGTTGGCCTTGCGGGCGGTGAAGCTGGTGCCCTTGCCGTAGGCGTCGGCCAGTGCGGCGGCGGCGTCGCACCCGGAGGGTGCGAGCATCGCGTTCAGCATGCCCGCCGTCGTCAGCTTGTCGCCGGCGAAGATGTGGGCGCTGCTGCCGTAGACCGACGTCGTGTAGTTGATGTGGGTCTGAGTGAGCGTGATCTTGCGGTTCAGGTCCAGGCCGGGCGTCTGGAGGACCACGAGCGCGCTCATGATCTTCGTGGTGCTCGCCATCGGGCGCTTGGTGTCGGCAGCCTTGCTGAACAGCGTCTTGCCGGTGCCCGGGTTGAACATGAACGCGCCGGACGCGGTCACGGTCGGAGCGGCGGCCTGAGCGGGCGTGATCGCCACCACCGTGCCGGCCAGGACGGCTCCGGCGGTGAACGTGACGGCCGCGGCCCGGCGCGCGCGCATGAGGCTGGTTATCAAAGGACGTCCCCGAAATCGGTGACACCCCAGTGGGTTTGACCGGGGTGAGGGACCGCCTGCGGTGCGGGCCCTTGAAAGGGAGACACCGTCAGGCGGTCAAAGGATGCACCCGAAAGTGCTTTCGTGATCGTTTCGCAATCTTCAGCGCCCGATGAGTCGCTTCTGTACTGATTCGAGTGGGCCGATCGGGTGGCGCTTCAGCCAGAGCCACGAACTCGCCGTCAGGATCACGCAGACCACCGCCCACAGGCCCATCACCCAGTACGGCCCGTCGCCCGCGAAACGTTCCGCCAGGCCCAGCCCGATCCCGTAACAGGCCAGCATGCACAGCAGGTTCTGGAGGACGTAGCAGGACAGTGCGGTCCGGCCGACGGAGGAGAGCGCGACGGTCACCGGTCCCGGCGTGCGGACGCGGTCCATGACCACGCCGATCAGGCCGATGTAGCCGAGGGCGACCACGGGAGCGATCACGTACCGGCCCAGGGCGAAGTACGCGTCCCCGCCGACGATGGCGGCGGCGCCGAGCGGCATGCCGAGGCCCAGGCCCCAGCCGGCCAGCCTGGCCCGGATCCGGCGGCCGCGGGCGTCCGGGCCGAACGCGCCCGCCCGGTAGAGCCGTACGCCGAGGAGGAAGAGGAAGACCAGCAGGCCGAAGGAGAACACCGGCTCGATGCGGAGCGCGATCGCGTTCTCGGCGCGGAAGCGGATCTGGTCGAACCAGGAGCCGTGCGCGTACAGCTCGACGGCGGTGGTGCTCGGCGGGGCGGCCGGGCCGCCGCTGTCTCCGGCCGCCAGGGCGACCGTCACCAGCGACATCAGCGTCACGTGCAGGCCGCCGGCGATCCACATCGCCCGCCGCTGCACCTTCTCCGAGCGGGCCAGCAGCCAGGCCACCAGCAGCGCGGTGACCGCGTACCCCATGAGCACGTCCCAGGCGAAGACCAGCAGGAAGTGCAGGGTGCCCTCGGCGAACAGGAAGAACGCCCGGCGCCGGTACGAGCCCGGCCACGGCAGGCCGCGCCGCCCGGCCGAGTCGTACTGGATGGCCAGGCCCACGCCGAACAGGATCGTCAGCAGCGAGAGGAACTTGCCGTCCGCGAGGAAGCGGAACACCGTCTCGGGGATCCCCGCACCCTCGGTCGAGAGGCCGTCGAGGACCGCCCACTCCGATCCGGTGCCGGCGAAGATCCACACGTTGGTCATCAGGGTGCCGAGGATGGCCGCTCCGCGCAGTACGTCGAGCAGCGGGATCCGGCGGCCGCCGGCAGGGGCGGCGGAGGTGGCGGAGGGCGCCTCGGCGGCGGCCCGCAGGGAATTCGACATGACTCAAGGCTCCCGTCGGAACGGGCCCCGGGCGTCGTGCGGGTGGACGAGAGCGGCGTACATCCTTGTGTGCAACCGGAGGGTGTCGGTCTCCTCCCGGGCGGCCCGCGGGCGCGGGCCCGCCGTCCGCATGCCGGGCAGGGGATCGAGCCGGCGGGCTGTTGTATCTATGCTGTGTGCATGCCGCCAGCCGCCGCTTCCGCCTCGCCGTCCCCGGCCCCGTCCGCCGCACAGCCGCTCGCCCCGCAGCCCTCCGCCGCACAGCCGTCCGCCGTACGGCCGCCCGCCAAGCAGCCGCCCGCCGCCGACCGGGTCTACCGGCACGTCAAGCAGGGCGTGCTCGACCGCACGTTCGCCGGCGGCAGCCTGCTCACCGAGGGGGAGATCGCCGAGGCCGTCGGAGTCTCCCGGACCCCGGTCCGGGAGGCCCTGCTGCGGCTGGAGACGGAAGGGCTGATCAAGCTCTACCCGAAGAAGGGCGCGCTGGTGCTGCCGGTCTCCGCGCAGGAGATCGCCGACGTGGTCGAGACCCGGCGCCTCGTGGAGGAGCACACCGCGCGCCGCGCCGTGCCCGCCTCCCCGGCGCTGCTGGAGCGGCTGGCGGACCTGCTGGCCCGCCAGGCCGGACACGCACGGGCCGGGAACCTCGCCGCCTTCGCCGAGGACGACCGCGCCTTCCACGCCGAGATCGTCCGCAGCGCCGGCAACGAGATCCTGTCCCGCCTCTACGACCAGCTCCGCGACCGGCAGCTGCGGATGGGCGTCGCCGTCATGCACATGCACCCGGACCGGATGGTGCGGAACCTCGCCGAACACACCGAGATCCACGCCGCCCTGAGCGCCGGTGACGCCGAGCGGGCCGCGGCGGCCGTACGCGCCCACCTGAGCCGCGCCGAGCAGCTCCTCCAGGGGGTGGCAGCCCGGTGACGGCGACTCCCGAACCCCCCGGCGGCCGCCGGGCCGTGGCCGTCTGGTCGATCGGCGTCTCCGTCTACTTCGTCGCCGTCGTCTTCCGCACCAGCCTGGGCGTCGCCGGACTGGACGCCGCCGACCGGTTCCACGTCAACGCGTCCGCGCTCGCCACGTTCTCGCTGCTCCAACTGCTGGTCTACGCGGGCATGCAGATACCCGTCGGCCTGATGGTCGACCGGCTCGGCACCAAGAAGGTGCTGACGCTGGGCGCCGTCCTGTTCACCGCCGGGCAGCTGGCCTTCGCGCTCGCCCCCTCGTACGGCATGGCGCTCGCCGCCCGCGCGCTGCTCGGCTGCGGGGACGCGATGACGTTCATCTCGGTGCTGCGGCTGGGGAGCCGCTGGTTCCCGCCGCGCCGCGGGCCGCTGATGGCGCAGCTCGCCGGGCTGGTCGGGATGGCGGGCAACCTGGTCTCCACGCTGGTCCTCGCGCCGGTGCTGCACGGCGTGGGCTGGGTCGCCGCGTTCGCCGGCAGCTCCGCCGCCGGGCTGGTGGTCCTCGTGCCGCTGCTGCTCTTCCTGCGCGACCACCCGGAGGGCCACGAGCCGGAGCCGGCCGTCCGGGCCGGCGGCACCGGCTACGTGCGGACGCAGATCGCCGAGTCCTGGCGGGAGCCGGGCACCCGGCTGGGGCTGTGGGTCCACTTCACCACCCAGTTCCCCGCGATGTTCTTCCTGCTGCTGTGGGGGATGCCGTTCCTCGTCGAGGACCAGGGGCTGTCCCGGAACACGGCGGGCGCCCTCCTGACCCTGACCGTCGCCTCGAACATGGTGCTGGGCCTGGTCTACGGGCAGCTGGTGGCCCGCCGGCAGAGCGCGCGGATCCCGCTCGCCCTCGGCACGGTCGGCGTCACCGGCACGCTGTGGGCGGCCGTCCTCGCGCATCCCGGTGCGCATGCCCCGATGTGGCTGCTGATCACGCTGTGCACGGTGCTGGGGGCCTGCGGACCGGCCTCGATGATCGGCTTCGACTTCGCCCGGCCCGCCAACCCGGCCGCCCGGCAGGGCACCGCCTCGGGCATCACCAACATGGGTGGCTTCCTCGCCACCATGACCACGCTGCTCGCCGTCGGCCTGCTGCTGGACGCCACCGGCGACGACTACCGGCTCGCGTTCTGCTCGGTGTTCGTGCTCCAGGCGCTGGGCGCGGCGCAGATCCTGCGGCTGCGGCCGCACGCCCTGCGCCGCGAACGGGAACGGGCCGCCGAGGCGGCCGGTGGTCAGGGAGTGATCGCGAACTCGCGGAGGATCGCGTCGGCGAGGTCCTGATCGCCGTCCACCTTCAGCCGGTCGCCGGCGGCCTGCGGGCGGAGCCGGCCCGCGGCCAGCCGGAAGTACGTCTCCCAGTCGGTGGCCAGGGTCACGGCCGGGCCCAGGGAGGGCGTGCCGTCGATGCTGCCCTTGCCGTCGGCGTCGACCCGTACGGTCCGCATGAACTCCAGCGGGCCGTGCACGTCGATGACGACGGCGGTGCCGGCCGGGGCGCCCGCGTTCTTCGCGACCACGCGGGGGAGGGCACCGAGCATGATCTCGCAGGCGATGTGGGCGCCGGGGGAGTCCAGGTTGCCGGGGACGCCGAGGGCGGTGCGGAGGTCCTGCTCGTGGATCCAGACGTCGAACGCGCGCAGCTGGAGGGCGCGGGGCAGCGGTATCGCCTCGCCGAACGGGCCGCGGCCGGTGGCCGTTTCGGGGTCCCGCTTGTCGTTGCGCAGCTGGCGGGCGCGCCGGATGACCGTGTACTCCAGCTCCGAGGTGATCTCCAGCGAGGTGTGGTGGCGGCGGGCGTCCACCTGCACCTCCATGTACCGGCTGGCCTCGTCCACCACGTGCCGGAGGTCGCGCGGCAGCGAGTGGATCGGCCGCGGGTCGCCCAGCTGTTCCGTCTCCAGGCCGATGACGTGTGACACGACGTCACGCACCGACCAGCCGGGGCAGGGGGTGGCGCGGTTCCAGTCGGCGTCCGGCAGCGGGGCGATCAGCTCGGATATCGCCTCGATGGCGTGGTTCCAGGCGTCTACGTAGGGCTGGATGGCGGGATGGACGGTCACGGAACCCCTCGTGCTGCTGATCAGTGGCGACTGGAACTCGTGGCGGGTGGGAGGCTGGAATCCCAAATTTACGCTGCTCGGGGGCACCCCGGCAGTGCTTTCGTGTGACGATCGTAGGCCCCGATATGGGCCCCGAGTCGACGGCCTTGCAGCCAGGACGGTGGTACTGTGCGCGCTTCTCTGATCCAAATCGCAGTCAACGAGGGCGAGTCGGTGGAATCCCGCCGGTTCCGCGCGGCGGATCTGGTCCGGGCGCAGGGCGACGCGGAACTGGTGCTGCTGCCCGAGCTGTGGCCCGTCGGGGCCTTCGACTACGAGGAGTTCGGGGCGGCGGCGGAGCCGGTGGAAGGGCCGACGTACGCGGTGATGGCGGAGGCCGCGCGGGAGGCCGGGGTGTGGCTGCACGCCGGGTCGATCGTGGAGCGGGACGCCGACGGGACGCTGTACAACACGACGCTGGTGTTCGCGCCGGACGGGGCGCTCGCCGCGTCCTACCGGAAGATCCACCGGTTCGGGTTCGACCGGGGGGAGGCCGTGATGATGGGGCGGGGGGACGAGCTGCGGACGGTGTCCGTGCCGTCGTTCGTCCTGGGCCTGTCCACGTGCTACGACCTGCGGTTCCCGGAGCTGTACCGGGGGCTGGTCGACCGGGGGGCCACTGCGCTGGTGGTGTCCGCGGGGTGGCCGGAGCGGCGGCGCGGGCACTGGACGCTGCTCGCGCGGGCGCGGGCGGTCGAGAACCAGGCGTACGTGCTGGCGGTCGGGGGTGCCGGGACCCATGCGGGGGTGGAGATGGCGGGGCACAGTCTGGTGGTCGACCCGTGGGGTGAGGTCCTGGGCGAGGCCGGGCCGTCGGAGCAGGTCCTGACCGTCGACCTGGACCCGGGCCTGGTCGCCCGGACCCGCGCCGATTTCCCCGCCCTCAAGGACCGCCTCCTGGGCCTGATCCCGCCCGCCTGATCCCTGGCGGCTCCCCTGCCGGGGCTCCGCCCGGACCCCGCTCCTCAAGCGCCGGAGGGGCTGCAATCGCCCCGCCCGGTGGGCAGCCGGCGGGGCAGATCCAGCCGCCCCGCCCGGTGGGCAGCCGGCGGGGCAGATCCAGCCGCTCCGCCCGGTGGGCAGCCGGTGGGGCAGATCCAGCCCCGCCGGCGTTTGAGGCGCGGGTCCGGGCGGAGCCCGGGAGCCGGCGCCGGCCGGCCTGCCTTGGGGCTCCGCCCCAAACCCCGCTCCTCAAACTCCCCCAGCCCCAGGGGGCCGGGAGGTACCCCCTGGAGGGGCTGGAATTTCCCCCGCCCGGTGGGCAGCCGGCGCCGGAGGGGCCGCTTCTGGACCCCGCCCGGCGAAGTCAGCCCCGCCGGCGTTTGAGGCGCGGGGTACGGGGCGGAGCCCCGGGGGCGGCAGGGTCGGTCAGGCCGGGACCACCTCGTGGCCGAGGCGGACCGGGAGGGTGAGGGGGCCGTTCATGATGAAGGACGGCATGGGGTCGAGCGCCTCGTCGGGGACGGCGATCTCCAGGTCCGGGAAACGGGAGAAGAGCGCCGGGAGGGCGATCGCGGCCTCCATGCGGGCCAGCGGGGCGCCCATGCAGTAGTGCGCACCGTGACCCAGCGACAGGTGCGTCTTGTTGGGCCGGGTGATGTCGAAGCGATCCGCATCCGCACCGTGCAGCTTCGGGTCCCGCCCGGTCGCACCGAAGCCCATCAGGATCGGCTGCCCCGCAGGAATCCGCACACCGCCCAGCTCGACGTCCTCCACCGCGAACCGGAACGGCAGCTGGTTGATCGGCGACTGGACCCGCATGACCTCCTCGGCGACCTCCTCCCACGCCACCTTCCCGCTCATCGCCAGCTCCAGCTGGTCCGGGTTGGCCTTCAGGTTCTTCACCGCGTGGCACAGCAGGTTCATCACCGTCTCGGAGCCCGCCCCGAGCATCAGGAACAGCGTCCCGACCAGCTCCTCGTGGCTCAGCCGCTCCTCCCCGTCCGCCGCGTCGATCAGCACGCTGGTCAGGTCCTCGCCCGGCTCCCGGCGCTTCGCGTCGACCAGGTCGCCCAGCGCCTGGTGCCAGTGCGCGACGTTCGCCGCCGCCTCCTCCTCGGTGAGGGCGGTGCTCGTGGTCACCTCGCCGCCCTTCAGCACCTCGGCCCGGCGCTCGGCGGGCACGCCGAACATGTCGCAGATCACCGCGGCGGGCAGCGCGTACGCGAACTTGCCCTTCAGGTCGACGACCTCGCCCTCGGGGGTGGCGGCCAGCCGGTCCAGCAGCTCGGTGGTGATCTTCTCGATCATCGGGCGGCAGGCCTCGACCCGGCGCGGCGTGAACGCCTGCGAGACCAGGCGGCGCAGCCGGCTGTGGTCGGCGCCGTCGTGCGTGGTCATGTTGTCCATGACCACCCAGCTGATCAGCGGCCAGCTCGGGGGGATCTCGCCGTTCGCGAACGCCGGCCACGCCTGCGGGTTCTTCACGAACCGGGAGTCGTTGAGCATCTGCCGGGCGACGGCGTGGTCCACGACCGTCCAGGCGTGCACGCCCCCGGGCAGCTCCACCGGGACCACCGGGCCCTGGGCGCGCAGGCTGGCGTTCTCGGCATGTACGTCGGTGCCGGTGCGGTCGAGCGCGAAGGGGCATGCGGTCGCCATCGGGGACCCTCCAGTGAGTAGGTGCCACGACCGTAGGTACCGACCGGTTGCCGGTACATCTTCCGGATTGCTCTGCGGGCCCGTCCCGGACGGCCCGCCGCTTCTCTGCCATCTCGGCCGCCCCGCCCGCCCCGCGGTCTCCGCCGCCCCTGCCGGGTACGAGGGATTCCGGTTAGCGTGTGGCCATGTCACGCCTGCTCTACGTCACCGACCTCGCCTACCCGGCCCAGGGCCGCCGGTACGGCGACGAGGACGTGTTCCTGACCTCCCGGCTGCGCGAGGAGTTCGCCGTCGCGCTGTGCCACCCGCGGGACGCGGCCGCCCTCATGGACGGCTTCGACGCGGTCGTGGTCCGCAACAGCGGTCCGGTCCTGCACTACCGGGAGGCGTACGAAGCGTTCCGCGCGGCCGCCCTGGCCCGCGGCACCCGGGTCTACAACCCGCTGACCGGGCGGGCCGACCAGGCCGGCAAGCAGTACCTGCCGGACCTGTCCGCCGCGGGCCTGCCGGTCATCCCGACGGTCGACCGCGCGGCGGACGTGCCCCGGCTGCCGGCGGCCGCCTCGTACGCGGTGAAGCCGAAGCAGGGCGCGGACTCGGTGGGACTGGTCTTCACCGCCGACCCGGCGGCCGAGGCCGCCGGTGCGGACGGCGAGGTGCTGATCCAGCCCCGCATCGACTTCGCGTACGAGGTGTCGTTCTACTTCGTGGACCGGGACTTCCAGTACGCCCTCCACGCGCCGGACCCGGACCGCCGCTGGCTGCTGGAGCCGTACCGGCCGACCGCCGCCGACCTGTCCTTCGCCCGCACCTTCATCGACTGGAACGGCCTGGACCACGGCATCCAGCGCGTCGACGCCTGCCGCACGAAGGACACCGGCGAGCTGCTGCTCGTCGAACTGGAGGACCTGAACCCGTACCTCTCCCTCGACCTCCTGGACGCGGCCACCCGCGAGTCCTTCGTGGCGTCCTTCATACGCTCCCTGCGGGCGTTCACCGCCTGACGGCCGGGACGGGGAGGCCACCCGAGTCCACCCACCGGGCACGTCACAGGGCGTTCACGTGCAGGTGGCAAGCTTGAAGGATGAACGATGCCGCCCCGGCGCCCACCCCCGCGCCCGCGCCCCGCCGTGCCCGTGTCCGTGCCCCCGAGCTGGTCGGGAAGGGGGGCTGGCTCAACACCGGAGGAGCCCAGCTCACCCTCGCCGACCTGCGCGGCAAGATCGCGATCCTGGATTTCTGGACCTTCTGCTGCATCAACTGCCTGCACGTCCTCGACGAGCTGCGCGAGCTGGAGGAGAAGCACCGGGACACCGTGGTGATCGTCGGCGTGCACTCGCCGAAGTTCGTGCACGAGGCCGAGCACCAGGCCGTGGTGGACGCCGTGGAGCGGTACGAGGTGCACCACCCGGTGCTCGACGACCCGGAGCTGGCCACCTGGAAGCAGTACGCGGTCCGGGCCTGGCCGACGCTCGTCGTCATCGACCCCGAGGGCTACGTCGTGGCCCAGCACGCCGGCGAGGGGCACGCGCACGCCATCGCCCGGCTCGTCGAGGAGCTGGAGGCCGAGCACGAGGCCAAGGGCACCCTGCGGCGCGGCGACGGCCCGTACGTGGCTCCCGAGCCGGTCGCCACCCACCTGCGGTTCCCCGGCAAGGCCCTCGTCCTGCCGTCCGGCAACCTGCTGGTCTCCGACTCCACCCGCCACCAGCTCGTGGAGACCGCGCCCGACGGCGAGACCGTGGTCCGCCGCATCGGCAGCGGGCAGCGCGGCTTCGGGCCGGACGCGTTCAACGAGCCGCAGGGCCTGTGCCTGCTGCCCGACGGCTCCGTGATCGTCGCCGACACCGTCAACCACGCCCTGCGCCGCCTCGACCCGGACACCGGCGTCGTGACGACCGTCGCCGGCACCGGCCGCCAGTGGTGGCAGGGCTCCCCCACCGCCGGCCCGGCCCTGGAGGTCGACCTGTCCTCGCCGTGGGACGTCGCCTGGTGGCAGGACAAGGTGTGGATCGCCATGGCCGGCGTCCACCAGCTGTGGACGTACGACCCCGCGGACGGCACCGTCGCGGTCGCCGCCGGCACCACCAACGAGGGCCTGGTCGACGGCCCGGCCGCCGAGGCCTGGTTCGCCCAGCCCTCCGGGCTCGCCGCCGCCGGCGACCGGCTGTGGCTCGCCGACTCCGAGACCAGCGCCCTGCGCTGGGTGGAACGCGACGGCGACGGCTACGCGGTCCGGTCCGCCGTCGGCACCGGCCTCTTCGACTTCGGGCACCGCGACGGCGACGCCGCCCAGGCCCTGCTCCAGCACCCGCTGGGCGTCACCGCCCTGCCGGACGGCTCGGTCGCGGTCTGCGACACGTACAACCACGCCCTGCGCCGCTACGACCCGGCCACCGGCCAGGTCACCACCCTCGCCACCGACCTGCGCGAGCCCAGCGGGGCCGTGCTCGACGGGGACGAGATCGTCGTCGTCGAGTCGGCCCGGCACCGGCTGACCCGGCTGCGGCTGCCCGAGGAGGCCGTCCGCGTCGAGTCCGCCGCGTACCGCACCCAGCGGGCCGCCACCGAGGTCGGCCCCGGCCGGCTCCGCCTCGACATCGTCTTCCAGGCCCCGGCCGGCCAGAAGCTGGACACCCGGTACGGGCCCTCCACCCGCCTGCTGGTCTCCGCCACCCCGCCGGAGCTGCTCGCGGAGGGCGAGGGCAAGGGCACCGACCTGTCCCGCGAGCTGCTGCTCGCCGACGGGGTCACCGAGGGCGTGCTGCACGTCTCCGCGATGGCCGCGTCCTGCGACGACGACCCGGCGAACGAGTACCCGGCCTGCCACGTCCACCAGCAGGACTGGGGCGTGCCGGTGAAGGTCACCGCCGGCGGTGCGACCCGGCTGCCGCTGGTCCTGGCGGGGCTTGACGCGTAACACCCCGGCGGGCGGCGGATGCCACCGCCCGCCCGCCGCCGCGGACCGCCCTCACCCGGCGGTCCGCGGCCGTTGCGGCGTCAGTGCCGCCGTCATCCCTCCAGGAACGCGACGAGGGCGTTCGCCAGCAGGAACGGGTCGTCGGAGCCGCAGAGTTCGCGGGCGCTGTGCATCGACAGGATCGCCACGCCGATGTCGACGGTCTGGATGCCGTGCCGGGCGGCCGTGATCGGGCCGATGGTGGTGCCGCACGGCATCGAGTTGTTCGACACGAACGTCTGCCACGGCACGCCCGCCCGCTCGCACGCGGCGGCGAACACGGCCCGGCCGGCGCCGTCGGTGGCGTACCGCTGGTTGACGTTCACCTTCAGGATCGGGCCGCCGTTGGCCCGCGGGTGGTGCGAAGGGTCGTGCCGCTCGCCGTAGTTGGGGTGCACGGCGTGACCGGTGTCCGAGGACAGGCAGACGGTGCCGGCGAAGGCGCGGGCCCGGTCCTCGTAGCTGCCGCCGCGGGCGAAGACGGATCGTTCCAGCACGTTGCCCAGCAGCGGCCCGTCCGCGCCGGTGTCCGACTGGGAGCCGTTCTCCTCGTGGTCGAACGCGGCAAGGACGGGGATGTGGTCGAGCTTGCCGCTGGTGGCGACGGCGGCCAGCGCGGCCGTACCGGCGTGCACCGACAGGAGGTTGTCCATCCGCGGGCCGGCCAGCAGCTCGCGGTCGCGGCCCAGGTAGGCGGGCGGCTCGATCGAATGGACCATCAGGTCCCAGCCGGCGACCTCGCCCTGCGGCAGGCCCTCTTCCTCCTCCAGGAAGGCGATCAGGTCGCCCTCGGTGACCTCGCCCAGACCCCAGATGGGCTGCATGTGGCGCTGCTTGTCGAGCTTGAGGCCGTCGGAGTTGACGGACCGGTCGAGGTGCACGGCGAGCTGCGGGACGCGCAGCAGGGCGCGGTCCACGTTGACGAGCCGGTGGCTGCCGTCGCGCAGGGTCAGCCGGCCGGCGAGGCCGAGGTCGCGGTCCAGCCAGGTGTTGAGCAGGGTGCCGCCGTAGATCTCGACGGCGATCTGCCGCCAGCCCTGGGAGCCGAGGTCGGGCTGCGGCTTGACGCGCAGGTTGGGCGAGTCGGTGTGGGCGCCGACGATGCGGAACGGGGTGTGTGCGGAGGCGCCTTCGGGCACGTACCAGGCGATGATCGCGCCACCGCGCAGCACGAACCGGCCGCCCGTGCCCGCATCCCAGGCGTCCGTCTCCGACACCTGGCGGAACCCGGCCTTCTCCAGCCGTTCGGCGGCGTTGGCCACGGCATGGTACGGCGATGGGCTCGCCGCCAGGAAGGTCATCAGGTCGTCGGTGTGGCCGCGGTCGAAGCGGGCGGGAGAGCTCATGTGGTTCACCTTAACGACGGTCGTTGTCACGAGGTCCGGAGTGCGGAGGGTGGCCGGAGGCGCACGATCGGTGCGGCTCCGCAGGCCGCCGGGGCATCCGCACAGGGCCGCCCCGCCGCGCCCTCAGCCCGACGGACGGTCGAAGCGCCGGCCCAGCTGCCGCCGCTCCCCCCGGCGGATGCGCGGCAGCATCTCGGGGGTCTGGGGCGAGCGCTGTGCGCGCTTTTTCCGTCCGGCGCAGAAGATACAGGCCTCACCGGGGGGCGCGTCCGGGTCGATGGGCGCGCCGGGGTGTTCGGCGCACCCGGAGGCGTTGCGCGGCCGGGAGAGTTCCCGGGCCACGATGAACGCCCGGTGGAGGTCGTCGGCCACGTCCACGAAGGCGTCACCCGGCGAGGTGACGCCGAGGTGGAACGCCTGCTCCTGCACCTTCCCGACCCACGTGCGCAACTGCTCGACGGTGTACGGGCCCTCCGGCACGGGGTAGCCGAGGCGGCGCTGCTGTTCGGCCGGAGCGGGGCCGGAGACCCGGCCGCCGGTCCGGCGCAGGCCGCGGCGGCGCCGGTCGTTGCAGATCAGGCAGCGGCCCCAGCCGTCGGGGGCCTCCGGGTCCAGCGCTCCGTTGGGGTGTTCGGAGCAGCCGGTGTAGCTCTTCACGGGGGCCAGCCCCGCGGCGGTCTGGAAGGCGGCGTACAGGGCGTCGGCGACGGGCTCGTACTCGGCGGGGTGGGCGCCGTCGTACAGCTCCCTCACCTGGTCGCCGAGGGAACCGATCTTGCCGTGCAGCTCCTTGAGCTGGAACGGCCGCCCGGTGGGGACGGAGTACCCCCGGCTGCTGTGCTGTTCCTGCGGACTCATGCCTAGAGACTGCCACGGACGGCTGACAAAAGGGGCCGGGGTGCTGCCGTGACGCAGCTCCCCGGCCCCCTGTGCGGGTTCCGGTACTGGTTCCGGTTGGGGCCGGTACCAGGCGGAGAAGCCGGGGCGGACCCGACTAGAACGCGGCCTCGTCCAGCTCCATGAGGGAGTTGTCGACGGCCTCGGCCAGGGTGCGGGCGACGGTGACGCCCGGCAGGACCTGGGAGGCGAAGAACTTCGCCGCCGCGATCTTGCCCTGGTAGAACGCGGTGTCCTTGGCGGACGCGGTCTTCAGCTTCTCGGCGGCCACCGCGGCACCGCGGAGCAGCAGGTAGCCGACGACCACGTCACCGGAGGCCATCAGCAGGCGGGTGGTGTTCTGGCCGACCTTGTAGATGTTCTTGAGGTCCTCGCCGGTGGCGGTGAGGTCGGCGACCATGTGGCCGACGATCCCCTCCAGGTCCACGGCGGCCTTGGCCAGCGCGTCGCGGGCGGCGGCCAGCTCCTCGCCGCCCTCGCCCTCCGCGAGGAACTTCTTGATGGTCTCGGAGAGCATGTTCAGGGACGCGCCCTGGTCGCGGACGATCTTCCGGAAGAAGAAGTCCTGGCCCTGGATCGCCGTGGTGCCCTCGTACAGGGTGTCGATCTTGGCGTCGCGGATGTACTGCTCGATCGGGTACTCCTGCAGGTAGCCGGAGCCGCCGAAGGTCTGGAGCGACTGGGCCAGCTGCTCGTAGGACTTCTCGGAGCCGTAGCCCTTGACGATCGGCAGGAGCAGGTCGTTCAGGCCGACGAGCGCGGAGGCGTCCTCGCCCGCGGCCTGCTTGACGGCGATCTCGTCCTGGACGGTGGCCGTGTACAGGACCAGGGCGCGCATGCCCTCGGCGTACGCCTTCTGCGTCATCAGCGAGCGGCGGACGTCGGGGTGGTGCGTGATGGTGACCTTGGGCGCGGTCTTGTCCAGGAAGTTCGCGAGGTCCGGGCCCTGCACGCGCTCCTTGGCGTACTCCAGCGCGTTCAGGTACCCGGTGGAGAGCGTCGCGATGGCCTTCGTGCCGACCATCATGCGGGCGAACTCGATGATCATGAACATCTGGCGGATGCCGTCGTGCTTGTCGCCGATCAGCCAGCCCTTGGCGGGGTGCTGGTCGCCGAAGGTCATCTCGCACGTGTTGGAGGCCTTGAGGCCCATCTTGTGCTCGACGTTGGTGGCGTACACGCCGTTGCGCTCGCCCAGCTCGCCGGTCTCCCAGTCGAAGTGGAACTTCGGGACGAGGAAGAGCGACAGGCCCTTGGTGCCGGGGCCGTGGCCCTCGGGGCGGGCGAGGACGTAGTGGAGGATGTTCTCCTCCATGTCGTGCTCACCGGACGTGATGAAGCGCTTCACGCCCTCGATGTGCCAGGAGCCGTCCTCCTGCTGGATCGCCTTGGTGCGGCCGGCGCCGACGTCCGAACCCGCGTCGGGCTCGGTCAGGACCATGGTGGAGCCCCAGCGCTTCTCGACCGCGATCTGGGCGATCTTCTTCTGGACCTCGTTGCCCTCCTCGAACAGCACACCGGCGAAGGCCGGGCCGGAGGAGTACATCCAGATGGCCGGGTTCGAGCCGAGCAGCAGCTCCGCGTACGACCACACCAGGGAGCGCGGCGAGGTGGTGCCGCCGATCTCCTCGGGCAGGCCCAGCCGCCAGTACTCGGAGTCCATGAAGGCCTGGTAGCTCTTCTTGAAGGAGGCCGGGACCGGCGCGGTGTTGGTGGCCGGGTCGAAGACCGGCGGGTTGCGGTCGGCGTCCTCGAAGGAGGCGGCCAGCTCGTTCTCGGCCAGGCGCGCGATCTCGGACAGGACGTCCTTGGCGGTCTCGGTGTCCATCTCCGCGAACGGTCCGGTGCCGTACACCTTGTCGCGGCCGAGCACCTCGAAGAGGTTGAACTCGATGTCTCGAAGGTTGGACTTGTAGTGCCCCATGGCGACGGCTCCGTAAGCGGGTCGGTTACATCTACCAGCAAGTAGCTAAATCATGCTACCCGCCGGTAATAACGGCAACCCCTGGAGCGCCGATGTGACGGGGCTCAAGCGGTCTGCGCCGTTTTGCGCCAGGCTCCGCCCGCAGGGCGGTGCTCGGGCGGGTGAATCGGTAGTCTCTGGCGCATGTACGGCTATGACCAGAACGTGAGCGCGGGGCACGCGGGGCAGCAGCAGTACGCCGCTCCGCAGCAGTCGGCCGGCGGCTACGAGCAGCCGCTGTACCCGGAGCCCTCGCCGCCGTCGCTGGCCGACGCGGTGCGCGCGTTCACGACGGGGTCGCTCTCCGCCGAGGACTTCCAGCAGATCTTCGCCACGTCCAAGGTCTACTGCCCGCGCGGCGACAACCCGGGGTTCCTGGCCCTGCACAACACGCAGCAGCCGGTCATCCCGATGTTCACCACGCTCAAGGAGCTCCGCCGGTACGCCGGCAAGGAGTCCAAGTACTTCGTGATCACCGGCGCCGAGGTGATCGACCTCCTCCCGACCGGCTACGGCTTCGTCCTCGACATGGAGGGCGACCACCGCATGGTCTTCGATGCGAAGGCCGTCGAGCAGATGGTCGACTACGCGATGCGGCGGATGTACGGCTAGGACGTCCCGCCGGGCCGCCGCGGCCGCCAGGGCAGGACGCAGCACGACCGGTACGGCCGTACACGGGGTGCGGCCGTCGGCCTCGCAGGGGGTGGTGCGTGTTACGGGTGCACTTCAGTGCCGAGGACCTGCTCAACGTCACCTTCATCGCCGAACCGTTCCCGCTGATCGAGCTGGCGGTGGCGCTCGTCGCCTGGCAGCGCTCCGACGAGCAGGCCGTCTTCGGGCGCTGGCGCCGGCGGCTGGCCGGTGAGCTGCCCGGTCCGGTCCGGCCGCTGCTGGACCTGCTGCGGCCCGACGGGGACAACCCCCAGTTCGTGGAGCCCTTCGTGCCCGACCTGGACGGGGCCCTGGAGGCGGTCCGGGCCTCCGCCGGGCGGCTCACGCTCCCGCAGCTCCGGCGCACGGCCGGCCGGGCGCCGGGGTCCGACTCCTGGCTGCGCGGGCTGTGGCGGGCGGACCCCACGGCCTGGGACCAACTGGATGCCGCCCTGCGTGCCGGGTACGAGGCGGTGATCGCCCCGCACTGGCAGCAGATCCGGCAGTGCTTCCAGGCGGACGTGGCCTGGCGCTCCCGGCTGCTGGCGGGGCACGGCATCAAGGCGGCGCTGGCCAGTACGCACCCCCTGGCCCGCTGGTCGGGGACGACGCTGGAGGTGGATCTGCCGCCCCGCTACGAGGTCCGGCTCGGCGGGCGCGGGCTGATGCTGATGCCCTCGCCGTTCTGGACGGGGCGCCCGCTGCTGGCCGACCATCCGGGCGGCTCGTACGTCCTGTGCTACCCGGCGATGACCCCGTTCCCGCTGGCCGGTCCGGCTCCGGCGGACGGAGCGCTGGACGCGCTGCTGGGCCGGACCCGGGCGGCCGTGCTCCAGTGTCTGGTCCGCGGCCGGACGACGACCGAGCTGGCCCGGGACCTCGACATCTCCCTGCCGTCGGCCTCGGAGCACACCCGCACCCTGCGGGCGGCCGGACTGATCACGACGGAGCGCGAGGGCAAGGCCGTCCTGCACTCGGCCACCGGCCTGGGCGTGGACCTGCTGCGCAGCGGCCGCTGAGTCCCTTCGGGGCCTTTCCGGCGGCCCTCCGGGGGTCTTCCGGGTCCTTTCGGGCAGCGCCGAAAGGATCGCGGCCGCCGCCGGGCGCGGCGGAGCATGGCGGCACGGGAGGAGACCAACGGGGGATCCGACCGGTCGGACAAGGAGACTGATCGTGACAGGACGTCGTACGGCTCGCCGCGGTCCGTGGCGAATCGCGGTTGCCGCGCTGACCGCGGTGTGCGCAGTGCTCTTCGGGATGACGGCGTCGGCCGGGGCCGCGGACGGGTCCGCCGTGGACCGGTTCGGGGCGCAGGCCAGGAAGGCAGGGCTGAGCGCGGCCCAGGCCGAGGCGCTGCAGGCCCGGCTGGACGGGTACCTGGCCAAGGCCGGCGGCCGGCAGACCGCCGCGAACGAGATCACGTACGAGGGCAACGGCACGCTGGTCCTCGCGCTGCCGGGCGAGCGGAAGGCGCGCAGCCTGAACCCGGCGGCCCCGACCGCCCTCGCCGGCTGCTCGTACTACTGGTTCTGCACCTTCTCCGGGCCCGAGTTCACGGGGGACAGCCGGAGTGCCGAGCGGTGCAACACGAACACGTACATCCCGTGGACCACGACCAACGGCTCCTGGATCAACAACCAGACGGGGGGCACCCGGGCCAAGCTGAAGAACCAGTCGTACACCATCCTCAGCTGGACCGCGGGGGCCTACTCCGAGCAGCGGTGGGGCGTGAACTGGGGCCCGATCCACTACATCGACCCCTGCTGAGCCGTCGCGCGACTCCTGCTGAGCCATAGGAGGCCTGCCGAGCGCCCCACCGCTACGGGCCAAGGCCCCCGGGGAATGATCCCCGGGGGCCTTCCGTTCGTACGGGTGGCAGAAAGTTCGAGTTTCAACTAAACTCGACGCAGAAGGAGGTCCGACCATGCCTGCAGTGACTGTCGAGAACCCGTTGACCCTTCCGCGGGTGGCCGAGCCCCAGGGGGTCACGGCCCGCAAGGTGCTGGCCGTGACGACCGCCCCGGGCGGCTTCGAGGGCGAGGGATTCCCGGTGCGGCGCGCGTTCGCCGGCATCAACTACCAGTACCTCGACCCGTTCATCATGATGGACCAGATGGGCGAGGTGGAGTACGCGCCGGGCGAGCCCAAGGGCACCCCCTGGCACCCCCACCGCGGCTTCGAGACCGTCACGTACCTGATCGACGGGACCTTCGTCCACCAGGACAGCCACGGCGGCGGCGGAGTCATCAACGGCGGCGACACCCAGTGGATGACCGCCGGCTCCGGCCTCCTGCACATCGAGGCCCCGCCGGAGTCGCTCGTCGTCAGCGGCGGCCTGTTCCACGGCCTCCAGCTGTGGGTGAACCTCCCGGCTGCCGACAAGATGATGCCCCCGCGCTACCAGGACATCGGCGGCGGCAAGGTCCGGCTGCTCACCACCCCCGACGGCGGCGCGCTGCTGCGCGTCATCGCCGGTGAGCTGGACGGGCACCAGGGCCCCGGCATCACCCACACGCCGATCACGATGATCCACGCCACCGTCACCCCGGGCGCCCAGCTCACCCTGCCGTGGCGCGAGGACTTCAACGGCCTCGCGTACGTCATGGCCGGGCGCGGCACCGTCGGCGAGGAGCGGCGGCCGGTCCACACCGGGCAGACCGCGGTCTTCGGCGAGGGCGGCTCGCTGACCGTACGGGCCGACGCCTCGCAGGACGCGCACACGCCGGACCTGGAGATCGTCCTGCTCGGCGGGCGGCCGATCCGCGAGCCGATGGCCCACTACGGCCCGTTCGTCATGAACAGCCGCGCGGAGCTCCAGCAGGCCTTCGACGACTTCCAGGCCGGCCGGCTCGGCACCATCCCCACCACGGCCCGCTCGGGGCTGGGGCACCGGGGGACGGGCGAGGCGGACACGGAGTAGCCGGCGAACGTTTCGTGACGACGGGCCCGGCCCGGACGGCTTTCGAGCCGCCCGGGCCGGGCCCGTTCCGGTGTGCCCCGGGGGCCGGCTCAGCAGTTGGTCCTGGTGTCGCCCGGGTCGGACGTGCAGCTGCTGCTGCCGGCGGCGGTGTGGGTGCTGTCGTTGCCGCCGACGCCGTCCAGCGCGTTGATGGTGTCCTGGCCGGAGTCGCCGAAGCTGACGTCCGCGCCGGCGCCCGGGGTGATGGTGTCGTTGCCGCTGCCGCCGTCCGAGCGGTCGTCGCCGCTGCCGCCGAACAGCCGGTCGGCGCCGGAACCGCCTTCGAGGGTGTCGTCGCCGGTGCCGCCGTGCACGGTGTCGTCGCCCGAGCCGCCGCGCAGGCGGTCGTTCCCGCCGAGCCCGCAGACCACGTCGTCCTCGGCGGTGCCGGCCAGGATGTCGTTGCCGGGGGTGCCGACGAGGGTGCAGCCGAGGGAGTTGGCGACCTGGGCGGACGAGGCGGCGGTCTGCGCGGCCGCGTCGCCGGCACTGGCGGTGGCGGTCGCCTCGATCATGCCGGTGCGCTGCGGCTCGACGGTGACGGTGACGGTGGCGGCGGCACCGGGGGCCAGGTCACCGAGCGCGCACCCGGTGTCGGCCGCGCAGGTCCCCTGGCTCGCGGTCTGCGCGACGGGGGCGGTGCCGGCGGGGGTGGGGGCGGTGAGCGTGACGCCGTGGGCCGTGGCCCGGCCCTTGTTGGTGACGGTGTAGGTGTACGTGTACGTCCCGCCGAGCGGGGCGGGCGCCGGCGCGGTCCGCACGGCCAGCCCCAGCTCGGCCTGCGCGTCCGGGGCCGGGGGCAGCGGGGGCACGGCCGGTACGGGTTCCTCGGCGGGCAGCGTCACGGCGGGGACGGGGTCGCCGGCAGTGGGAGGCCCGGCCGGGACGGCCGGTGCGGGGACGGCCGGTGCGGGGACGGCCGGTGCGGGGACGGGGGGTGTCTGGCCGGGGGCCACCGGGGCCGGGTCGGTCTGGCCGGTTGCCGCCTGGGCCGGGGGCGGGTCGGCGTGCCCGGCTGCGGCCGGGGTCAGTACGGCTGCCGCGGTCAGGGCGACCGTGGTGAGGCCCGTCTTCCACCTGCTCAAGTTGTGCTCCTGTCGCTCGCCCCCTGCTCAGCGCAAGGGTGAGCGCCCATGCCGTTCTGGCCGCGCCGCCACGCCGGTCCCCCCACCCCGACAACCCGATTGTCAGCCTGTGGCTCCACCCTGCGGCCATCACCGGCGGGGCAATCCCAGCCCGTCCGGCGTTTGAGGACCGGGGGTGTGGGGCGGAGCCCCCGCTAGGCGTCCAGGAGGGGGGCGAGGCCGTCCAGAAGGCGGTGGAGGCCGAACTCGAAGAGCGCGTCGAGGTCGAGGTCGTAGCCGGCAGACGCCAGGCGGGAGAGCGCGGGGAAGCGGCCGGAGGACAGCGTGGTCAGGAGCGCCGGCTCCTGCGTGTCCATCCACGCCTCGCTGTCGAGCCCGCTGTGCGCCTCCGCTTCGCGCTCGGACTCCAGGTTGACCGCGATGCCGCGCGCGTAGTTCAGCAGCATCAGGTGCGCGGTGAACGCGGTCTGCAGGTCGAGCCCGTGCGCGTGCAGAACCGCCAGCGTCCACTCGCTGTACGGCAACGCCGAGACGATCACCTGCGGCCGGGTCATCGACAGCGCCGGCGCCAGCCACGGGTGCCGGCGGAACAGCCCCCACAGCTGCCGGGCCGCCAGCCCGACCGCCTCCCGCCACTCCGCCGGCGGCTCGTCCGGCAGCGGCCGCGCCGCGATGACCGTGTCCATCATCCGCGTCAGCAGGTCGTCCTTGTCGGCCACGTGCCGGTAGAGCGACATGGTCGCCACCCCCAGCTCGGACGCCACCCGCCGCATGGAGACCGCGGCCAGCCCCTCCGCATCGGCGACCGCGACGGCGGCCCCCACGATCCGGCCGAGCGCCAGCCCGCCCGGCCCCGGACCCGCCTCGGCCGCGCGCACGGCGACGACGGGTGCGACCCGGGCGGCCCGTACCGGCCGCTCCGCCTCCGCCCCGGCCGGCGCCACCACGGCCGCCCCGGCCGGCGCCACCGCCCGTTCCGCCACCACCGTCCCGACACCCGGCACCGCCCGCACCAGCCCTTCGTGCCGCAGTTCGGTCAGCACCCTGGTCGCGGTCGCCATCGCGACGCCCCACTGCCGGGTGATCTCGCGCGTCGACGGCACCCGGTCGCCCGGCGCGAGCTGCCCCGTCTCGATCCGCTGCCGCAGCTCGGCGACGATCCGGCCGTAACGCGGCCCCTCCTGTCCGCCCACCGACACCCCTCCGTACTAGTGCACCTGAAACCCCGTCATCCTAGCCGCCGACGGTGCGCGGTGTCCCTCGTGAGCCCCCTCCCCGACCCTTCTGCACTAGTGCACTACCCTACAACATCTCCGAATCAAAAGGCAATTCGGGCTTGCACCCTCTTCCGCGTACGCCGTACATTCGCCGTCATGAAGAACAACGAGATCCTCATCAGCGGCGCCGGCATCGCAGGGCCGGCCCTGGCGTACTGGCTACGCAAGGCCGGCTTCGCGGTCACGATCGTCGAGCGCGCCCCGCAGCCCCGCCCCGGCGGCCAGACCGTGGACCTGCGCGGCGCCGGCCGGACCGTCGTCGAGCGGATGGGCCTGATGGACCGGGCCAAGGCGGAGAGCGTCCACCAGCACGGCATCGCCCTCGTCGACGCCGCCGGCCGGGTCACCGCGCGGGTCGGCGCCGACAGCTTCGGCGGCGAGGGCATCGTCTCCGAGATCGAGATCCTCCGCGGCGACCTCGCCCGCCTCCTGTACGAGGCCACCCTGCCGGACACCGAGTACCTGTGGGACGACACGATCACCGCGCTGGACCAGGACGCGGACGGCGTCACCGTCACCTTCGAGAAGGCTCCGCCGCGCCGGTTCGCGCTGGTCGTCGGCGCCGACGGACCGCACTCCGTGGTCCGCTCCCTGGCCTTCGGTCCCGAGCGGGACTGCGTCCGCCCGCTCGGCCTGTACACCGCCTGGTTCACCGCCACCGCGGACCTGGACCTCGACGGCTGGTACCTGATGCACAACGCGCCCGGCGGACTGGTCGCCTCCGCCCGCCCCGGCCGGCTCCCCGGCGAGATCAAGGCCGGTTTCAGCTTCCGCTCCGACCCGATCGCGTACGACCGCCGGGACACCGCCGCGCAGCGGGCCGTCGTCGCCGAGCGGTTCGCCGGCGTCGGCTGGGAGACCCCGCGCCTGCTGCGCGCCATGCACACCGCACCGGACTTCTTCCTCGACTCCATGGGGCAGGTCCGCCTCGACGGCCGGTCGCGCGGCCGCGTGGTGCTGCTCGGCGACGCCGGGTACTGCGCGAGCCCGCTGACCGGCCTCGGGACCAGCCTCGCGCTGGTCGGCGCGTACGTCCTGGCCGGCGAGCTGGCGGCCGCCGGGGGCGACCACCGCACCGCCTTCGGCCGCTACGACGAGCTGATGCGCCCGTACGTCGACCAGGCCCAGGAACTCCCGCCGGGCGGCGCCGCGGGGTTCGCGCCGACCGGCCGGTTCGGCATCCGGATGCGGAACCTCTCCATGCGCCAGATGACCCGCTGGCCGATGCGGAACCTGCTCGCCGCGCAGTTCGCCAAGGCCGGCTCCATCGCCCTGCCGGAATACGCACTCCCCGCGCAGACCGCATGAGCGCGGGGCACGCCCGGCCAGGGCCCGTCCCGGCCCTACGCCCCGTCCCGGCCCTACGCCCCGTCCCGGCCCTACGCCCCGTCCCGGCCCTACGCCCCGTCCCGGCCCTACGCCCCCGGCTCGTGCAGCTCGAACCAGATCGATTTGCCCTCGCCCCGCGGATCCACGCCCCACCGGTCCGCCAGCATCTCCATCAGCAGCACGCCCCGCCCGCTCGACGACATCTCACCCGGATGGCGCTTGTGCGGCAGCTCGTCACTGGCGTCCGACACCTCGACGCGCAGCCGGCGCGACCCCGGCGCACCCGTCGCCGACGCGATCAGCAGCGCATCCCCGTCCGTGTGCATGAGGACGTTCGTCACCATCTCCGACACCAGCAGCACCGCCGAATCCACCTGGTCCGGGTCCGCCCAGTCGTGCAGCAGGTCCCGCACCTGCCGCCGGGCCCCGGCGATCCGCTCCGGTTCCGCCTGCGCCACCGTCACCACCGTCTGCCGCACCGCCGGCGCCGGCGGCCCCGCGCCCTGGCGGGACAGCAGCACCACCGCTATGTCGTCCTCGCGCCGGTCCGCCAGCGGCCCCGTCGTGTGGTGCGACGACGGCCCGTGCACCGCGGCCACCAGGTCGTCCGCCAGGTCCTCCAGCCCGGCAGCGTCCCCGACGGGCGCCCCGGCCTCCAGCACGGTCCGCAGCCGCGCCCAGCCGGTGTCCAGGTCGTGCCCGCCGGTCTCGATCAGCCCGTCGGTGCACAGCATCACCGTCTCCCCCGGCTCCAGCACGAACCGGGTCGTCGGATAGTCCGTGTCCGGCACGATGCCCAGCGGCAGCCCGCCCGCGGTGGCCCGTACCAGCACCGTGCCGTCGGCCAGCCGCACCGCCGGCTCCGGGTGCCCGGCCCGGGCCAGCTCCAGCGTCCCGGTCACCGGGTCGCACTCCACGTACAGGCAGGTCGCGAACCGCGGGACGGTGAAACCGTCCTCGCCCGGCCCGGACGCGTGCAGCCCCGCCAGGAACCGCGAGGCCCGGGACAGCACCGCATCCGGCCGGTGCCCCTCCGAGGCGTACGCCCGCACCGCGATCCGCAGCTGGCCCATCAGCCCCGCCGCCCGCACGTCGTGCCCCTGCACGTCCCCGATGACCAGCGCGAACCGTCCCGACGGCAGCGGGATCATGTCGTACCAGTCGCCGCCGACCTGGAGCCCGCCGCCCGTCGGCACGTACCGTGCCGCGATCGCCATGCCCGGGATCTCCGGCCCCAGCGTCGGCATCATCGCCCGCTGCAGGCCGGTGCTCAGCTCCCGCTCCGACTCCGCCACGCCCGCCCGCTGGAGCGCCTGCGCCAGCATCCGGGCCACCGTCGTCAGCACCGACCGCTCGTCCGGCGAGAACGACACCGGCTGCCGGAAGGCCGCCATCCACGCGCCCATCGTCCGGCCCGCGACGATCAGCGGCAGGAACGCCCACGACATCCGGCCGAACCGCTGCGCCAGCGGCCAGGTCGCCGGGAACCGCCGCTTGTACTCCTCCGGCGTCGGCAGGTAGATCGCCCGCCCGGTGCGCACCACCTCGGCCGCCGGATAGTCGGTGTCCACCCGCATCTCGGTGAACGGGCTCTCGTCCCCGGGGCTGTGCCCGTGGTGCCCGATCACCGACAGCCGGTCGCCGGCCACCCCGAACACCGCCAGCCCGTCCGGGCTGAACCCCGGCATCGACAGCGAGGCCGCCACCCGCAGCACCTCCGCCGTGGACCGGGCCTCGGCCAGCGCCCGCCCCGCGTCCAGCAGGAACGCCTCCCGCGAGCGCCGCCAGTCGCCGGTGACCGCCGGCTGCGCGGCCGTGGTGCCCGGCTGCGGCTCGGCGATCTCCTGGAGGGTGCCGATCAGCTGGTAGTCCGTACGGTCCGGCAGCGGCTTGGAGCGGCTGCGCACGGTACGCAGCACCCGCCCCTCCTCGTCCACGACCCGCAGCCGTGCCTCGGCGAGGGTGCCCTCGGCCGCCGCCAGCGCGACGATCCCGTTGACCTCGTTCCAGTCCACCGGGTGGAAGCGGGAGCGCACCGTCGACTCGGGAACGGTCACCGGCTCCGGCGGCAGGCCCAGCAGCCGGGCCGCCTCGCCGTCGAGGCGCACGGTTCCGGTCACGTTGTCCCACCGCCACAGGCCGGTCGCCACGGCGGCCAGGACGTCTTCGGTGCGCACTGACTCATCTTTACAGCTCATTGCACCGGTTTGCCCGGCAGGCCGGAGCGGCCCGTCCGCCCGGTGCGAGTTGTCCACAGCCCGGCGGGCCGTCCACAGCCCGGGCGGTAACCTTGGGAGGGTTGAATCCACCCTGGTATCGCGAAGAACTGGATGAATGATGCATCGGTACAGGTCCCACACCTGCGGCGAGCTCCGCGCGACTGACGTCGGCACCGACGTCCGGCTGAGCGGCTGGCTGCACAATCGTCGAGACCTGGGCGGCATCCTCTTCATCGATCTGCGCGACCACTACGGCATCACGCAGCTCGTCGCCCGACCGGGCACCGCGGCCGCCGAGGTCCTCGACAAGCTGTCGAAGGAGACCACGGTCCGCATCGACGGCAAGGTCGTCTCCCGCGGCGCCGAGAACATCAACCCCGACCTCGCCACCGGCGAGATCGAGATCGAGGCCGTCGAGGTCGAGGTCCTGGGTGCGGCCGCCCCGCTGCCGTTCACGATCAACACGGACGACGGCGTCAACGAGGAGCGCCGCCTGGAGTACCGCTTCCTCGACCTGCGCCGCGAGCGCATGCACCGCAACATCATGCTGCGCTCCGCCGTCATCGGCGCGATCCGCGACAAGATGCGCGCCCTCGGGTTCAACGAGATGGCGACCCCGATCCTGACCGCGACCTCCCCCGAGGGCGCCCGCGACTTCGTGGTCCCGTCCCGCCTGAACCCGGGCAAGTTCTACGCCCTGCCGCAGGCCCCGCAGCAGTTCAAGCAGCTGCTGATGATCTCCGGCTTCGACCGCTACTTCCAGATCGCGCCCTGCTTCCGCGACGAGGACGCCCGCGCCGACCGCTCGCCGGGCGAGTTCTACCAGCTCGACGTGGAGATGTCCTTCGTCGAGCAGGAGGACGTCTTCCAGCCGATCGAGAAGCTGATGACCGAGCTCTTCGAGGAGTTCGGCAACGGCCGTCACGTCACCTCGCCGTTCCCGCGGATCCCGTTCCGCGAGTCGATGCTCAAGTACGGCAACGACAAGCCGGACCTGCGCACCGACCTGGAGCTCGTCGACATCACCGACGTGTTCGAGAACTCCGAGTTCAAGGCGTTCGCCGGCAAGCACGTCCGCGCCCTCGCGGTGCCGGACACCGGCGACCAGCCGCGCAAGTTCTTCGACGGCCTGGGCGACTTCGCGGTCTCCCTCGGCGCGAAGGGCCTGGCCTGGGTCCGCGTCGGCGAGGAGAACGCGCTGACCGGCCCGATCGCCAAGTTCCTCACCGAGGAGAACGTCAAGGTCCTCGCCGAGCGCCTGAGCCTGAAGCCCGGTCACGCGGTGTTCTTCGGCGCCGGCGAGTTCGACGAGGTCTCCAAGATCATGGGACCGGTCCGCGTCGAGGCCGCCAAGCGCGCCGGCCGGTTCGAGGAGAACGTCTTCCGGTTCGCCTGGATCGTCGACTTCCCGATGTACGAGAAGGACGAGGAGACCGGCAAGATCGACTTCTCGCACAACCCCTTCTCGATGCCGCAGGGCGGCCTGGAGGCCCTGGAGACCCAGGACCCGCTGGACGTCCTGGGCTGGCAGTACGACATCGTCTGCAACGGCATCGAGCTGTCCTCGGGCGCCATCCGGAACCACGAGCCCGAGATCATGTTCAAGGCGTTCGAGATCGCCGGTTACTCCAAGGAGACCGTCGAGACCGAGTTCGCCGGCATGCTCCGCGCGTTCCAGTTCGGCGCCCCGCCGCACGGCGGCATCGCCCCGGGCGTGGACCGCATCGTGATGCTGCTGGCCGACGAGCCGAACATCCGCGAGACCATCGCCTTCCCGCTCAACGGCAACGCCCAGGACCTGATGATGGGCGCGCCGACGGAGCTGGAGGAGGCCCGCCTGCGCGAGCTGAACATCGCCCTGCGCAAGCCGGTCGAGAAGAAGGCCACCGGCGACCGCCCGGTCTCCGAGGCCGTCCACCCGGACGCCGCGCGGTAGGCACGCGCACGGCCGTGACGCCGTAGCCGGAGGGCCCGGGATCCACTGCGGATCCCGGGCCCTCCGTCGTTCGCGGCCACATGCCGCCGCCTGCCGCCGTGCCGGGCTCAGGCGAGCCGGTCGTAGACCTGCCAGCCGGTGCCGAGCTGTGTGACGTCGCCGGGGGAGGATCTCCAGGAGATCCCGTGCAGCAGCCAGAGCGTGCCGGCGGTGTCCCGGGCGACCAGGTCGGCGAGGCCGTCGC
Source organism: Streptomyces bambusae (assembly GCF_020532645.1). Lineage (GTDB taxonomy): Bacteria > Actinomycetota > Actinomycetes > Streptomycetales > Streptomycetaceae > Streptomyces > Streptomyces bambusae. Next base: position 214,961 of record NZ_JAJAUZ010000001.1, read on the forward strand.
CGGTCAGGTCGCCGACGCCGACGACGGCGTCGTACGGGGCGAGCCACCGCTGGACCTGCCGGAGCGGGGCGAACCCGCCCGTGCCGGTGGCCGACATGCGGTGCACGAAGTTCCGGCGGTCCTGGAGCAGCAGGTCGCCGTATCCGTCGCCGTCGACGTCCCCCGCACCGATGATCTTCTTGTAGCCCTTGTACCCGGAACCGATGACGGTGCGGGGAGCGAAGGCCGCACCCCGCGCGGCGTACAGGTAGAGCACCCCGCTCTTCGGATCGCGGGCGACCAGGTCCGCCCGGTCGTCGCCGGTGACGTCACCCGGCGAGGTGATCACGTCGTACGCGTTCCAGCCCTTGCCCAGCACGGTGTGCCTGGTGGCCGGCTTGAGCACCGCACCGCAGGCGGGGGTGTAGGCGCGCATCACGCCGTCGGGCAGCCGGACCAGGACGTCGTTGCACCGGTCGCCGTTCAGGTCGCCGACGGGGACGGGCAGGAAGCCCTTGGGCCAGCCGGTGCTGACGGCGCTGCCGCTGAAGCCGCCCCTGGCCGTGGTGCCGTACGCCGTGCGCAGTCCGCCCGAGGGGGTGGTCTGGAACAGGTCGGGCGTGCCGTCGGGGCGGCCGGCCCGCGAGCCGAAGTCCCGGCGGACCGCGTCGGTGCCGGTACGGGCGGCCATGAGCGGGTGCTCGTCGTAGTGACTGCTGTGGGTCCAGAGGAGGGCGGCCGAGCCGCCGGGGCCCGCCGCGATCTGTCCGGTCGGGTACTCCTCGCCCCTCCGGGTCGGCAGGGCCGGCAGCGACCAGGTGCCGGTGTGCGGATCGCGCACGGCTTCCTTCAGCTCGTAGTCGGGCTCGACTCCGCTGGTCGAACTCGTCCACAGCACCCGGACGGTGCCGTCCGGGCCGAGGGACACGTCGAGGCCCCGGCCCGGTCCGGCGATCCGCGCGGCGGGCCGCCACCCGGCGGCACCGCCCTCCAGGGTCGCGCTGCGGAGGTCCGTGCGGCGGTCCGTGTACTCCGACCAGTCGAAGGGGTGCACCTCCTCCCACAGCAGGGTGACGTCCCCGTCCGGGCCGATGAGCGGCCGCCGCGCGGCCCGGTGCTCGATGGTGCCGGGCATCGGCTGCCGGTGGGCGGCGCCCCAGCCGGCCGCGCCGGGGCGGCGTACGACGGTGTCCAGGGCGCGGGTCGGAGCCTTGTCGCCCGCCTCGCGCAGGCCCCAGGAGAGGGCGAAGCTGCCGTCCGGACCGGCGGCGACCGCGGGGTCGTCCGTCCCGGCCTCGGGCGCGGACACCGGCTCCGGGGCACCCCAGGGGGCGGTGGGCCCGGTCCGGGCGACGGTGTCGATCCGCGGGTGCCCCGCGCCGGTGGCCAGCCGGTACGCGAGAACGGTCCGGCCGGTCGGCCCGACGGCCACGTCCACCACGCCCGGCCGCTCCTCCGGGGTGCCGGCGGCGGTCCGGACCGGCGGGCCCCAGACGCCGTTCGCGGTCCGGGTCGCGGTGTACACCGCCGCGTCCGCCCGGTCCGGCGCCACCGTCCAGGCAGCCGTGAACACGCCCCGCGGCCCGGCCGCCAGGCGCACCCGCGGGACGGCCGCCGGCACCTTCGGGGCGTACACCGGGTTGGGCGCAGACCAGGTGTGCCCGGCCGGGGAGAGGGTGGCGGCCACCAGGCGTGCGGCATCCGCTCCCGGCTCCGCCGCGGGCTCCCGCCACACGGCCGTGACCAGCCCGTCGGTGCCGGCCGCCAACTGGATGCCGGGCCGCCCGTCGGTGCGGACGGAGAGCCGCCTCGGGCGCTGCCAGACGCTGCTGTGCGGCGGCCGTGCGGCCGCGTACAGCTCGTACTCCGCGGCCGGTCCCCCCGCCGTCACCCGGACCTGCCAGACGGCCGCGGCCCAGCCGTCGCCGGCGATCACGAGGTCCTTCTCGCCGATGTGCCGCTCGGTGCCGGTCACCGGCGCGGACGGGAGCCAGTACGGCCGCGGGGCCGCCGTGGCCGGGCCGGCCGCGAGCAGCGGTGGCACCAGCACCCCGGCGAGGAGCGCCGCGGCGGCCGCGACGGCGGGCGGGCGCCGGCGGCGGATGCGGACGGGTGTGCCCATGGACAGGTTCCTTCCCCCGTGTGGATCGGTCGGGAGTTGGACCGCCCCGAACACCGTTTGGTTGTGCGGAATCTGCCGCTTCATCACGAAAGGCGATGCTCCCACCCCCGTGGAGAGCACCGCCTTTCGTCATCGTGGGCCGACCCGCGGGCCGGCCCGCTGACGGTCAGGTCAGCCGGTCGTAGACCTGCCAGCCCGTGCCGAGCTGCACGCGGGTGCCGAAGGTGCCCTTGCCGGTGCCGTTGTGCCGCCAGATCCGCCCGGCGGTGTCGCGGGCGACGAGGTCGGCATGGCCGTCACCGGTCAGGTCGCCCACGCCCACGACGGAGTTGTACGAAGCGCCCCAGTCGCGGACGACGAGGGTGCGCGGGCCGAGGGTGCCCTTGCCGGTGCCGGGCATCAGCCACAGCTCGTTGGAGGCGTCCTGGAGGAGCAGGTCGCCGTTCCGGTCGCCGTTGAGGTCACCGGCGCCGATGATCTTCTTGTAGCCCTTGAAGCCGGTGCCGAGCACCACCTTCTTCCTCAGGTAGCCGCTGCCGTTGCGGTAGGTGGCGAAGAGGTAGAGCGTCCCCGTCTTCGCCTCGCGGGCGACCACGTCGGCGCGGCCGTCCCTCGTCAGGTCGCCGGGCGAGGTGATCACGTCGTGCGTGTTCCAGCGCTTGCCGAGGGAGAGGTGGTGGTCGCCGGGCTTGAAGTCGGGCGTCTTGGAGAGCCGGCAGTTGGAGCTGTAGCGCCGCAGCTCGCCGTCGGGCATGCGGACCAGGAGGTCGTTGCACGATCCCCCGTTCTGCCGGGCACCGATGGACACCGGCAGGATCCCCTTCGGCCAGCCGGTCGTGGTGTGGCTGCCGCTGAAGTTGCCCGTGCCCGCGTGCCCGAAGGCGAAGCGCATGGTGCCCGAGGCGGTGGTGGTGATGATGTCGCCGGTGCCGTCCGGGGCGCCGCCGCGGGAACCGTAGTCGTGGCGGACGGCCCGGCCGCCCGTGTGGGCGACCTTGCCGGTGCCCAGCTCGACGGGGGCGGCCCCGTCGGCCGTGCCCGTGAGGGTCCACGTGAAGACGCCGTTCGGGGCGTCCTTCCAGGAATCGTCGACGCGTCCGTCCCACTGCGGGCGGATGTCCGACCCGGTCCCTGTGAAGGTGCGGAACGCGCGGCCGACGGTGTCCTTGAGCGTCAGGGTCCACGCCGCCGGCCGGTTCAGCGTCCACACCGGGTCCCAGACGATGTCGTTGCTCATGCGCTGGGGCGTGGTGGCGGCCGGGACCGTCGAGGAGGTCACGGTGAGCGGCGCCTCGGTGCCGGCGCGGGCCGCCCGCTGCTGTTCGGCGGTGGCCGGAGCGGCGATGGCCGCCGGCGTGGCGAGGGCGCCGCCGGCCAGCAGGCCGAGGGCGGTGAGGGCGACGACCGGCAGGCGGTGCGTGCGGGCGGCTGTGCCCATGAGGAGTGTTCCCTTTCCCTGTACGGATGTGGACCTCCGGCGGGCCGTGCGGCGGAAGGTGGTGCTCCCACCCCCGTGGAGAGCACCGCCTTCCGTGGCGCCGGGTCGGTTCGCGGCCGGCCGGTGCGATCCCCCTGGGAGATCAAGGAGTTGGACCACGCACCCCGGCGGATGGTTGTACGGGCGGAGAGAAAAGATCATGGACGGGCCGGAACACACGGCCGGCGATGCAGCCGGGCACTGCGGCCGGGCACTGCGGCCGGGCATGCGGGAGGCCCCGCGCGAACGTGTCGCGCGGGGCCTCCCGGCGGAAGCGGTACGGCCCTACTCGGCCGGCTTCTCCTCCAGGCGCGGGAACAGCACCGCGCCCTTGGTGACGGTGGCGCCGACGGGCAGCAGGCCCCAGGTGCCGGCGTCCTGCACGCGCTGGTCGGCCAGCGGTCCCAGGTCCGCGGCCTCGGCACCCAGCGACTCCCACAGCTTCTGCGAGGTCTCCGGCATGACGGGGTTCAGCAGGACGGCGACGGCGCGCAGCGACTCGGCCGCCGTGTACAGGATCGTCGCGAGGCGGGCCCGGCCCTCCTCCGACTCGTCCTTGGCCACCTTCCACGGCTCCTGCTCCGTGATGTAGCCGTTGACCTGCTTCACGAAGTCGAAGATCGCCAGGATGCCGCCCTGGAAGTCCAGCTCCTCGCCGATCTTCCGGTCCGCCTCGGCCACGGCCTTCGCCATGCCCTCCGCGATCGCCTTCTCGGCCTCGCCGGCGGCGGTCGCCTCCGGCAGGGTGCCGCCGAAGTACTTGCCGACCATGGCGGCCAGGCGCGAGGCGAGGTTGCCGTAGTCGTTGGCCAGCTCGGACGTGTAGCGGGCGGTGAAGTCCTCCCACGAGAACGAGCCGTCCTGGCCGAACGCGATCGCGCGCAGGAAGTACCAGCGGTACGCGTCCACGCCGAAGTGCGAGGTCAGGTCCTGCGGCTTGATGCCGGTCAGGTTCGACTTCGACATCTTCTCGCCGCCGACCATCAGCCAGCCGTTGGCCGCGACCCGGCCGGGGACCGGCAGGCCCTGCGCCATCAGCATGGCGGGCCAGATGATCGCGTGGAAGCGGAGGATGTCCTTGCCGATGAGGTGGACGTTCGCCGGGAACGTCTCCTGGAACTTCGCCGGGTTCTCGTTGTAGCCGACCGCCGTCGCGTAGTTCAGGAGCGCGTCGATCCACACGTAGATGACGTGCTTGTCGTCCCACGGCACGGGGACGCCCCAGTCGAAGGTGGACCGGGAGATCGACAGGTCCTCAAGACCCTGCTTGACGAAGTTCACGACCTCGTTGCGCGCCGCCTCGGGCTGGATGAAGCCCGGGTTGGCCTCGTACAGCTCGATCAGCTTCGGGCCGTACGCGGAGAGCTTGAAGAAGTAGTTCTCCTCCTTGAGGATCTCCACCGGCTTCTTGTGGACGGGGCACAGCTTGGTGCCGGCCTCGTCCTCGATCAGGTCGCCGGGGAGCTTGTACTCCTCGCAGCCCACGCAGTACGGGCCTTCGTACCCGCCCTTGTAGATCTCGCCCTTGTCGTACAGGTCCTGCACGAACTCCTGCACACGGTCGGTGTGCCGCTTCTCCGTGGTGCGGATGAAGTCGTCGTTCGCGATGTTCAGGTGCTCCCAGAGGGGCTTCCACGCCTCCGTGACGAGCTTGTCGCACCACTCCTGCGGGGTGACGTTGTTCGCCTCCGCGGTGCGCATGATCTTCTGACCGTGCTCGTCCGTGCCGGTGAGGTACCACACCTTCTCGCCGCGCTGACGGTGCCAGCGCGTGAGCACGTCGCCTGCGACGGTCGTGTAGGCGTGGCCCAGGTGAGGAGCGTCGTTGACGTAGTAGATCGGGGTCGTGACGTAGAACGCCGCGCCCTCGTGCTTCTCGGTTCCAGTGGCCGCCATGGGCGAAATCCTAATCGCCCCGGCGGGCCCGCTTCACCGCGATATCACGGGCTGGACCCCGCCCGGGTGAACGCCTCCCCCGGTGCCCCGGGGGAGGCGCGCGTACGGCCGCTTCCGGCTCAGCGGCGGAATTCGCCCAGAAGACCCTTGACCAGGGCGGACGGGGTGAGCTCCCGGGGCGCCGGCCCGGCGTGGAAGAACCCGGCGTTCTCGGCGTCCAGCTTGCGCAGGAAGTCGAACGCCTTGGACTCGTGCTCACCGAAGGCGACGAACTGCCAGTGGATGTCGTACCGCGCCGCATCCGCCAGCGCCTGCCGCGCCGGCTGCCGGCTGTCGGGCGCCCCGTCGGTCTGGAACACGACCAGCGCGGGCCCCTCGGCCCCGGCCTTCTCGTAGTGCGCGACGACCTCCTCGACGGCCCGGTGGTAGCTGGTCCGCCCCATGTGCCCGAACTCCGCGTGCAGGGCGTCGACCCGGCCCTCGTGGTCGTCGAGCGTCAGGTCCCCGGTGCCGTCGATGTCGGTCGAGAAGAACACGGTGTGCACCGTCGCCTCCTCGTCGAGGTGCGCGGCGAGCGCGAGCGTCTGATCGGCGAGGAACTGCGCACTGCCGTCCTTGTAGAACGGCCGCATCGACCCGGACCGGTCGAGCACGAGGTACACCCGCGCCCGTGCCCCGCCCATCCCGCGTCCCCGCAGCACACTGCCGGCCGCCTTGTACCCGTCGACCAGCCCCTTCCCCTTGGCCCGCACCTGCACCAACGAAAACGCAGGCCCGGCCACGACCTCGGCATCCGCCTCGACGGCAACGGCCTCCGCCTCGACGGCAACGGCCTCCTCGGCAGCGAGGGGCTCGGCCTCGACGACGGCCTCGGCTGTAACGGCCTCCTCGGCAGCGAGGGGCTCGGCCTCGACAACCGCCTCGGCCGTAACGGCCTCCTCGGCGGCAACGGGCTCGGCCTCCGCGACCGCCCCCGCCCCCACCGACTCCCCGTCCCGGGGCGAACGGGCCTCCGGAACGACGGCCTCGCCGGCAGGTACCGCCACCGGCCCCTGCACCGGCACCGGGGCAGCGTCCCCGCCGCCCCGCGCCGGCTCCCCGGCCCCCACCGGAACCGGAACCGGCTCCGCCTCCCGCGGCGCCCCCTGGGCCGGCACCGTCGGGTTGTCGAAGGCCGCGGCCACCAGCTCCGCCGCCGCATCCAGCGGCGCCTTGTCATCCGCGCCGCCCTGCGTCGGCACGCCCGCCTCGACGGCGGCAGCCCGGTCGCCCTGCGCCGGAAGCGCCGCCTGTACCTGCTCCTCGCCCCCGGCGTCCGCAGCGGCGGCGGCAGTGGCTTCGCCCTCCGCCCGCTCGCGGCCGAACACCTTGCGCAACAGACTCCGAATACCCATGGGCGAGGCCTTTCGCATGAGCTACACGAGCTAGGGGGTGCGTTGTTTGTCCGAACTGCGGGGTTGATGGGGCAAAGATCCCTGCCCAGAGTGGACACGTAAGGTTATCGGTCCCGCGCCCGGTTACCAGGGAGGGGCGCCCTTAAAACGGAGCCCCCGGGGCCACCCTGCCGCGCTGCCTCCCCTCGTACCCCGCCGCCTCCGGCGAACTCCCGCACCGACGTGCCGGGTTCATCGCTCGTTCACCCGCAGTCCCCCGAAGTGGCGCAACCCCGCCCTAGCGTCACGGCTGGATTCGTTCCGACACGATGTCGGCGCAGGGGGCGTCGCCGTGTACCCAACCGGAGGACATTCGTGCGCAAGCTCCTGCCGCTCATCAGCACCCCGCACTCGGGCGGTCGTTCCGCGCTCACCTGCCGCTTCCGCTGCGGGGACGCCTGCTTCCACGAGGTGCCGAACACCTCGGACAACGAGTACGTCGGCGACGTCATAGCCGGCGCCCTCTCCCGCCGCTCGATGATGCGCGCCGCCGCCGTGGTGACCGTCGCCGCCGCGGCCGGCACCGCCGCCGTCACCGGCAACGGCGGGGCCACCGCCACCGCCGCCACCGTCCCGGCCGGCACCGCCCCCAAGGACACCGGCGCCGCCCGCGGCCTCCGCTTCACCCCGGTCGCCCCGAACACCGCCGACCAGGTCACCATCCCCGAGGGCTACGAGCAGAACGTCGTGATCCGCTGGGGTGACCCGATCCTGCGCGGTGCGCCGGCCTTCGACGCCAAGAACCAGACCGCCGCCGCCCAGGCCGGCCAGTTCGGCTACAACAACGACTTCCTCGCCCTGCTCCCGCTGGACGGCGACTACGAGCGGCAGCAGCTGCTCGTCGCGAACCACGAGTACACCGACGAAGTCCTGATGTTCGCCAACTACGACCCGGCGAACCCCACCCGCGAGCAGGTCGAGATCGCCTGGGCCGCGCACGGCCTCGGCGTCGTCGTGGTCCAGGAGGACCACCGCAGCGGCAAGCTCACCGCCGTCCGCCGCCACCAGCTCAACCGCCGCCTCACCGCCACCAGCGAGTTCCGTCTGACCGGCCCCGCGGCCGGCAGCGACCTGGTGAAGACCTCCGCCGACGCCACCGGCACCAAGGTCCTCGGCACCCTCAACAACTGCTCCGGCGGCACCACCCCGTGGGGCACCACCCTCCACGGCGAGGAGAACTTCAACCAGTACTTCGCCAACGGCGGCGCCGTCACCGAGCCCGTCCAGGCTGCCCGCCTCAAGCGCTACGGCGTCACCGGTGCCGCCTCCGAGCGCAAGTGGGAGCGCTTCGACAAGCGCTTCGACGTGCTCCAGGAGCCGAACGAGGCCAACCGGTTCGGCTACGTCGTCGAGCTCGACCCGTACGACCCGACCTCGACCCCGCGCAAGCACACCGCGCTGGGCCGCTTCAAGCACGAGGGTGCGCAGCCCCGCCTGACCGAGGACGGCCGTCCGGTCGTCTACTCGGGCGACGACGAGCGCTTCGACTACTTCTACAAGTTCGTCTCCTCGAAGAAGATGAAGAAGGGCAAGTCCCGCGCGGCCCGGGCGTACAACCTGACCCTGCTCGACGAGGGCACCCTGTACGTCGCCAAGCTGACCGGCGACTCCCCGGCAGCCCAGATCGACGGCACCGGCAAGCTCCCGGCCGACGGCGAGTTCGACGGCAGCGGCGTGTGGATCCCGCTGGTCACGGCCAACGCCGACGGTGCCGTCTCGCACGTCCCCGGCATGACCGCCGAGGAGGTCTGCGTGTTCACCCGCGAGGCCGGTGACAAGGTGGGCGCCACCAAGATGGACCGCCCCGAGGACATCGAGCCCTCGCCGCGCACCGGCCGCGTGTACGTCGCGCTGACCAACAACAAGGACCGCGGCGCCGCCGGCAAGGCCGCGGCCGACGAGGCCAACCCGCGCAACAGCAACAAGCACGGCCAGATCCTGGAGCTCGCCGAGAACTGGAACGACCCGGCCTCCGACGGTTTCGCCTGGCGCCTGTTCCTGGTCGCCGGCGACCCGAACGACCCGTCCACGTACTTCGCGGGCTACCCGAAGGACAAGGTCAGCCCGATCTCCTGCCCGGACAACGTGGCCTTCGACTCGCACGGCAACCTGTGGATCTCCACCGACGGCAACCAGCTCGGCTCGCACGACGGCCTGTTCGGCGTCGCCACCCAGGGCCCGCGCCGCGGTGAGCTGAAGCAGTTCCTGACCGTGCCGCGCGGCGCGGAGACCTGCGGCCCGCTGATCCAGGACCGCCGGGTCCTGGTCGCCGTCCAGCACCCGGGCGAGCTCGACGGGGCCTCCGTCGAGAACCCGATGTCCGCGTGGCCCGACGGCCCCGGCAAGATGGTCCGCCCGGCCGTCGTGAGCGTCTGGCGCAAGGACGGCCGCAACATCGGCGTCTGAGTCCGAGCCGAGGGGTGTTTCACGTGAAACAAGGTGTTTCACGTGAAACACCCCTCACGCGTTCTCCGGCCCGGGTCCGAGCGGCAGCGTGAGCGTGGTGACCGCCCCGCCGTCCGGTGCGTTGGCGAAGGTCAGCCGGATGCCGAGCACGGCAGCCTGGCCGGCCACGATGGTGAGCCCCAGCCCGTGCCCCTTCCCCCGCCCGGGATCGCCCGTACGGAACCGCTTGGGCCCCTGGCGGATCAGTTCCGGCGGGTAGCCGGGCCCGTGATCGCGCACGGACACCACCGGGCCGGTCACCGTGACCGTGACCGGGGGCTGCCCGTGCCGGTGAGCGTTGACCAGCAGGTTGGTGAGGATCCGGTCCAGCCGCCGCCGGTCGGTCAGCACCTGAGCCGGATCCTCCGTCCGCACCTCCGCCGCCAGCCGGGACGCGGCCACGATCCGTTCGACCGCCGGCCCGAGAGGGCACGGCGCGAGGTCGGGCTTCTCGGCCCCGGCGTCCAGCCGGGAGATCTCCAGCAGGTCCTCGGTCAGCAGGTGCAGCGCCCGCAGCCGGTCGTTGATCATCTCCTTGGGGCGGCCCTCGGGCAGCAGCCCGGCCGCGGCCAGTGACCCGGTCAGCGGGGTGCGCAGCTCGTGGGCGACGTCCGCGGTGAACCGCTTCTCGGCCTCCAGCCGGTTCTGCAGGGTCTCGGCCATGGTGTCCAGCGCGACGGCGACGTCCCGTACCTCGTCGTGGTGCCGCCGCACCCGGCCCGGCTCTTCCCCGTCCGCCGGAGGCGACCCGTCGAGGGCCACCCGGGCGTCCAGGTCCCCGTCGGTGATCCGCCGGGCCACCGCGGCCGTCCGTGCCAGCCGCCGGCTGATCCGCCCGGCCAGGAACAGGCCCGCCAGCGCCACCGTCCCGGCGGCCAGCCCGGCGGAGGCGAGGATCGCGGTGTCGATGGCCCGCAGCCGGGACCGGGTGCTGCCGTACGGGATCCAGACCGCCAGCGCCTTCCCGTCGGCCGGTGCCGCCGCCCACATGACGGGCTTCCCGTCGCGCTCGCCCACCATCGAGCCGCTGTGCCCCTCGGCGACCAGCCGGGCCAGCGGCACGGGCAGCTCGGCCGGGTTCAGCGCCATGGCCACGTCCCCGTGCGCGGTGCCGTACGCGTAGTGGGCGAGCGCGTGGTCGAGGACGGCCTGTACTTCCTTGCGGACCTCGCCGACCACCTGCCGGGCCACCACGTTGTGCACGAGGATCCCCAGCACGGCGGCCACCGCGCAGCAGACCGCGGTGGTGGTCGCCGCGATCTGCCACCGCAGGCTGGTCGCCCGCCGTATCCAGGACACCGTCAGCCCCCGCCGTTCGGGCAGGGCCGGTCCGGGTCCGGGAGGCTGGGACAGTCGTCGAGGGTGAGCTGCTGGAGGGTCATGGTGCGGGTGTCCGGGTCCCACTCGTAGTCCGAGACGGACACGTACGACGGGTTGGTGGTCGGCTCGCGGACCGCGAGGTGCCCGGCGGCCACCTCGACGCCCTCCAGGACCCCGCGCCGGGCCAGCACGCGCACCACCTTGCCGCCCTGCACGGTGTAGACGCGCAGCTCGGACAGCCGCCCGTCCACGTCCACGGCGGTGATCAGCTCGTCCTTGCCGTCGCCCGTCAGATCGTGGAAGACGGGCGGGCGCACCGCGCAGTCCGCGGGCGGCGGCCCGTCCTCCGGGCACTGCGCGAGCCGCTGCGCGGCCCGCGGGTCCACGAGCCGGCCGGTGCCGCCGTCCGCCCGCGTCGCCGACTCGATGTCCGCGCGCACCAGGCCCAGCACGTCGGCCCCGCGCATCCCGCCCTCCGGCACCGCCACCCCCGGCACGACCGTCGCGTCCCCGGCGGACTGACCGGGCGCGGCGGGCGAGGGATGCCGGTCCGGCCACAGCGCCTTCGGCGCGTTCACTTCTCCCCGGTCCCCGTCGTCCCGCACCCCCTCCGCGTCGGCGCACCCGGCGAGCCCGGCCAGGGCACCCAGCAGGACCAGACCCGCCCGGACACCCGGGCGCGGGCCCCCGGACCTGCGGGACACCACCTGCCACATGCTCCGATGCTCTCCCGCGGCCCCCGCGCCGGCCCCGGCGGATGAGCCGTTCGGGCGACGCCGCGGCGGCCGCTCAGGCCGGCGACGTGATCGCCAGGGCGGCCGCGACCTCCTGCCGCACCGGATCGAGCACCCCGCCCCCGGCCGCGTCCCCGGCCGCCCCGCTGCCGGCGTCCGCCGCCGTGACCCGGGCGCCCGCCGGATGCGGGCTGCTGCGGACCACCGCCGCCAGGTCCCGCAGCCGGGCGGTGACCTCCTCGACCTCCTGCCGGGCGGGCGGCGGCGCCCCGTGGTTCACCCGCACCCGGGCCGCGGTCGTCGCGTCCACGATCCGCTCCACGGCCACCACCAGCGGCCACCACGCGGAGGCCCGGGTCCCGGTCGGCGGCGGCTCCGTCAGGGCCCGCTGGAACTCGGACCGGACACCGGACAGGTCCCGGTAGATCCGCCGCCGGGCGTGCACCCGGGCCGTCCGGGCCGCCCGCAGCGCGGCCTCGTCCGCCGGCACCTCCCCGAACGCCCGCTCCACGTACCGCGCGGCATCCTCCACGGTGTCCGCCAGCCGGTCCCCGAGCCGGCTGCGCCAGCTCTCCGGCCACAGCAGGTACCCGGCCACCAGCGTGATCGCGCACCCGATCAGGCTGTCGAACAGCCGCGGCCGGATCAGGTCGAACCCCTGGTGGTTCAGCAGGTCCGACAGCAGCAGGATCACCGGCGTGATCGCCGCCGTCTGGAACACGTACCCCTTGGCCGAGAACGCCGGGATCAGCGCGCCCAGCACCACCATCACCGGTACGTCCCACCAGCCCCGGGGCACCTCTGCGAGCACCGCCGCCGCGACCACCAGCCCGCCCGCCGTGCCGAGCGCCCGCAGCACGGCCCGCGAGAACACCGACCCGAAGTCCGGCTTCAGTACGAACGTCACGGTCAGCGCGATCCAGTACGACCGCTCGAACTCGACCAGCGACACCAGCGCCTGCGCCAGCCCGATGCACAGCGCCAGCCGCAGCCCGTACCGCCAGGACTCCTTCGACAGCGTCACGTCCCGCACCGCCCGCCGGACCCGCACCCGCAGCGCCGCCGGCCGCCCCAGCCGGTCGTCGACGTTGTACGGGTCGGGCCCCGCCGGATCCGCGATCGTCGCCGCGTACCGCAGGGCGGCGTCGATGGCCTTCTCCGTCGGCCGGTCCGGCGGGGCGGGCAGGGCCGGTGCAGGGACCGCGGTGCGCCCCTCCTCGACGGCTGCGGCCAGCTCCCTCACCGCCGCCGGGATCTCCGGCGGCAGCGGCCGCCCGCGCAGATGTGCGGCGGGTGCCGCCTCGACCAGCGGGATGACGATGTTCAGCTGCGCCAGCAGCCGCACCAGCTCGGGGCTGCGGCCGTGCACCCGGGCCCGGCGCCCCAGCACCAGGTCGTACGCCTGGTTGAGGGCGGCGGTGACCGCCACCCGGCGCTCCTCGTACCCGGGGCCGCCGGCCGCCTCCAGCAGGTCGGCCAGCGCCCGGTAGGTGGCGGCGACCGCGGCCCGCTCCGGTTGCCGGCCGCGCAGCGGCCAGCCCAGCAGGGTGAGCAGGAGGACGAACAGTCCGCCGGCGCTGAGCAGCACCGGCGCCGTCCACCACGGCTGCGGCATCGCGAGCCCGGCGCCCACCACCGCGTTCAGCAGGAGCAGCAGCCCGGACACGGAGGCGACCGAACCGATCGAGGAGATCATTCCGGAGACGAGGGCGATCAGCGTGAGGACGCCGACGGCTGCCCAGCCGCTGCCGTAGACGAGGGTGCCCAGGGTGACGCCGACCGCGCCGAACAGCTGCGGCACGGCGATGTTCAGGATCCGCATCCGGTACGCGTCGGCGGTGTCGCCGATCACTCCGGACAGCGCGCCCATGGAGACGAGGGCCCCGTACTGCGGCTCGTCGAGGGCGAATCCGGCGGCGAGCGGGGCGGCGAGCGCGATGCCGGCCCGGGCCACGGCCGCCCACGGGACCGGCGCAGGGCCCGGCCGCAGGCCGCTGAGCAGCCAGCCGGGCGGGGTCAGGGGGAGGGTACGGGGTCGTGCGGGCCGTGTCCGGTCCGTGCCCTGATGGGTGCTCATTCCGCTTCCGTGCCGCTGGTTGGGGATCCGGTTCGCGAATCGTTCCTTCTGTGCGTTCTGCGCGGTTTCCAGCCTATGGGGTCGTTCGGATCGTTTGGTCCGGGTGGGGTGCCTCCGGGGTGCCCGGACCGGACCCGCCCGCCCGCCGCCGCGCGATCCGGCCCGCCGCCCACGCGCCGAGCGCCAGCACCGCACCGGCCGCCAGGACCACCCAGGCCGAGGTCCGCAGGAAGGCGGTCAGGGCGTCGTACACCGCGGCCGCCGCCGGCCGGTCCACGTCGGGGGGCAGGTCCCGGAGGGTGCGGCGGCGGCCTTCCGGGACCGCGGCCGCCAGCAGCAGCGCCCCCAGGGCCAGCCCGGTGCCGACCGCGACCAGCACGCGCAGCCGCCGGCGGGCCCCCGCCACCGCGCCCGCGACCAGCACGAGGGCCAGGAGCGGCAGCCACAGCCCGGCCACCTGCAGGACGTGGAATCCCTTGCGGAGCGCGCCGAGGTTCTCGTACTCCAGCACCGTGATCGCCACGTGCCCGACCGGGATCCGGTCCGCGAACGGCACCCCGTCCGCGATGAGGTCGGCCCGCACCTGCTCGATCACCGGTGCCAGGTCCACGCTGACGGTGTTGCCCTCGCCGCTGCTCAGAGCTTCGAAGAAGGCCTCGTGCGCGGCCCGGTTGGCGGTGTTCCACGCGGTCTGGAAGTTGTCGGTGCCGACGAAGGAGCGGACCGCTTCGGCCAGCAGCGTCTCCAGCCCGGCCTGGAACGGCCCGACGTCGATCTGCCCCGAGATGGCCCGCGTGGCCTGCCGTACGACGGCGTCCTGCACGGCCGGGTCGCGGGCCAGCGGAGCCATCGCCGCCACGTACCGGTCGCGGTCCCCGATCACGCGGTCCGCCCACACCGCGACCGCGCTCAGCGGCACGAGGACGGCGAGCACCACGACCAGGGCCGCCGTCAGGGCCGCCGACAGGGATTTCCGCACGTCACCAGGGAACGACGGGCCGCCGCCGGTGCGCGACCGCTGCTGCTGCGGCCGGGTGGCGCGGCCACTCCGGTGATCCACTTGCCGCCGTCGGTGCGCGGGTGTGCCCTTGAGGGTGGGGAGGCCGGGCCGCCGCGGCGGCGGCCCCCGGACGAAGGAGCCCGACATGGCACATGCGGCACCGGCCGCCGGCCGGCACCAGGGCACGATGCGGCACATCGACACCGGAGCGTGGCTGCGGCCCGTCCTCTTCGGTCTCGTCTACGGCGTGTACGCGGCCTTCATGAAGCGGCAGATGGGCCCGGTCGACGCGGGCAACGTCTTCTACGGCATCCTCTGCGGCGTCCTGTTCGCCGGCATGCTCTTCCTGCTGTCCCGGGTCGGACCGAGCCTGCCGCGCGAACTGCGGGCCGCCGCGTACGGCGCGTTCGCGGGCATCGCAATGGGCTACCTGTACAGCCTGGCCGACGAATCGATCCTGCGCAGCGTCGGCATCGCGCTGGCGGTCGCCGTCCCGATCGGCATCGGCGCCTTCTACCGCTACTACCAGCGCGAGCCCTGACCGGGCGGACGGCGGCCGGACCGGCCCGCCGGTACTTTCGGCGGGCCGGCCGGGACCAAAGCCCGGTCCCGCCGGCCCGCCGGCCCGCGCACACTGGCAGAGGCGCCGGCCGCCGGGCGCCCCGGGGGGGCCCCCCCCGGCCCCCCAACCGACCCGACGGCCCCCCCCCCCCCCCCCCCCCCCCCCCCCCCCCCCCGCCCCCCCCCCGGGCCGCCCGCCCCCCGGCCCGGCCCCCCCCCGGGGGGGCCCCCCCCCCCGGGCCCGGGGGCCCCCCCCCCCCCCCCCCCGCCGGGTGCCCCGGGCCCCCCCGCCCCGGCCCCTCCCCGCGTCCCCCGCCGTGGCCCGGCCACGGCGGGGCCACGGCGGTTACGCGCAGTCGCGCGGCTCCTGCGCGGAGGCCGTGCGCTCGGGCCGCCGCGCCGGAGCGGCCGCCGTGGCGCGCTCGGGCTGCCGCGCGTCCGCCTCGGCGGCCGGTACGGCCTGCGGGCGGGCCGGCGGCGTCTGCGGCCGCGGGGCGATGCGGGAGGCTTCCGCGCGCAGCATGGCGTTCAGCGCGGCGTACGGGTCGAAGGGCATGGCGAAGTCCTCGGGGTGTGTGGGGGTGTGGGGAAGACGTGCGTGGCGTACCGCGCACCTCCTCAGCACCGCAGCACCACGCTCCGCCGCTCATCGAGCGACTCCGGAACCGCCCTGCGCCCCCCACCGGGTCCCCGTACCGCACCGCTCCCCGGGCACCGCTCCCTCCCGGCCCGGCCTGCCCACGGCGCCTGCCGCACCCCCGCCCGCACCGCAACGCGCTGCTCCGTCCCGTCCCCCGCCTGCTCCGCCGACCCCTCCTTGACCGGCTCCCCCGGCCCCCCGGGCACCGGCCCCGGCGCGGGCGCAGGCACCTGCCCGGGCAGCAGGGGCAGCTCGAAGGGCCCGTGGAACGGCACCGGCCGGGGGAGCGGCAGCGGAAGGTCCAGCCGTACCGGAGGCGGCACCCGCAGGCCCGCCCGGGCGGGGTCCGGAGGGGGCGCGGGTACCCGTACGAATGCGCTCGCCCGGTCCGGGGGCGGGGCGAGGTCCGGTGCCCGGGCCGGGACGGCGGCCGTCGACCGGTCGGAGGGCCGCTCCGCGGGCCCGCCCGTCGGCCCCGGCGCCGCGTGGCCGGCCGGTGCCGTGGTCAGGAGCGCGAGCAGCAGGACGCAGGCGGCCGACAGCCACCTCGTCACCGCACAACGCGTCCCGGTCATGCCCTGGATGTGCCCGTCGGGAACCGCTCCCTGCGCACCGGCGCCCGAGAACCCCCCGACCGGGGGAGGCGCCCGGCCCCACCGGCGGCCGAACGGGTGACCCACCCGGTGCGTCCCCCGGCGTGTCGGCCCCGCGCCCGTCAACCCGGCGCCCGCGGGCCCCGGCCCGGATCAGCCGGTCAGCACAGCACGAACAACCCCAGCACCACCGCCGCCGACCCCGTCAGGGAGGCCGCCGCGTGCATCACCACATGGCCGTAGTCGCCGAACACCAGCTGGCGCACCAGGCCGCCGAGGCCGGCCAGGGTGGTGATCACGGCGATCTGGGGGACCAGGGGGACCTGGAGGAAGACCACCAGGAGGAGTAAGGCCGCGCTCAGCCACAAGGGCCCGGTTCCGGTCCAGCCGTGCCAGCTCCAGAAGCCCTTGTGCGCGATCGGGTCGTCCATGCCAGCCCCCCGTTGCGGAAACGACGCTGCGGCACACAACTCCGTGTGCTCACAGCGCCGTTGTACCGGATCGGAGGGCTGTCAGGCAGCCACCGCGGAGGACCCGGAACGATCTGCCGGGGACCCGGCCGCCCGTTCCGGTACGAGGTGCCGGTGCGCCAACTCTCCCAGCAGCAGCCCGATCCCGGCCCACAGCGTGGCCTGGATCGCCAGCGAGGACAGCCGGAACTGCCAGATCAGCGTGGCCGGGAAGCCCGCCGGCACCTCGTCCACGCCCGGCAGCACGGCGTACGCGACCGCCACCGCCGTCACCAGGAAGCCGCCGCCGGCCACCGACGCGTACCAGCCGCCCAGCCGCGGCGCGAGCCGCCGCCCGAGCAGCACCGCGGCCGCGGTCAGCAGCAGACCGAGCACGATCATCAGCAGGTAGAGGGCGGTCCGCCGGCCGGCGGTCGCCGGATCGCCGACCGCCGGCGGATTCGCCGGGTACTTGAAGAACGGCACCAGCGTCACGGCGGCGAACGCACCGCCCGCGACGAACGCCGCCGTCGCCCGCGGCCCGAACCGCCCGACCCGGCCCAGCGCGAAGCACAGCGCGAGCGCCGTGAGCCCGCCGAGCGCGACCCCGTACAGCAGGACGCCCGTACCGAGCCCGGCCGTGGCCTGGAGCGCCCGGCCGACCGGCGCCGCCTCGTGGTGGTGGCCGCCGCCCGACGCGTGCGCGGCCGCCTCCTCCAGCGCGATGGCGTCCTCCACCCGGGGCTCGCCGAGGACGTACGAGACCAGGAACGCGAGCACGCCGGCGGCCAGCCCCGCCAGCATGCCGCGCACCAGCAGGGCCCGTACCGAAGGGGAATTCACGAGGGGAACCCCGGCGCTCAGTGGCAGGGGAAACCGAGCAGGTGGCGGCCGTCGTGCAGCCACTCGTGGACCGTCTCGCCCTCGAACAGGGCCGTCGCGCCCTGCTCGGCGCCGACGAAGTACAGCAGGACCAGCATCAGGACCCCGGTGAACACCGCCCACGGCGCCAGTTCGCGCAGCGGAACGGGCGTCACGGCGGCATCGCTCGCAGGTACGGCGGGCACGGCGGACTGAGCCATGGCAGAACCTCCTGGGGAACACGCGTCCCGGTCATGTGGTGCCCTGAAACGACGGCTGCGGGTCTGACTTCCCTCCCCGCGAGGAGAGGTTCACAGTGGCGCGACCGTGCCGGATTCCCACCGGTACTTCCGTCATACCGTCGTCATGTCGTCCGAGACCGTACCGCTTCGATGGCCTGAACACCACGGCGCGCGAACGCCGTTCTGCGCCCCTGCGCACGCCGTCTACGCTCCCTGCATGAGCAGCGCATCGGTACGCGTACGGCTGTGCACCCGGGACCTCGTCCCCGGATTCCGCTTCGGCGCGTGCGAGGCGCCCCCCGGCGCCCCGCAGCTGCGCGGACCCGACGCGGGCGAGTGGCACGGCCGTTCCCTGGACGAGGTCGCCGCCGCCGACCCGGAGGCGGTCCGCCGCTGGCTCACCGACCCCGCGTACGCGCCCCCCGGCGGCGAGTCCGTCGAGACGCTGGTCGCCCGGGTCGGGACGTGGCTGGACGGCCTGGCGCCGGGCACCGCGGAGGTGGTGGTCGAACAGGCGGTGGTACGGGCGGCCGTCGTGCACGCCCTGGGACTGCCCGCGGCCGTCTTCTGGCGGCTGGACGCACGCCCGGGCACGGTCACCGAACTCAGCGGGCGCGCCGGCCGCTGGAACCTGCGGCTCGGGGCCCCCGCCGAACGGTGACCCGGTGCCCCGCTGATCCGGTGCCCCGCTGATCCGGTGCCCCGCTGATCCGGTGCCCCGCTGATCCGGTGCCCCGCTGATCCGGTGCCCCGCTGATCCGGTGCCCCGCTGATCCGGTGACCCGGAGCGTCAGGCCGTGATCCAGTCGCTGGTGGCGATGACCGGCTGCACGCCGTCACGGTGGATGGTGCCCTCGATCAGGCCGTACATCCGGTCCGCGGCGAAGTACACCTCGTTGTCGTTCTTGAGCCCGAACGGCTCCAGGTCGACCAGGAAGTGGTGCTTGTTCGGCAGGTTGAGGCGCACCTCGTTGACCCGCGCGCAGTGGTCGAGGACCCGCTCGGCCATCGCGTTCAGCGTCTGCTGGAGCGAGTACGAGTAGGTGTCGGCGAACGCCTCCAGCAGGTACTTCCGCACCTTCCTGTACGCCTGGTCCCAGTCGGTCGACGCGTCGTCGGCGGCCAGCCGGGAGTGCGCCCAGCGGGCGGTGACCTTGGTCGCCAGGATGCGGTCGTACGCCTCCCGGAGCGTGGTGTACCGGTCCTTGATGTAGCCGTGGAACTCGGAGTCGGTCGAGTTCATGACCGTCAGCTCCTTGAGGCCGGAGATGACCTGGAGCCCGGTGGTCTCGCTGTACGTGATCTGCGCGGTGCGCACCTCCTGGCCCTTGCGGACGAAGGAGTGCTGCTCCTTGCGGGTCGGTACCGGGATCCGGTCCCAGGCGTACTCCTCGATGCGGATCTGCGCCTCGCGGATCGGCGTCTGGGAGGACACGAAGTGCTTGGCGAGCAGGATGCCGAAGGCCTCGGGGGAGTCGACGCCGTGCTCCTTGGCGAAGGCGTAGACGGTGTTCTTGGTGGTGTCGGTGGGGAGGCAGTTGGCGTTGTCGCCGGTGAGGTGCACGTCGCGGAACTCGCCGCGCAGGGCCACCGAGACGTTCAGGTCCCGGATCTCGTGCCAGGAGCCGTCGCTGCCCTTGCGGGTGACCTTGACGATGCGGTTCTCGGCCTTGCCGTACTGGTTCTGCGCGAGGACGTGCCTGCTCATGGTGTCTTCCTTCGGGTCACGGGTCCGTTGGCCGGCTCCGTACGCCCGGCGTCCGGCGACCGCCCCGGAGCCCTCCGGCCGTGCCGCCCCCCGCCGTCCGGTCCCGCAGGACCGCCCCGGGACTGACGTGCATCCCGGTCCGTAGGTACGTATCGGATTGCAACACGCGCGCGGGGGATACGGCGGGGCCCGGATCGTCCGACAATCGGGCCGGCGGGTTCGGCGGACCGTCCAAGGGCGCGGTGCCGGTGTGGCCACGGGGACGGGTGGGATCAGAGGGCCGCGTCGAAGCGGGACAGGTCCTCGATGAGGCGCTTCAGGAGGGCGGGCGGCAGGGTCTCGTCGAGCAGGGCGCGCAACTGGGCGGTGTGCGCCTCCAGGGCGGCGTGCAGCTTCTGCTCGCCGAGCGGGGTGTGCCGGAGCAGGAAGGCGCGTCCGTCGCAGGGGTCGGGCTCGCGGCTGATCAGGCCCTTGGCCAGGACCCGGGCGACCAGGCGGGTGGTGCCGCTGGAGGTCAGGCCGATGGCCTCGCCGAGCGGGGCGGCCTGTGCGGTGTGCCCGGGCTGCTGCCAGAGCCGCAGCAGCAGTTCGAACTCGGGCCCCTCCAGCCCGGACGCGGCGGCAAACACCGGCCGGGTCCGGTTCTGCAACACGTGCACCACGCGGCTCAGGTGCCCCAGCAGCTGCACGCCCTCGGCGGCGGCCAGCCGCTCGATGCTCTCTCCCATGGGGGCGATCCTCCCATCCCGGGCGCAGCGGGCGGCCGCGACCTCTTGCCGAGATACCTGCTTAGGCAGGTATCCTCACCCGTATGACGTACACCGCGCCCCCTTCTGCCGGAGACTCCTCGGATGCGACCCCGGGGGCGGGGGGTCCGGCGACCGCGGGTACGGCGACGACCGCGCAGCCCGTGTCCCGGCCGGTGCCGCGTCCCGCCTTGCGGCTGGTGGTCGTGCTCGGCGCGCTGTCCGCGTTCGGACCGCTGAGCCTGGACATGTACCTCCCGGGGCTGCCGGACCTGGCCGGGGACCTGCACGTGGGGGCCGCCGACGCGCAGCTCACGCTCACCGCCTGCCTGCTGGGCCTGGCCTTCGGGCAGCTCGTCGGGGGGCCGATGGCCGACCGCTGGGGCCGCCGCCGCCCGCTGCTGTGGGGGCTGGCCGGGTACGCCGTCGCCTCCGTCCTGTGCGCCTTCGCCCCGAACGCCCCCGCCCTCACCGGCCTCCGCCTGCTCCAGGGCCTCGCGGGCGGCTTCGGCATCGTCATCGCCCGGGCGGTGGTGTCCGACCTGTACGAGGGTGCCGCGGCGGCCCGCGTGTTCTCCCTGCTCATGATCGTCAACGGTGCCGCCCCGATCCTCGCCCCGCTGGCGGGCGGCCAGCTGCTGCGGCTGACCGACTGGCGGGGGGTGTTCCTCGTCCTGGCCCTGACCGGTGCGGCGATCCTCGCCGGTGCGGCCCTGCTGCTGCGCGAGACCCTGCCCGCGGAGGCGCGCGGGGGCGGGGGGCCGGGGCGGATCGTGCGCGAGTTCGGTGCTCTGCTCCGAGAGCGGCGCTTCCTGGGCCCGACCCTGACCGGCGCCTTCGCGTTCGCCGGGCTCATGGCGTACATCGCCGGCTCGCCGTTCCTCCTCCAGGAGGTGCACGGGCTGTCGGCGCAGCAGTTCAGCCTGGTCTTCGGCGGCAACTCGCTGGGGCTGGTGCTGGCCGGACAGATCGGCGGCCGGCTGGTACGGCGGGTCCCCATGCGGCGGCTGGTCGGCTGCGGGGTCGCCCTCCAGGTGACCGGCGCGATGCTGCTCCTGCTCTCCGCGGTGGCGGACCTCGGGCTGCCGGGGGTGCTGCCGGCCCTCCTGCTGATCGTCTCCAGCATCGGGCTGATCGCCCCCAACACGTCGGCCCTCGCGCTCGAAGGCCGCCCCCGTACGGCGGGTACGGCCTCCGCCCTGCTCGGCCTGTGCTCCTACGCCATGGGTGGCCTCACCGCTCCCCTCGCCGGCCTCTCCGGCACCTCCTCCACCCTCCCCCTGGCCGTGTCCGTCGCCACCACCTCGGCCCTGGCCCTGACGGCGCACCTCACCCTCACCCGCCGCAGCGGCTGACCCTCCGCGGCCGCGGGGCGGCCGTCGCGGCGGCAGGCCGGGGAGTCCGCGGACCCGGGGCCGGGCCGGCCCCGGGCGGGAACCCGGGCCGGCCCCCGCCGTGGCGGCGGCCCCGCTCAGTCCTCGTCGGCGACCGGTATCGGCTGCGAGACCACCACGTCCGGAAGGGCCTCCGGGACGGGCGCCGCAGCGGCAGCGGCAGCGGGGGCGGGGCCGGCGACCGCAGCGGCGGCGACCGCGGCCTGCGACGGCCCCGTTCCCCCGTCCGCCAGCAGCTTCCGTGCCAGCCCCAGCCCCGCCCCGCCCATCGTCAGCGCCTTGGCGAACAGCTCGGCCATGCCGTCGGCACCGTTGAGCAGGACCATCTGGTCGACGTTGCCGAAGGCGGACGCGCCCGCCTCGACGATCTTCGGCCAGTTCTCGGCGAGCTGCTGGGCGACCACGGCCTCCTGGTTCTCGGCCAGCGCGGCGGCCCGCGCCTTGATCGCCTCGGCCTCCGCGAGACCCTTCGCCCTGGCCGCGGAGGCCACTGCGAGGCCCTTCGCCTCGGCGGCCGCCGCCTCCGCCTCGCCCGTGGCCCGGGTGGCCGTCGCGGCCGCCAGGCCGCGGGCCTCGGTGGCCTCGGCCTCGGCGGCGGCGGCCGTCTTGACCCGGGTCGCCTCGGCCGCCGCCGCCAGCTCGGTCTCCCTGGCCTTGGCCTGTGCGGCCGAGATCCGCGCGTCGCGTTCCGCTTCGGCGAGCGTGCGCTTCTCGTACGCCATCGCGTCGGCCGGCTTGCGGACGTCCGCCTGGAGCTGCTGCTCCCGCCGGTGCGCCTCCAGCTCGGCCACCCGGGTCTCCTGGACCACGACCTCCTGCCGGGCCGCGGCCTCCGACAGCGGGCCCGCCTGCCGGGCGGTGGCGGCCGCCTTGTCCCGCTCGGCCTGGTAGCCGGCCTGCAGGATCTCGCTGTCCCGGGTGGCCTCCGCCATCCGCGCCATGGCGGTCTGCTCGGCTTCCGTGGCCAGCCGGTTCGCCTCCGCCTGCGCGATCCGGGCGTCGCGCTGCACGGCGGCGGCGTGCGGGGCCGCCAGGTTCTTGATGTAGCCGGTCGGGTCGTCGATCTCGTGGATCTGGAGCGAGTCCACGATCAGGCCCAGCTTCTCCATCTCCGTATTGCAGGCCGCCCGCGCCTGCCCCGTCAGCTTCTCCCGGTCCCGGATCATGTCCTCGACCGTCAGACCGCCCACGATCGAGCGCAGGTGGCCCGCGAACACGATGTGCACGCGCTCCGGCATCAGTTTCTGCTGGTCCAGGAACCGGCGGGCGGCGTTCGCGATCGACACGTAGTCGTCGCCCACCTTGAAGATCACCACGCCCCGCACCTTGAGCGGGATGCCCTGCTGGGTCACGCACTCCACCGACAGCTGGGTCTCGTTCAGGTCCAGCGACAGCTTGCGGACCGCCTGCACGCCCGGCACCACCAGGGTGCCGCGGCCCGTGACGATCCGGAACCCCATGCCCTCGTCCAGACCCTCGGTCTTGTGGGTGGAGCCGGAGATGACCAGGGCCTCGTTGGGTTCGGCCACCCGCCACATCAGCTTGAACAGGCCTATCAGAAACGCGATTCCGGCGAGACACGCTCCCGCCACGACGCCGACGAACATCGGCATTCGCCCCCTTCGCGCGGTGCCGCCCGGCACCGACGAGGGCGAGTGTCCGCCCGCCGGACCGCCCGTGGAAGCTCCCCGGCAGCCGTTGTCGCCGTCTTGATACGGAGCCGTGAAACGACCGGCACGCAGGGCGGACCCGTACGGGGTCCGGCGCGTCAGACCCCGTACGCAGCCGCCACGTAGACCGTCCGCGGCGGCATGTACTCGACCACCGTCACCAGTGCCCCCGGCCCGAATCGCTCACCCGCCACGGCCGCGTACGCGAGGAACGCCTCCGAGCCGCCGCGGACCGGGACGAGGACCTCCCCGACCAGCCCCGGCCCGATCGATCCGGATACCCGCCCGGTCCGCCCCACCACACCGCCGCCCGCAGCCTCCGTCATGCCGCGAGGGTATCGGCCCACCGGCCGCCGCGGCTCCACCGGGCCTGCTCGGACAGCAAACTGACGTAGCGTCAGATTTATTCGTCGCGGCCCTGGGCTGTTGGGGCGCCGCTCGCTACCCTCCGCGCATGATTCCCACGGCTGTCTGGGGCACCGGCAACGTCGGACGCGCAGCGATCCGCGCCGTAGCGGCCCACCCGGACCTGCACCTCACGTCCGTACTCGTCCACAGTCCCGACAAGGTCGGCCGCGACGCAGGCGAACTCGCCTGCCTCGACCACGCATTGGGGGTGCCGGCCACCGACGACGCCGACGCCGTCCTCGCCGCCCGCCCACGGGCCGTCGTCTACGCGGCCTCCGGCGACATCCGCCCCGACGAGGCCCAGGCCGACGTCATCCGGGCGATCCGGGCCGGCGCCGTGGTCGTCACCCCCGCCCTGTACGCCTTCTACGACCAGCGCAGCGCCCCGCCCGAGCTGCGCGAGCCCGTGCTCGACGCGATCGCCGAGGGCGGCGGCTCGCTGTTCGTCTCCGGCGTCGATCCCGGCTGGGGCAACGACGTCCTCCCGCTCCTGGTCAGCGGCCTCGGCTCGACCGTCGACGCGATCCGCTGCCAGGAGATCTTCGACTACTCGACGTACGAGCAGGAGGACTCGGTCCGTCACCTCATCGGGATGGGCCACCCCATGGACTACCAGCCGCCCATGCTGCTGCCCTCCGTCCCCACCATGGTCTGGGGCGGCCAGCTGCGCCTGATGGCCCGCGCCCTCGGCGTCGAGCTCGACGAGATACGCGAGACCCTCGACCGCCGGGCGCTGGACGCCGACGTGACCACCCGCACCATGGGCGACTTCGCCGCCGGCACCCAGGGCGCGGTCCGCTTCGAGGTGCAGGGCATCGTCGGCGGCGAACCCCGACTGGTCATCGAGCACGTCACCCGCATCCACAAGGACTGCGCCCCCGACTGGCCGGTGCCACCCGGCGGCGGCGACGGCGCGCACCGGGTCGTCGTCGAGGGCCGCCCCCGCATCGAGGTCACGGTCGAGGCCTCCGACGAGGGCGAGAACCGCTCCGCCGGCGGCAACGCCACCGCCGTCGGCCGGCTGGTCGGCGCGATCGACTGGCTGGCCGCGGCCGAACCCGGCCTCTACGACGCACTCGACGTCCCCCTGCGCCCCGCCGCGGGCCGACTCGGAAGGAACCGGCCGTGATCATCGACATCCCCGAGGGCAAGCACCCGATCGAGCACGTGTGGGGCGACATGGTCCCCGAGATCGGCATGGCCGCCTCGAACTTCTCGCTGTCCGTGTACGCCCACACCACCCTGGGCCTGCGCGAGTTCGAGGCCGCCCGGCTGCGCATCGCGCAGATCAACGGCTGCCTGTTCTGCCTGGACTGGCGGACCGACCGGGACGGCGAGAAGGTCGAGGAGGAGTTCGCCGGTGCGGTCGAGGAGTGGCGCACCACGGAGGCCTTCGACGACCGCACCCGGCTGGCGGCCGAGTACGCCGAGCGGTACGCGCTCGACCACCACGGGCTCGACGACGCGTTCTGGTCGAGGATGACCGCGCACTACAGCCAGCCGGAGATCGTGGAGCTGACCATGAGCATCGGCTCGTGGCTGGCGTTCGGCCGCCTCAACCGGGTCCTCGGGCTCGACGCCGTCTGCGTACTCCCGGGTCACTGAACGTACGGGCCCGGATCCGGGCCCGTACGCACGCACCGCACCGCTGGGGCCGTGCCGCGGGAGTCCCCTGGGGAGCCCCCTCAGGGGTCCCCTCAGAAGTCCGCCGCGATGATCCGCTCGATGTTCCGTTCGGCCAGCGCCGTGATGGTGACGAACGGGTTCACGCTGGTGTTGCCCGGGATCAGCGCGCCGTCGATCACGTACAGCCCGGGGTGGCCGTGCAGCCGGCCGTGGTTGTCGGTGGCCTTGCCGAGGACCGCGCCGCCCAGCGGGTGGTAGGTGAGGTGGTCGCCCCACACCCTGTCGGTCCCGAACAGGTCGGTCCGGTAGATCGTCCCCTCCCTCGCGTTGATCTTGTCGAAGATGCTGCGCGCCATGTCGATCGAGGCCTGCTTCCAGGCCCGCTGCCAGTTGAGTTCGACCTTCCCGGCGGCCGCGTTCCAGGAGAACTCGGCGCGGTGCGGGTTCTTCGTGATCGAGAGGTAGAAGGACGCGTACGTCTCGATCCCGGTGGGCAGCGGCGCCACCTCGGCGAAGGCCCCGCCGGCGTCCCAGTTGTCGATGCCGGCGGTCGGGATCGACGCCTGCACCTTGCCGGTCGGGTCCCACATGTGGTTCGCGCGGCCGCACATGACGTTGCCGTTGTCGCCCCAGCCCTTGCCGATCTCGGCGTTGAGGCCGGGCAGCGCGCCGGTGGCCTTCAGCCGGACCAGGAGCTTGCTGGTGCCGACGCTGCCGGCGGCGAAGAACACCTTGTCCGCGGTGACGGTCTTGGCGGCGACCGTGTTCCCGGCGGTGTCGATCTGCTCGACGGCGACGGTGTAGCCGCCGCCGGCGGCCGGGCTCACCGAGGTGACCCGGTGCAGGGGCGAGACGGCGACCCGGCCGGTGGCCGCGGCACGTGCGAGGTACGTCTGCTGGAGGGACTTCTTGCCGTGGTTGTTGCCGTAGAGGATCTCGCCGTCGAGCGCCGACTTGGGCACGGTGCCGGCCGCCTCCGCCTTCATGTACTCCCAGTCGTAGACGTCGGGTACGAAGACGAACGGGAAGCCGGAGCGCTGCGCGTGTTTCCGGCCGACCCGCGCGTACTGGTAGCAGGCGGCGGTCTCGAACCAGGCCGGGTCGATGGTGGCCACGCCGAGACCGGCGTTGGCGCGCGGGTAGTACGTCGCGTACATCTCGTTCACGTCGACCGTGGGGAGGACGGCGGCGAAGTTCTCCCGGCGCGGGGTGACGGCCATGCCGCCGTTGACGAGCGAGCCGCCGCCGACGCCGCGGCCCTGGTAGACGAGGATCCCGCCCATGTCCTCGGCGTCGAGGATGCCCGTGTACTTCGGGACGTCCTTGTCGATCGGGAAGCCGAGGAAGTTGCTGATGGGCGCCTTGGTGCGGGTGCGCAGCCAGTACGAGCGGTAGTCGGGCCTGGTGGTGTTGGCGAAGATCTTGCCGTCGGCGCCCGGGGTGTCCCAGGCCATGCCCATCTCGATCATGTGGACGTCGATGCCGGCCTGGGCGAGCCGGAGGGCGGCGACGGAACCGCCGTAGCCGGAGCCGATGACCAGGGTGGGGACCCGGGCACCGTTCTCGACGGGGGCGGTGGGGATCGCGGTGCGGGCCGGGGCCGCGGCGCCGGCGGCCCAGGCGGGGTGACCGCTGAGCGCCGCAGCCGCAAGAATGGAACCTGTTCCTGTGAGGAATCCGCGGCGTGAAACCCCGAATGACTCTGAACTTCCGCTGAATTGTGGGGGAGTTGTGTGCATGGGGATTTCCTTACGTCGAAGGAAGAGGAACGAGTTCTACTGCGGGGGGCGTGTGAAGTCACGCCATACGCGCAGGTAACTTCCGGCCGCCGTCCGCTCTTGTGCCGCCCCGGGGCCGACCTTGAACGGCCCCCTCCGCCGGTGGCCGGAACCCGTGCCCCGACCCTCAACTCCACCTCAATTGCAGGGGGATTGGGCGTACGCCGTGGCATGATCGGCCCGCTGTTACCGGCAGGTAGGGCGCAGGGCGGGGCTGACCTCCCGGCCGAGCCGCGCCCCACCGGTCACGGCGCCACCCCCCAACCGCACCACGCTCATGACCCATGGCCGTCCGGCCACGCTCAGGGCCCAACGCCGGAGGACACCCCCGTGCGCTCCCTCACGCTCACCAGGAAACTCCTGGTCCCCGCACTGACCTCACTCGCCCTCGCCGCCACCGGCTGCACCGCGGCCGGCACCGCCGACGCCGCGCCCCCCGCCCCCGCCACCGAGGCGGCGGCCGCCGCCTCCCCGGCCCCCGGCCACCCGGCCGGGGCGGGCGAGCAGCTCGCCGTACGCGCCGCCCCGCAGCACACCCCCACCGCCGTGGCCCGCCCGGCGGGCGCCCGTACGACGGCCGAGCGCAGCCCGCTCAAGGTCGCCTCGTACGACAAGAAGACCCGGCGGGCCGTCATATCCACGGCGCAGCACCGGACTTCCGGCGACGCCGGCAGCGACCGGGCCGCCGCGGGCGCCGGGGCCACCGCCGGGGCCGGCGGCGCCGGGGCCACCGCCGGGCCCGCCGCCGGGGCCGGCCGGCCCGTCGAGCCCGTCCCGCCCGCCCAGTCCGCCCAGCCCGTCAAGACGGGTGACGTGATCGCCAGCGCTCCCGCGCCCGGCGCCCCCCAGGGCCTGCTGGCCGAGGTCACCGACATCGTGCGGACCACGGACCGCGGCACCGAGGTCGTCACCAAGCCCGCCACCCTCGACCAGGTCCTCGCCGACGACGAGGCCGCCGGCCAGGTGCCCGTCGACCCGTCGACGGTGCAGGTCGTCCCGCTGCTGGAGGGCGTGAAGTTCTCCTGGACCAGGCCCGACGGAGTCCACTTCGGTCCCAACGGCGTGAAGGTGCCGGCCGGCAACCTCCGCCTCGACGTGGAGACCGGCATCGAGACCGCGGCGGACGCCCCGGTCTCCGCGGCCGCCTCCGCCGCCGGATACGTGCAGCTCGCGCCCGAGGTGGAGTTCTCGTACGACGGCAGCCCGGGCCGGATCGGCCCGGGGGCCGCCTTCCTCGGCATGAGCGGCGACTGGTCGGCGCACTGGAACCTCAAGGGCCGGGTCTCCGCCCAGGCCACCCAGCGCATCCCGCTGGCCCGGCTGCACGCCGACCCGGTCATCCAGGTCGGCCCGGTGCCGGTGGTCGTCAACCTCGGCCTGACCGTCTACCTCCAGGTCCAGGCCGACGGCCGGATCACCGTCGACGTCACGCAGGACGTGAAGGGCGACTTCCGGGTCGGCGGCAGCTACGCGTTCGGCAAGGGCTGGAGCCCGGTCGGCACCTCGCAGGTCACGAGCACCCCGGTGACCGCCTCGGTCACGGCCGCCGGCCGGGCCAAGGCCTCCCTGGGCACCGAGGCCTCCGTCGGCCTGTACGGCCTGGTCGGCCTCACCGCCGACTTCGCCCCGTACGTACGCGGCGAAGCACAGCTCACCGGTACGGCCTCCTCGGACGGAAAGGCGCAGCTGACGGGTGCCTGGTCGCTGCACGGCGGTTTCGACCTCTCGGGCCACCTGAGCCTGCAGCTCCGGATCTTCGGCACGCCGGTCTTCGAGAAGCGGATCCCGCTGGGGACCCTCACCCGCGAATGGCCGCTGACGCAGGGGACCTCGAAGCTCACCGCCTGAGCCGCCCCGCCCCGCCGGGAAGCACCCCGCGCGCCCGGTTTCCGGCCGGCCGGGCGGGGTGCCGCCGTATCCGGAGGGGCGCTCACCCGCCGGTGGAACTCCACCGGACCTCGCCGTCCTCCACGACGTCCGTCGGCGTCAGCCCGAGCGCGCGGGCGACGGCGGCCGACGCCGCGTGCTCCGGGTGCACGTACGCGGCGAGCACGGTCACGCCCTGCCCGCGCAGCCAGTCGGCCATGGCGGCCGCGGCCTCGCGGGCGAAGCCCAGGCCCTGGTGCTCGACGCCCACCACCCATGCGAGGGAAGCCTCCAGGTCACCGGCCGACGTCCGGTACACGGTCGCCTGCACGGTGCCGGCCAGCCGGCCGTCGTCGGTGCGGCGCAGCATCCAGTTCAGCCAGCCCTGGCTGCCGTCCGGCGACCGGCCAGCGGCCTGGCGGGCGTACCGGGCGGCCAGCTCGGCGAGCGTGCTCGGCGCCCCGCCGGTCCACGTGTGCAGCCGGACGTCGTCGAAGACCGGGAACGCCTCCGGGGCGTGCCCGGGACGCAGCGGCTCCAGCGCGAGCCGAGACGACGTCAAGAGATCCGCGACCGGCCAGTGGGTTGATGAGGTCATCCGCGAACAGTAGTTCGCCGATCCGGGCTCTCCCGAGCGCGGACGGCGGACCCTGCCCACACGGACCTGCCCAGGAGGCTCAGATGACCCCGAAGTCCGCCGGCCTGACCCTGGCCGAACCGCCGATCGACGCCGCCTCCCTGGCGGCGGCCCTGCCCCTGCTCACCGACAAGCTGGCCGCCCTCAAGGCGACCCTCGACCACGACCAGCAGGCCGTGCTCGGCAGCATCGTCACCTCGGCCGGCCGGCACCTGAGGGAGCTCCAGGGCCTCGGGGCGGCGACCGGCCCGCTCTCCGCCGCCGCCCCGGCCATGCGCACGGAACTGCTGAACCTGCCGGACACCCTCGGCTTCACCGGGAGCACGCGATGACGAAATCACTCACCATGGGACAGCGGCTGGCCGAGCTGCACGGCATGCTGACCCCCGCCGAGCAGGCCAACCTCGAACTGATCCTCGGCCTCTCGGCCGGCCACCAGCTCCCGGACCACGACCCCGACTCGGCCACCGGCCGCCGCGCCGTCTCGGAGGCCATGGAACTCCTCTGCCTCGCGGGGCCCTGAAGGCCGCCCGCGCGGGCGGGGGCGACCGCCGGGTGGCCCGGCCGTGATTGCTCCGGTCCACCCGGCGTCCGAAGCGCCGTCCAAGCCCTACTGGGCGCGGACCGGCTTCGTCAGGAGGGGCAGCACGGCGGGGACTCCGGCGGCGGTCTGCCTGACCGCGGCACCGAGCGTCTCGCCCTGCTTGTCGACGATGCCGCCGACCAGCCCGCCGCCCAGGGCCGCGGCACCGGCGGGGCCCGTCAGGAGGGTGTCGGAGGCGGCGGGGCTCGTCAGGAACGATTCGGTGCCGGCCGATGCGGTCGGTGCGACGGCCAGGGTGGTCCCGGCCACGATCACGCCGGTGGTCAGGATCTTGTGCAGCATGCCCATCAGGATTACCTGTTCTCTTGGTGGTCTTCGGTCCGTGCCGGTTCTCGGCCGCTCGGGGCCGCGGGCGGCTACCCCCGGAGGCGCTGCTCGGCCAGGCGGGTTCCCTCGACGCGCGCCCGGATCTTGGCGAACGCGGTCTCCCGTGGCGTCGACTTGTCGTCGGCGAAGGGCGCGAATCCGCAGTCGTCGCAGGTGCCGAGCTGCTGGAGCGGGATGAATTCCGCAGCTTCCAGGACCCTGTCGCGCACCTCTTCGGGCGTCTCGACCCGGGGGTTGATCGGGTCCGTCACCCCGATGAACACACGCTGGTTGGGCTTCAGGTGGTCGCGCACCAGGGCCAGCACGCTGCGCCTGTCGGGCTCGCTGGCCATCTGGAGGTAGAAGTTCCCGGCGTGCAGGTCGAAGAACCTCGGGAGGAACTTCTTGTAGTCCACGTCCGCGCTGTGGGTGGAGTCCTGGTCTCCGCCGGGGCAGGTGTGGACGCCGATGCGCTGCCGCTCTTCGGGGGAGAAGCGGTCCAGCACCTCGTTGTTCAGGGCGACGAACTGCCGCAGCATCCCGCCGTCCGGGTCGAGCTTGAAGGAGACCCGGCCTTCGGTGAAGTCCATCTGGACCTTGTGGGCACCCCCTTCGAGACAGCCGCGGAGGTCCGCCTCGGCCTCGTTCACGAGGTCGTCGTGGAACTGCTCCTTGGAGTAGCCGCTGATGCCCAGAGGGGGGTAGAACATGCTCAGCATGGACGGTGCGATCACCGCCTGCTTCACCGGCAGGTCGGTCATCGACCGGATGGTGCGCAGCACCTCGCGGGTCTTCTTCAGGTAGTCGCCGGCGTGCGCCTGGTACCGGAAGTCCCGCTGCGTCAGCAGCGGCAGCTGGCGGGTGTGCCCGTCGGCGAACGGCACGACCTGGCCGCCCGGGTTCAGCTTCAGCCCCGCGACCGGATAGGTGGCGAAACTCGGCTTGCTCTGCTCGCCGTCGGTGATGACCGGGGAACCGGTCGCGACGAACTTCTCGATCGTGTCGCGCAGTGCGCGGTCGCGGTGCTCGTCGAGCTCCCGCCGGGTGATCCGTCCCTCGGCGAAGTCCTGGTTCGCCTTGATCAGGTGCGCCGGGCGCGGAATGCTGCCGATCGGCTCGGTCGGCAGGGAGATCTTCGACGGCGCGCCGTTCGCCGTCTTGTGACGGGTTTCCGCGGCCGCCTCCCCTCCTAAGATCCCGAGGCCGCCGCCGGCGGCCACGGCCCCGGTCGCCACGGCGGCGTATCCGGCGGACTTGAGGAAGCTGCGTCGGTCGCTGCGGTCAGCGGGAGAGGGCACAGGCCCCCCGTTCTGCGTGCTCACAGGCTGCTCCTTCGGCGAGGTGCTGGTCGCCCCCGTATGTGAGGGCCGCAACGGCAACGCGCCCGAGCAACTACTGGAATCGGCAGGCAAGTTGGTCTTCACCCGTTGGTGTGGACAGGTGGCCGAGACCTGTGGGGGACTGGCCGATACGGACGGGGTCCCGGGGCGTGCGGTCTCCGTTCACGCGCCGGACGTGGCGGGGGCTTCGATGAAGTCGGTCACGAGCTTGACGAAGGCGTCCTCTCGCTCGAAGAGCATGACGTGGCCCGCGTCGATCTCTGCGTACGAGCTGTCGGCGATGGCGGCGTGCAGGGCTCGGCTGTGCTCGACGGGGACCGTGATGTCCCGGGTGCCTCCGATCACGAGGGTGGGCGCCTCGATGCGGGGCAGCAACGGCCGGATGTCCACCCGCAGGTCGTAGGCGATGTGGCGCAGGGTGCCGGGGGTGGGCGGAATGTTGGGGATGAGGGCCTCGAACTGTTCGCGGCCGATGGAGTTGAGGAAACCGCGGCTGAAGCCGGTCATCGCCACCGCGCGGCCGAAGGAGGCGGGGTCGGAAGTGCCGAGGTCCTGCCAGAGGGTGAAGAGGCTGCGCAGGTACTCGTCGCCGTCGGTGTGGGCCCAGCCGGCAACCAGGATCAGGCGCTGCACCAGGTCGGGGCGCAGCGCGGCGACGGTGGCGGCGACGGTGGAGCCCATGGAGAAGCCCAGCAGGTCGACCGGCCCGTCCGCTGCGTCCTCGATGACGGCGATGACCTGGGCGGCGAGCCCTTCGGCGGTCAACGGGCCGCCGTCGTCGACGGTCGCATCGGTGCCGGAGAGGTCGGGAGTGATCACTGTGCGGCACGGGGTGAACTGCGGCGCGGTCCGACCCCAGTTGACGGCCGCGCCCGCCGACACGGTGCCGTGCACCAGGACGAGCGCGGGGCCGGAACCGGTCTTCTCGTAGTGGACGTGCGCGCCGTTGACGGAGACGGTGGCCATGGAGTGCTCCTTGCTGGTGTGTTGACCGGGGCGTTCGTGCTCCGGCCAGACCCACGGTGCCGCGGCTGGGAGCTGGTCGGGAGAGCCCTCCCCACCCTGGGATCGGCAGTCCCTGTCTGGCCCCGGGCGGTCCGGTCCCGGGCCCGGACCGCCCGGCAGGATGACCGTATGAAGATCGACCGTGAGGCACTCGCCGATTTCCTGCGCCGCTCCCGCGACCGGGTACGGCCCCAGGACGCCGGCCTGCCCGTCGGCCCCCGGCGGCGCACGCCGGGCCTGCGCCGCGAGGAGGTCGCCCAGCTCGCCGGCATGTCGGCCGACTACTACATCCGCCTCGAACAGGCCCGCGGCCCGCAGCCCTCGCCGGAGATGCTCGCCGCCTTGGCCCGCGCCCTGCGCCTGTCCGACGACGAACGAGACCACCTCCACCTCCTCGCCGGTCGCCGCCCGCCCGCCGCCCGGACTGCAGGCGACCACGTCGGCCCGGGGCTGCTGCACCTGCTGGACCAGCTGCCCGCGACCCCGGTCCAGGTGCTCGGCGACCTCGGTGACGTCCTGGCCCAGAACGCCATGGCCGAGGCCCTGCTGGGCGGTGTGTGCACGGTGTCCGAGCACGGCCGCAACGTGGTCTGGCGCTGGTTCACCGACCCGGCCCAGCGTGCCGCGTACCCGCCGGAGGAGCACGACCACTACAGCCGGCTGCACGTGGCCGACCTGCGGGCGGCCGTGGCGCGTCGCGCCGGCGACCCTGCCGCTACGCGCCTGGTCGAGCGGCTCCTGGGGCTCGGAGAGGAGTTCGCCGCCCTGTGGGAGCTGCACGAGGTCTCCGTGCGCCGGGCCTCGCGCATGCGCGTCGTGCACCCGCTGATCGGCCCGGTCGAGTTGGACTGCCAGGTCCTGCTCGCACCGGAGGGAGACCAGCGCGTGGTCCTGTACACCCCGCCCGTCGCCGGCGACACCGCCGAACGCCTCGCCCTCCTCAAGGTCGTGGGCACCGGCCAGTTCACCGCACCCCGCTGACGTCGGCCGCGTAGTCCGGCCAACACGACCGGCACGTTGCGGCAACCCCCGTCAGCCGCGCCACTCGAACAGGACGAGCGTGGCGTCGTCCGAGGTGGTGTCGCCCCGCGCCCGTTTGAGGGTGTGGGAGAGCTCCCTGGCCACGGTGCGGATCCCGTGGTCGGCCTCTTCCAGTCGGTTCACCCAGTCGATCAGCTGCTCCTCGCCGAACTGGTCCTGCCCGTTCGCGTGTTCCTCGATGAGGCCGTCGGTGA
Organism: Streptomyces bambusae; assembly: GCF_020532645.1. Lineage (GTDB taxonomy): Bacteria > Actinomycetota > Actinomycetes > Streptomycetales > Streptomycetaceae > Streptomyces > Streptomyces bambusae. The sequence continues at coordinate 249,113 of NZ_JAJAUZ010000001.1, forward strand.
AGCAGAGGACGCGGTCGCCCGGTTCCAGCGTCACCGTGCTGACCTGGGGCTGGTCCCCTCCGAAGCCGACGGGGAGGGTCGTGGGGCTCTCCAGGCGGCCGACGACGCGGTGCGCGCGGACCAGCATGGGTGCGGGGTGTCCTGCGTTGACCCACTGGAGGCGGCCGGTGTCCGTGTCCAGGCGCATCATCTGGGCGGTCACGAAGTGGTCCGGGTCGAACTGCTCGGCGACGGCCCGGTCCATGAAGAGGTAGATCTCCGACAGCTCGATGCTGATCCGGCGGGCGTGGCGGTAGGCGCCGATGGCCACCGTGGCCATGGTGGCCGCGTCCAGGCCGTGGCCCATGGCGTCGATCATGGCGAGGTGCAGGACGTCGCCGTTCAGGGCGTAGTCGAAGCTGTCCCCGGCCACGTCGTAGGCGGGCTCCAGGACTCCGGCGACCGACACGTGCGGCATCACCATCGACAGCGGGGGCAGGAGCGACCACTGGATCTCGGCGGCCACGCTCATCGGTTCGCTGCGCCGGGTCCGGAAGAAGAGGTCGGTGTAGCCGTTCTTGGTCTGCATCATGTCGGCCGTGAGGCCCGCGATCCTGCGCAGGATGCGTCGCTCGTCGGGGCCGGAGCTGTCGAGGGTGACGGAGAGGACCCCCACCTGGTCGCCGCCGTCCAGCAGGGGCAGGTGGACCCGTACGCCGTCGGCCGCCGGGACCTCCAGGGGGCGGGACTCCAGGAAGCACCGGCCGGCATCGGACCGGTCGATGGGCTGCGGCCCCCCGGCCCCGGCTCCCGTGCCCGGCAGGGGGACCAGGTTCTGCTGGCCGTAGTCCTGGAGCAGGATCCGCAGATCGCGACCGCCCAGCCGGGCGACCGTCTCCGCGACGAGCGGGGCGACCTGGTGCGGCGGCAGCTCGTGCGCCCGGTCCAGGAGCATCCCGAGCAGCCCCTCCCCGAAGCTCTCGGAGCGGTCCGGGGCCGCGCGGCCTCCGACGGCCATCCTGGTGCCTCCAACCGGGCCGGGCGCGGGGTCCGGCCCGCACGGGCGCTAGGGGCTCCAGGATCCCCGCAGGCGGCCGGGCACGCCACACGAACGGATCCGGCAGGTGAGGGTGACCATCGCGGGGGTGTTGCCCGGTTCCCAGCCGACGGTGGTTTTCGTGTGGGGGCTCCAGGGCCCGTCGGGGCTCTCAGGTCTCGTCGGGGTGGGCGCCGGTGCCGACGGAGCTGCGGCTGGCGGCCAGCCGGGAGCGGGCGGGGCCGGCGGGTGCGGCCGTGTCCACGGTGAGGTGGAGGCGGGTGTCGCCGTCGAGGCCGGGGTAGCTGCGCTGTTCCGTTGCGGCGAAGCAGCTGCGGAGGGATTCCGCGACCGCCCGCGCGGCTTCGGGGGTGTGCGCGATGATCCGTACCTCGGCGTGTCCGAGCGACGGCAGTGTCTGGGTCTCGATGTACTTCACGTGGGCGTGTCCCTTTTCGGAGTGGGCGGGAAGCCGACCGGTGGGGCGCCGTCGCGCCCCACCCGCTGCCCCGGGCCGGAGGAAAGGTCTGCTGCTCACCGGCGGGTGTGCGTGTGGTGGGCCCGACGGCCGGTGTCGTCCGGCAGGCCGGGAGGGCGCGGCAGGGGGTCGCTGAAGCGGTAGGCCTCGATCCGGGCGTCGTGCTGGGCGTTCAGCAGATGGATCCAGCGCGTTCCGACGGCGATCGCAACGATGATCACTGCGGTGAGGACGATGGTCTCCACCGAGCTCACCTCCAGCCGTCTCCGGGCAGCGGCAGGGTGCTTCGGTCCTTCAGGTGCCCGAAGGGGGACATGCAGGCCCCGCCTTCGCCGTCCCAGGTGGCTTCCTGGCGCCTGGTGTCGCGGATACCGCGCCCGATGACGGCCTCGTTGGCCATGAGCACGCCTGCCGTCAGGACGCTGCCCGGGATCGCGGCGGCGGCCATCAGGCGGGCGGCGGCCGCGGGCTCGGTCTCGGGCGGGATGACCAGCAGGTCCCAGCGGCCGACGGTGAGGGAGAGCAGGATCAGCTTGTCGGGGTGCTGCTCGGTGAACCAGCCCACATGGATGGTGTGCCCGGCGACGGGCACCTTGTGCGGGATTACGGGCCAGCGAGTGGGGTTCACGGTGACGCGGGTGATGCGCCCCCATGCCTCGTCGAGTGCTGCCGCGAGCGGCGGGAGCTCGGCGGTCAGGTCACGGGAGTAGGGCCACCAGGCCCCGTCCAGCTGGCCGGCGAGGGTGGTCTTCGGAGTGAGCGAAAGGCGTGCCGGGGACTGTGTGGCGAGGTCGCGGGGAGCGGTCCGGTCGGTGGTGGTGGTCATGGTGCGGACCTGCCCCCGGGCCACCCGTCGGCGGCCCGGTTTTTCGTGTTCGCCGGAAACGACACCCGCGTGGGAGCCGGTGTGCGAAGTGCTCCCGGTACTTCCACCGTACGCCTGCCCGACCGACTCTGACCCGCCGCTACCAGGCATTTTTCCGTATCGGGGCGGATGCGCCGGCTGCGCGGCGTCCCTGCGCCGGGGGTACCGTGGAAAGGACACGGCAGTGCGGTGTCCACCGACAGGTGCCCGGTGCCCCTCGCACCGGCTCCGTCGGCCCGACTCCCGCAGACGGGCGGACCACGATGGCTGATGCCCCTACCCCGAACACGACCCCACTGGTGCTGCCGGATGCGATCCATTCGGCGGTCCGGCCGGGTACGGCCCTGTTGCGGCTGGAGACCACCGGATCCCGGGAAGGAGTCCTGGACGGTGCGTGGTGGCCGCGCTCCCGGGATGTGGAAAGGGAGCTTCCCGCGCTGATCGGCGCGCTGAGCGAGCACCTCGGCCCCATCACCCGGGTGGGTCTGGACGCCTCCGCCTGGAACGGCCTGCCGACCCGGCTGGTCGTCGACGGCCGCGTCGTCCACCTCGACTCCGACCCTGTCGGCGACGACACCGTCCTCGTCACCCGAGGCGACAGGGACCACTTCGCCCTCCTGGTGGTACCGCCCGACACCACGCCCGACGCGGCACGGACCGCCATGGCCCGCGCGGTACGTGCCGACAACGCGACGTCGGGCGCCGAGATCCTCGTGGCTCCCGTGGACCCTCCCGAATCCGACCGGGGGAAGCCGACATGATTCGGCGGGCGGACACCCGTGAGCGGCGAGACCGAGGCCGCGCCCCGTACGGGAAGCCTTGACAGGAACACGCCGACGTCGCCGATGCCGGGACGCCCGTGTCCGTGAACGGGTCTGGTGTGCCGTGACCGGGCACGGTGGTCCTACAGCTTGCTCATCTTGGCGTAAGGACTCACGATCCGCTCCTGCGTCGAGCCGAAATCCACGACCGCCGCTATCCCGTCCTCGATGCCGGTGACCCGGCCGAGGCCGTGCACGTCGTGTGTGACCTGGTCGCCTACGGCGAACTGCTTGGGAGGCGGCGCGACCGGGGCTTTGAAGGGGCTGGTGGGCAAAAAGCGCTTCGGTGCACTTGGCTTTGTCATTGCCGCCAGTATGCGCCCACGCACCTCCGTTGTGCCCTTCACGTCCGCAGCGCGGTACCTGGGAAAGGGTTCCTTGAACGGCAGGCTCCAGGCCCTTCCCTCGGCGAGCCGGTACCGGCCGCCGCCGCCCCCGCTCAGATGGTCGGGGAGCCGAGCAGCGCAGAGGCGTGCCGGAGGGGGTCGAGGCCGCGCGCGGGCTCGGTGTTCTGCGGGAGGCTGCGGCAGGTGAAGCCGAGCTTGGCCATGGCGCGGAGGACTTCACCGGCGCTGAAGTCACGGCGGTCCTGGCGGGTGATGACCTGGCCGACCTGCTTGGCGGGGTAGGTACGGCGGCCGATGATCACGGTCTCGCCGACGGCCGGCTCGGGCTTGACGCCCTGCATGGCCTGCAGGACGCCGCTCTTGGTGAGGTCGAAGGGGAAGCGGGCGATGACGCAGCGCATGGTGCCTCACAGGAAGGAGGAGGGGAGGGTTCTGCCGTGGTGGGGCGGGTCAGCGGGCCAGGGCGAGGACGCCCATGGCGCTGCCGTGTTCGTCGATGACGGGCAGCACGTCGAGCCGGCGGTGGCGCATCGCGCGTTCGGCTTCGGCCGTCGGGGTCAGGGGCGAGGTGAAGAACCCGCGGTCGCCGGGTACGGCACGCAACCGGACCTGGTCGCTGTAGGCGGCGCCGTCGCGGACGGCGATGAGCTGGCCCCGGGTGACGAGCCCGGTGCACAGGCCGTGCTCGTCGCAGACGAGGAGATGGCCGGTGCGCGCACCGGCCATGACGGCCAGGGCCACTTCGACGGTCATGTCATCGCAGACCTGTGGCCCGGCCACCTCCATGACCTCGTTGACCGTCTGGGGTCCCGTACTGGTGCTCGTCGAGTCGGGCTGCATCCGGACCAGCGTCACAATTTGCCTCCTGCACAGATGGGCGAATCTCCGGATCACGCGGTTCTCAGGCCGTCGCCGCGGCGAAGGCGGGCCGACGGGAACCGGCGCGCCGGGCGGCCGGGGAGGGGCCGCGGCGGCCGCGGGAGGAGGAAGTGCTGCGCTTGGGGCGCTCGGGCGCCGGCGCCTTGACGGTGACCGGGATGCCGGAGGGGGCCTGCGCGCCGGTGATCCGGATCAGCTCTGCCTCACCCGGGCGGACCCGGTTGGACTCGGGCACGATGCCCGCGTCCTGCATGAGACGGTTCACGCCGCGGCGCTGCTGGGGCGTGACGAGGGTGACGACGCTGCCGGACTCGCCGGCGCGGGCGGTGCGGCCGCCGCGGTGGAGGTAGTCCTTGTGGTCGGTCGGCGGATCCACGTTGACGACGAGGTCGAGGTGGTCGACGTGGATGCCGCGGGCCGCGACGTTCGTGGCGACCAGCACGGTGACGTGCCCGGTCTTGAACCAGGCCAGGGTGCGTGCCCGCTGCGGTTGCGTCTTCCCGCCGTGCAGGGCGGCGGCCCGCACGCCGCTGCCGAGGAGCTCTTCGGTGAGGCGGTCCACGGCGTGCTTGGTGTCCAGGAACATGATCACCCGGCCGTCGCGCGCCGCGATCTCCGTGGTCAGCCGCTGCTTGTCGGCGCCGTGCACGTGCAGGACGTGGTGCGCCATCGTCGTGACCGCGCCCCGGGAGGGGTCCACGGAGTGGACGACGGGGTCGGTGAGGTAGCGGCGGACCAGGAGGTCGACGTTGCGGTCCAGGGTCGCGGAGAACAGCATCCGCTGCCCCTCGGGCCTGACCTGGTTGAGCAGTGCGGTGACCTGCGGCATGAAGCCCATGTCGGCCATCTGGTCGGCCTCGTCCAGGACGGTGGTCCCGACCCGGTTCAGCCGGCAGTCGCCGCGCTCGATGAGGTCCTTGAGGCGCCCGGGGGTGGCCACGACGACCTCGACGCCGCTGCGCAGCGCGTTCGCCTGCCGGCCGATCGGCATGCCCCCGACGACCGTGGCCAGGCGCAGCTTCACGGCGCGGGCGTACGGGGTGAGGGCATCCGTGACCTGCTGGGCCAGCTCCCGTGTCGGGACCAGGACCAGGGCCAGCGGCTGACGCGGCTCGGCGACTTGCCCGGAGGTGCGGGCGAGCAGCGCCAAGCCGAAGGCGAGGGTCTTCCCGGAGCCGGTCCGGCCGCGGCCGAGGACGTCACGGCCGGCCAGGGAGTTGGGCAGCGTCGCCCCCTGGATGGGGAACGGTACGGTCACGCCCTGCGCGGCGAGCGCGGCCAGCAGGGTCTTCGGCATGTCGAGATCGGCGAACGCCTCGACGGGGGGCAGCGCCGGGGTGATCGTCTTGGGCGGGGCGAACTCGCCCTGCACCGGTGCAGGGCGTCGACCCTGGCCTCCCGAGAGGCGGGGAGCACCGGAACGGCTGGGGGCGGACGACGCACCGAAGCGGCTGCCCCGGGGCGAACCGGAGGGGGAGCCGAAGGCGGGAGCGCCGGTGCGGCGGGTGCGGGAAGAGCGGCTGCTCGTACGTGTGGGGTTCATGAAGAACCTTCCTTGATACGGCACGCATCGAGGAGTTCCGCAACATGGGAGCAGCATGCGGAATCGCAGGTACGGACCGAATGGAATGAGAGAAGCGGCAGCGAACTGGATGCGCGATGAATTCGAGGCGACGCAGGCGGAGAAGAATGCGCGAAAAAGCGGATCCGAGGCGTCGAAGGGTACGGCTCCTGATGGAGGGGGTGTGTACCTTGAGGCTGTGTCCCGGCAGGAGAAATCGCTGCGGAAATGAATGCAGCTGGGGCCCGCACCCCGAGGGATGCGGGCCCCAGCTGCAAGATGCGCGTCAGCGTCAGACGGTGACGATGTTCTCGGCCGTCGGGCCCTTCTGGCCCTGCGCGATGTCGAAGGTGACCTTCTGGCCCTCCTGCAGCTCGCGGAAGCCCGAGGCGGCGATGTTCGAGAAGTGGGCGAACACGTCAGCGCCGCCACCGTCCTGCTCGATGAAGCCGAAACCCTTTTCCGCGTTGAACCACTTCACGGTGCCATTGGCCATGTCGTATCTCCTTGGGGCAGTACGCCGGCATCCGTACCGTACGGAAGCCGTGTCGCCGCGATGATGCCCTGCCCGGAAACTGACCGGAAAGATAGAGCGCTTCCGTGCGGCACGGGCCGACGGGAGCGCTCGAAGTTTTTTGGGTACCAAAACTGCAACTGAGATAGACGGTAGCACGTCCCCGCAGAATTTGTGCGCCGAATATTTCCCCCGGAGCGCCGCCGGTAAAAACCCTCTCTGCGGTGGCAGTCAAAATCTCAGCCCGCGAGCACAGGTATTCGTGTATTTCGAATGGGGTGTTGCGGAAGGGGCGGCCGGTGGTGGGCGGTCGTAGCGCCGGCGCCGAACCTGCCGCGAGCTGGGCGTACGGGTCGCCCGCCCGCAGCTGGGCGAGGGCAGGAGGGGTCTGGCGGCGGGCCCTCGGGCGCGGCCCGGAGGGCCGATTGCACGGCCGTGCCGCGGCAACTGCCCACGGGGTGGTCGTCACGTTGCAGCTGGTGGATCGGACGCCTCGGCTGCGCGGCGGTATTCGGCGTTGATGCGCTGGGCCTCTTCGAGCTGGTCTTCGAGGATGATGATGCGGCAGGCGGCCTCGATGGGGGTGCCCTGGTCGACGAGCTCGCGGGCGCGGGCGGCGATGCGCAGTTGGTAGCGGGAGTAGCGCCGGTGTCCGCCTTCGGAGCGGAGCGGGGTGATGAGGCGGGCTTCGCCGATGGCGCGGAGGAAGCCCTGGGTGGTGCCGAGCATGGCGGCGGCCCGGCCCATGGTGTAGGCGGGGTAGTCGTCGTCGTCGAGGCGATCGTCGAACGAGTCGTGTGCTGTCATCTGCACCTCTCTCTGGAACGCGTGGAGGGGCCCTGGTGCCGAACGGCACCAGGGCCCCGAAGGAACTGCTACACCATCCGCCGACCCTAGTACTGCGTCGGCCTTCTGTTTCCGCGGACCCTGCCTGAACTCGGCCGGGGGCGCGGGGATCGCGGTTGCTTGACCGGAGACCACCTCACTGTCGATGTCCTGCGGTACCCGGGTTCCGTCCTTCGCCCCGGGCGATCCTGATGGCGGTCAACTCCTCCGTTCTTCCCTCTGAACCGATCACTTGCCAAGCGGGGACTTCGTACTGCTGGTCATGCGAACTGCACTTGCTGGACTGCTACTGCGTTACTGCTGACGGCGGCCCCTGTACTGCGGCCACCCGGTCCGCCCGTCAGCCCCGTCGCCGTCCTGCGACAACGCTGGCTTCGGAACTCCACCTGCGGACCGTCCTGCGCACTGCGTGTACTGCTGCCCGGCAGTTCGTCCCTCCGGGCCTTGCTCGATCTCGGCTACGAGAGAAACCATAGCCGTCTCGGCATCGAATGTCTACTTCGGCCGCGATAGATTTTCGCCTGTTCGGTGGGGAGGTAATCGGGTTCGAACGCGACCTGGTCGGGGTGTGGGCGGCCGGGAGCGCTGCGGCCCGAGGTGGTCCCGGCGCCGCGCCGTCACGAGCGGCGGACGGTCTCCGTCGGGTTCGAGGCGCGGGGCGGGACATACAATCGATTCCCATGTCGAAGCCTGACGAGTTGCTCGTGAACGTTGCTGCACTGGTGGAGTCCGGGCAGAGCAACCAGATGTCCCTGACCGTGGTCGCCGGCGGTGCTGTGATCACCGGCCGGCTGGCTCCCGAAGCCGTGTGGCGGCAGCGTGTGTCGGAGGTGCTGGAGGATTCGGACCGGCTGGTCGAGTTCTCCGGCGCGTTCACTGCCACGACAGGCGGGGAGGCCCCTCCGACGCACCTGCACTTCCACGTGGCGCGGATCCTGCAGGGCACCATGGGCATCCCTGAGACGGGCGGCATGTACCGCGTGTCGATCGAGGACGTCACGGCCTGGACCGTGGGCGACTTCAGCTACTCCGACCACTGATCAAGTCCTGCGGTCCGAACCCGCGGGCTGGGGTGAGAGCCCGGTCCGGCTGAGCCCTCACCCCAGTCGCCCGCGGGTGGTCATGCGTGCTGGGGCTGGCGGAGTTCTGCCCGGCCGAAGAGGAGGGCGTAGCCGCCCGGGAGTGCGCGGAGGATCCGGGCGAGGAGGTCGGGTCCGGCGAGGCGGGTGACGACGGCGAGGACGGCGCCGGTGTCCCAGCGGGCGACGGCGGGGCTGGTGCCGGTGCGGACGGCGAGGTCCTTGACGAAGCCCCAGCCGGTGAGGGGTTCGGTGGCGGGGATCTGGGCCGTGAGGGCGAGGGCGGCTTCGACGGGGAGGGCCTGGGCGAGGTCGACGCGTTCGTCGCCGACGAGCTGGCGTCCGAGTGCGGCCAGGACGGTGCGGACGGCTTCTTCTGCGCGTTCGCGGGTGGGGTAGGCGCCTTCGTAGCGCACGCGTTCCAGCATCTGCTCGAACGTCATGGCTGGCTGGGCCTGGTGCGGTCGAGGCTGGTCGTACATGGTGCCGTGACTGCCTTTCTCGTCTGGGGGCGGGTCAGGGAGGTCGGGGGTGGCCGAGCGCGTCGGACTCCGGGAGACGGGCGGCGGTCTCGGCCCGTACCGTGCCGACCAGGTGCGCGCCGAGCAGGGCCAGGACGACGCGGGCCGCCCGTTCGGCTTCCTCCCGGGTCCGGTACTCGCGGCGTTCCTGGACGCGGCCCGGGGACGCTTCCCGGCGCACCGGCAGCTCACGTCACCCCCCGAGGAGGGGTGAACGGGAGATGGGGTGCGGAGGACGGGGTGCCGGAGGGGGATCGGGTTTCCCGTCCTCCGCCGCTGGTGCCGGCCGGGTCAGCCGGAGATCTGCTTGCGGTCGGTGTTGCCGCCGATGGCGATCTTCCGCGGCTTGGCGCGCTCGGAGATCGGGATCCGCAGGGTCAGCACACCGGCTTCGTAGTCGGCTTCGATGTGCTCGGTGTCGAGGGTGTCGGCCAGCATGACCTGCCGGGAGAAGACCCCGAGGGGACGCTCGGAGAGCTCCATCTGCACGCCGTCGCCCCTCGCTGCGGGCCGGCGCTCGGCCTTGACGGTGAGCATGTTCCGTTCGACGTCGATGTCGATCGCCTCGGGGCTCACTCCCGGGAGGTCGAAGGCGACGACGTACGCGTCTCCCTCCCTGTAGGCGTCCATCGGCATCACGGACGGCTTCGACCACGTACCGGACGTGCCGGAGAGCTGCTGGACGATGCGGTCCATCTCGCGGAACGGGTCGGTGCGCATCAACATCGCGAAACACCTCCAGTTGGTTCAGGCAGAGACTGCCAATGCGCTTCAACGTGCCTCCGTTGTAACATGTCATCGAAACGATGACAAACAAGAAGTCATCCGGAGGACGACAGAGCACGGAGACCGCCATGGCCGAGGCCGCAGAGCCGACCGCACCCGTCCCCTTCCTCGCCGCCGCCGCGGCGCTGGAGACCATCAGCAAGGCCGTCAAGGAGGCGCAGAAAGCCCCCGCGAGCACGCCGGCAGCCTCGTCCGCACCGGCCGCGGGCCCGCACCCGGCCCTGGCCGCACTGCTGATGCTCCGCGAGGTCCGCGAACAGCTCGCCGGCTGGGAAACCGGCCTGATCGAGAACGCCCGCGGCCAGGGGGCCAGTTGGGCCGACCTCGCCGGCCCCCTCGGAGTCGCCAGCCGCCAGGCGGCCGAGCGCCGCTACCTGCGCCTGCGGCCGGGGAAGGCCGGAAGTACGGGCGAGGAACGCGTCCAGGCCACCCGCGACATCCGCGCCGCCGACCGCAGCGTGGACGCCTGGGCCCGGGACAACGCCGCAGACCTGCGCCGCCTCGCCGGCCAGATCACCGCCCTCACCGGCCTGCCCGCCGGCGCCGGGGGTGCCATCGGCGACCTGAACCAGGCCCTCGCCCACGACGACACCGCCCGCCTCGTCCGCCCCCTGGCCGACGCGCGTCCCCACCTGCGGCCCGAGGACGCCGACCTCGCCGACCGCATCGACGCCGTCACCCGACATGCCGACCAGCTCCGCCGGGACACCCACGACCAGCGCAGCGCGTGACCCGTGGTCCCGTACGAGACGCGGTCGCGTCCGGGTGGTGCAAGCGGGGCGCAGGGGGCCCTCAGGCCTGGGCGCTCACGCGGGTTGGGGCACGAGAAGGGCACGGCCGGGGCTGAGGTCTAGATAACGACGAAGGCCCAGGTCGCTGACCTGGGCCTTCGTCTCTGAGCGGATGACGGGAATCGAACCCGCGCTATAAGCTTGGGAAGCTCATGTTCTACCATTAAACTACATCCGCATTGCGGGCAGACGGTGCATCTGCTGCATGCTCGGACACTCTACCTCATGATCGACCCCCGGTGGGCTTGCCGGGGGTCTTCGTGTGTGGGGGGCGGGAGTTGGGGCGTAGCGTGGGGGTGCGGAGCGGCGGATGGAGCGGGCTCCTGTTCATCCCCTAATGTGGCGATTCGTCGCAACCTGGTTTGTTGGGGAAAGGGACTCGATGGAGCACACCGTCGTCCGTTGTGCCGAAGGGCACGTGTTCAGTACCGCTTCGTTCCCGCTGCGGCAGCTCGGTGCCGGGCGGATCGGCCCCGGCCGGCTGCTGCGGTGCCCGCGGTGCGCGCGGCTGCGGCATGCGGTACCGGTGACGGCCGCGCGGCGGTAGCGGCGGCGGCGGCGGTGGCGGGCGCGCGGGTGCCTTCGATTGGGGGTGCCCCGCGGCCTCTGCGTATCCTCGGGACGTGCTTCTCTCAGACAAGGACATCCGGGCCGAGATCGACAGCGGACGGGTGCGCATCGACCCGTTCGACGAATCGATGGTGCAGCCCTCCAGCATCGACGTACGGCTCGACCGGTTCTTCCGGGTGTTCGAGAATCACCGCTACGCACACATCGACCCCGCCATCGAGCAGCCGGATCTGACCCGGCTGGTCGAGCCGGAGGGTGACGAGGCCTTCATCCTGCATCCGGGCGAGTTCGTGCTCGCCTCGACGTACGAGGTCATCTCGCTCCCCGAGGACATCGCGTCCAGACTGGAGGGGAAGTCGAGCCTCGGCAGGCTCGGGCTGGTGACGCATTCGACGGCCGGTTTCATCGACCCGGGGTTCTCTGGGCACGTGACCCTGGAGCTGTCGAACCTGGCCACGCTGCCGATCAAGCTCTGGCCGGGCATGAAGATCGGGCAGCTGTGCATGTTCCGTCTCAGCTCGCCCGCAGAGTTCCCGTACGGAAGTGAGCGGTACGGATCGCGGTACCAGGGCCAGCGCGGCCCGACGGCCTCGCGGTCCTTCGTGAACTTCCACCGCACCCAGGTGGGAAGGCCGGAATGACCCAGGTACGCGAAACCCTCGACTACGAGAACTTCGGTCGGGCGGTGCGCGAGCTCGCGCAGACGATCGCCGACGACGGGTACGAGCCCGACATCATCCTGAGCATTGCCCGGGGCGGCGTGTTCGTGGCGGGCGGTCTGGCCTACGCGCTGGACTGCAAGAACATCCACCTGGTGAACGTCGAGTTCTACACGGGTGTCGGCACCACGCTCGAAATGCCCGTGATGCTGGCCCCCGTCCCCGAGGCGATCGACTTCACCGACAAGAAGGTGCTGATCGCCGACGACGTGGCCGACACCGGCAAGACGCTGAAGCTCGTGCACGACTTCTGCCTCGGCCACGTCGCCGAGGTCCGGTCCGCCGTGATCTACGAGAAGTCCCACAGCCTCGTGAAGTGCGAGTACGTGTGGAAGAAGACGGACGACTGGATCGAGTTCCCCTGGAGCACCGAGCCGCCCGTCGTGAAGCGTGAGGGCCAGGTCCTCGACGCCTGACCCGCCCGTACGGACGTACGCGAGAGGGCCCCGGTGCAGCGCGCACCGGGGCCCTCTCGCGTCCGTACGGTCGCCGGGACGGGCCCGCGGGCCCGTCCTTCGGATCAGGTCCTCAGACCGTGCCCAGCTTGATGATCGACAGCAGGGCGACCAGCTGGATGGCGGAGGCGCCGAGCGCCTTGGGCCAGGGCAGGTCGTGGGTCTTGCTGATCAGCGAGGTGAACAGGGCGCCGGCCGCCAGCCAGGTGATCCAGCCGAGGACCTGCACCAGGCCGTTCTCGCCGCCGAGGAACACCGCGAAGAGCAGGCGCGGCGCGTCCGTGATGGACATGACCAGCATGGACAGGCCCACGGTGGGCTGCCAGGAGCCGTCGCCGCCCAGCTGGCGGGCCAGCGTGTGCGTGACGGCGCCGAGGATCAGCCCGCAGATGACGAAGGCGACGCCGGCCGACAGCACGATCGGGACGGCGTTCCCCAGGGTGGCCTTGATGACGTCGTCGCGCGGCTCGTCGAGGCCGAACACCGCCAGCAGGCCGTACAGGAACGTCACGACGAGCGCGGTGCCCCAGACGGCGTGGTCGCGCATCTGGTCGAAGGTCGGGCCCGGGCGCATCACGATGCCGCTGAGCAGCTGCTTCCAGGGCAGCCGCGGGCCCGCGGGGGCGCTGTCGGCGCCGGCCCGGTAGGTGCCGCCGTCGGAGTACGGGTAGGGCTCCTCGCCGATCGAGAAGGCCTGGGTGTGCCCCGGGTTGTTCGCCTGGCCCGCGTACGCGTCGTAGCCGCCGGGGCCGCCGGGGCCGCCGTACGGGGGCTGCTGCTGCGGGTAGCCGCCCTGCTGCGGGTGCGGCGCGCGGTGCTGCGGGTGCTGCTGCGGGTACGGGTCGCCGAGGTACTCCGGCTCGCCGTGACCGCCGCCGCCGCCCGTGCCCTGCGCGGGCCACTGCTGCTGCGGGGGGTAGGGCTGCTGACCGTACGGCGGCGGCGACTGCTGCTGTCCGTACGGCTGCTGCCGCGGGGGTTGTTGGGGGGTGCGGTTGTCCCGGCCGCGTCCGATCCTGAATCCAGCCACGTGATCGAACGTACCTGGTCGGGCGGGGGCCGGTGGGCGGGCGGCGGGAACATACGGTCATTGCGGCTGACCTGTGACATCCCCTAGGGGGACCCCGGGGGGATAACCCCATGTGCCTCTTTGTCACTGTTTACGGGGCTGTACGGCAGTCTGAGGCTGACCGTTACATTGCCTACGGCTTACCCACATATGACCCTCGTAGCTTCGTGTCTGTCGCCACCGGGCGGAACACCGGCCCGGGCGGAGCGACCCGGAAGAAGTCACCAGAACGAAGCCAGAGGACACAGCCATGCGCGTCACCCGCCGCACCCTCCGCACCGCCGCCGTCTCCGCCGGCGCCCTCTCGGTCCTGGCCTTCCCGGTGGGCTCGGCCTTCGCCGTCTCCCCCGAGGTCCCCGAGCCGCAGGTGCTCCCGGGTGTCGAGCAGCCGGCCCACCCGGACGGCAAGAAGGACGAGACGAAGGAGGACAAGCAGGAGGACAAGCGGGGCGAGACCAAGGACGAGACCGCCGGCAAGCCCGTCCTGCGCGCCTTCGTCACCACGGTGAAGCTCGCCGACGGCTCGTACGCCAAGGTCTACTCGGTCGGCAAGGGGCAGTACGAGGCCGAGATCTGGTCCGGCGGGACCAAGCTGGACACGCTGGTCACCAAGGGCGGCCGGGCCGCCCACGGCCAGCACAACGGCCTGCACGTGGTCCTCCAGCCGGACGGCACCGTGACCTCGTGGATCGAGGGCGCGACGAAGCCCACCCACAAGCCGCAGAGGCCGACCAAGCCGCAGCCCGAGAAGGACGAGCGGGCGCACGTCTCCTCGAAGCGCATCACGATGCCCGACGGCCGGATCGCGAAGCTGGTCAAGGGCGCCCCGGGTGGCCCGCGCGTCGAGTTCTCCATGCCGAACGGCAACCGCCTCGGTTCGATCGACCTCAAGAAGCCGAGCACCGTCAACGACGGCTGGACGTACAAGCTCGTACAGGACGGCAAGCGCACCAAGTTCGTCGTGATCGACGGCAAGGGCGGCGGCTCCAGCTGGGTCTACGACTTCGACGGCAACCTCATCGAGAAGCACGCCGCCGAGCGCCGCGGCCGCCACCACAAGGGCCACCAGGGCCACCAGGGCCACCAGGAGGCCGGGCAGCGCGTCGTGCCCAAGGGCGGCGTGAAGGCCGGCGCCGAGGGCGTCCGGGAGGGCACCGACGGCGACGGGCCGGTGCTGCTCGCCGCGGGCGGCGGCATGGCGGCGGCGGGTGCCGCGGGCCTCGGCTTCTCGATGCTGCGACGCGGCCGCACGAGCTGACGCCGCAGCCCCCCGCCAGGGGGCCCGAGAACGGCGAACGGCCGGTCCTTGCCACGGGGGGCAGGACCGGCCGTTCGTCTTGCGGTCTTACGGTCTTACGGTCATGCGGATCGGTCGCGCACCGCTCAGGCGGCCGGCTCCGGCTCGGCCTCGGCGGCCTCGGGTTCCGGCTCGGCCGGGGCCTTCACCGAGTCGAGGAGCAGCTGGGCCACGTCCACGACCTGCACGGACTCCTTGGCCTGGCCGTCGTTCTTCTTGCCGTTGACCGAGTCGGTCAGCATGACGAGGCAGAACGGGCAGGCGGTGGAGACGATGTCCGGGTTGAGGGACAGGGCCTCGTCGACGCGCTCGTTGTTGATGCGCTTGCCGATCCGCTCCTCCATCCACATCCGGGCGCCGCCGGCACCGCAGCAGAAGCCCCGCTCCTTGTGGCGGTGCATCTCCTGCTGGCGCAGGCCCGGGACGGCCGACATGATCTCGCGCGGCGGCGTGTAGACCTTGTTGTGGCGGCCCAGGTAGCAGGGGTCGTGGTACGTGATCAGGCCGTCGACCGGGGTCACCGGGAGCAGCTTGCCCTCGTCGATGAGGTGCTGGAGCAGCTGGGTGTGGTGGATGACCTCGTACTCGCCGCCGAGCTGCGGGTACTCGTTCGCGATGGTGTTGAAGCAGTGCGGGCAGGTCGAGACGATCTTCTTCGCCGACTTCGGCTTCTTCGTCGACTCGTCCTCGTCGTCCTCGCCGAACGCCATGTTCAGCATGGCCACGTTCTCCTGGCCCAGCTGCTGGAACAGCGGCTCGTTGCCGAGGCGGCGCGGCGAGTCACCGGTGCACTTCTCCTCGCCGCCCATGATCGCGAACTTGACGCCCGCGATGTGCAGCAGCTCGGCGAAGGCCTTGGTGGTCTTCTTGGCGCGGTCCTCCAGGGCGCCGGCGCAGCCGACCCAGTAGAGGTAGTCGACCTCGGACAGGTCCTCGACGTCCTTGCCGACGATCGGGACCTCGAAGTCGACCTCCTTGGTCCACTCGACGCGCTGCTTCTTCGCCAGGCCCCAGGGGTTGCCCTTCTTCTCCAGGTTCTTGAGCATCGTGCCGGCCTCGGACGGGAAGGCGGACTCGATCATCACCTGGTAGCGGCGCATGTCGACGATGTGGTCGATGTGCTCGATGTCGACCGGGCACTGCTCCACGCACGCACCGCAGGTGGTGCAGGACCACAGCACGTCCGGGTCGATGACGCCGTTCTCCTCGACGGTGCCGATCAGCGGGCGCTCGGCCTCGGCCAGTGCGGCCGCCGGGACGTCCTTCAGCTGCTCCTCGGAGGCCTTCTCCTCGCCCTCCATGGTCTTGCCGCCGCCGGCCAGCAGGTACGGCGCCTTGGCGTGCGCGTGGTCGCGCAGCGACATGATCAGGAGCTTCGGCGAGAGCGGCTTGCCGGTGTTCCAGGCGGGGCACTGCGACTGGCAGCGGCCGCACTCGGTGCAGGTGGAGAAGTCGAGGATACCCTTCCAGGAGAACTGCTCGACCTGGGAGACGCCGAAGACGTCGTCCTCGCCCGGGTCCTCGAAGTCGATCTCCTTGCCACCGCTGGTCATCGGCTGGAGCGCGCCGAGGGCGGTCTCGCCGGTGGCGTTGCGCTTGAACCAGATGTTCGGGAAGCCCAGGAAGCGGTGCCAGGCCACACCCATGTTGGTGTTCAGCGAGACGGTGATCATCCAGATCAGCGAGGTGCCGATCTTGATCATCGCGGTGAAGTAGATGGCGTTCTGCAGGGCCGACAGGGACATGCCCTTGAAGAGCAGGACCAGCGGGTACGACACGAAGTACGCCGGCTCGTACGAGTCGACGTGGTGGATCGCGCCTTCGAGGCCGCGCAGGGCGAGGATCGCCAGGCCGATGGTGAGGATCACGTACTCGACGAAGTACGCCTGCCAGGCCTTGGAGCCCGCGAAGCGGGACTTGCGGCCGGCCCGGGAGGGCAGCGACATCAGGCGGATCGCGATCAGCACGAGGATGCCGACCACGGTCATCAGGCCGATGAACTCGATGTAGAGCTCGAACGGCAGGAAGCCGCCGATGACCGGCAGGGTCCAGTCGGCCTGGAACAGCTGCCCGTACGCCTGCGCCAGGGTGGGCGGCAGGGTCAGGAAGCCGATGGCGACGAACCAGTGCGCGAAGCCGACGATGCCCCAGCGGTTCATGCGGCTGTGGCCGAGGAACTCCCTGACCAGGGTGAGCGTTCGTTCCTTGGGGCGGTCCGTGCGGCTGCCCGCCGGGACCGGCTGGCCGAGCTTCACGAACCGGTAGATCTGCGCCACGGCTCGGGCGAGCAGCGCGACGCCGACCACGGTCAGGACCAGCGACACGATGATCGCGGCGAGTTGCATTGGGGGCTCCTCGGGCGGGCCTGCGAGGCGGATTACTGCGGATTACTAAGCAGTAACTTATTCAGTCAAGCCTGAGGTTACCCACTTATAGAGCCGCACTGTAGTTGTGCACGCGGTGATCTGTGTCGCTCAGGCCACCCTTTGCGGCGCCTGGCCTGGGCGTACGCAGGGCCGCGCGGGGGGTCTGCGCCAGGATCGCGAGGTCCATGCCGAGCCAGTGGTGCTCGACGTAGTGCAGGTCCAGCAGCGCCATCTCCTCCCAGGGTAGGTCGGAACGGGCGCTGACCTGCCACAGGCCGGTCATGCCGGGGCGGACGGCGAGCCGGGCGGGGTCCTGGCGGGTGCCGGGGCAGGGACCGACCAGGGACATCTCGCCGGCGAGGACGTTCAGGAGCTGGGGGACGCCCTGGAGTCGGTGCGCGCGGAGCCATTCGCCGGCGGGGCCGGTCGTGGTGAACAGCCAGCGGCGGTACGGGCGGCCGGCCCGGCCGAGGGCCTGCCGGCGGGTGAGGGGGGCCGTGCGGGTGGTGGCGGTGAGGGCGGCGGCCGTCAGGAGGAGCGGGACGGCGGCGGCCGCGAGCAGGGTGAGGGCGGCGATGGTGTCGCACACGCGCTTTGCCGACGGGCGGCGGAATCGTTTCGCGACGGCGGCGGCGAGGGCGGCGGTGCGCCTGGCGGTGCGCCTGGCGGTGAGGTGGGCGGTGAGGTGGGCGGGGAGCGGGGCGGGCATGCGGGAACGATCCCGCTCGCCCGTGTCGGGCCCCGTTTGCCGCGCGGCCCCGTCCCCCGCTCGGCCCGCTTTTCTCCCCCACCCCGCCCCTTCCCGAACCGGGGCCCGGTCCCCGCCTCCGCGCCTCCGCGCCTCGATCGCCGCCGCGGCTCGACCCCGGGGCTCCGCCCCCTACCCCCCCGCGCCTCGAACGCCGGCGGGGCTGGACGTCCCGGCCGTGGAGGGCGGGGGCCTCGGCGCGGGCTGGAGGGGGTGGCGGGGCTGGAGGGTGGCTTGAGGGTGGGGCGAGGTGGGGCAGAGCCCGGCCTCGCCGGCGATTGAGGCGCGGGGTCCGGGGCGGAGCCCCGCTCTTTGAGGCGCGGGGGCAGCGGGGACGAGGGGGCTGCTGTCGCGGCCGTCGACGCGCCCCCGGGAGGTCCCGTGCGCGTGTGGACAGGGGCGGAACCCGGGGCCCGGGGCGTGCCGGATCGGGTGTGCGCGTGGGGCGCGGCGGAGCCGCCGGGTCCGGGTGCTCGCCGGATCGAGCGTAAGGGCCGCATAAGAGTTGAGTCGGTGCGGCTCAGGTCTGTTGACGTCGGCGCAGCCTTGCGGCATCCTTGAGCCTGTTCCACTCAAGTCATGGAGGAATCAAAAATGGCACGTGCGGTCGGCATCGACCTGGGCACGACTAACTCCGTCGTCAGCGTTCTCGAAGGCGGCGAGCCCACCGTCATCACCAACGCAGAGGGCGCCAGGACCACGCCGTCCGTCGTCGCCTTCGCCAAGAACGGCGAGGTCCTCGTCGGCGAGGTCGCCAAGCGCCAGGCGGTCACCAACGTCGACAGGACCATCCGCTCGGTCAAGCGCCACATGGGCACCGACTGGAAGATCGAGCTCGACGGCAAGAACTTCAACCCGCAGCAGATGAGCGCCTTCATCCTGCAGAAGCTGAAGCGCGACGCGGAGGCCTACCTCGGCGAGAAGGTCACCGACGCGGTCATCACCGTGCCGGCGTACTTCAACGACTCCGAGCGCCAGGCCACCAAGGAAGCCGGCGAGATCGCGGGCCTCAACGTCCTTCGTATTGTCAACGAGCCGACCGCGGCCGCCCTGGCCTACGGCCTCGACAAGGACGACCAGACCATTCTCGTCTTCGACCTCGGCGGCGGCACCTTCGACGTGTCCCTCCTGGAGATCGGTGACGGCGTCGTCGAGGTGAAGGCCACCAACGGTGACAACCACCTCGGTGGCGACGACTGGGACCAGCGCGTCGTCGACTACCTGGTGAAGCAGTTCGCCAACGGCCACGGCGTGGACCTGTCCAAGGACAAGATGGCCCTCCAGCGTCTGCGCGAGGCCGCCGAGAAGGCGAAGATCGAGCTCTCGTCCTCGACCGAGACCACGATCAACCTGCCCTACATCACGGCCTCCGCCGAGGGCCCGCTGCACCTGGACGAGAAGCTCACCCGCGCCCAGTTCCAGCAGCTGACCTCGGACCTCCTGGAGCGCTGCAAGACCCCGTTCCACAACGTCATCAAGGACGCCGGCATCGCGCTGTCCGAGATCGACCACGTGGTCCTGGTCGGCGGCTCCACCCGCATGCCGGCCGTCGCCGAGCTCGTCAAGGAGCTGACCGGCGGCAAGGAGGCCAACAAGGGTGTGAACCCCGACGAGGTCGTCGCCATCGGCGCCACCCTCCAGGCCGGTGTCCTCAAGGGTGAGGTCAAGGACGTTCTGCTCCTCGACGTGACCCCGCTGTCCCTCGGCATCGAGACCAAGGGCGGCATCATGACCAAGCTCATCGAGCGCAACACCACGATCCCGACCAAGCGGTCCGAGATCTTCACGACGGCCGAGGACAACCAGCCGTCCGTGCAGATCCAGGTCTACCAGGGCGAGCGCGAGATCGCGGCGTACAACAAGAAGCTCGGCATGTTCGAGCTGACCGGCCTGCCGCCGGCCCCGCGTGGCGTCCCGCAGATCGAGGTCTCCTTCGACATCGACGCGAACGGCATCATGCACGTGACCGCGAAGGACCTCGGCACGGGCAAGGAGCAGAAGATGACCGTCACCGGCGGCTCTTCGCTCGCCAAGGACGAGGTCGACCGGATGCGCCAGGAGGCCGAGCAGTACGCGGAGGAGGACCTCCGCCGCAAGGAGGCCGCCGAGTCCCGCAACCAGGGCGAGCAGCTCGTCTACCAGACCGAGAAGTTCCTCAAGGACAACGAGGACAAGGTCCCGGGCGAGGTCAAGACCGAGGTCGAGTCCGCCGTCGCCGAGCTGAAGGAGAAGCTCAAGGGCGAGGACACCGCCGAGATCCGCACCGCGACCGAGAAGGTCGCCGCGGTCAGCCAGAAGCTGGGCCAGGCCATCTACGCCGACGCCCAGGCCGCGCAGGGCGCCCCTGCCGGTGACGCCGGTGCCCAGGCCGCCGACGACGACGTCGTCGACGCCGAGATCATCGACGAGGACAAGCCGAAGGGCGGCCAGGTCTGATGTCGGAGGAGACCCCGGGCTTCGACGAGAAGCCCGAAGTCCCCGCCGACGGCACGACGCCCGACGAGCCGAAGGCCGCCGACTCCGAGGAGAAGGCGGCCCCGGCCGGGGACGCACAGGACATCGCCCTCACGGCGCAGCTGGACCAGACCCGCACCGCGCTCGGCGAGCGCACCGCGGACCTCCAGCGGCTCCAGGCGGAGTACCAGAACTACCGCCGCCGGGTGGAGCGGGACCGGGTCACGGTCAAGGAGATCGCCGTCGCGAGCCTCCTGACCGAGCTCCTCCCGACCCTCGACGACATCGGCCGGGCCCGCGAACACGGCGAGCTGGTCGGCGGGTTCAAGTCGGTGGCCGAGTCCCTGGAGACGGTCGCCGCCAAGATGGGCCTGCAGCAGTTCGGCAAGGAGGGCGAGCCCTTCGACCCGACGATCCACGAGGCCCTGATGCACTCGTACGCGCCGGACGTCACCGAGACGACCTGCGTGGCGATCCTGCAGCCGGGGTACCGGATCGGCGAGCGTACGATCCGCCCCGCGCGGGTCGCGGTGGCCGAGCCCCAGCCGGGCGCGGCCGGCAAGGCGGAGGGCTCCGAGGAGTCCTCCGACAAGGACGGCGAGTAGCAGTCCGCACCCGGCCCGCCGGAGCCTTCCGGCGGGCCGGGACCGGTAGTACAAGAGCAGTACCGCAGGACCAGAGCAGCACCGAGTGACACCCGGCAGCGGGAGGAGGGACGTCGATGAGCACGAAGGACTTCGTCGAGAAGGACTACTACAAGGTCCTCGGCGTCCCCAAGGACGCCACCGACGCCGAGATCAAGAAGGCCTACCGGAAACTCGCCCGCGAGTTCCACCCGGACGCCAACAAGGGCAACGCGGAGGCCGAGGAGCGCTTCAAGGAGATCTCCGAGGCCAACGACGTCCTTGCCGACCCGAAGAAGCGCAAGGAGTACGACGAGGCCCGAGCCCTGTTCGGCAGCGGCGGCTTCCGCCCCGGCCCCGGTGCCGGCGGCTCCTTCAACTTCGACCTGGGCGACCTCTTCGGCGGTGCGCAGGGCGGTGCCGGCGGCTTCGGCGGCGGTGGTCTGGGCGACGTCTTCGGCGGCCTGTTCAACCGCGGCGGCGCGGGTGCGGGCACCCGTACCCAGCCGCGGCGCGGCCAGGACGTCGAGTCCGAGGTCACCCTCAGCTTCACCGAGGCGGTCGACGGTGCCACCGTCCCGCTCCGGATGTCCTCGCAGGCCCCCTGCAAGGCGTGCGCCGGCACCGGCGACCAGAACGGCACCCCGCGGGTGTGCCCGACCTGCGTCGGTACCGGGCAGGTCTCCCGCGGCGGCGGTGGCGGCTTCTCCCTCACCGACCCGTGCGTGGACTGCAAGGGCCGCGGCCTGATCGCCGAGACCCCGTGCGAGGTCTGCAAGGGCAGCGGCCGGGCCCGTTCCTCGCGCACCATGCAGGTCCGCATCCCGGCGGGCGTCTCCGACGGTCAGCGGATCCGGCTGCGCGGCAAGGGCGCCCCCGGCGAGCGCGGCGGCCCGGCCGGTGACCTGTACGTGGTGGTCCACGTGGGCAGCCACCCGGTGTTCGGCCGCAAGGACGACAACCTGACCGTGACCGTGCCGGTGTCCTTCGTGGAGGCCACCCTCGGCGCCGAGGTCAGGGTGCCCACGCTGGGCGGCCCCGCCGTCACCCTCAAGCTTCCTCCGGGCACGCCCAACGGGCGCACGATGCGGGCCCGCGGCAAGGGCGCGGTCCGCAAGGACGGCACCCGCGGGGACCTGCTGGTCACCGTGGAGGTCGCGGTGCCCACCGAGCTGTCCGACAAGGCCCGCGAGGCGCTGGAGAACTACCGCGCCGCCACCGCGGGCGAGGACCCGAGGGAAGAGCTGTTCCAGGCCGCGAAGGGAGCATGACGCGATGACTCCAGGCAACCCCCGCACGCCCGGCACCCCCGGCGGCATGGACGGCCGCCGGCGGAACCCGTACGAACTCACCGACGAGACGCCGGTGTACGTCATCTCCGTCGCGGCCCAGCTCTCCGGCCTGCACCCGCAGACCCTGCGCCAGTACGACCGCCTCGGCCTGGTCTCCCCGGACCGCACGGCCGGCCGCGGCCGCCGCTACTCGGCCCGCGACATCGAACTGCTCCGCACGGTGCAGGCGCTGTCCCAGGACGAGGGCATCAACCTGGCCGGGATCAAGCGGATCATCGAGCTGGAGAACCAGGTCGCCGCGCTCCAGCAGCGTGTCGCCGAGCTGGCCGCCGCCGTGGACGGCGCGGCCGTCGCGATGCAGCAGCGGGAGGCCCAGGTGCACGCCTCGTACCGGCGCGACCTGGTGCCGTACCAGGACGTCCACCAGACGAGCGCGCTCGTGGTCTGGCGGCCCAAGCGGTCCGACTGAGCGCGTACGCCGACGCGTGAAGGCCCTGCCCGGGTGTCCGGGCGGGGCCTTCAGCCGTCCAGGGGGTCGTCTGCGAGGTCGTCGGCGAGGGCCGGTCCGGGGGCGTCCAGGATGCCCGACTGGGCGATGAGGTAGCCGAGTTGGGCGCGGCTGCCGCTGCCGAGGTGGGTGGCCAGCTTGGCGATGTGGGCCCGGCAGGTGCGGACGTTCATGCCGAGCCGGCGGGCGATGGCCTCGTCCACGTGCCCGGCGATGAGGAGTTGGGCGATGGACCGCTGCACGCCGGAGATGCCCGAGCGCGTGGTGCTGTCCGGGATCTGCTCGCGCAGCGGCACGCCCCGCGCCCACAGCTGTTCGAACACCTTGATGAGGTACGAGACGAGCCCCGGGTGCCGCAGCTCCAGCGCCACCTGCCGGTCGGCGCTGGCGGGGATGAACGCGACGGTGGTGTCGAAGATGATGAGCCGCTCGAACAGCTCTTCCAGCGTGCGGACTTCGACCTTGCCGGCGGAGATCCGCTCCACGTAGGCGAGCGTCCCGCGGCTGTGCCGGGCGGTGTGCTGGTAGAGGGTCCGGATGCTCACCCCGCGGTCGGTGAGGGGCTGGTCGCGCTGCAGGGCCTCGGTGAGGGCCACGGCCGACCGGGCGCCGCCGGGCTGGATGGTCAGCATCTCGGTGTGGCAGTCGGCGGTGGCCAGGTTGAGGGCCGCGTTGATGCGGTCGATGCCCTCCAGCACGGTGATCGCGTGCGTACTGGCCGGATTCTGGGCGCTGATGGCAAGGAAAGGCTCGAACGCGTCGGTAAGCTCCAGCGAATCACGTCGACGATCTTGGATGTCTCGCTCGATCGGGTGAAGACGCTGTGCGAGTGCGACGCTCGGGGGAACCGGACGGAGAGAGTTGACGTCATCCGGGTCAGGCTGCAGTAGGGCGAATTCGAGCAGACACGGAGCGTTCTTCACCTCCGCACGTGCGATGCGGCCGGTGCGCAGCGCGCTCGCGTAGAGCCGCGTTCCCTCGCCGCACATGGCCGTGACGGGGTGGGGATGTGTCGGCTTTGTGCTGTTTATAGGCAAATCTCCACCCCCCAGGGTCCTGAACATGCAAGAACATGATGCATCGTCCCTGTGGCATTGACGTGCCCGAATGAGCCATCGTCTTGTCTCGCGGGGGAGAGGATTTCATCAAGTGAGGACGAAGCCGACCATGAACAAGAGAATGCTTCGCTCGGCGCTTGCCACTGTCATCTTCTCGGCTGTGGCCTGCGGGGGGGTTGTCGAGGCGACCACCCTGAGTGTGGCTGGAACGCGTGCGGCAGGCGGCCCCCCGGACAGCGGGTGGGACTCGACCCCTCTGGACAGCGGTTGGCGTCCCGTCGCCCCCGTGGGCGGTTCCGGTTCGGGTGCCGGCGGTGCTGCGGCCACTGCCGTGGGCGAGGTGTCGGCATGACCCCCGACGACCGCTCCTTCCGCAGGGAAATGGCGTCCGCCTACCGCTCCGGCTGGCAGTTCGTGGACCTCGTGACGGCGATCCCCCACGCCGGCGACTCCCTGATGGTGACCCTGTTCGGCCAGCCGATCGTCGTCGTCCGCGAAGAGGACGAGGACGTCCGTGCCTACCGGTGCCTGCGCCGTCCCCGGGGCGCGCCGCAGCCCGTGCGCTGCGAGATCCGCTACGGCATGGTCTTCGTCAATCTCGATCAGCGCGACCACCAGCTCTTCGAGCCCGATATCACCACCGCCACCCCCCGCAGTGCCTGACGCGATCCCCCCTTCGTTCCAGATCGCTCAGGTGCTTCCCCCACACAACGGCGCCATCGTGGACCTGACCACGATGGCGCCGTTGTGATGTCCGCGTCCATGCGGGGACCGGCCAAACTTGCCGTCCGGCCGCGGCCGGACATCGCCTCTGCCCAGGCCGGACGCCCCCTGCGCGCCGGATCCCGCTACGCGCGCCCCATCGCGCGGTCGAGCGCGATCTCCAGGACCACCCGGTCCGGATTGGGCGTCGGGGTGCGCCCGTACCGCTCGGCGTAGCGCGCCACCGCCTCGGCGACCGAGGCCTCGTCCGTACGGATCACCGCCCGCCCCTCCAGGGTGGCCCAGCGGCGCCCCTCCATCTGGCAGACCGCGACCCGGGCCGCCGCCGGCTGCGCGGCCAGCACGTTGCGGACCTTCTTGCTGTGCTTGTTGCTGATCACCCGGGCCAGTCCGGCCTCCGGGTCGTACGTCACGCCCACCGGGACCACGTGCGGGGTGCCGTCCGGGCGGGGCGTGGTCAGCGTGCAGACGTGCCGCTCCCGCCAGAAGGCGAGGTACTCGGGCGTCGGGTTGAGTGGATCCAGGGCCATGCGCCGAGCTTAGGCGGTGCGGTGCGCTGCGGAAGCGTGGACGGAGACGGGACGGAGGCGGGACGGAGACGGGCCGGAAACGGGCCGGAACGGGTGCCTGAAAGGGTCCCGCAAACAGCCTTGAGTGGAATAGACTCAACTTTGTACACGTTGACCGAGTCAGAGTTGATGGGGACGGAGAGGAGAAGCCGTACGTGGACGCCGAGCTGACCAACAGGAGCCGGGACGCACTGAACGCCGCCACCAGCAGGGCCGTGAAGGGCGGGCACGCGGATCTGACCCCCGCCCACCTGCTGCTGGCCCTGCTCACGGGCTCCGACAACGAGAACATCACCGACCTGCTGGCCGCCGTCGGAGCCGACCAGGCCGACCTGCGGGCCGCCGCCGAGCAGCTGCTCGGCTCGCTGCCCAGCGTCACCGGCTCCACGGTCGCGCCCCCGCAGGCGAGCCGCGACCTGCTCGCGGTGCTGGCGGAGGCCGACCGGCAGGCGGGCGTGCTCGGAGACGAGTACCTCTCCACCGAGCACCTGCTCATCGCCCTCGCCGCCAAGGGCGGCCCGGCCGGGGAGCTGCTGGAGCGGCGCGGCGCCACCGCGAAGAAGCTGCTGGACGCATTCGAATCGGTACGAGGAGGACGGCGGGTGACCACCCCCGACCCGGAGGGCCAGTACAAGGCCCTGGAGAAGTTCGGCACGGACTTCACGGCCGCGGCCCGCGAGGGCAAGCTCGACCCGGTCATCGGCCGGGACCACGAGATCCGCCGGGTCGTGCAGGTCCTGTCCCGCCGCACCAAGAACAACCCGGTGCTCATCGGAGAGCCCGGCGTCGGCAAGACGGCCGTCGTCGAGGGCCTCGCCCAGCGGATCGTGAAGGGCGACGTCCCCGAGTCGCTGAAGAACAAGCGGCTGGTCTCCCTGGACCTGGGCGCGATGGTGGCCGGCGCGAAGTACCGCGGCGAGTTCGAGGAGCGCCTCAAGACCGTCCTGGCGGAGATCAAGTCCAGCGACGGCCAGATCATCACCTTCATCGACGAGCTGCACACCGTCGTCGGCGCGGGCGCCGGCGGCGACTCCGCGATGGACGCCGGCAACATGCTCAAGCCGATGCTGGCCCGCGGCGAGCTGCGGATGGTCGGCGCGACCACCCTCGACGAGTACCGCGAGCGGATCGAGAAGGACCCGGCGCTGGAGCGCCGCTTCCAGCAGGTGCTGGTGGCCGAGCCCTCCGTCGAGGACACCATCGCGATCCTGCGCGGGCTCAAGGGCCGCTACGAGGCCCACCACAAGGTCCAGATCAACGACAGCGCGCTGGTGGCCGCCGCCACCCTGTCCGACCGGTACATCACCTCCCGCTTCCTGCCCGACAAGGCCATCGACCTCGTCGACGAGGCGGCCTCCCGGCTCCGCATGGAGATCGACTCCTCCCCGCTGGAGATCGACGAGCTGCAGCGGTCCGTGGACCGGCTCCGGATGGAGGAGCTGGCGCTGAAGAACGAGTCGGACCCGGCCTCCCGCGAGCGCCTGGAGCGGCTGCGCAAGGACCTCGCCGACAAGGAGGAGGAGCTGCGCGGCCTCACCGCCCGCTGGGAGAAGGAGAAGCAGTCCCTCAACCGCGTCGGCGAGCTGAAGGAGCGGCTGGACGCGCTCCGCGGCCGGGCCGAGCGGGCCCAGCGCGACGGCGACTTCGACGCCGCCTCCAAGCTGCTGTACGGGGAGATCCCCGCGCTGGAGCGGGAGCTGGCGGAGGCCTCCGAGGCGGAGGCCGAGGCCGCCAGGGACACCATGGTCAAGGAGGAGGTCGGGCCCGACGACATCGCCGACGTGGTCGGCGCCTGGACCGGCATCCCGGCCGGCCGGCTGCTGGAGGGCGAGACCCAGAAGCTGCTGCGCATGGAGCAGGAGCTGGGCCGCCGCCTGATCGGCCAGGAAGAGGCCGTCCGGGCGGTCTCGGACGCGGTCCGGCGCACCCGCGCGGGCATCGCCGACCCCGACCGGCCCACCGGCTCGTTCCTCTTCCTCGGCCCCACCGGCGTCGGCAAGACCGAGCTGGCCAAGGCGCTCGCCGACTTCCTCTTCGACGACGAGCGGGCGATGGTCCGCATCGACATGTCGGAGTACTCGGAGAAGCACAGCGTGGCCCGGCTGGTCGGTGCCCCGCCCGGGTACGTCGGCTACGAGGAGGGCGGCCAGCTCACCGAGGCGGTCCGGCGGCGCCCGTACAGCGTGGTGCTGCTGGACGAGGTGGAGAAGGCCCACCCCGAGGTCTTCGACATCCTGCTCCAGGTCCTCGACGACGGCCGGCTCACCGACGGGCAGGGCCGGACGGTGGACTTCCGCAACACCATCCTGATCCTGACCTCCAACCTCGGCTCGCAGTTCCTCGTCGACCCGCTGACCGGCGAGGACGAGAAGCGCCGGCAGGTCCTGGACGTGGTGCGGGGCTCCTTCAAGCCGGAGTTCCTGAACCGGCTGGACGACCTCGTGGTGTTCTCCGCGCTCAGCCGCGAGCAGCTGGCGCACATCGCCGAGCTGCAGATCGGGGCGCTGGCCAAGCGGCTCGCGGAGCGCCGCCTGCTCCTGGACGTCACCCCCGAGGCCCTGGCCTGGCTGGCCGCGGAGGGCCACGACCCGGCGTACGGCGCCCGGCCGCTGCGCCGACTGATCCAGACGGCGGTGGGCGACCGGCTGGCCCGCGAGATCCTCGCCGGCGAGGTCCGGGACGGCGACACGGTCCGGGTGGACGTGGCGGGCGACGGGCTGCTGGTGGGCCGCCCGCTCTGACCGGCCACGGGATCGGGCCCCCGCGGACCCCGCGGGGGCCCGATCCTGTCCGCCTGCAGCGGATGTGGGCGGCAGGGGTTGCCACGGGACGGGCGGGATGGGGGAGGATGGCTCTATCCGCACGAAGGGAAAACCACGGTGAGCATCGACCCGGCCTCGATTCCGAACTTCGGAGGGCAGCAGCCCGATCCGCAGGCCTCTGGACCGGCGGGTCCCGTGTTGCCCGACCAGGACCTCGTCAAGCAGCTCCTCGAGCAGATGGAGCTGAAGTACGTCGTCGACGACGAGGGTGACCTCGCGGCGCCGTGGGAGGAATTCCGCACGTACTTCATGTTCCGCGGCGAGGACGAGCAGCAGGTGTTCTCGGTCCGGACGTTCTACGACCGTCCCCACAAGATCGAGGAGAAGCACCAGCTCCTCGAGTCCATCGACGACTGGAACCGCCGCACCCTGTGGCCGAAGGTCTACAGCCACACCCACGACGACGGCTCGGTCCGCCTGATCGGCGAGGCCCAGATGCTGATCGGCACCGGTGTCTCCCTGGAGCACTTCGTGTCCTCCACGGTCAGCTGGGTCCGCGCGTCGATCGAGTTCGACAAGTGGCTCGTCGAGCAGCTCGGCCTGGAGCAGGAGCTCGACACCCCCGAGGACGGCCAGGACTCCGACGGGGCCTGACCCCGCACCCCACCCGGAAGCCCGGCCGCCGCACGCGGCCGGGCTTCCGGCGTGTCCGGGGCCGGGTACACCCCCTACAGCCGCCGCAGCCGGGCCGCGGCCTCCTCCAGGACCTCGTCCTTCTTGCAGAAGGCCCAGCGGACGTGGGTGCGGCCGGCTTCCTTGTCGTCGTAGAAGACGGCATTGGGGATGGCGACCAGGCCGCAGCGTTCGGGGAGGCGGCGGCAGAAGTCGATGCCGTCGGTCTCGCCGAGGGGGGCGATGTCGGTGGTGATGAAGTAGGTGCCGGCGGGGGCGTACACCTCGAACCCGGCGGCGGCCAGGCCGGCCGACAGGATCTCGCGCTTGCGGGCCATGCCGGCGAGGAAGTCCGCGTAGTACGCGTCCGGCAGCGCCAGGGCCTCGGCGACGGCGTACTGGAAGGGCCCGGAGGAGACGTACGTCAGGAACTGCTTGGCCGAGCGGACCGCGGACACCAGCGCCGGTGAGCCCACGGCCCAGCCGACCTTCCAGCCGGTGAAGGAGAACGTCTTGCCGGCGGAGGAGATGGTGAGCGTACGGTCGCGCATGCCGGGCAGCGAGGCCATCGGCACGTGCGCGGCGCCCGCGAAGACCAGGTGCTCGTAGACCTCGTCGGTGACGACCAGCAGGTCCCGCTCCACGGCCAGCTCCGCGATCGCGCCCATCTCGGCCGCGGTCAGGACGGTGCCGGTCGGGTTGTGCGGGGTGTTCAGCAGCAGCAGCCGGGTGCGCGGGGTGACGGCGGCCCGCAGCTCGTCCAGGTCGAGGCGGAAGGCGCCGTCGCGGGGCCGCAGGGTGACCGGCACCCGGGTGGCGCCGGCCATCGCGATGCAGGCGGCGTACGAGTCGTAGTACGGCTCCAGCGCGATGACCTCGTCGCCGGGTTCCAGCAGGGCCAGCAGGGCGGCGGCGATGGCCTCGGTGGCGCCGGCGGTGACCAGCACCTCGGTGTCGGGGTCGTAGCCGAGCCCGTAGAAGCGCTGCTGGTGGGCGGCGATCGCGGTGCGCAGCTCGGGGACGCCGGGGCCGGGCGGGTACTGGTTGCCGTGTCCGGTGCGGATCGCCCGTGCGGCTGCCTCGGCGATCTCCGCAGGGCCGTCGGTGTCGGGGAAGCCCTGTCCGAGGTTGAGGGAGCCGGTGGCCACGGCGAGGGCGGACATCTCCGCGAAGATCGTCGTGCCGAAGGCGGCGAGGCGGCGGTTGAGGAGCGGGCGGCTGCCCGCCTGCGGGGCGGGGCTCGGTGCGGTCATGGGGGCAATCCTGGGCCGAAGCTCTGGACTTGCTCAAGTGTGCTTTGGGTCGTGACGGGCCCGGGAATCCCCCTGTCACGCGGGACGCGGGGATCCCGCGACCCCGGGGGACCGGGGTCACACGGAAGGGGGCGACGACCATGTTCGCCACTGTTGTGATCGTTCTTTTCATCATCGGTGTGGTCCTGGCCGTGGCCCGGCTGGCGATGCTGGGGGCGTCGCCCAAGGGCAGCCACAAGGGGCGCCGGGGCAGCTGGTGGGGCGACAGCGGCTCGGGCTCCGGCGGCTACGGCTGCTCGGGCGGATCGTCCTGTTCCTCCTCCAGCTCCTGCGGTGGCGGTGGCGGCGGGGGATGCGGCGGCGGGGGCTCCTGACCGGAAAACGGTCCCGGCCGGCAGGGCCGGCCGGGACCCGAGGGGACCTGGGCGTCCGGCGGGGGACAACTTCTGCTGGACGTCCTCACGTTGAACAGGTGAACTGGAGAGCCCCCGAGGGGATGTAAACCCCGTCAAGTTGGGTAAAAACGCTGTGAGTGCCGCGCCTTTCATGATTCCCTCGGTTGAGTAGACCAGTCCTCGGACCTCCTGGACTTTCCTGCTGGATCCGAGCCGGCGAGACCCCCACCCGACTGATTCCGGCCGGGGCGAGTCCGGCCCACCTCCCTTGCGCGTTTGCGGAGCCGACTCATGCTCACGTCCCTCAAGACCACGTACACCGACACGCGTGCCGCCGACCTCGCCTGGGCCCTGGGTCGCGGCCCGCTGCCCGCCCTGGCGGTACTCGACCTCGAACTGTCCGGTGCGAAGGTGCAGTTGCGCCTCCTGGGGGCCTCCCATCAGGTGCTGATGGAAGAGGGCGAGGTGATCTGTTCGGAGACGGTCGCCTGCATCCCCGGGAGCAGCACCCCGCTCCCGCTCGGCGTGGCGAAGCGGGTGGGGGACTGGGAGTACGAGTTCGCCGCGCGCGTCGAGACGCTCTCGCAGGGGCAGTTCGCGGGGCGGGCGCAGGAGTTGCTGGCCCTCGTGGCGGACCATCCGAACGGCCTTGCGGGTACGTTTCCGGGCAGTCCGTACGCGTTCACCGCGATGCTCGCGCAGCGGACCGAGGGGCAGGTGCGCTGGCGGACCTGGCATGCGTATCCGCAGGAAGGGCAGCTCGTGGCGACGCGGACCCGGGTCGGGGTGCGGATGGCTGCCGCGGTCTGAGGCCGCGCGGGGTGCGGGCGGCCGGGCGCCCCGGCATAAAAGTTCCGCCAACCGGGGGGTGTGGTACGCCAGTTACACCCATGTGGGTGACGGGGTGCGAGCGTGCCGTGACGTACGGTTCGCACCATGATCGACCGTTCCTCTCGTTATGGCGGGGAGGTCCCCGGCGGCCGCGGCGCACCCGCGGCGCCCGCCGCGGACCCCGCCCCGCCGGACGCGGCCGCGTCCGGCCGGCGGACGGCCGGCCGGTCGCTGCCCGTACGGCCGAACACCGCCCGCCTGCTCGTGCTGGCCACGGTGTTCGTCTGTGCGGCCTGCGGTCTGGTGTACGAGCTGGAACTCCTGGCGCTGGGCTCGTACCTGATCGGCGATTCGGTGACCCAGGCCTCCGTGGTGCTGTCCGTGATGGTCTTCGCCATGGGCCTCGGGTCGCTGCTGGCCAAGCGCCTGCGGGGGCGCGCGGCCGCCGGCTTCGGCGCGGTGGAGGCGGTCCTCGCGCTGGTCGGCGGGCTGTCCGCGACCGCGCTGTACGCGAGCTTCGCCTGGCTGGGTGAGTCCCGGCCCGCCCTGGTCGCCTTCTCCCTCGCCATCGGCGTCCTGATCGGCGCGGAGATCCCGCTGCTGATGACCCTCATCCAGCGGGTCCGCCGGCAGGACGCGGGCGGCGCGGTCGCCGACCTGTTCGCCGCCGACTACGTGGGCGCCCTGGTCGGTGGGCTGGCCTTCCCGTTCCTGCTGCTGCCGGTGCTCGGCCAGCTCACCGGCGCGATGCTCACCGGCACCGTCAACGCGGCCGTCGGGGGCGGCCTCGTGCTGTGGCTGTTCCGCCGCGACCTGACCCGCCGGGCCCGCTGGCTGCTGATCGCCGGGAACCTCGCCGTGCTGACCGTCCTCGGCTGCGCCACCGCCCTCGCCGACGACTTCGAGCAGGTGGCCCGGCAGGCCGTCTACGGCGACGAGGTGCGGGTCGCCGTGCAGACCGACGTCCAGGAACTCGTGCTCACGGGGCCCGGCCGCGGCTCGCCCCGCACCCTCGACCTGTACCTCGACGGCCGGCTGCGGGTCAGCGGCTACGACGAGCACCGCTACCACGAGGCGCTCGTCCACCCCGCGATGGCCGGGCCGCACGCCCGCGTCCTGGTGCTCGGCGGCGGCGACGGGCTCGCCGCCCGCGAGGTGCTGCGCCACGGCGGCGTCCGCTCGGTCACCGTCGTCGAACTCGACCCCGGTGTGATCCGGCTGGCCCGCACCGACCCGATGCTCGCCGCCCTCAACGGGCACGTGTACGCCGATCCGCGGGTGCACGTGGTCACCGAGGACGCGTTCCACTGGCTGCGCGGGCCCGGCGGCAAGGTCCCGTACGACGTGATCCTCTCGGACCTGCCCGACCCCGGGATCACCCCGAGCACCAAGCTGTACTCGCAGGAGTTCTACGGGCTCGCCGTCCGGGCGCTGCGGCCCGGCGGCCGGATCGCCGTGCACGCCGGCCCGCTGTCCGCGCGGCCGCGCAGCTACTGGACGGTCGACGCCACCCTGAGGGCCGCGGGCCTGGCCACGGTGCCGTACACGGCGGGCGGCCGGCTGTCCGGCTTCGCCGCCGGACCCGACCGGTCCACCGGCCGGGCGGGCGCCCCCCAGGACTGGGGGTTCCTGCTGGCCGCGCCGGGCCGGGCGCCGCAACTGGGGGTGGGCCCCGAGGCCACCTGGCTGCGGACCCTGACCACGGAGTCGCTGCGGTCGGCCGCCCGCGACGCGGCCCGGCTGCGGATCCCCGGCCTGCCGCCCTCCACGCTGCCGCACCCGCGGTACACGTGAACACGCTGCCGCGCCCGCGGTACGCGTGAACCGGTGCGTGAGCGGGTGCAGGAGCGGCGAGCGTCGGTAGGCTCGCAGCCATGGAGCATCAGGTGTTCGTTCCGGTACCGGCAGAGAACCTCCGTGCAGTGCTCAGGGACCCCGAGCGGGTGGCGCGGTGCGTGCCCGGGCTCCAGCGGGACGCCGAGTCGGCCGCCGGCCCGGCCGGCTCCGGCCCCGGCCCGCTGGCCGGGCGGCTCCGGATCCGCGTCGGCGGCAGCACCGTCACCTACCGCGGTGTCCTGCACCTCGCGGAGCGCGACCCCGACACGTTCGAGGTGACCGGCGAGGGCACCGAGGCCCGCGGCACCGGCACCGTGAAGCTGGCCCTGACGGTGTCCCTGCGGCCGGTGGAGGGCGGCACCCAGCTGGAGCTGACCGCCACCGCGCGGGCCGACGGCCGGGCCGCCGGGTTCGAGCCGGAGGCCGTGGAGACGGCCGGGCGGCGGGTGTTGGACCGGGCCGCCGGGCACCTGTCGGCGCTGGCCGCGGCCGACCTCCAGGAGCGGCCGGGGTCCGCCTCCGCAGAGGAGGCGGGCGAGGAGGACGCCGCGGACGCCGAGGGCCCGGACGTGGACGACGAGGAGTTCGCCGGTTCCGCGCTCTTCGGCACCGAGGTGCCCCCGCCCTCGCTCGACCCGTTCATCGACGACGAGTTCAGCGAGGCGGTGCGGCCGCCGGCCGAGGCCGCGCACGCCCGCCGCACGATGATCGGCCGCAGTGCGGAGGAGGTCGACCACGCCCCGCCGCGCGGCCGGTACGCGCCCGTGCCCGGCCCCGACGTGACGTCCGTCGGCGGCCAGTTGCGCTGGCTGGCCCCGGCCGCCGCCCTCGCCATCGCCTCCGCAGTGGTCGCCGCCCGCGTGCTGCGCCGCCGCCGCTGAATCCCCCGTCCCGCCGTAGTGTCTTTGCCATGAGTACGCAACTGACGGCCGGTGGCGCCGAAGTGGTCGTGGACGAGGCGAACGGGTGCCGGATCGCGAGCCTGCGCATCGACGGGGTCGAACTGCTGCGGCAGGGGACCAAGTACGGGGCGTTCCCGATGGTGCCGTGGTGCGGCCGGACCCGCGACGGGGAGTTCCGCAGCGGCGGCGAGCTGCACCGGCTGCCGCTCAACGCCGCGCCGCACGCCATCCACGGCTTCGGCCGGGACGCCGCCTGGAAGCCCGTGCGCACCGACAGGGCCGAGGCGGCCTTCACCTACGACCTGACGGAGCCGTGGCCGTGGCCCGGCCGGGTCACCCAGACCGTCGAACTGGCCGCGGACTCCCTGACGCTGGCCATGGGCATCGAGACGTACGGGGACTCCTTCCCGGCGCAGGCGGGCTGGCACCCGTGGTTCCGGCGCAGTCTGGACGGCGGCGAGGACGTCCGGCTCGCCTTCGAGCCGGCCTGGCAGGAGGAGCGCGGCCTCGACCACCTGCCCACCGGCCGGCGCATCGACCCGCTGCCGGGCCCCTGGGACGACTGCTTCGGCATGCCGTACGGGGTGGACGCGACGCTGACCTGGCCGGGGCAGCTGGAGCTGAGGGTCACGAGCCGGGCCGAATGGGTGGTCGTGTACGACGAGCAGCCCGAGGCCGTGTGCGTGGAGCCGCAGTCCGGGCCGCCGAACGGTCTCAACACCCTGCCGCGGCTGGTCACCCCGGTCGATCCGCTGGAGGTCGCGACCACCTGGAGCTGGCGACGGCTGTGAGCCGGGAGACCGGGCGCACCCCGGGCAACGGCCTAAGCTCGTGGGTATGACTGACGTACGTGGTGAGCTGCTCCAGCAGATCAAGGACAAGGCCGTCGTGCACGGCAAGGTGACCCTCTCCTCCGGGCTCGAAGCGGACTGGTACATCGACCTGCGCCGCATCACCCTGGACGGCGTCGCCGCCCCCCTCGTCGGCCAGGTGATGCTCGACCTCACCGCCGACCTCGACTTCGACTGCGTCGGCGGCCTGACGCTGGGCGCCGACCCGGTCGCCACCTCGATGCTGCACGCCTCCGCGGCCCGCGGGGCCCGGCTGGACGCCTTCGTGGTCCGCAAGGCCCAGAAGGCGCACGGGATGCAGCGCCGGATCGAGGGCACCGACGTGAAGGGCCGCCGCTGCCTGGTGGTCGAGGACACCTCGACCACCGGCGGTTCCCCGCTGACCGCCGTCGAGGCGGTCCGTGAGGCCGGCGGCGAGGTCGTGGCCGTGGCGACGATCGTGGACCGCGGTGCGGCCGACGCCATCGCGGCGGCGGGCCTGCCGTACCTCACCGGCTATCAGCTGCCGGAGCTGGGCCTGTCCTGAACCCGATCAGGAATGCGGGATCCGGTCCGCCGGTCTTGCATTCCGGGACCGGGGAACTGGGGACTTAGGTCCCCGGAGGCCCACAGCCAAGGGCTGACCTGCTCTTTTGCCGCCGGGGTGGGTGTTTCACGTGAAACGCTCCCCCCGGCACGGCTGGAGTGCCGGACGGAGTCTGGAAAGATAGGCCCGAAGGTGCCGTCGCACCCAGGTCAGGGCCAGCAATCGCACACTCCCCGCACATCCAAGGAGCGGACAGATGCCCATCGCAACCCCCGAGGTCTACAACGAGATGCTCGACCGGGCGAAGGCAGGCAAGTTCGCCTACCCGGCCATCAACGTGACCTCGACCCAGACCCTGCACGCTGCGCTGCGCGGCTTCGCGGAGGCCGAGAGCGACGGCATCATCCAGATCTCCACCGGTGGTGCCGAGTTCCTGGGTGGCCAGTACAGCAAGGACATGGTGACCGGTGCGGTCGCCCTTGCCGAGTTCGCGCACGTCGTCGCCGCCAAGTACGACATCACGGTGGCCCTGCACACCGACCACTGCCCGAAGGACAAGCTGGACGGATACGTCCGCCCGCTGCTCGACGTGTCCGCGGCGCGCGTGGCCAAGGGCCAGAACCCGCTCTTCCAGTCGCACATGTGGGACGGCTCCGCCGAGACCCTGGCCGACAACCTGGCCATCGGTCAGGAGCTGCTCGCCAAGGCCGCCGCCGCCAAGATCATCCTTGAGGTCGAGATCACCCCGACCGGCGGCGAGGAGGACGGCGTCAGCCACGAGATCAACGACGAGCTGTACACCACCGTCGAGGACGCGATCCGCACCGCCGAGGCCCTGGGCCTGGGCGAGAAGGGCCGCTACCTGCTCGCCGCCTCCTTCGGCAACGTGCACGGCGTCTACAAGCCGGGCAACGTCGTCCTGCGTCCCGAGCTGCTCAAGGACCTGCAGGCCGGTGTCGCCGAGAAGTTCGGCAAGGCCTCGCCGTTCGACTTCGTCTTCCACGGCGGTTCGGGCTCCACGCCCGAGGAGATCGCCACCGCGCTGGAGAACGGCGTCGTGAAGATGAACCTCGACACCGACACCCAGTACGCCTTCACCCGCCCGGTCGCGGACCACATGTTCCGCAACTACGACGGTGTCCTGAAGGTCGACGGCGAGGTCGGCAAGAAGTCCACCTACGACCCGCGCACCTGGGGCAAGCTGGCCGAGGCGAGCATGGCGCAGCGCGTCACGCAGGCCTGCGCCGACCTGCGTTCCACCGGCACCCGCCTGAAGTAACCGCGTCGCCGGGCCCGCCCGGCCGTCCGGTCCCGTCACCCCGCCGTCGTCACGACGGCGGGGTGACCCTTTTCTGCCGACTTGACGGAGTCCGCGCGCGATGTGGCGCGGCGGGGGCCGATGGGGTGAGGGTTCTCTTTGTGACCCGGGGAGCGCCTGTCCAGGGGAGGGCGCGGCGCGCCCCGGAGCACGCCATCGGGCTCGTGTCGCCCGAGCGGGAGCGCCGGCGCCCGTCGGGTCCGAGGGTTCCCGACGGGCCCGAGCCGTATCCGGGACCGGCGTGCCCGTCCCGCTCAGGGGTGCGCCGGACCCGGGCCCGCACGACCGCCGGGGACGGGGCAGACTGGGGCCATGGCCATTCACGAGAACCTCCTCGGGGGACCCGCCCCGACCCACCTGCCCGACGACCCGGAGCCCCGCGAGCTGCTCGCCGCCGGCACCGAACCGGCCGAGGTCGCCGCCAAGTACCCCGCCTCTTCGCTGGCCTGGGCCCGCCTCGCCGACGACGCGTTCGAGAACGGCCGCGCCGTGGAGTCGTACGCGTACGCCCGGACGGGCTACCACCGCGGGCTCGACGCGCTGCGCCGGGCCGGCTGGAAGGGCCACGGCCCGGT
Source organism: Streptomyces bambusae (assembly GCF_020532645.1). Lineage (GTDB taxonomy): Bacteria > Actinomycetota > Actinomycetes > Streptomycetales > Streptomycetaceae > Streptomyces > Streptomyces bambusae. The sequence continues at coordinate 285,988 of NZ_JAJAUZ010000001.1, forward strand.
GCCGTGGGAGCACGAGCCGAACCGCGGCTTCCTGCGCGCGCTGCACGCGCTGGCCCGGGCCGCCCAGGCCATCGGCGAGCAGCAGGAGTACGAGCGCTGCGCCACCTTCCTGCGCGACTCCTCCGAGACGGCCGCCGAAACCCTGGGCTGAGCCCCGGCGGATCCTGATCAGCCGCCGGCCGCCGTGGGTTCCGGAGTGCGCGTGTCCGGGGCCGCGGCGGGTGGTGCGGTGAGTTTGAGCAGCGGGCCGGTCATCAGGGTGGTGACCAGGGCGACGACGGTGAGCGCGGCGAACAGCGGCCCGTCGATGACGCCGGCCTCGTGGCCGATCTGCAGGACCACCAGCTCGGTCAGCCCGCGCGTGTTCATCAGCACGCCCAGGGTGAGCGACTCCCGCCACGGCAGACCGGCCCGGCGCGCGCCCAGCCCGGCGCCGCCGATCTTCGAGACCACGGCCACGGCCAGCAGGCCGGCCAGGACGAGTGCGCCGTCCCCGGTGAGGTCCAGGGACGACAGGTCCACGCCCAGTCCGAAGCCCAGGAAGAAGAAGGGCAGCAGGACCGTCTTGGCGGTGGTGGCGAGCGGAGCGGCGGCGCGGGCCGCGAACGGGTTCCCGGCCGGCCACACCAGGCCCACCAGGAACGCACCGATCAGCTGGTGCATCCCCAGCGCGGCGGTCAGTGCCGCGGAGGCGCCGATCGCGACGACCAGGGCGACCCGCAGGCCGGCGGGGTCCGCGGTCTCGCCCCGGCGTTCGAACCAGCTCGCCGCGGCGCGCCGCACCGGACCCAGGTAGAGGGCGACGACCACGACCACGGCCAGCGCCCGCAGGACGGCGTCGCCCGCCCCCGACCCCTGGGACAGGGCGAGGACCGCCGAGAGCACCAGCCAGCTGCCGCCGTCCCCGACCGCGGCGGCGAACAGGCTCAGCCGCCCCGGCCTGGTGCCCGCGATCCCCAGGTCCTCCAGCATCCGGGCCAGCACCGGGAACGCGGTGATGCTGACCGCGCAGCCCACGAACAGCACGAACACGGACGTCGGCAGTCCGTCCGGTGCGTACCGGTCGGCCAGCGGCAGCGCGGCCAGCGAGCCGGCCGCGAAGGGGACGAACAGCGAGGCCTGGCTGACGAGCAGTCCCTGCCGGGTGGCGCCGCGCCCGCGCATCGCGCACAGCTCCTGCCCGCAGCCGAACATGAACACGGCGAGCCCCAGCTGCGCCAGCCCGCTGAACATGGGCAGCACTTCCCCGGGGAACAGCCGGGCGGCCGCTTCCGGAGCGGCGGCGCCCAGGAGGGAGGGGCCGAGGGCGATGCCCGCGGCGACCTCCCCCATCACGCGCGGCTGTCCCAGCCGTACGGCCAGCACGCCGGCGGCCCGGGCCAGGGCCAGTACGAGGGCCGCACCGAGGAAGAAGTGGCCGATGGTGTCGAGCCGGAACACGAGGGTTCCCGCCGTCAGTGCCGCGGTCGGCGGCTCAGGGCCATGCCGCCGAACAGGAAGAGCACGCCGAGGACGCCGGCGATGACGGCCGAGGTGGTCTGGGCCGGCTTGGCGCTGCCGTGCAGGACGGCCGTGACGACGCCCATGACGGCGCTGATGTAGCAGAAGATCGTCAGGAAGATCTTGAGGCTGGGGTTCATGAGGGGGGATTCCAATCGGGTGGTGACGGGAGCGTGCGGGGGTTCAGCGGGGTGCGGTGCCGACGGCCGTGAAGCCGAGCAGCATCACGTACGCGTCCGGGTCGGTGCGGAAGCGGTTCCAGCGGTCGGCCGCGAGGGCGAACTCGGCCAGGCTGACCACGCCGGCGGCCACCAGCGGCTGGAGCCGGCCGGGCCCCAGGTGCGGGGCGAACGCGTCGACGGGGTGGTCGTCGTTGGTGCTGGCGAACGGGCGCAGGGACACCGATGTGCAGCCCGCGGCGCGCAGCAGCCGGGTCAGGCGCCGGCCGACGGTGCGGTCGCCGCCCGCGGCGGCCTGGGCCTGTGACAGCTTGCTGTGGATCCGGGCGAGTTCGGGGAAGGAGGGCTCGGCCAGGCCCCAGCAGGAGGCGTCCACCTCGGTCACGACGAGCCGGCCGCCGGGCCGCAGCACGCGCAGTGCCTCGGCGAGCACCGCTTCGGGGTCGGCCAGGTGCTGGAGTACGTACCGCAGCAGTACGAAGCCGGCGGAGCGGTCCGGGAGGGGCAGGGCGGCGCCGTCCGCGACGACCAGCTCGGCACCGCAGCCCGCGGCGTGGGCGAGGAGACCGCCGTCGATGTCGACTGCGGTGACGGGGAGTCCGGGCAGGGCGGCGCGCAGCCGGCGGGTGACGGCGCCCGAGCCGGCGCCGATCTCGACCAGCGGGCCGCTGTCCTCGGTCAGTCCGGCCTCGCGCAGGATCCGCAGCTCGGCATCGAAGGACAGGGCGGCCTGGGCCTCCAGCCGGGCGAGTTCGCCGGCGAGGCCGCCGGCGGTGGTGGCGGCCGGGTCGTACGAGCCGCCGACGGGGGCGGTCACGGGAGAGGTGGTCATCGGGGCCTCACAGTCATCCGCATGCCGTGCTTGGGTCGCAGGGTCACCAGGGCTTCCGGCTCCACGGGGAAACCGGGCTCCAGTTCGAGGCGGACGGCGCGCATCAGGACGGCCAGCACCAGGGTGGCCTCGACCAGGGCCAGGTGCTGCCCGATGCAGATCCGCTCGCCGCCGCCGAAGGGAAGGTAGAGGTGGCTGGGCAGGTCGGCGTCCGCGAACCGGTCGGGTACGTACGCATCGGGCCGGTCCCAGTAGCCGGGGTGGCGGTGCAGCACCCACTGGCTGATGCAGACCAGGGCACCGGCCGGGATGTCGTAACCGCCGATCGTGTCGGGGCCCTTGGCGCGCCGGGAGATCAGCCACGCCGGAGGGTAGAGCCGCATGGCCTCCTCGACGGCCCGTCGGCAGTGCACCAGACCGGGCAGGTCGGCCGCGGTGGGGGTGCGGTCGCCGAGGACGGCGTCGACCTCGGCCCGGATCCGCTCGGCCTCCGCGGGGTGCCGGTCGAGGAGGTACAGCGTCCAGGTGAGGGTCTTGGCGGTGGTCTCGTGGCCGGCCATGACCAGGGTGAGCACCTGGTCGCGCAGCTCCTCGTCGTCCAGCCGGCCGATCAGCGCGTCCAGCAGGGAGGCGGCCGCCTGCTCCGGGGGCTGTCCGCCGCCGGCCGACCGGCGCGAGGCGATGACCGTACGGGCGATCAACTGGAGGAACAGGCGCGCCTGTACGTATTGCCTGCGGCGCAGCGCCGTGCCCTGGGGATCGGGGTCGGGCGTCGGTACGTACTGGACCATCGACTGGTTGACGGTGTCGACCGCGCGGCCGAAGCCGTCGCCGACCGCGCCCGTGTCCACGCCCAGCACGGCGCGGGTGAGGATCGCCAGCGTCAGCGAGCTCAGGTGGTGCTCCAGGGACAGGGCGGTGCCGTCCGCGAGCGCGGGCCGCCAGCGCTCCAGCAGCGCTTCGGTCTCCTCGGTGATGATGCCGTCGAAGGTGGTGACGGCGGTACGGCGGAAGGCGGGTGCGCACTGCTTGCGCTGCCTCGCCCAGTCGGCGCCGTCGCTGGTGAGCAGCCCGTTGCCGAGCAGTTGGCGCAGCATGGCGTCGTCGGGGGTGCCCGCCTTCGTGTAGTTGGCGGTGTTGTCCTTCAGCACGTGCCGCACCAGGTCGGGCCGGTGCAGCATGTACACCCGCTCGCCCTCGCTGACATGGCTGGTGATGTCGCCGTACGTACGATGCATTCCGGTCACGAACGCCAGCGGGTCGGCGCGCATCCGGGCCATGTCCACGGCGGTGTCCGGCCCCGGTGGGACGGTGCCCGCCGGTGCGTGGGTGGCTGTCACGTGAACCTCCGTGGATGGCTGGATCCGGTGTACGTACGTCCCTGCGGGATCCGGTCCTGCGTTACGTACCGGCTGTCGGTAATTCCGTAATCGCCGGTGGAATCGGTCCGGCGGTGCTCCGGGCCCGCGCCGGACGGGGTCCGGCGTGAGAGCATGCACAAGCGCAGGCCGGGGCAACCGGGCCCGCGGGTGCGGGTGGTTGGGTCACCGTAACGCCCGGGCATGAATTGACTCAATGCTTATCGACGGGGCCCGGATACTCATTGGCCGGGGTCGGCGGATTACGTTTCTTTGCGTCTTGGCGGGCGGTTCTCGCCGTGTGATTGTTGCTTCGTCGCCGGCACAACGACTGAATCGAATCCGAAGCAAACGTAAGGAAGGGAGAGTTCACATGGCACTCGACCCGCAGCAGCGTGCTGAGTTCGTGAACTGCTACACCCGGGTTCTCATCAGCGCCTGGTCCGACGAGGCGTTCGCCGCCAAGCTCGCCTCGGAGCCGCGGACCGCGCTCGCCGAGGCCGGCCTGGAACTCCCGGCGGGCGCCGAGATCGTCATCGTCACCGAGGCCCCCGAGGGCCACGAGCAGGGCAACCTGGACCTCCAGGTCGCGCTGTGGGAGACGGGCCTGGAGACCGGCCGCTACGAGCTCCACATCCCCGCGACCCCGACGGTCGACCCCGTCGAGCTGAGCGAGGGCGAGCTGTCCGACGTCGCCGGCGGCGTCGACGACATCTCCGAGTGCTACTACTGCTGCTGCCCCTGCTGCTGCTGCACCTGACAGGCGCTCGCACCCCTTCCACTTCGCCGGAGCGTCTCATGCCCTCTGCGCTGACGGAGCATCCCGTCTCCGTACGCGGACTTTCCAAGCGATACGGCGGCGTCCAGGCCGTATCCGACATCAGCCTCGACATTGTTCGTGGTGAAGTGTTCGCGCTGCTCGGCCCGAACGGCGCAGGAAAGACAACGACCGTCGACATTCTGACGGGAGTGCAGAGACGCACCGGCGGAGACGTGCGGGTCCTCGGCCGCGACCCGGCCGAGGACCCGCGAGAATGGCGGGCGAGAATAGGGGTGGTGCCCCAGACTACGGGTGCCTATTCCGATCTGACCGTAAAAGAAGTCGTCGCGCATTTCGCCGCCATGTATCCGGCCCCGCTGCCGGTCGGCGAGGTGCTGGAGCGGGTGGGGCTCGGCTCCTTCCACTCCCGTCAGGCCACCGAACTGTCCGGCGGCCAGCAGCGCCGCCTGGACGTCGCGGTCGGGGTCGTCGGCGACCCCGAACTGATCTTCCTGGACGAGCCGACCACCGGACTGGACCCGGTGGCCCGCCGCGAGGCCTGGGAACTGGTCCGCTGGTTCGCCGACCGCGGCCGGACGACCGTTCTGACCACGCACTACCTCGACGAGGCGGAGCAACTGGCGCAGCGGGCGGCCGTCGTCGTCGGCGGCCGGCTCGTCGCGTGCGGACCGCCGGCCTCGCTCGGCGGCCGCGACCGGACCCCCGCCACCGTGACCTTCCGCCGCGGCGGGGCACTGGCGGGCGTCGCGCTGCCGCCGCTGCCGCCGGACACCGAGGTGGCGGCGTCCGGGCCGGACACCGTGTCGCTGCGCACCCCCACGCCCTCGCAGGTACTGGGCCTGCTGCTGCCCTGGGCGGCCGCGGCGGGCGTGTGCGAGCTCGCGGACCTGCGCGTGCACCGTCCCACCCTCGAGGACGTCTACCTGAGTCTGATCGACAGGGAGAGCAGGGAGAACGCTGCATGACCGCGATCGTGCCCGAATCCAGGTCCGTGACCCCGGCCCCGCCCCCGTACGAAGGCGCCGCCCGCCCGGGCGCGGACGTGCCCGCACGTCCGGCCGCGCGTGCTGCACGCGGGTACGCGCGGGCCTGCGCGGCGCGTTCGTCCGTCGAACTCAGGGCGTTCTTCCGCAACAAGCAGTCCCTTGTCTTCACCCTGCTCTTCCCGGTGATCCTGCTCGTCGTCTTCGGCGCGATCTTCGAAGGCAAGGTCGAGGGGACCGACACCGACTTCCGGCAGGTCTTCATGGCCGGGGTGATCGCGGCGGGCGTGATGAGCACCGCGTTCTCCGGCCTCGCCATCAACGTGGCCATCGAGCGCGACAGCGGCACCATCCGCCGCCTGGCGCTGACCCCGATGCCCAAGTCGGCCTACTTCGTGGGCAAGCTGGTCCGCGTCGTGGTGACCACGGTCCTCGAAACGGTGCTCCTCATCGGCATCGCCGTGGCCGCGTTCGGACTGCCGCTGCCCCAGACCGCCGAGCGGTGGAGCACCCTCGTCTGGTGCCTCGCGCTCGGCACCGCGGCCTGTGCGCTGGCCGGCACCGCCTACAGCGCGCTGATCCCCAACAGCCGGTCCGCCGCGGCCGTGGTGACGCCCGTGTTCATGGTCCTGCAGTTCATCTCGGGCGTGTTCTACCCGTTCGACAAGCTGCCGCTGTGGATGCAGAACACGGCCGCGCTGTTCCCCGTGAAGTGGCTGGCGCAGGGCTTCCGCTCGGTGTTCCTGCCGGATTCCTTCACCGTCGTGGAGCCTGCCGGCTCCTGGGAGCTGGGCCGGATCGCCCTGGTCCTGGCCCTGTGGGCGGTCGGCGGCCTGATCGCGACCGGCCTGACGTTCGGCTGGCGCGGCCCCCGGGTGCGCTGAGCGGCCACGACCCACGACAGCAGCCGGGCGCGAGAACGGCGCCGTGAACAGGAGAACGTGCAGATGACCAAGACCGCCGGGCTGCCCGCCCACCTGGCCCACCCCTTCAGCCCCGCCGGGCGCGTCGATCCGTACCCGGCGTACGACTGGCTGCGGGCCCACGATCCCGTGCACCGGGACCCGATGTCCGGCCTGTGGCTGGTCACCGGGCACGCCGACTGCGCGGCGCTGCTCAAGGACCCGGCGTTCTCCGCGGCCGCGGGCCAGCGCGAGCGGGCCCGGGACGACGACCTGCCGGTCTCCATGCTGACCACGGACGGCGCCGACCACAGCCGGCTGCGCGCCCCCGGCGCCCTGCTGCTCGGCCCGGCCGCCCTCGCCTCGGTGGCGGACGGCATCGCCGCCGACACCGACGCCCTGCTCGACCGGGCCGTGGAGCGCGGCACGCCCGTCGACGCCGTGGCGGAACTCGGCGCACCGCTGGCCACGGCCGTACTGGCGCGGCTGTTCGGGCTGCCCGCCGACCGGCACGGCACGCTCGCGGAGCTGGCCCGTGCCGCGTCCGTCAACCTCGATCCGCTCGCCCCGCCGCACGTCGCGCGCCTGGGCCGGGCCGCCATGGGCGAGCTGACCCGCTTCCTCGACGCCCACGCCGGGCAGGCAGACCCGGCCTGCCCGCTCGGCCGGCTGGCCGCCGACCCCAGGCTGACCAGGCCCGAGATGCTGGGCGTCCTCGGCCTCGCCGTCGTCGGCGGCTGGCAGCCGCTCGCGGAAGCCGTCGGCAACGCCCTGTACTGGCTGCTGCCGCGCCCGGAGGTACGGGCGGCCCTGCGCACCGCGGGGCAGGACGCGGCCGAGACCGCCGTGGACGAGCTGCTGCGGCTCGAAGCACCGATCCCCTTCACCGCCCGCGTCACCGTCCGCGACGCCGAACTCCCGGGCGGCCGCATCCCCGCCGGGCAGCGGGTCCTCGCGGTGGTCGCCGCCGCCAACCGGGATCCCGCCGTCTTCGCCGACCCGGGCGAGCTGGTGTGGGACCGGCGGCCCAACCCGCACCTCGCCTTCGGCGGCGGCCCGCACTTCTGCCTCGCCGCCCGCCTGGTGAAGCAGTCCGGCGCGGTGCTGCTCGGCAGGGTCGTCCGGCGCTTCCCCGAAGCCGTCATCGCGGGCCCGGACCCGCGCTGGGCCCCGTCCCTGATCCCGCGCCGCCTCACCGCCGTCCCCGTCGCCCTGGGCGCGGACGACCGGGACGCCGCCGGGCTGGAGGGCGCACATGCCTGAGGTGGTCGTGATCGGCGCCGGAGTCGCCGGGCTGGCCTGCGCACAGCGCCTCGCGCAGGCCGGCGTCCCCACCCTCGTCCTGGAGGCCCGCGACCGGATCGGCGGCCGCGTCCGCACGTTCCGCCCGGCCGACGGCGGCCCGGTCCTCGAACTGGGCGCGCAGGTCGTGCACGGCGACCGGAACCCCGCCCATACCGTCCTCGGCCCGCTGCCCGCCGCCCCCCGCCCGTCGGCCGCGTACGTGGTGTCCGGCCGGGTGGCCCGTCCCATGGGGCTCCTCGCCCGCGGCGCGAACCCGCCGTGGGCTCTGGAGGGCCGGCTCGCCGGATACGACGGACCCGGCGGTCTCAGCGTCGGCGGCTGGCTGGCGGCGAGCGGCGCCACGCCCGCCGAGGCGGCCACGGGCCGCGAGTGGCTGCGGCAGACCTGGGCCGCCGACCCCGACCTCCTCGATGCCGCAGGGGTGGCGGCCGCGGTGCGCGGGGACGGCGGCGGCCGGGGCGAGTTCACCGTCCCCGGCGGCATGGACCTGCTGCCCCGCACCCTCGCCGAGGGCCTGGACGTGCGTACGGGCGTCCCCGTGCGCCGGGTCGAGACCGCCGCCGGGGACGGCGTACGCGTCGTCACCGGTGACGGCGAGCTGACCGCGGACCGGGTGGTCCTCGCGGTACCGCCCGCCGTGGTCGAGGGCGGTCTGCTCACGGTCGACGGGCTCGGCCCGGACAAGACCGCCGCGGTGCGGACGCTGGCACCCGGCGACGGCTTCTGCGCGGTGCTGACCCTGGCGGGCCCGGCGCCGGAAACGGCTTCCGTGTTCGACGCGGACGGCGTCGGCGGCTTCGTCTCGTGCCGGCAGGGCCGCCCCGAAGTGCTGGTCGTCGCCAAGTCCGGCGCGGCCGCGTACGTCCGCGGGGCCGCCGGGTCGGCCGCCCACCTCGCCGTGTTCCTGTCCGCTGCGCTGCCGTGGACCAGGGGTGTCGAGGTCGTCGGCGTCGAGACGGCCGACTGGGCCGCCGACCCGTACAGCGGCGGGGCGTTCTGCGCGCCGGGACCGGGCTCGGACCGGGCGGCCCGGGACTGGGCCCGCCCGCTGGGCGGACGCCTGTTCTTCGCGGGGGAGGCCGCCGTGACCGGGCGCGCCCTGCCGTGGCTGCAGGGCGCGTACGCCGACGGGCGGCGCGCCGCACAGGAAGTACTGGAAGCGGGGAAGCAGTGACGGAGAAGATCCACTCGGGGTGGTACCTGGCCGCGTTCGCCTCCGGCCTGGACGGCGAGGTGGCTCCGCTGGCCATCGGCGCCCGCCGGCTGGTGGCCGTGCGCACGGAGGGCCGGCTGCGGGTCTACGACGCCGACTGCCCGCACCGCGGCGCCCACCTCGGTCACGGCGGCCGGGTGGAGGGCGGCTGCCTGGTGTGTCCGTTCCACGGACGGCGCATCGGGATGGGGGAGTCCTCGGGGGAGGGCAGCCGGCCCTGGGTGCGCGAGCACGAGGTCGTCGAGTGCGGTGACGCCGTCTTCGTGCGCCTCACCGACGGCCCGGACGACGACCGCGGGCTGCGCACGGTGCTCAAGGCGGTGGCCGAGTCGATGCCGCTGGTCAAAGCGGTGGAGCAGGCGGTGGACGCGCCCGCGGAGATCATCGTCGAGAACGCCTTCGACATCGAGCACTTCCGGGCGGTGCACAAGGTCTCCCGGGTCTGCGGGATGAAGCACTCCACCGGCGCGCACGGCGAGTTGGTGATGGACGGGGAGTTCCCGATGCCGATGTCTCCCTGGCGGCCCGGCCTCGGTGCGGACGCTCCGGACAACGGGCCCTACGTGCCGCGCTTCCACGCCCGTGCGTACAGCCCGGGTGTCGTGGTCACCGAGTTCGGCCCCTCCGACGAGGTGCACGTCATCGTCACCGGCGCCGTGCCCGACGGGCGCGGGGGGTGCGTGGTGCGGGTGGCCCTCGGGGTGCTCGCGGGCCTGGAGGACCAGCTGCCCCAGCTGGTCGCGGGCAGCGAACGGGCCGTGGCCGAGGACGTCGTCGTCTGGGAGAACCTCAATCCGCGGATCACGCCCCGCTTCGACGCGGCCGACGCGGCCGTCGTCGCGTACCGGGAGTTCTGTGCCGGGTTCGCCGGGCTGGGCGACCTGCCGGTGGGCGGGGAGGCGCTGTGACCGGGACCGAGGCAGGGGTCGGGGCCGGGACCGAGGCCGGCCGGCGCGACGACCGCCACCTCTCCGGCGAGCCGCTGCCCGGCGAGCGGGAGGACTTCCACGACGGGCTGCGCACCCTGACGTACGGCAGCGGCCCCACCGTGCTGTGGCTGCACGGCTACACCATGGACGCCACGCTGTGGCGGCCCCTGTGGCGGCTGCTCCCCGGACTGCGCCACGTCGGGGTGGACCTGCCGGGGCACGGCGGCTCCGAGGCGATGCGCCCGGGGCTGACCCTGCCCGAACTCGGCGCACAGGTCATGGGGTTGGCCCGCGCGCAGGGGGCCCGGCGGTGGGTGGGCCTGTCCTTCGGCTCGACCGTCGCGCTGGAGGCGGCGCTCGCGTACCCGGACGAGGTGGACCGCCTCGTCGTCGGTGCGCCGAGCCCCGGCGGTGCTCCGGCCGACCCGGCGGTCCGCAAGAGGTTCATCGAGATGCTGATGCTCCGCCGGATGCGGGGGACGGGGGCGGAGGCCGCCGAGCAGCTGGCCGACCTGTGGATGGCGGCGCCGCCGGACATCTTCCGGGGGACCGAGGCCCATCCGGCCCTCCGCGCCGAGCTGCGGTCCGTCGTGACCCGTCACTCCTGGGCCGAGCTGGCGAGCGGGGCGATGGCGGGGATCGCCGCCCATGTGCACTCGGCGGAGGACCTGGCGCGGATCACGGCGCATACGTTCGCGTTGACCGGAAGCGACGACATGCCCGTATTCCATGACAATGCCGCACTGTTGTCCCGGGTGGTGCCGGAATGCCGCACCTTCGTGGTGCCGGGCGCCGGTCACCTGCCCTTTCTCGAACAGCCGTGGGCGGTGGCGCCGCTGCTGTCGGAGCACCTGTTGGCCTGTTAGCCGCTTAATGGGCGTGGCGCTGCCCGTATAAAGTGATCATGGGAAGCTAATTGGGGGTCTGGGGGGACATGCCGATTTTTGCGCTTGAGTTCTTTGGGACGATCCTCCAAGTCGCGGGGATGGTGGAGCGTTCTGACCTTGCCTTTTTCTTCGGCCGCCATCTGGTCGGGGAACGGTCCACGCCCGCGGGGAAGGCGCTGACCCTGCATTTCGCCCCGCACCCCGGGGCGGGGCAGGCGAGCCGCGAGGTGCGCGTGCTCGACGAGGAGGGCCGCCTGCTACGCCGCTGGGCCTACCACGGCATAGGCGGAATCCCGCCAGTTTTGCCGCCGTTCGCCGTCCTGGAGCATCCGTACGCGGTCGTCCAGGCCGCCGTGCTGGCGAAGGGCGCCGGAGTGGTCGCGCTGGTCGGCGGCATCGGCTCGCCGCGGAACTCCGTGGCGCTCGCCCTGGGGGCGCGCGGCTGGCGCATGGTTTCCGGCCAATACCTGGTCGTCGACCGTGCCACCGGGGAGACGCTGCCCTACCAGCTGCCGCTCGAACTGCGCGGCCCCGCCCTGGAGGCCGCCCGGGCCGCCGGCCTCACCGACAGCCCCGGCAGCGACGTACGACCGGTCCGCTCGCCGCTGACGGGCTCGTCCGTCATGGCCCGTCCGGAACGGCTGATCGCGACGGCGGACATCGGCGAACGCCTCGGCCCGGCCACGCTGGTCAGGCTGTGCAGTGCCGGCGCCCAGCGGTCCCGCCTGGAGGACTGGGACTTCGCCGCCTCGGTGTGGCCCACCGAAGCCGCGGCCGACCCGGCCTTCGCGGCGGCTCCCCGGATGCGCCTGCTGATGCCCGAAGCGGGCGGCGCCGAAGAGGCGGCGGACCTGCTCGACGCGCGGCTGAACGCGGCCGCCCCGAACGGCACCGTCCCGTGCCGGTCCGTACGTCCCACGCTGACGGAACTCCTCGCCGGATCGATCACGTAGGCGCCGGTCCCTCCGGTTACGCAATCCGTGCGGTACTTAATCGCCCGGCTGCGCATCGCGGCCTGTTCATTCCGGTCACGCCCCGTGCGAAAGTCGTTCCGGCCGATGGAAAGCCGATGCGAGGCGTCCGCCGCGGACTTTCCCTTTGCGTCCGTCGGTGCAGGGGAATGCGGCGGAATTGTGCCGGGGGAAATGGGGAAGGTGAAGCGATGGCATCCGAGATCGTGGTCATGGGTGGTGGGCCGGCCGGCTCCATTGCCGCGACGCTGCTGGCCCGCCAGGGCGCGCGCGTGAAACTGCTGGAGCGCGCCCATTTCCCGCGGTACCACATCGGGGAATCCGTGGCGACGTCCTGCCGGTCCATCATCGAGCTGGCCGGAGCGCTGGAGAAGGTGGAGGAGCGCGGCTACATGGTCAAGGAGGGCCTGCTGCTGCGCTGGGGCGCCGAGCGGGACTGGGTCGTCGACTGGCCCGAGATCTTCGGGACCGACGCCCAGACCTCCTGGCAGGTCGACCGCGCCGACTTCGACGAGGTCCTGCTGCGGCACGCCGCCTCCCAGGGCGTCGAGGTCGTCGAGGGCGCCCAGGCCCGCAGGGTGCTCTTCGAGGACGGCCGCGCGGCGGGCGTCGAGTGGACCCACGAGGGCCGGGAGCACACCACCCGCGCGGACCACGTCGTCGACGCCACCGGCCGGGCCGGTCTGATCTCCGTACGTCACCTCGACAACCGCACGCCGCACGACGTGTTCCGCAACGTGGCGGTCTGGGGCTACTACCGGGGCGCGACGCTGCTGCCGCAGACTCCGCGCGGCGGTATCAACGTCATCTCCGCGCCCGAGGGCTGGTACTGGGTCATCCCGCTCAGGGACGACGTGTTCAGCGTCGGGTTCGTGACCCACCAGGACCACTTCCTGGCGCGCAAGCAGCGTTACGCGGGTGGCGCGGAGGGCATGGAGGCCCTGTTCCTGGACGCCGTGCAGGAGTCGGAGACGGTGCGCGAGCTGGTCGCGGACGCCGGGTTCCGGCACGAAGTGCGCGTGGAGCAGGACTTCTCGTACACGGCGGACAGCTTCTGCGGCCCCGGCTACTTCCTGGCCGGCGACTCCGCGTGCTTCCTGGACCCGCTGCTGTCGACCGGTGTGCACCTCGGCATGTACAGCGGCATGCTGGCCGCCGCGTCGATCCTGGCGATCGAGGCGGGCGAGGTGACCGAGGACGAGGCGCTGTCGTTCTACGAGTCCCTCTACCGCAACGCGTACGCCCGCATGTACTCGATGGTGTCCGGCTTCTACGAGCAGTACCGCGGCAAGGCCACGTACTTCTGGCTCGCCCAGCGGCTCGCGCGCGGCCGGCACCCGGAGCTGATGGACCGCGAGGCGAACGCGGCCCCGATGCGGTCCGCGCCGGACAGCGAGGCCTTCGCGGCGCTCACCGCCGGGGCGCTGGACCTCGACGACGCGCAGCGGGCGGGCGGTGCCGGTCCGCTGCCCGCCGAGGTCCTGGCCGACCGGATGTCCCCGCGGCGCGGTCTCGTCGGCCACGACGTGGCGACGGGGCTGTACCTGCGGGTCGCTCCCCGGCTGGGCATCGGCCGGGCCGGCCGGTCGGCGGAGGCGGCGCACGCCTGATCCCGGGGGCGGTGGGCCGGGTCCGGCGGCCCGCCCACCGCTCCCGTTCACAACGGCATTTCCTCGCCGATCGCGCCCGCCAGCTCGCGCCGGCTGTGGATGCCCAGCTTGCGGTAGATGCGGCCCAGGTGGGTGTCGACGGTGCGCTTGCTGAGGAAGAGCTTCTCCGCGACCTCCAGGCTGGAGCTGCCGCGCACCACGAGCTCCGCCACCCGCTGTTCCGCCGGGCTCAGCAGGGTGCGCTCGCGGCCCGGCAGGGGCCGCGGTGCCGGGCTCGGCTGCCGGGGCACGCCGTCGAGGATGGTGACGGCGGCGTTCTCCTCGCCGAGCGCCCGGTACGAGGCGGCGGCCTGGGCGCGCCAGGTCACGCAGCCGGGGTGGGTGACGCCGCGCAGCGCGAGCCGGTGCCCGCAGTCGAGGAACAGCAGGACCGCGGTGGCGTGGTCGCCGCGGGCCGCGGCGACCGTGCCCTGTGCCTGGAGGGACAGGGCCTTGAGGAACGGGTGGGCGTCCCCCGCCGTCGCCTCCTCGGTCAGCACGGCGGCCGCCTCGGCGGTCCGGCCGAGGCTCACGAGGGCGCGGGCGGCCGCGGCGACGGCCGCGCCGGCCAGGGCGGGGGCGTTCAGCCGGCGGGCCAGGTGCAGGGCGGTCTCGGCGTCGGCGTGCGCGGCGCCGTGGTCCTCCCGGCGGAGGCGGACCTCGCTGCGGACGAGGTGCGACAGGAGTGCGGTGGCGTGGTCGTCCGAGGCGCGCGACATGCTGATCAGCCGCTCGGCGAGGGCCGCGGCGCCGACGAGGTCGCCGGTCCAGGTGAGCGCCAGGGCGGCGCCCACCGAACCGGCCGCCGTGCCCTGGGACGTGCCGATCGGGCCGACCGCGACGCGCAGGGCCATCCGGCGGGCCGTGCCGAGCCGGCCGCCGGCGGCCGCGGCTGCGGCGAGCGCCCCGGCGAAGACGTGCGCGGCCGCGTCCCAGGGGCCCGCGGCGGCCAGCCGGGCCGCCCGGCGCAGCCCGGACCGGTGCCCGGTGAGCAGGGTCTGGGCGGTCAGCCGCAGCAGGTGCTCGCGCGGGGGCGCGGGCAGTGCCGCCAGTTCCGCGCCCACCCGGACGAAGGGCTGGGCGCCCTCGATCCGGGAGAGGAGCGCGGGGGAGGAGAGCCGGGCCAGGGCCTCGGCGCGCCGGACGGTGCCCAGCGGGCTGTCGGCGGCGGCCGCGGCCTGGCGGGCACACGCGTCGAGGTCGCGGTGGAGTTCGGCGGCGCCCAGCCGGACCGTCAGGTCGAGAAACGATTCCTCGCGTTCCTGCGCCTGCTTCACCGCGTTCTCGTCGTCCCCGGCCGCAGGCGTGCCGCGCCCCTCCAGCAGGGCCAGTGCGCGCCGCAGGTACCGGGCCGCGGACTCGTGGTCGCCGATCCCGGAGGCCTGCGTACCCGCGCCGCGCAGCACGTCGATGCCCCAGTCGCAGCCGCCGAGGATCAGGTGCTCCGCGGTCTGCCGGGCCGGGGCGCCGAGCCGGGCCAGTACGGCGGCGGCCCGCCCGTGCAGCAGCAGCCGCTCGTGCGCCGACACCCGGGAGAGGACCGCCGGCCGGACCGCCGCGTGCGTGAAGCGGCCGGGCGTCCCCGGTTCCAGGAGTCCGGTCCGTACGAGCGTGTCGCGGGCCTGCTGGTCGTGCACCTCGCCGTGCCGGGACAGCGCACTGCACACGGCGGGGTCGGTCTCGGGGCCCAGCACCGCCAGCTGCGTCAGCAGTTCGCTCGCGCAGGGGTCGTCCTCGTCGAGCCAGGCCAGCACGGTCTCCGAGAGGGCCTGCGCACCGATCGGCAGCACCTGCTCCGGGTCGGGGGAGCCGGCCGGCACGTGGGTGCGCCGCAGCCGCGTCACCAGGTCGTGCAGCACGAGCGGGTTGCCGTGCGCGAGGGTGTGGCAGAGCGCCGCCAGCTCCTGGTCGACGGGGCTGTCGAAGGCGCGGTCGACCAGCTCGGTCGTGCAGGTCGGGCACAGCGGCTCCGGCCACAGCCGCTGCAGGTACGGCAGCGGGCCCAGCTCCTCGGCCACCTGCGCCGCGGCCGTGGCCGGCAGCGTGGCGACCATCAGCACCGGCAGGTCGTCGAGCCGCCGGGCGATGTACGAGAACCAGCGCATCGAGTGCGGGTCGGCGTTGGTCAGGTCGTCGACGAGGATGGCCACCGGCCGGTCGACGGCGAGCGCGCGGGTGGTGCGCAGCAGGCCGAGCAGGGCCTCGTGGGTGGGCCCGGCCTCCCCGAGCCCGGGGACGGGCGTGTCGTGCCCGCCGGCACCGCCGAGCACCGGATCGAACAGCTGGCTCACCATGCTGTACGGGTACTGGCTTTCGCTCGGATGGCAGCGTGCCCGCAGTACCAGGGCCCCGGGCGGCAGCATCCGGGGCACGGCGTTCAGCAGCGCGGACTTCCCGATTCCGTGGGACCCGTGAATGGTGGCCACAGTCGGGCGGCCCAGGGCGAGTTCGGCGATGGCCCGCTGGAGGAGGTCCATCTCGCGCTCACGGTGGTAGAGGTCCCCGGTGGGTGAATGCATTGGGTCAATGTCGCATTCCGTAGGGTGCAGATCAAGACAAAGAGCCGTCGGATCAGACCAGTTGGCCCCGGTTCTCGCGGATTAACCGGACGGATAAATTCCGCGCACGGCCGGGCGCGGCCCGGTGTTCTCCCCGCTGCCCGTCCCCATACGTATGAAACACCTTCCGGATACGTATCCCAAGGGCCTTCCTGCGTATCAGGTGAAGCATTTACCCGCGGTCGGCCCCGTGTTTGTGTTGCCGGTGCGACGCCACGTCAGGCCCGATCGCGAGAACCAAGGGGGACAGATGGAAAAGCCGCGGCTCAAGGCCCATTTCCACGCCGAAGTGCTGGAGGGCGAGCGGGTCTTCCTCTACGCGGAGGGCCAGAACTACCTGGTGCCCGGCAAGGCCGCCGCGGCCGTGCTGCCGCACCTGGACGGCCGCAAGACCGTCACGGAGATCGTGCAGGCGCTCGCCGGCTCGCTGCCCGTCCCGGCCGTCTTCTCGGCCATCACCCGCTTCGGCGCCGCCGGCCACCTGGCCGAGGGCCGGCCCGACCTGCCGGAGGCCACCCTCGCGTACTGGGACGCCCTGGGCATCGACCCGGCCCGCACCGTCGGCACCGCTCCCGTCACCGTCTCCGCGGCCGGAGGCGTCGACCCCGG
Organism: Streptomyces bambusae; assembly: GCF_020532645.1. Taxonomy (GTDB): domain Bacteria; phylum Actinomycetota; class Actinomycetes; order Streptomycetales; family Streptomycetaceae; genus Streptomyces; species Streptomyces bambusae. The sequence goes on from NZ_JAJAUZ010000001.1 coordinate 302,644, forward strand.
ACCGGTCCTCGAAGCGCTGCGCGCGCTCGGACTGGCCGCCCGCACCGGCGAGTTCGCCGACGTGCCGGAGGACGGCATCTCCGTCGTCCTCGTCGACGACTACCTCGACCCGGCCCTCGAAGCCCGCAACGAGCGCCAGCTGGCCGCCGGCCGGCCGTGGCTGCTGGCCCGCACCGGCGGCGTCGCCCCCTGGATCGGTCCGTACCTCGACCCCGACCACACCGGCTGCTGGAGCTGCCTGGCCCAGCGCCTGGCCGGCAACCGGCAGCTGGAGCGCTACCTCGCCGACAAGCGCGGCGAAGCCCTGCCCCGCCACCCGGTGCGCGCCGGCATCGCGGCCGGACCGCTGGCCGCCGCCGGCCTGATCGCCGCCGAGGCCGCCCGGATCGCCGCCACCGGCGAACCCGGCGCCCTGTGCGGGCAGATGGTCACCCTCGACCTGGGCACCCTGAAGACCGAGTCGCACCCGCTGGTCCGCCAGCCCCAGTGCCGCTCCTGCGGCGACCCGGCCCTGTACAGCGGCCGCAGCCCCAAGATCGTGCTGGCCTCCGGCGACGCCGTCCACACCAGCGACGGCGGCTACCGCGTCAACAGCCCCGAAGCCACCCTGGCCCGCCTGGAACGGCACATCAGCCCGCACCTCGGCGCCATCACCAAGCTGGTCTCCCACACGCCCGAGTCCAACACCCTGACCTACAGCTACGCCGCGGGCCACAACTTCGCGATGGTCAACGACAGCATGGACCTGCTGCGCCGCAACCTGCGCGGCCAGAGCGGCGGCAAGGGCCGCTCCGAGGTCCAGGCCAAGGTCAGCGCCGTCTGCGAGGCCATCGAGCGCTACGTCGGCGTCTGGCGCGGCGACGAGCCCGTGCGCCGCGCCGCCTACCGCGACCTCGACCCGGCCACCGCCCTCCACCCGGGCAGCCTGCTGCACTTCTCCGAGGCACAGGTCGCCGGCCGCAAGGTCTGGAACCAGGACCCCGCCAACCGCCTCCACAAGGTGCCGGACCCGTTCCCCGAGGACGTCCCCTTCGACTGGACCACCGGCTGGTCCCTCACCCACGACGAGGAGCGCCTCGTCCCGGCCGCCTACTCCTGGTACGGCCACCCCGACCTCAAGGCCCACTTCTTCTGCATCGCCGACTCCAACGGCACCGCCGCCGGCAACTCCCTCGAAGAGGCGATCCTCCAGGGCCTGTGCGAGCTGACCGAACGCGACGCCGTCGCCGTCTGGTGGTACAACCGGCTGCGCGTCCCGGCCTTCGACATGGACTCGCTCGACGACCCGTACGTGGACCGGCTGCGCGCCTTCTACGACGCCATGGACCGCGACCTGTGGATGCTCGACCTCACCACCGACCTCGGCATGCCGGTGTACGCGGCCGCCTCGCGCCGCCGCCACAGCGTCGAGGACGTCATGGTCGGCTTCGGCGCCCACCCGGACCCGCGCGTCGCCGCCTTCCGGGCGCTCACCGAGCTGAACCAGTTCCTCCCGATGATCGACAAGCGTGACGCCGACGGGAACACCGCGTACCTCGTCAGCGACCTGGAGACGCTGACCTGGCTGAAGACGGCCACCGTCGCCTCGGAGCCCTGGCTGCTGCCCGACCCGGAGCTGCCCGCCACCACGGTCGGCCCGCAGGCCGGCTTCGACCTCGCCGACCGCATCCGCGAGCAGGTCGCGCGCATCGAGGAGGCCGGCTCCGAGGTCATCGTCGTCGACCAGACCCGCCCCGACCTCGAACTCAACGTGGTCAAGGTGATCGCCCCCGGCCTGCGGCACTTCTGGCGCCGGCTGGGCCCCGGCCGGCTCTACGACGCCCCCGTCCGCATGGGCCGGCTCGCCGAGCCCACCGCGGAGGCCGACCTGAACAGCTGGAACGTCTTCTTCTAGGCGCTCCCGGCACGCTCCCTCCGCGCCGGCCCCGCCCGGGGCCGGCGCACCGATCACCCGCGACACCGCCGCGGGCTGGGAGGCACGGCCCCGGCCCGCGCCTCCCAGGCCGTGTCTTGACCCAGGGCTGGAGCCATGACCCTTACGAGCACACTGACGAGCGGGGTGCCGGCCGCGGCCGCGTACACCCCGGCCAGCCGGCTGGCCCGGGGCGGCGCCTTCGCGGACGGACAGCTCACCACCCGCAGCGGCACCGTGCGCCTGGGCACCGTCAGCCCGGGTGCCGCGGCCGCGCTGACCGCCCTCGGCGAGGCCGACTGCGACGAGACCGCGGTCGGCGCGTTCGTCACCGCCCACGACGGCGAAACGGGCCTGCTGCGCTGGCAGCTGCTGCGCTCCCGGCTCGACGCCGGCGGCCTGTTCGAGCACGTGGTGAGCGGCCCCGACGGCACCCCGGTGGCCCGCCTGGTGCCCGTCGGCCGCGGCAGCACCACCCTGGCGGCCGCGCCGCGCGGCCCGGTGCGGCTCAGCCGGCACGCCCTGCTGACCCCCGCCGACGGCACCCTGTCGCTGCGCGCCCCCGGCAGCCCGCTGGCCGTCGAACTCGGCGCCGGCGCCGCCGCCCTGCTCCCGCTGCTGACGACCGGGACCGAGGAGGTCCCGGCCCCGCTGCTGCGGCTGCTGGCCACCGCCGGCGTGCTGGCCACCGGCGACCCGGAGGCCGAGGAGCGCGGCAGCGTCCAGTGGGACCCGGTCGACCTCGCCTTCCACGCCCGCACCCGGACCCCGGCCGCCGCCCCCGGATACGGCGGCACCTACCGGCACGCCGACCGCTTCGGCCCCGAGCCGGCCGTCGCGCCCGGCGGCGTCGGACTGCGCATCTCGCTGCCCGTCCCCGACCTCGACGCCGTCACCGCCCGGGACCTGACCCTCACCGAGGCCATCGAGCAGCGCACCTCCACCCGCGCGCACGACGACGACGCCCCGCTGACCGTCGCCCAGCTCGCCGAACTGCTCTACCGGACCCTCCGGATCCGCTCCACCTTCACCGGCAGCGACGGCCAGGAGCTCGCCGACCGCCCGATGCCCAGCGGCGGCGCCGTCCACGAGCTGGAGGTCTACCCGCTGGTGACCCGCTGCGAGGGCCTTGAGCCGGGGCTGTACCGGTACGTCGCCGACCGGCACGAGCTGGAGCACGTGTGCGCGCCCGGCCCGGCCACCGCCGCCCTGGTCAAGGAGGCCCGCGGCGGCACCATGATGGAGACCGACCCGCAGGTGGTCCTGCTGGTCGCGGCCCGCTTCGGCCGCGTCATGTGGAAGTACGAGACGGTCGCCTACCCGCTGATCCTCAAGCACGTCGGCGTGCTCTACCAGACCGTCTACCTGGTGGCCACCGCCATGGGACTGGCCGTGTGCGGCCTCGGCGGCGGCGACACCACCGCGTTCGCCGCCGCCACCGGCCGCGATCCGCTGCTGGAGGGCAGCGTCGGCGAGCTGGTCCTCGGCAGCCGGCCGGCCGGCGCCGCCACCGGCCGGGCCGCGTTCGCCGCCGCCAACACCGCCACGGCCACCGACACCGCCACGGCCGCCGGGCCCGCCCCGGCCACCGACACCGCCACGGCCGCCGACACCGCCACGGCCACGGCCACCGGGCCCGCCACGGCCACCGAGCCCGCCGCCGCGGGCTCCTGACCCGGCGAAAGGGGAGAGACCGCCATGAAGTTCCGCTACCAGGCGCTCCAGCGCAAGCGTCAGCCCGACGAGCTCGACGCCGCCGTCATGCTCGCGGCCCCCCGCGGCTGGATCGCCGTCTTCGTCGTGCTCATCGTGATGGCCGGCGCCTGCGTGTGGGCGGCGCTCGCCCGGCTCGACGTCACCGTCGACGCCCCGGGCGTCCTGACCCACCCCGGCGGCACCAGCCAGGTCCAGAGCCCGTACACCGGCATGGCCCGGGAACTGCTGGTCCGCCCCGCCGACCTGGTTCACGCCGGGCAGCCGCTGGCCCGCCTCGCCGGCCAGGCCGGGACGGTCCGCACGATCACCAGCCCGTTCGCCGGCAAGGTCATCAGCGCCACGCTCACCACCGGCCAGTTCGTCCCGGCCGGCGCCACCGTCGCCACCATCGAACGCACCGACCTGCCCGGCGACCGGCTCGTCGCGCTCGTCTTCGTGCCCGCCGACCGGGCCGCCCGCCTGGTGCCCGGCCGGCCCGTCGACCTGAACGTGTCGACCGCGCCCCCGGCCGTGTTCGGCATGCTGCGCGGCAAGGTCACCAGCGTCGACCCGTACCCGCTGACCCGCGAGGGCCTCGCGGCGATCGCCGGCGGTGAGCTGGCGGCCCGGAGCTTCCAGCCGGACCAGGCACCCCGCCTGGTCACCGTCGACCTGATCCCCGAACCGGGCTCCGCCTCCGGCTACGCCTGGAGCGCCACCAAGTCCCCGCCGATCCGGCTCAGTTCGCAGACCTCCGTGTCCGCCTCCATCGCCCTGCGCACCCAGTCGCCGTTCGACCTGGTGCTGGGTCGCTGACCGGCACCGGTGCCCGGACTCCCGACGACAAGCTGAGGAAACGGCAGCCATGAGCGACACCAGGACCCGACCCCCCGTGGCCGCCCCCCGCCGGGACGCCCGCCGCGGCGGGCGCGCCGCCGTCCGCAACCGCCCCTGGGCCCGCCGCCGCGCGCACCGGGTGCCCACCGTCCTGCAGATGGAAGCGGTGGAGTGCGGCGCGGCCAGCCTGTCGATGATCCTCGCCCACTACGGACGGCACGTCCCGCTGGAGGAGCTGCGCGGCCTGTGCGGCGTCTCCCGGGACGGCTCCCGGGCCAGCGCCGTGCTGGCCGCGGCCCGCTCCTTCGGGATGGTCGCCAAGGGCTTCCAGGCGGAGACCGACCAGCTCGCGGACAAGCTCCGCACCGGGCCGGTCGTCATCTTCTGGGCGTTCCAGCACTTCATGGTGGTGGAGGGCATCACCACCCGGTTCGGCCGCACCCAGGTGGCCGTCAACGACCCGGCCAGCGGCCCCCGCCTGATGGAGTGGTCCGAGTTCGACTCCGGTTACACCGGCATCGCCCTCACCTTCGAACCCGGCCCCGACTTCACGCCCGGCGGGCGCCGCAGCAGCACCGCCGCCGCCATCCTGGACCGCCGCCTGCCGTCCGGACGCGCCCTGCCGCTGGTCCTGCTGGCCAGCCTGCTGCTGGTGGTGCCGGGCATCGTCGGCGCCTCCTACTCGCGGGTCTTCCTCGACCGGGTCCTCGCCTCGGACTCGCCCACGGCCGTGCTGCCGCTGGTCGCGGCGATGCTGGTCACCGCCCTGATGGTCTTCGTCCTCACCTCCGTGCAGCAGCACTACCTGCTGCGCATGGAGATCCGTACCGGACTGGTGGCGTCGGCACGGTTCTTCCGGCACCTGCTGCGGCTGCCCATCGAGTTCTTCCTGCAGCGGCGCCCGGCCGAGGTCGCCCGGCGCGTCGCGAGCAACGACACCGTCGCGATGATCCTCTCGCGCGATCTCGCCGCCACCGTCATCAACCTCGTGCTCGTCGTCTTCTACGGCGCCCTGATGGTCCGCTACGACGTCCTGCTCGGCCTGCTCGGCCTGGTCACCGCCGGCTTCAACGTGCTCGTGCTGCAACTCGTCGCGCGGTCCCGAAAGGACGCCGTGAACGTGCTGCGGGCCGACCGCGGCAACCTCGTCGGCACCACCTTCGCGACCCTGTCCACCATCGAGTCGGTCAAGGCGACCGGCGCCGAGCCCGACGCCTTCACCCGCTGGGCCGGCTTCCTCGCCAAGGTCACCACCGCCCAGCAGCGGCTCGGCCAGACCACCGCCGTGCTGACGGTCCTGCCGCCCCTGCTGGCCGTCGTCAACATCGGCGTCATGCTGCTCGTCGGCGGCCTGCGGGTGGCCGACGGCGTCCTCAGCGTCGGCATCCTCGTCACCTTCCAGACCCTGCTGGCAGCCATCAGCCGCCCCGTCACCCAGCTCACCAACCTGGGCAGCCGGCTCCAGGAGATGAACGCCGACCTCAAGCGCATCCACGACGTCGAGAAGTACCCTCAGGCCCGCGGCTTCCAGCCGGGCGCCCCCGGCACGGACGACGCCCCGGCCGGCCGCGCCGACGCCCCGGCCAACCGGCTCGACGGCGAACTCGTCCTGGACGACGTCACGTTCGGGTACGGCACGCTCGCCGCCCCCGTCATCACCGGCCTCAGCCTCACCGTCACCCCCGGCTCCCGCACCGCGATCGTCGGCGGCTCCGGCAGCGGCAAGTCCACCGTCGGCCGCCTCGTCACCGGCCTCTACGAGCCGCGCTCGGGGCAGATCCTCCTCGGCGGCCGCCCCCGCGAGGAGATCCCCCGTACCGTGCTCGCCGCCTCCATGGCGTACGTCGACCAGGACGTGGCCCTGTTCTCCGGCACGGTCCGCGACAACCTGACCCTCTGGGACGACACCGTGCCCGACGAGGTCGTCCTCGCCGCACTCCAGGACGCCGCCGTCTTCGACGAGGTCATGTCCCGGCCCGGCGGCCTCAACGCCAAGGTCAGCGAACAGGGCACCAACTTCAGCGGCGGCCAGCGCCAGCGCCTGGAACTGGCCCGCGCGCTCGCCGCCCGCCCCACCCTGCTGGTCCTCGACGAGGCCACCAGCGCCCTCGACCCGGCCACCGAGCGCACCGTCATGGACAACCTGCGCCGCCGCGGCTGCGCCTGCCTGATCATCGCCCACCGGCTTTCGACCGTGCGCGACGCCGACGAGATCATCGTGCTCGACCGGGGCGTCATCGCCGAACGCGGCACGCACGACGAACTGCTGGCCGCCCAGGGCCGCTACGCCGCCCTGTTCGACTCCAGCCGCTCCGAGGAGAAGGACACCCTGTGAGCACTCCCACCGGGGCGTCCGCCCCCGCCCGGACCCTCTGCCTCGACGACCCCGCGACCCTGCTGTACGTGGAATCCGGCGCGGCCGACCTGTTCGCCGTGAGCCGCGGGCCGGACGGCGGCGAGCAGCACGGCCGGCGCTGGTTCCTGTGCCGCGCGGAGGCCGGCATGGTCGTGGTGTGCGGCACGGGCGGCGACACCGACCACACCGTCATCGCCCGGCCCGTGCTCGACGCCCGGCTGAGCCTGCTGCCGCTGACCCTGCTCGACGAGATCCGCCTCGGCCGGGCCAGACTGCCCCGGCCGGCCGGCGACCGCCGCCCCGCGCTCGACCACGCCCACCTCCTCACCGGCCTCACCGCGGGGCTCACCGCCCTCGCCGAGGCGCTGCCCGGCGCCCTGCCGCCGCGCCAGTTCACCTCCCTGAGCACCACCGACGGCACCGCACTCGACAAGGGCGAGGTGGCCCGCTCCGTCGACGGCGTGCAGTTCGTCCGCGTGGAGTCCGGCCACCTCGACCCGGGCGACCCGGCCACCGAGGACGCCGCCGGCCTCGACGGGGAGGAGGACATCAGCGTCCTGGAGCCCGTCGGACCCGGCGTCGAGCTGGTCCTGACCGAACAGGACTGGGTCACCGCCCGCGGCGCCGCCCGCCTCACCACCGCCTCCCTCCTCACCGTCTACCGGGACGGCCGGCTCATGGCCGCGCTGGTCGAGCACGCCGCCCGGCTGCGGATCACCGTCGACCACCGGATCGCCGTCCAGCGGGCCCGCGAGCGCGCCGAACTGGTCGCGCGCCGCGCCCAGGACGGCCGGGTGCTGTCCTCCGCCGTCCGCACCTTCGACGCCGTCCTGCAGGACACCGGCACCCGGGTGAAGCTCGCCGACGTCGCCGACGACCCGCCGATGCTGGCGGCCGTCCGGCTGGTCGCCTCCCGGCAGGGCTTCTCGGTCCGCGCCCCGGTCCGCGGCAGCGGGCCGGAGCACGGCAGCCCCGCCCGGTACCTGCGGGCCATCGCCCTCGCCTCCGGCTTCCGCACCCGCAACATCCGCCTGGAGGACCGCTGGTGGACCCGGGACGTGGGACCGGTGGTCGGCTACCACGTCACCGGCCGGCCCGTGGCGCTGCTGCCCCTCGGCCGGAGCTACCTGCTCGTCGACAACGGCGAGGTCACCCTCCTCGACGCCGAGAGGGCCGCCCGGGTGCGCCCCACCGCCGTCGTGCTGTACCGGCCGCTGCCGGCGAACGTGCGCGACGTCGCCGGGCTGCTGCGGTTCGGTTTCTCCCCGTCGCAGGGCCACGGCCGGGACATGGCCCGGCTCGCCCTCACCGGCGTCCTCGTCGCCCTGATCGGCCTGATCATCCCGGTGATGACCGGCAAGGTGCTCGCCGAGTTCGTGGCGGACGCCGACCGGAACCTGATCGTGCAGGGCTCCCTGCTCGTCATCGGATCGGGCCTGGTGACCGCCGCGCTGTCGGTCGTGCAGAACATGGCCGTCCTGCGCCTGGAGAGCCGCTCCGGCGCGGCCATGCAGGCCGGGCTGTGGAACCGGCTGCTGTCCCTGCCGGCCGGGTTCTTCACCCGCTACTCCACCGGCGAGCTGGGCACCACCGTGCTCGGTGTCACCGCCGCCCAGGAACTCCTGTCCGGCATGCTCACCACGGCCACGCTGGCCCTGCTGACCGGCCTCGCCAACCTGGCCCTCGTCTTCTGGTACGACCTGACCCTGGCGCTCGTCGCCACCGGGCTCACGTGCGCCGGCGTGCTGTTCGCCGCCGTCGCCGGCCGTCTCCAACTGCGCTGGGCCCGGCGCGAGTACACGCACGAGCAGGCCATGTCCGCGACGGTCTTCCAGATGCTCACGGCCATGCCGAAGCTGCGGGTGGCCGCCGCCGAGGAGCGGGCGTTCGCCGAGTGGACCCGGCTGGCCGCCCGCGGCCACTCCCTGTCCGCCCGGGTCCGCCGGGTGCAGAACAGCGTCACCACTTTCAACGCGGGCTACCCGCTGGTGTGTTCGGCGGTCGTCTTCGGGGTGACCGCGGGCCCCCTGTACGGAGAGGTGCCGATCGCCGTCTTCCTCCCGTTCTTCGCGGCCTTCAACCTGATGCTCGCCGCGGGCCTGCAGTTCACCGCCTCCGTCGTGAGCGCCGTCGGCACGGTCCCCATGCTGGAGCGGCTGAAGCCCATCCTCGAAGCGGAACCGGAGAACGACGGCACCAAGGTCGACCCCGGCGACCTCTCCGGCCGGATCGCCGTCTCGCACCTGTCGTTCCGCTACGGCCAGGACGGCCCGCTCGTCCTCGACGACGTCAGCCTCACCGTGCAGCCCGGCGAGTTCATCGCCGTCGTCGGTGCCTCCGGCAGCGGCAAGTCCAGCCTGCTGCGGCTGCTGCTCGGCTTCGAGACCCCGCTGTCCGGGAGCCTGCTGTACGACGGCCAGGACCTCGCCGAGCTGGACGTTTCGGCGGTCCGGCGGCAGTGCGGCGTGGTGCTGCAGAGCGGCGTGCTCCAGGCCGGCGACCTCTTCTCCAACATCGTCGGCTCCGGCGGCCACACCATGGACGACGCCTGGGCGGCCGCCGAGATGACCGGCCTGGCCGAGGACATCCGGGCCATGCCGATGAAGATGAACACCGTGATCTCGGAGGGCACCAACACCCTCTCCGGCGGCCAGCGCCAGCGCCTCATGATCGCGCGGGCCCTGGTGGCGCGGCCCCGCCTGGTCTTCTTCGACGAGGCGACCAGCGCCCTCGACAACCCCACGCAGGCCCTCGTCGCCGAGAGCACGCGCCGCCTGAACGCCACCCGCATCGTCATCGCGCACCGGCTGTCCACCGTGGTGGACGCCGACCGGATCGTGGTCATGGACCGCGGCCGGATCGTCCAGCAGGGCACGTACGAGGAGCTGATCGCGGACCCGGAGGGCCTGTTCGCACGGCTGGCCGGACCGCAGATGGCCGGGGCGGGGAGCGGGAGTTGACCCGCCCGGTCCAGGCCTGACCCGACAACCAGAGCACATCCGTTCCACCGACCAGAGGGAAGAATCATGAGCCAGCCCAAGGCGGCCTACGCCAACCCCGACCTCCTGCTGCCCCTCGGCTTCGCCGCGGGAGTCGTCCTGCTCGGCGTGTTCGCCGGCACTGCGGTCACCGGCGGTTTCGCAGTGGTCGGCGGTGTCGCCCTCGGCCTCTGGTTCGCGTTCGGCCGCCGCCGCGGCTGACCCGCATTCCGGGCCGCGGCGGTGAACCGCGGCGGCCCGGATTCCCTCTTCCCCTTCGAACACACCGGCGACCGGTCCGCGCGGACCGGCGGCCGGTACGGACGGCGAAGGGGCGGGCGCATGGGGAAACGCGGTGCGGGACGCGGTACGGGGCGCGGCGGGAAGCGCCGGGGCGGGCCCGGCCGCGGGGCACGGCCGGTCCGGCTGACGCTCCTCGGCAAGGGCACCCTGGGCCTCGGCGGCCTCGGCCTCGTCGTGATCGGCGCCGCCGCCCTGAACGCCCCCGCCGACCGAGGCCCCACCCCGCCCCCGGCCGCCGCGGACCGCCCGGCCCGCGGGTACGGGGCGTCCCCGCAGGAGGCCCTGACCGCGTCGGCCGAGCCGCGGACCACGGAGAGTGCCCGTGCCGCCCGCTCGGTGCCCCGCACCGGCCCCGGCACCTTCACCGCCGCCCGTGCCGCCGGCGACGCCACCGGGAACGGGCCGCTGCGCAGCTACGCCGTCGAGGTCGAGGACGGCTCCGGCCTGGACGCCGACCGGGCCGCCGCCGAGATCCGCACGATCCTCGCCCACGAGCGGAGCTGGGCCGCCCACGGCCGGGCCGCGTTCCGCCTGGTGGGCACGGACGGGCAGCCCGACTTCACGATCAAGATCGCCACCGCGGACACCGCCGACCGGCTCTGCGCCGCCGAGAACATGGACACCGGCGGCGAGCTGAACTGCGAGACCTCATTCGGCGTGGTCGTGAACCTCAAGCGCTGGCTCACCGGCTCCCCGAAGTTCGACGGCCCGCCCGCCGAGTACCGCCACCTGATCATCAACCACGAGGTCGGCCACGAGATCGGCATCCGCCGCCACCTCGGCTGCCCCGGCCCCGGCCGCCCCGCGCCCGCGATGATGCAGCAGATCAAGGGCCTCGACGGCTGCCGCTCCAACGCCTGGCCGTACGACGCGCAGGGCAGCTACCTCGACGGGCCGGAAGCGCCCTGAGGCAGGCCCGGGAGGTGCCCCGAGCCGAGCCCGGGAAGGCTTGGACGGGGGTCCGGCCGACTTGCGGTAGTCCGCCCGAGTGCGCCAGATCACTCTAGAGCCGACCCGAGGGGTCGGGCTTATGATGCCCGGAGGGGACCGGGGCTCCACACCCTGCAGGAAGGAGCGGACCGCTACCCGGAAGCTCGTGTCGAGGAGACAGCGATGTCGACGCATTCCCTTGATGCCTCCGGAGCCGGTTCGGACACCCCGAACCTCGACTTCGCCGGCACCACCCCCTACGAGGACTACGTCCAGGCGGACGTCCTCACCCACCTTCAGCACCCCCGCTCGGACGACCCCGGCGAGATGGTGTTCCTGGTGACCACCCAGGTCATGGAGCTGTGGTTCACCGTGATCGTGCACGAGTGGGAGACCGCGGCCCGCGCCCTGCGCGAGGACCGGATCCCCGTGGCGATGGACGCGCTGAAACGATCCACCCGTGAGCTTGAGGCCCTCAACGCCTCCTGGCGCCCGCTCGCCCAGCTCACCCCCGCCCAGTTCAACTCGTACCGCGGCGCCCTCGGCGAAGGATCCGGCTTCCAGTCCGCGATGTACCGCCGCATGGAGTTCCTGCTCGGCGAGAAGTCCTCCTCCATGCTGGTCCCGCACCGCGGCGCCCCGCGCGTGCACGCCGAGCTGGAGAAGGCGCTCTGCGAGCCCAGCCTCTACGACGAGGTGCTGCGCCTGCTGGCCCGCCGCGGCCTGCCCGTCCCCGAGGCCGTCCTCACCCGCGACCTCACCGCCCGCTACGAGCCCTCGCCCGAGGTCGAAGCGGTCTGGGCCGAGCTGTACGCCGGCGACCAGAACGCCGAACTCGTGCGCCTCGGCGAGGCGTTGTCGGACGTCGGCGAGCTGGTGTGGCGCTGGCGCAACGACCACCTCGTCGCCACCCGCCGCGCGATGGGCTCCAAGGTCGGCACCGGCGGCTCGGCCGGTGTGGCCTGGCTGGAGAAGCGCGCCACCAAGAACGTGTTCCCCGAGCTCTGGACGGCCCGCAGCCATGTCTGACCGCACCGGAATACCCGAGGGGCCGCTCGCGGCCCGGGCCGCCGAGCTGGATGCCGCCGACGAACTCGGCAAGCTGCGCGAGCGGTTCGCCCTCCCCGACGGGGTGGTCTACCTCGACGGCAACTCCCTCGGCGCGCTGCCCGCCGGCGTGCCCGGCCGCCTCGCGGACGTGGTCGGCCGCGAATGGGGCGAGCTGCTGATCCGCTCCTGGGACGAGAGCGGCTGGTGGACGGCGCCCGAGCGGATCGGCGACCGGATCGCCCCGCTGGTCGGCGCGGCCGCCGGACGGATCGTCGTCGGCGACTCGACCAGCGTAAACCTCTTCAAGGCGCTGGTCGGCGCGGCCCGGCTGGCCCCCGAGGGCCGCGACGAACTCCTCGTCGACGCCACCACCTTCCCCACCGACGGCTACATCGCCGCCTCCGCCGCCCGGATGACCGGCCTGCGGGTGGTCCCCGTCGAGCCGGCCGCCCTGACCGGCGCGCTGGGACCCCGTACCGCCGTGGCGCTCGTCAACCACGTCGACTACAAGAGCGGCCGGCTCCACGACCTGCCCGCCCTGACCGCGGCCGCGCACGCCGCGGGCGCGCTGGTGGTCTGGGACCTGTGCCACAGCGCCGGCGCGCTGCCCGTCGGGCTGGACGCGCACGCCGTGGACCTGGCGGTGGGCTGCACGTACAAGTACCTCAACGGAGGCCCCGGCGCGCCCGCGTACCTGTACGTCAACGAGCGCCACCAGGCCGCCTTCGACACCCCGCTGCCCGGCTGGAACTCGCACGCCGAGCCGTTCGCGATGACCTCGTCGTACGTGCCCGCCGACGGCGCGGTCCGCGGCCGGGTCGGCACCCCGGACATCCTGTCCATGCTCGCCCTGGAGGCAGCCCTCGACGTCTGGGACGGCGTCCGCATCGAGGACGTGCGGGCCAAGTCCCTGGCCCTGACGGACTTCTTCCTGGAGTGCGTCGCCTCCTACCTCCCGGCCGGCGCGGTGGAGTCCGTGACCCCGGCCGCGCACGCCGAGCGCGGCAGCCAGGTGTCGCTGCGCACCGAGAACGCGGCGGCCGTCATGAAGGAGCTGATCGGCCGGGGCGTCATCGGCGACTTCCGCAGCCCCGACGTGCTCCGGTTCGGCTTCACCCCGCTGTACGTCGGCTTCGCCGACGCGGAGCGCGCGGCCCGCACCCTGGGTCACGTGTACGGGTGATCATCGGCGGCCGGGGCCGCCCGGCCGCCGAAACGATGCGCCACCGGGCGGGCGGGGCTTCGGGCTCCCGTCCGCCCCCGGTGCGCCACGGTCCGCCCTTGCCGGGGACTGGTACGGTCCCGCTGCCCGGACCCGTTCGATCCGCGCACCGAGCGCCGTACGAGAGGTTGAGCCGCTTGACTGACCCCGCAGTGGAACGGGACGCAGCCGAAGCCGAATCGGCCTTCTCGCACCCGCCCGTCGCACCGGACGCCACCGCGTCCTACGGGGACCACCCCGACCAGGTCGTGGACTTCTACGCGCCCCGCGGAGCCGGCTCCGGGCCCGCCCCGCTGGTCGCCCTGCTGCACGGCGGCGCCTGGCGGGCGCCGTACGACCGCGCGCACGTCACGCCGCTCGCCGACTTCCTGGCCCGCCGCGGTTTCGCCGTCGCCAGCATCGAGTACCGGCGCGGGTCCTCCGTGCCGCACCAGGGCGCCGACGGCCCGGTCGCCGGCCGCTGGCCGGAGACCTTCGACGACGTCGCCGCCGCCATGGACGCCCTGCCGCGGCTGGCCGCGGCCGCCCTCCCGCAGGCCGACGTCCGCCGCACCGTGCTCACCGGTCACTCCGCCGGCGGCCACCTCGCCCTGTGGGCCGCGGCGCGGCACGTGCTGCCCGCCGGCTCGCCCTGGCGGCTGCCCGAAGCGCCGGAGCTGCGCGGCGTGGTCGCGCTGGCCCCGATCGCGGACTTCGTCGTCGCCGAGCAGCTCGGTGTGTGCGGTGGCGCCTCGGAGCAGCTCCTCGGCGGCCCGGCCCACTTCACCGGCCGCCTCCCGCACGCCGACCCGGCGGCCCTGCTGCCCACCGGCATCGCGACGACGATCGTCCACGGCCGCGAGGACATCGTCGTCCCCCCGAAGGTCTCCGAGTCCTACGTCTCCGCCGCCGCCCGGGCCGGCGAGATGGTGGGCCTCACCCTCCTTCCCGGTCTGGGCCACTTCCCCCTCATCGACCCCTCCGCCGACGCCTGCGCGGTGGTGGCGGAAGAACTGGCCCAGCTGGCGTGGTAGCCCGGAACGCGCGCGGACCCGCCGCACGGGTGTGCGGCGGGTCCGGTGCGTGGTGCGGGCGGACCTAGATGAACGAGTTGATCTCGATCGTCTCGGTGCGGCCGGGGCCGACGCCGATGGCGGAGATCGGGGCGCCCGACATCTCCTCCAGGGCCTTCACGTAGGCCTGCGCGTTCTTCGGCAGGTCGCCGAAGGTCTTGGCCTTGGTGATGTCCTCGGACCAGCCGGGCAGGTATTCGTAGATCGGCTTCGCGTGGTGGAAGTCCGTCTGCGAGTACGGCAGCTCCTCGACGCGCTTGCCGTCGATCTCGTACGCGACGCAGACCGGGATCTGCTCCCAGCCGGTGAGCACGTCGAGCTTGGTGAGGAAGAAGTCCGTCAGGCCGTTCACGCGGGTGGCGTAGCGGGCGATCGGCGCGTCGAACCAGCCGCAGCGGCGGTCGCGGCCGGTGGTGACGCCGCGCTCGCCGCCGATGCGGCGCAGGTCCTCGCCGTCCTGGTCGAACAGCTCGGTCGGGAACGGGCCGGCGCCGACGCGGGTCGTGTACGCCTTGAGGATGCCGATCACGCGGGAGATCTTGGTCGGGCCCACGCCGGTGCCGGTGCAGGCGCCGCCCGCGGTCGGGTTCGACGAGGTCACGAAGGGGTACGTGCCGTGGTCGACGTCCAGCAGGGTGCCCTGGCCGCCCTCGAACAGCACGACCTTGCCGTCGTCCAGCGCGTTGTTGAGGATCAGCGTGGTGTCGGCGACGAACGGCTTGATCTGCTCCGCGTACTGGAGCATCTCCTCGACGATCGCGCCGGCCTCGATCGCGCGGCGGTTGTAGAGCTTGGCGAGCAGCTGGTTCTTGCCGTCCAGCGCCGCCTCGACCTTCTGGGTGAGGATCGACTCGTCGTACAGGTCCTGGACGCGGATGCCGACGCGGTTGATCTTGTCCGCGTAGGTCGGGCCGATGCCGCGGCCGGTGGTGCCGATCTTGCGCTTGCCGAGGAAGCGCTCGCCGACCTTGTCGAGGGTGACGTTGTACGGCGTGATGAGGTGCGCGTTGCCGCTGATCAGCAGCTTGGAGGTGTCGACGCCGCGGTCGTTGAGGCCCTTGAGCTCCGAGAGCAGCACGGCCGGGTCGACGACGACGCCGTTGCCGATGACCGGGGTGCACTCAGGCGTCAGGATGCCGGAGGGCAGGAGGTGAAGGGCGTACTTCTGGTCGCCTACGACGACCGTGTGGCCGGCGTTGTTGCCGCCCTGGTAACGGACGACGTAGTCGACGGAGCCACCGAGGAGGTCGGTGGCCTTTCCCTTGCCCTCGTCTCCCCACTGGGCTCCGAGCAGCACAAGAGCGGGCACAGGCGTACACCTCTTCCGGATGGGGCATGTCCAAGGTCAGGGGGCGTACGACGATGTACACCGCAGGCTGAGCCGTCGGACCGGTGCCCCGGAATAGACGAAGCCCCTGGCGCAATAGCGCAAGGGGCTCTTGCACAAAGATGCTACCCGAGGAAGGACCGAGGTGTCGGCTCCAGAGCCCACCATGAGCCCCGCGGGCGCGGCGGAGACCGCGCTGCTGGTGCTCGTCGACCCGGTCGCCCGCCGCCTCGACGGCGAGTCCGTGCGGATCGCGAAGGACGTGCTGTGTGCGGGGGCGGCGGCGAAGATCTGCCTCCCCGACGGACCCGAGGAGTTCGCGCGGGCACTCGCCCGCCGGGGTCATCGGCGGCCGGTGATCGTGGGCGACGACCGGGCGCTGGTACGGGCCGTGGGGCTGCTCCGCGGGACCGGCGGGGCGGTGTCCCCGGCCGTGGTGGGGGCCCCGGACGGGCTGCCGCCGGCCCTGCTCCCCGGCGCCCCGGACGCGCTGCCCCCGGCTCCCGGGGCGTCGGACGCCCTGTCCCTGGTGCCGGTGGGGGCTCCGGCGGCACTGACCCTGGCGCGGTCGCTGGGGGTGCCGGCGGGGGCGGTGGCGGGGGCGCGGGCGGCCCTCGACGGGCGGGTCCGCCGGCACGACCTGCTGGTCGACGACAGCGGCGGCATCGTGCTGGGCGGGCTGCGGCTGGCGCCGGTGCCGGTGGCTGCCGTGCCGGGGGTGTGGAGCGCGTGCCGGTCCCTCGTCCGGGCGCTGGTCCGGCCGCCGGTGGGGGGCGCGGCCGGGCAGTCCCTCCGGGTCGAGGCGGACGGCGTCCTCCTCGCCGACGGACCCGTCCGCGACCTCTCGCTCGTCGCCCGCGACGGCGCGGCCGAGCTGCTCATCCGGCCGGAGGGTGGTGCCCCGCCGCTGACGGCCCGGGCCCGCTCCCTCACGATCTCCGGTCCGGCCTTCCGCTACCGGGCCGACCACCGGCTCCTGGGCCCCGTCCACCACCGCACCTGGACCCTCCACCCCTCCGCCTGGTCCCTCACCCACCCCCACTGACCGGGGCTCCGACGCCGGACCCCGGTCCTCAAACGCCGGACGGGCTGGATTTGCCCGCCCGGACTTCACCTGCGG
>NZ_JAJAUZ010000010.1 GCF_020532645.1 Streptomyces bambusae
ACCCGCCGGAGGGGCTGGATTCGGGGCTCCGCCCCAAACCCCGCTCCTCAAACGCCGGAGGGGCTGGATTCGGGGCTCGGCCCCAGACCCCGCTCCTCAAGCGCCGGAGGGGCTGGATTCGGGGCTCGGCCTCAGACCCCGCTCCTCAGGCGCCGGAGGGGCTTGAATTCGCCCCGCACGGGACGGGAACGGGCCGTGCCGCCCCCGGTGTGGGGGGCGGCACGGCCCGTTGAGGTGGGGCGGCGTTGCACGCGCCGGTCCCGGTGGCCCGGCGTTGCACGGCGCCGGGCCCGGTGGGTCAGGGGCGGCGGGCGACGCCCTCCGCGCGGGCCGCGGCGGCGACCGCGGCGGTGACCGCCTCGGCGACGCGCTCGTCGAACGGCGACGGGATCACGTGATCCGCCGCAAGGTCGTCACCCACGACACCGGCGATCGCATCGGCGGCGGCGATCTTCATGCCCTCGGTGATCCGCGACGCCCGCACCTTCAGCGCACCGGCGAAGATGCCGGGGAACGCCAGGACGTTGTTGATCTGGTTCGGGAAGTCGCTGCGCCCCGTGGCCACGACGGCCGCGTACTTGTGCGCGACGTCCGGGTGGACCTCCGGGTTCGGGTTGGCCATGGCGAAGACGAAGCAGTCCTTCGCCATCGTGGCCACCGCCGACTCGGGCACGGTGCCGCCGGACACGCCGATGAACACGTCCGCGCCCGCGAGCGCGTCCTCCAGGCTGCCCGACAGCCCGGTCTTGTTCGTCAGGCCCGCGATCTCCCGCTTGACGTCGGTGAGGTCCGACCGGTCGCTGGAGACGACGCCCTTGCGGTCGGTGACGCACACGTCGCCGATGCCCGCGTCGACCAGGATCTTGGCGATGGCGATGCCCGCCGCACCCGCACCGGAGATCACCGCGCGCAGGTCGCCGAGCGTGCGCCCGGTGAGCTTGGCGGCGTTCCGCAGGGCGGCCAGCGACACGATCGCCGTGCCGTGCTGGTCGTCGTGGAAGATCGGGATGTCCAGGGCTTCCTGGAGCCGGCGCTCGATCTCGAAGCAGCGCGGCGCCGAGATGTCCTCGAGGTTCACTCCACCGAAGGACGGAGCGAGGCGCACCACGGTCTCGACGATCTCGTCGGTGTCCTTGGTCGCGAGGGCGATCGGCACGGCGTCCACGCCGCCGAACTGCTTGAAGAGGATGGCCTTGCCCTCCATCACGGGGAGGGAGGCCTCGGGCCCGATGTCACCGAGTCCGAGCACGGCCGTACCGTCGGTGACGACGGCGACCACGTTCGACTTCCAGGTGTAGTCGTTGACCAGGTCGGGCTGCTCGGCGATGGCGCTGCACACCTTCGCGACGCCGGGCGTGTAAGCGAGGGACAGGTCGTCCTTGTCGCGGACGGGCACGGTGGCCTGCACTGCCATCTTGCCGCCCCGGTGCAGCGCGAAGGCCGCATCGGGATTGTTGTCCGTGATGTCGCTGCGAGGATTGACGATCTCCGCTGCCACTTGTTTGACCCCTTAAGTCTTTAATCGTTGAGGGTGGCCACTCCTGGTTGAGGGGTGGGCGGGCACCGCGTGCGAGCTCCGGCTTCGGCTGTGGCGGTAGGCCTGCCTCCCTCGGAGTGGGAGGTACGTACGCGCGGGCGCGCCGCACACGCGCCCTGAGCCCCGGATGAGGGGTGTAAGGATCTGTTCTACCCGAAGAACGCACGCCCAGACGAGTCGATTCCCCTGTGACTTTAAGCCGGTTGTCCGTTTTTGCCTAAAAGTCCACGGAACTCTGTCCAGGCATCGAGACACGCCGCAAAAATTGGCGCCCGAGGCACCTTTCGCACGAGAAATTCCCGTCGCGATCACCCTTGTCCGCAGGGCTGTTGGGCACTCCGGGGTACCCGTTATCCGATTTTGACCTCACTGGCCGTCCGATTCATGCAGTCCGAATGGCAAGATGCGGAATCACACGAGGTCGCGACACTCGAAGGTGCGTGCCCGACCGTTTTCGGCCCGCTTCTGCATCCCTGCCGGAGGACCAGCTCATGACCGCTAGCACCACTCGTCGTACGACCGCCGCCCGGTCCCGGATCGCCGCGGTCAGCGCCGTTGCGGTTGCCGGTGCCCTCATCCTGACCGGCTGTGGCGACCAGACGGACAAGGCTCCCGAGTCCTCCAACAGCCAGGCCGGCAACAGCAAGGCGCCGCTCTTCTCGAAGCTCCCGAAGAAGATCCAGGACGCCGGTGTCATCAAGGTCGGCACGGACGCCACGTACGCCCCGATGGAGTTCACCAAGGACGGCAAGATCGTCGGCCTGGACCCGGACGTCGCGGCCGCGCTCGGCAAGCAGCTCGGTGTCGAGTTCAAGTTCGAGTCCGGCACCTTCGACACCCTGATCGGCAGCATGCAGACCGGCCGCACCGACGCGGTCATGTCCTCGCTGAGCGACACCAAGGCCCGCCAGGAGGGCCTGGACGACAAGGGCAAGAAGACCGGCGCCGGCGTCGACTTCGTCGACTACTTCACCGCCTCCACCGGCATCCTGGTCAAGAAGGGCAACCCGCAGGGCATCAAGACCCTCGACGACCTCTGCGGCAAGAAGGTCGCCGTCCAGCGCGGCACCACGTACGAGCAGTCCGCCAAGGACCAGGCCGCCAAGTGCAAGAAGGACGGCAAGGGCGCCCTGAGCATCGAGTCGTACCCGACCGACGCCGAGGCCCAGACCCGCGTGAAGGCCGGCGGCGCCGCCGCCGACCTGAACGACTCGCCGGTCGCCGCGTACATCGCGCAGACCGCGAACGGCGGCAACGACTTCGAGGCCATCGCCAACCCGACCGACGCGGGTCCGCTCGGCATCGCCGTGGACAAGAAGAACACCCAGCTGCGCGACGCGCTGAAGGAAGCCCTGGCGGCGATCATCGCGGACGGCACGTACAAGGCCGCCCTCGACAAGTGGAACGCCGGCACCGGCGCCGTGACCTCGGCGCAGATCAACGCCGGGCAGTGACCTCCTGCGGGGCGCCCCTCCCGGGCGCCCCGCCTTCTCGTGCACCACTGAAGGGCAGTCACTGTGACTGACAAGCTCGACAAGGCCTCCGGCCCGGCGGACACCCCGCCGGCCGGGAGCACCCCTCACGAGCCGATCCGCGCCATCCCGGTCCGCCATTACGGCCGGTGGATCAGCGCCGTCGTGATCCTGGCCCTGGTCGTCGCCCTCGGGTACGCCTTCTCGCAGGGCAACGTCCGCTGGGCGACCGTGCCGGAGAAGCTCTTCGACGGCTCGATCATCAAGGGTCTGTTCAACACCATCTGGATCAGCGTCGCCTCGATGGCCGTGGGCCTCGTGCTCGGTGTCGTCTTCGCCGTGATGCGCCTCTCGAAGAACCCGGTGACCAGCACCATCGCCTGGTTCTACATCTGGCTCTTCCGCGGTACCCCGGTGTACGTCCAGCTCCTCATCTGGTTCAACCTCGCCCTGATCTTCCCCGTCCTGAACCTCGGGTTCTACAAGGACGAGATGACCCAGGTCATGACCCCGTTCCTGGCCGCCCTGCTGGGCCTCGGCCTCAACGAGGGCGCGTACATGGCCGAGATCGTCCGGGCCGGCATCCAGTCCGTCGACGAGGGCCAGACGGAGGCCTCGCACGCGCTGGGCATGACCCAGACGCAGACCATGCGCCGCGTCGTGCTGCCGCAGGCCATGCGCGTCATCGTGCCGCCGACCGGCAACGAGTTCATCAACATGCTGAAGACCTCGTCGCTGGTGGTCGCGGTGCAGTACTACGACCTGCTGCGCGCCGCCCAGGACATCGCGTCGACCTCGTTCGCGGTCATGGAGATGTTCTTCGTCGCCTCGATCTGGTACCTCGCGCTGACCAGCGTGTTCTCCGTCGGGCAGTACTACCTGGAGCGGTACTACGCACGCGGTGCGCTGCGCACGCTCCCGCCCACGCCGTGGCAGAAGGTCAAGGCGAACCTCTCCCGCTTCTCGAACCGCAAGGCGGTGGCCTGATGACTGCCATGGTGAAGGCCGAGGGCGTCCACAAGTCCTACGGTGCCGCGCACATCCTCAAGGGCATCGACCTGGAGGTCGCGCCGCGTGAGGTGTTCTGCCTGATCGGCCCCTCGGGTTCCGGGAAGTCGACCTTCCTCCGGTGCATCAACCACCTGGAGAAGATCAACGGCGGCAAGCTGTACGTCGACGGCGACCTCGTCGGCTACCGCCAGAAGGGCGACAAGCTGTACGAGCTGAAGGACAGCGAGGTCGCGGCCCAGCGCCGGGACATCGGCATGGTCTTCCAGCGCTTCAACCTGTTCCCGCACATGACGGCCATAGAGAACGTCATGGAAGCCCCGGTCATGGTCAAGGGCGAGTCCAAGGCGGTGGCGCGCGAGCGCGCGATCCGGCTCCTCGACCGGGTGGGCCTGGGCGACAAGGGCAACAACTACCCGTCGATGCTCTCCGGCGGCCAGCAGCAGCGCGTGGCGATCGCCCGCGCGCTGGCCATGGAGCCGAAGCTGATGCTCTTCGACGAGCCGACCTCGGCCCTGGACCCGGAGCTCGTCGGTGACGTGCTCGACGTCATGCGCGACCTCGCCGAGTCCGGCATGACCATGATCGTCGTGACCCACGAGATGGGCTTCGCCCGCGAGGTCGGCGACAACCTGGTCTTCATGGACGGCGGCGTGGTGGTCGAGTCCGGCCACCCGCGCGAGGTCCTGGGCAACCCGCAGCACGACCGCACGAAGGCGTTCCTCTCCAAGGTGCTGTAAGGCCTGTCGGCAGGCCCGCTCACCCGAACGGGCGAAGGGGCGGTACGGAATCTCCCGTACCGCCCCTTCGGCATCCCGGTCTACTTCAGGGCGAGCACCATCGCGTCCGACGGGGACCGCCAGACCGTGCGGGCCTCGGCGAAGCCCGCCTCGCGCAGGGCGGCGGCGTGCCAGTGCTCGGACGGGGTGTCGCCGTCGGCGTGCTCGCCGTAGATCTCGTAGCGGCGCCTGGTGGGCTCGGCGAGCACCGGGTCGGCGGCGCACAGCTGCCACCACTCGGCCCAGTCCAGGGCGCCGGCCGCGCGCGCCCGCTCCATTCCGGCGTGCCGGAGGGCGCGCTCGGCGGCGTTGATCCGCGGAGTGGTGTCGTCGGCCATGTGGTCGGCGTTCACGACCACCCCGCCGCGGCGCACGAGCGGGGCGAGCTGCCCGTAGACCACGGCGAGCTGCGGGGCGTACAGCCAGTGCAGGGCGGTGGCGGTGAGCACCGCGTCGTACGTGTCGTGCGGGAGCAGCGCCGGCCAGTCCGGGTCCTTGAGGTCCGCGGTGACGAAGGCGGCCCGGGGATCGCCCGCGAAGGTGCCCTCGGCGATCGCGAGCAGGGCGGGGTCGAGGTCCACGCCCGTGCACCGGGCCTCGGGGAACCTCTTGAGCACGCGGTCCGTGATACTTCCCGTACCGCACGCGAGGTCCAGGACCCGGGGCGCCGTCCCGACCAGTGCCTCGACCATGTCCAGCATCACCCGGAAGCGCTCCTCGCGGTCCGGCATGTACCACTCCTGCTGGCGGTCCCAGCTCTCCTGCCAGGCCCGCCAGTCCGTACCGGTCTTCGCGTCCGTCATCGGGAACCCCTCTGTACGTAATACCCTCGAAGCCAGATCGGCCATTACAGGGCCGTGCTCTGACCCTAGACCGTCGCCGTAAGGACTACAAGTGGAACTGGCCTATTACTCGGACTATGCCGTGCGCCTGGTCAACACCGAGGAGCCGGCCCGCGCCAGGGACTCCCTCACCTCCGTGGAGGCCGTCCGCGCCCTCTTCGGCGCCGGCTCGCAGATGGCCCGCCGGGTCACCGACGCGGACCTCACCCGCTTCCGCAGCGTCCGCGCCCGGCTGCGCGCGGTCTTCGACGCCGCCGACGGCGGGGACCACACCCTCGCGGTCGACCTGCTGAACTCGCTGCTGCTGGAGTTCCCCGTCAGCCCGCAGATCTCCGGCCACGACCACCTCGACGACGAGGGCCGGCCCCGCTGGCACATGCACCTCGCCGACCACCCCTCGAACGCGACCGCGGGCTACGCCGCGATCGCCTCCATGGGCCTGGCCTTCCACCTCACCGAGTACGGCGCCGACCGGCTGGGCCTGTGCCAGGCCGCGCCCTGCCGCAACGCCTACCTCGACACCTCCACCAACCGGTCCCGCCGCTACTGCTCCGACCGCTGTGCCACCCGCGCCAACGTCGCCGCCTACCGGGCCCGCAAGCGGCTGGAGGCCGACGCGTCGGCCGGCAGCGGGCGCAGCGCCGACAGCGCCCAGGAGAGCCGGGCGGGCAGCGAGCTCTGATGCGCCCGCCGGGGCCGGAACCGCAGCCGGGCGGTGGCCAGGATCAGCTCCTCGGGCACCGTCCCGTAGTCCGTGCTGTCGCCCCCGGCGAACGCGTTGTCGCCGAGCACCCACCAGCCGCCGGACCGCCGTTCCGCGGCCCGCTTGACCACCAGCAGGTCCTGCTGGAACGGGTGGCGCAGGATCACGATGTGCCCCGGCCGGACCGGCCGCCCGAACCGCACCACCAGCCGGTCGCCGTCCAGCAGGGTCGGCGCCATCGACGGACCGGTCACCTCGACCACCTCGAACGGCATCCTGGACGATCTTGGCTCCAGCACCCGGCAACCTCCCGCTCCGGCCGTACGTTCACTCACGTCTCCCAGGATGGCCCTGGACTTTTGTCCTAAGCCGCCGGGGGTGGCGGCGAAAACCGCTTTCTCACGGAGTAATCTCCCACCTGAGAAGACGATCACGAGGAGGAGCACCTCATGCTTTCCCGCCTGTTCGCCCCCAAGGCGACGGTCAGCGCCCACTGCGACCTGCCCTGCGGCGTGTACGACCCCGCCCAGGCCCGTATCGAGGCCGAGTCGGTCAAGGCCGTCCAGGAGAAGTACCAGGCCAACGAGGACGCGGACTTCCGCGCCCGCGCGCTCGTCATCAAGGAGCAGCGCGCCGAGATGGCCAAGCACCACGTGTCGGTCCTGTGGAGCGACTACTTCAAGGCCCCGCACTTCGAGAAGTACCCCCAGCTGCACCAGCTGGTGAACGACACCCTGAAGGCCCTCTCGGCCGCCAAGGCGTCGAACGACCCGGCGACCGGCCAGAAGGCCCTCGACCTGATCAAGGAGATCGACGAGATCTTCTGGGCGACCAAGCAGGCCTGAGCCCGCACGCCCCGCACGCACGAAGGCCCGGCCGGATCGCTCCGGCCGGGCCTTCGTGCGTCGCCGTTCCCGCAGTCGTCTGCGCGGACGCCCGCGCAGACGCCCGCGCGCGGGCCTACTCGTCCTCGTCGTCCTCGTCGTCCAGACGGGCCAGCCAGGTGGCCAGGCGCTCGACCGGGACCTCGAAGTCCGGGTTCAGATCGACGAAGGTGCGCAGCTGCTCCGCGAGCCACTCGAAGGTGACCTCCTCCTCGCCGCGCCGCTTCTCCAGTTCCTCGATGCCGCGATCGGTGAAGTACACAACAGGCTCCGTGCCGTGGGTGGGATGTTCCCCGCCAGGATAGTCGGCCGTCCGGGTGACACCCGGCGGACACGTGACCGCCGTGCACTTGACCGCTTTCCGACGTTAGCCCGCCCCCTCCGAGGGCAGGGATGGAGCGTCCGCAGCGGGAGGAACCACCGATGAGCCATGCCGGCACCCAGGGCGGCATACGGACCGCGCACCACGGCCACGCCCCCCGGCCCGCCGGAGGCGCCGCGTGAACCGGCCCGCCGTGCCCGGCCCGCTGCTGCGCGACCTGGCCGCCGCCGAACCCTCCGCCGAGGGCACCCGGCTGCTCCAGGGCGCCCGGCAGGACCGACGCACCGGCCTGCTCGACGCGCTCCGCTCGGCCGTCCCGCGCGGGCCCGCCGACGAGGCCTGGGCGCTGCTCGACGAGGCCGGCCGGCACGCCCCCGGAGCCGTCCGCGACGTCCTGCACTACCCCGCCACCGGGGTCTGGGCCGAGGAGACCCTGCGCCGGCTGCGCCGCCCCGGCGGCCCGCCGCCGGACCTCGGCCACCTCGACGGCCTGGCCGCGGCCGCCGCCCTGCGCGCCGGAATCACCTTCAAAGCCGTCCTGAAGCCCGTCCAGGGCCGCCTGGTGCTCCCCACCCTCGGGATCCTGCGCCCGCCGCACTCCGGCCCGTACACGCTCACCGAGGGCGGCTGGGACCCCGGCGACCCTGCGGCCCTGCCGCTGCACGCGCTGCCCTGCGGCCGCACCGCCCTCGACGACCTCGACCCGTACCGTGCGCCCGGCGGGGCCGCCGCCGCCCGGGCCGCCCGCCGGCTCACCG
Source organism: Streptomyces bambusae (assembly GCF_020532645.1). Classification (GTDB taxonomy): domain Bacteria; phylum Actinomycetota; class Actinomycetes; order Streptomycetales; family Streptomycetaceae; genus Streptomyces; species Streptomyces bambusae. The sequence goes on from NZ_JAJAUZ010000010.1 coordinate 8,306, forward strand.
CCCGCGGGCACAAGCGCTGGGACACCCAGTGGACGGGCGCCTTCACCCTGCTGGAGCGGTACGACACCGCCCGCGCCGGGGAGACCGCCGGGCTGCTGCGCAGCATCGTCCCGCTGGCCGGCGGGATCCGCAGCGCCGGCGCCGCCGTCCGGCCCGCGCCCGGCTCGGCGCTGGTCCGCGGCCAGTCCCCGCCGGCGCTGGCCGCCGCCCTGGTCCGCGAGGTCCAGCACGCCAAGCTGGCCGTCCTCGCCGGGCTGCTGCCGCTGCGCACCCCCGGACCCGGCCGGCAGCCCCCCGACGGCCTCCTCGGCGGCACGTACGCGGACCTCGCCCTCGCCCGGTACTGGCAGCGGGCCGCCCTCTACGGGGCCCGCGGCGCCTGGACCCAGCACGCCCGGCACCGGTCCCGGGCCGCCGCCGCGCTGCCCGCGCTGGGGAGGGAGCCGGAGCTGACGGAGGCCGGCCGGGAGTTCGTCGCCGCGATGGCGGCCGCCGAACGCGCCCTGGACACGCCGCCCGCGGGCTGACACGCCGGAAGGCCCGGCCCCCGCGGGGGGACCGGGCCTTCCGGATGCCGTACCGGGTCCGTGCGGACCCGCAGCCTTGCCGTGCGGCCTTACGCGTCGAAGACCTCGGCGACCAGCTGGGCCTGCTCGGCCTGGTGGCGCTTGGCCGAGCCCACGGCCGGGGACGAACCGTGCGGCCGCGAGATGCGGCGCAGGCGCTCGCCCGCCGGGATGTCGGCACCGACCGCCAGGTCGAGGTGGTCGATCAGGTTGAGCGCGATGAACGGCCACGCACCCTGGTTCGCCGGCTCCTCCTGCGCCCACAGGTACTTCTCGGCGTTCGGGTACTTGGCGATCTCCGCCTGGAGCTCGGCACCCGGCAGCGGGTACAGGCGCTCGATGCGGATGATCGCCGTGTCCGTGACGCCGCGCTTGACCCGCTCGGCCTCCAGGTCGTAGTAGACCTTGCCGGCGCAGAAGACGACCTTGCGGACCGCGTTCGGGTCCACCGCCGTGTCACCGATCACCGGGCGGAAGCCGCCGGTGGTGAACTCCTCGGCCCTCGACGCCGCGGCCTTCAGACGCAGCATCGACTTCGGGGTGAAGACGACGAGCGGCTTGTGGTGCGGGTTGTGGACCTGCCAGCGCAGCAGGTGGAAGTAGTTCGACGGCAGCGTCGGCATGGCGACCGTCATGTTGTTCTGGGCGCAGAGCTGGAGGAACCGCTCCGGGCGGGCGGAGCTGTGGTCCGGGCCCTGGCCCTCGTAGCCGTGCGGCAGCAGCAGGGTGACGCCGGAGGTCTGGCCCCACTTCTGCTCGGCGGAGGAGATGAACTCGTCGACGACGGTCTGCGCGCCGTTGACGAAGTCGCCGAACTGCGCCTCCCACAGCACCAGCGCGTCCGGGCGGGCCAGCGAGTAGCCGTACTCGAAGCCCATGGCCGCGTACTCGGAGAGCAGCGAGTCGTAGACGTTGTAGCGGGCCTGGTCGTCGGACAGGTAGAGCAGCGGGGTGTAGTCCTCGCCGGTCTCCCGGTCCACCAGCACCGCGTGGCGCTGGCCGAAGGTGCCGCGGCGGGAGTCCTGGCCTGACAGCCGGACCGGGGTGCCTTCCAGCAGCAGCGAACCGAAGGCCAGGGTCTCGCCCATCGCCCAGTCGATCGTGCCGTCGTCGATCATCGCCGCACGGCGCTGGATCTGCGGCAGCAGACGCGGGTGGACGGTGATCCGCTCCGGGATGTTGACCTGCGACTCCGCGATCCGCTTCACGACCTCCTGGGAGATCGCCGTGGTCACGGTGGCCGGGAACTCCGGCTGGGCGGCCGGGACCGGCGCGCCGGCGACGGCCGGGTTGGCGGCGGCCTCGCGGACCTCCGCGAAGACCTTCTCCAGCTGGCCCTGGAAGTCCTGCAGCGCCTGCTCGGCCTCTTCCAGCGTGATGTCGCCGCGGCCGATCAGGGACTCGGTGTACAGCTTGCGCACCGAGCGCTTCTTGTCGATCAGGTCGTACATCAGCGGCTGCGTGAACGACGGGTTGTCGGCCTCGTTGTGACCGCGGCGGCGGTAGCAGATGAGGTCGATGACGACGTCCTTGTTGAACGCCTGGCGGAACTCGAAGGCGAGGCGGCCCACGCGGACCACGGCCTCCGGGTCGTCGCCGTTCACGTGGAAGATCGGCGCCTCGATCATGCGGGCCACGTCGGTGGCGTACATGGAGGAGCGCGAGGACGTCGGCGCGGCGGTGAAGCCGACCTGGTTGTTGATCACGATGTGCACGGTGCCGCCGGTGCGGTAACCGCGCAGCTGCGACATGTTCAGGGTCTCGGCCACGACGCCCTGGCCCGCGAAGGCCGCGTCGCCGTGCAGCGCCACCGGCAGGACGGTGAAGTCCGTGCCGCCCTTGTTGATCAGGTCCTGCTTGGCGCGGACCACGCCCTCCAGGACCGGGTCCACCGCCTCCAGGTGCGAGGGGTTCGCGACCAGGGAGACCTTGATCTGCTCGCCGTCGAGGCCCGTGAAGGTGCCCTCGGCGCCCAGGTGGTACTTCACGTCGCCGGAGCCGTGCATGGACTTCGGGTCGAGGTTGCCCTCGAACTCGCGGAAGATCTGCGCGTACGACTTGCCGACGATGTTCGCCAGGACGTTCAGGCGGCCGCGGTGGGCCATGCCGATGGCGACCTCGTCGAGGCGGGCCTCGGCGGCCGAGTCGATGACGGCGTCGAGCAGCGGGATGACGGACTCGCCGCCCTCCAGGGAGAAGCGCTTCTGGCCGACGTACTTCGTCTGCAGGAAGGTCTCGAACGCCTCGGCGGCGTTCAGGCGGCGCAGGATCCGCAGCTGCTCCTCGCGCTCCGGCTTGGTGTGCGGGCGCTCGATGCGGTCCTGGATCCACTTGCGCTGCTTCGGGTCCTGGATGTGCATGAACTCGACGCCGGTGGTGCGGCAGTACGAGTCGCGCAGCACGCCGAGGATGTCGCGGAGCTTCATCATCGACTTGCCGGAGAAGCCGCCGACCGCGAACTCGCGCTCCAGGTCCCACAGGGTGAGGCCGTGCTCGGTGATGTCGAGGTCGGGGTGCTTGCGCTGCTTGTACTCCAGCGGGTCGGTGTCGGCCATGACGTGGCCGCGCACCCGGTAGGAGTGGATCAGCTCGAAGACGCGGGCGGCCTTCGTGACGTCGTCGTCGTGCGAGGCGTCGATGTCGCGCAGCCAGCGGACCGGCTCGTACGGGATCCGCAGCGACTCGAAGACCTGGTCGTAGAAGCCGTCCTCGCCGAGGAGCAGGTTCGCGACGATCCGCAGGAACTCGCCGGAGGCCGCGCCCTGGATGACCCGGTGGTCGTAGGTCGAGGTCAGGGTCATGACCTTGGAGATGCCCAGCTTGTTCAGGGTGTCCTGGGAGGTGCCCTGGAACTCGGCCGGGTAGTCCATGGAGCCGACGCCCATGATGACCGACTGCCCGGGCATCAGGCGGGGCACGGAGTGCACGGTGCCCAGGCCGCCGGGGTTGGTCAGGGAGACCGTGACGCCGGTGAAGTCGTCCATCGTCAGCTTGCCGACGCGGGCGCGGCGGACGATGTCCTCGTAGGCCTGCCAGAACTCGAAGAAGTTGAGCGTCTCGGCCTTCTTGATGCCGGCGACGACGAGCTGGCGGTCGCCGTTGGGCTTGACCAGGTCGATGGCGAGGCCGAAGTTCACGTGCTCCGGCTTGACCAGGGTCGGCTTGCCGTCCTTCTCCGCGAAGGAGTGGTTCATCGCCGGCATGGCCTTGATGGCCTGCACCATCGCGAAGCCGATGAGGTGCGTGAAGGAGATCTTCCCGCCGCGGGCCCGCTTGAGGTGGTTGTTGATGACGATGCGGTTGTCGAACAGCAGCTTCACCGGGACGGCGCGCACGGACGTGGCCGTCGGCACCTCCAGCGAGGCGTTCATGTTCTTCGCGACGGCGGCGGCCGGGCCGCGCAGCGTCACGAACTCGGGGCCCGCGGGGGCCTCGGCGGCGGGGGCCGCGGCCGGCTTGGCGGCGGCGGGGGAGGCCTGGGGGGCGACCGTGGCCGGAGCGGCGGCCGGGGTCTGGGAGGTGACAGTCACAGCAGAGGCACCAGAGGGAGTGGCAGGAGCAGAGGCAGGAGCTGTTGCAGAGGGCGCGGCCTGCGCGGGTGCGGCGCCGGCCGCCCCCGTGGCGGCGGCGACGGGGGCCTGCGGGGCCGGAGCCGAAGCCGTGGCCGGGGCCGTGGGTGCGGGGGCGGACTGTGCGGTTCCGCTCACGCCGGCCGGGGCCGTGCCGTCCGTGGTCGCGGCGGGCTTCTCCGGCTGGGCCGCGGCGGCCTGGCCGCCCGGCTTGTAGTCGGCGAAGAAGTCCCACCAGGCACGGTCGACCGAATTCGGGTCCTGGAGGTACTGCTGGTAGATCTCGTCGACGAGCCACTCGTTGGCTCCGAAGCCCGAGGCGGGGTTCTTCCCGCCGCCTGCTTCGGTCGTGGTGCTCGCATTACTGGGGGACTGTGGCGACACGGCGGCAACCGCCCTCTTCCGCTTCACAAGGTGATGGACAGCGGGAATAAAGGCTACGCCTCCCCGGCCGCTGGATGCAGACCGGGCGGGACTTACGTCGTGCAAGTCACATCGAACGGCGGGTTTCGCGGGGTGGAATGGCGGGAAACAAACGCGGTTTGCGTACGCGGCACCGCGGTTGCGACCTGCCGGCTCGCACCCCTGACGGAACCCGGGCACGTGTGGCCGAGATCCCTGCTTCCTGACTCGAACCCTACGTCAACCTCGCGCGGTCCGGACTCCCGGAAGGGTGACCAGGATCCGGCAGCCCCGAGGGGATTCGGCCACCCCGATGCGCCCGCCGTGGAGTTCGACCGCCCAGCGGGCGATCGCCAGACCCAGTCCGGTGCCGCCGTCGCCCTTGGCGCTGCCCCGGTTGAAGCGCTCGAAGACCCGGTGCCGCTCGGACTCCGGGATGCCCGGACCCTCGTCCAGCACGTCCAGCACCAGCGACTCCGGCGCGTGCCCGCGCCGCGCCCGTACGGTCACCCGGCCGTGCTGGGGGCTGTGCCGGACGGCGTTGTCGATCAGGTTCGCCACCACCTGGTGCAGCCGCTCCGCGTCCGCGTGCGCGCTCAGGTCCGGCGGGAACACGTCCAGGTGCAGGTGCACGTCCTTGCGGGTGTGGCTGCCCGAGTTCGACGCCAGGCCCGGCCGGCCGGCCGCCGCCAGCCCCGCCTCCTTCAGGATCCCCGACAGGTACGGCCACACCTCGAAGCGGCGGGCGTTCAGCGGCACCACCCCATTGTCCACCCGGGACAGGTCCAGCAGGGTCTCCACCAGCCCGCCGAGCCGCTCGGTCTGCTTGAGCATCGTCCGCATGGTCTCGCCGTCCGGCTCCGAGACCCCGTCCACGACGTTCTCCAGCACGGCCCGCAGCGCCGCGATCGGCGTCCGCAGCTCGTGCGAGACGTTCGCCACCAGCTCCTTGCGGTGCCGGTCCACGGCCTCCAGGTCGTCCGCCATCACGTTGATCGTGGCGGCCAGCGCGCCCAGCTCGTCGCGGCGGTCCGCGCCCTGCACCCGCTGGGTGAAGTCGCCGTGCGAGATCGCCCGTGCCACCGTGGTCATCTCGTCCAGCGGCGCGGTCATGCTGTGCGCCACGAACTGGGTGATCAGCATCGAGGCGATCACCGAGAACACGGTGATGAACCGCAGCTCCGTGTCCGTGCGCAGGGCCACCATCAGCAGGCCCGTGGTGATGAAGACCGAGACGACCACCAGGGTGCCGAGCTTGGTCTTGATCGAGAGCCGCGTCCGCGGACGCGCTCCGGGCCGCTGCGGGCGCGGCCCCGGCCCGGCGGTCATGACGCCGGGGTCTCCAGGGCGTACCCGACGCCGTGCACGGTGCGGATCCGCTCGGCTCCGATCTTCCGGCGCAGCGCCTTGATGTGGCTGTCCACGGTCCGGGTGCCGGAGGCGTCCGCCCAGTCCCACACCTCGGCCAGCAGCTGCTCCCGGGAGAGCACCGCCCGCGGGGTGCCGGCCAGGCACACCAGCAGGTCGAACTCGGTCGGGGTCAGGTGCACGTCCGCGGCCTGCACCCGCACCCGGCGCTGGGCGTGGTCGATCTCCAGGTCGCCCAGCCGCAGGGTGCCGGCCTTGGGGGCGGTCGCGGCCAGGGTGGCCCGCTCCACCCGGCGCAGCAGCACGTGCACGCGGGCGGCCAGCTCCCGCATGGAGAACGGCTTCGTCATGTAGTCGTCGGCGCCCACGCCCAGGCCGACCAGCAGGTCGGTCTCGTCGTCGCGCGCCGTGAGCATGAGGACCGGCACCGGGCGCTGGGCCTGGACCCGGCGGCAGACCTCCAGGCCGTCGAAGCCGGGCAGCATCACGTCGAGCACCAGCAGGTCGGGCTGCCAGCCCTCGGCGGCCGCCACCGCGGCCGGGCCGTCACCGGCCGTCTCGACCTGGAAGCCCTCGGCCCGGAGACGGGCGGCGATGGCCTCCGCGATGGTCTGGTCGTCCTCGACGACGAGGACCCGGCGCTGGGCGCCGGGGGTCGCCGCTGCCGCGTTGTGGGTGTGTGCCTGTTCCATCGCCCCGCCCCTGTTCGGCCGTGCTCGCTGCTCGTCGTCGTCCGTCGTCGCCCGGGGTCCGGTCGCCGATCCGGTGTCGCGACCGGCCCGATGATCCGCGCGATGGGGAGCAGCGTAGAGGAGTCCTGCAGGACGGGCCACGCCCGGTGGAGCCAGGTCAGGACGGGCCCGGGCAAGGGGCACGTCTGGCCGGTACCAGGCTGAATCCGGCATTCCGGATCGTCTGGCGGTGCGTCAGAACGGCGGGAGGGCGGCCAGTACGGCGGCCAGGCGGGGCGGCATCACGGTCTCCTGCGCGGCGACCTCGCGGCCGGCGTGGACGAAGGCGTACATGAACGTGTCGAAGGAGCGGGGGTCCGTGCTGACCCGGGGGAGCTCCTGGAAATCGGCGGCCTCGAGGACGTCCCGGAGCCGGGCCAGCCGGGCGCCGGTGAGGCGGCCCTTCGACGTCTCCCGGCCGTGGTCGAGGCGGCGGTACGTGCCGTCCGAGGCGATCAGGATGCTCTTGTGCTCGCCGGCGTAGCCGCCGCTGCGGGTGACGGTGAGCAGGCGGTCGCTGCGGGGCGCGGGTGTCGTGGGCCGGGGCTGGTCCCCGGTGGGGGCGGGCGCCGGCGCGGAGCGTGCGCTGCTGCTGCTGCTCGCGGGCGGCCGGTCGCCCGCCGAATCGGGGGGCGGCGGGTCCGCGGCGGGGGAGCAGGCGGCCAGGGCGAGGGCCGTGCCGAGGGTGGCTGCGGTCGTCCGGAACCTTGCCATTGCTCCACCTCCGCTGTCGGGGCCCCTCCCCGCGCTCCTTGGACGCCCTCCCCGTCCCCCCGGTTCCCGCCTCGGCCACCGGCGGGGCCGGGCCGCGGGGCGGGATCCGGCGGCGCGGGGGCTCCGCCCCCGCGCCCCCGGTCCTCAAGCGCCGGACGGGCTGGATTTGGGGCTCCGTCCCCGCGCCCCCGGTCCTCAAGCGCCGGACGGGCTGGATTTGGGGCTCTGCCCCCGCGCCCCCGCGCCCCGGGCGCCTCAAGCGCCGGCGGGGCCGGGATTGCCGCTGACCGGGCTTCGGCTGCTCCGTCCATGGGCCGACGGGGCCGACAGGGCTGGATGCTGCGGGGAAAGCAGCCTCGCCGGCGGTTGAGGCGCGGGGTGCGGGGCGGCGGCCCGGGGGTTGGGTGGGATCGGCTTGGGCGGTGAATCCGGGCGGGGGAAAACCAGCCTCGCCGGCGATTGAGGCGCGGGGTCCGGGGCGGAGCCCCGGGGGTGGGGGCGCGCTGCCCCGGCCCGTCCGGCGATCGACCGCCGTGCCCGGGTCCGGACGGGGGGCCGGTCGTTGGGTGGGGTGTGGTGAAGGGGATGGTGTGGGCGGGACCCGCGGCGGCCGCGCTGACGGTCGGCGCCTGGGGCATCCGGCGCGGCGGCAGCATGTGGCGGGACGAGTCCGTGACCGTACAGGTGGGGCGGCGGACGGCCGGGGAGATCGTGCGGCTGCTCGGCCGGGTGGACGCCGTGCACGGGGTGTACTACCTGCTCGTGCACGGCACCTTCGGCGGGGCCCCGGGCCCGGTCGACGCCCGCGCCCTCTCCGTGCTCGCGACGGCGATCGCCGCGGCCGGCGTCGCGGCCACCGGCCGCCTCCTGGCCGGCGACCGCGCGGGACTGACCGCCGGCCTGGCCTACGCCTGGCTGCCCCCGGTCCAGATGTACGCCCAGGAGGCCCGCTCGTACGCCCTCGTCTCCGCCGCCGTCATCTGGTCCGGCCACTTCCTGCTCCGCCGCCGCTGGGCCGGGTACACCGTCCTCCTCGCCCTCGCCTGCTGCCTGCACACGTTCGCGGCCCTCGCCCTCCTCGCCCACGCCGTCACCGCCCGGCACATCCCGCACTGGCGGTGGAGCGCGGCCGCCGTGCTCACGGCCGCCGCCCCGCTCGCCCTCCTCGGCTCCCGCCAGGCCGCGGCCCAGCTCGGCTGGCTCGGCCGCCCGTCGTGGGCGGACTGGACGGCGTACGCGGTGGCCGCCGGCCTCGGCCTGTGGGCGGCCCGGGGCGCTCCGAAGGTCCTGGTCCGCACCGCCCTGCCGCTGCTCCTGCTGCCGCCCGGCCTGCTGCTGACGGTCTCGCTGGCCCACCCCTGGTACGTCGACCGGTACGTGCTGTACGCGCTCGCCGGCCTCGCCCTGCTGGCCGGAGCCCGCCGCGGCCGCACGGTGCTGCTGCTCGCCGTGCTCGTCCTGCCCTGGGCCTGCTGGCTGCGCACCCCCGAGAGCCGCAAGGACGACGCCCTGGCCGCGGCGGCCGCGGTGCGCGAACTCGCCCGGCCGGGGGACGCCGTGCTGTTCCTGCCGGCCCGCCGCCGCGAGTGGCTGCTGTCCTCGCCGGAGGTGCTCGGCCCCCTCGACGACCTCGCCCTCGACCGCCCGCCGGCCGCCTCCCGCACGCTCCACGGCACCGAACTGCCCGCCGACCGCATCCGGGCCGCGATGCTTGCCGCGCCCCGCATCGTCGCCCTGTCCGACCCGCCCGGCCGGCCGCTCGACCCGTACCCGCGGGAAACCGTCAAACGGCAGGCCCTGGCCGCCCACTTCACGCTGTGCACGGCCCGCCCGGTGCTCGGCGCCCGGATCGCGCTGTACGCCCGGCCGGGGCAGTGCCCCAGGAGTTGAATCCTCCCCTCCGGATCTTTCGCCGACGGCGAACGCCGGTTGGGGAACACTAGCCCGCGCAGATGCATTGAGTCGGCATAGCTCAACTTCACTGCCGGAGGGAAGATCATGGCTTCGACGTCCGTACCGCTCACTCTGCCCGTGCTGCCGCTTGACGACGAGGTCGTGCTGCCCGGCATGGTCGTGCCGCTCGACCTGTCCGACGCGGAGGTGCGTGCGGCGGTCGAGGCGGCGCAGGCCGCGGCCGGCAGCGGCAAACCCAAGGTCCTGCTCGTGCCGCGGATCGACGGCACGTACGCCGGGACCGGCGTCCTCGGCACGGTCGAGCAGGTCGGCCGGCTCTCCGACGGCGACCCCGGCGCCCTGATCCGCGGCCGCGGCCGGGTCCGCATCGGCGCCGGCACCACCGGCCCCGGCGCCGCCCTGTGGGTGGAGGGCGAGACCGTGGCCGAGCACGTGCCCGATCCGCTGCCCGGCGCGGTGACCGAGCTGGTCAAGGAGTACAAGGCGCTCGCCACCAGCTGGCTGACCAAGCGCGGCGCCTGGCAGGTCGTCGACCGGGTGGCGCAGATCGAGGGCGTGTCCGCGCTCGCCGACAACGCCGGCTACTCGCCGTTCCTGAGCACCGCGCAGAAGGTCGAACTGCTGGAGACCGCCGACCCGGTCGCCCGCCTCAGGCTCGCCGTCCGCCAGCTGAGCGACCACCTCGCCGAGCAGGACGTCGCCGAGTCCATCGCCAAGGACGTCCAGGACGGCGTAGACAAGCAGCAGCGCGAGTTCCTGCTGCGCCGCCAGCTGGAGGCCGTGCGCAAGGAGCTGCGCGAGCTGAACGGCGACCCCGAGGGCGAGGAGTCCGACGACTACCGGGCCCGCGTGGAGGCCGCCGACCTGCCGGAGAAGGTCCGCGAGGCGGCCCTCAAGGAGGTCGACAAGCTGGAACGGGCCAGCGACCAGAACCCCGAGGGCTCCTGGATCCGCACCTGGCTGGACACCGTCCTCGAACTGCCCTGGAACGAGCGCACCGAGGACGCGTACGACATCCGCGGCGCCCGGGCCGTCCTGGACGCCGAGCACGCCGGGCTGGAGGACGTGAAGGAGCGGATCACCGAGTACCTCGCGGTCCGCAAGCGCCGGGCCGACCGCGGCATGGGCCTGGTCGGCGGCCGCCGCGGCGGCGCCGTGCTCGCGCTGGTCGGCCCGCCCGGCGTCGGCAAGACCTCGCTCGGAGAGTCCGTGGCCCACGCGATGGGCCGCAAGTTCGTACGGGTCGCCCTCGGCGGCGTCCGGGACGAGGCGGAGATCCGGGGCCACCGGCGCACGTACGTCGGGGCGCTGCCCGGCCGGATCGTACGGGCCGTCAAGGAGGCCGGGTCGATGAACCCGGTGGTGCTCCTCGACGAGATCGACAAGGTGGGCTCCGACTTCCGAGGCGACCCGGCCGCCGCCCTCCTCGAAGTGCTGGACCCGGCGCAGAACCACACCTTCCGCGACCACTACCTGGAGGTCGAGCTCGACCTCAGCGACGTGGTCTTCCTCGCCACCGCCAACGTGCTGGAGGCCATCCCCGAGGCCCTGCTCGACCGGATGGAACTGGTCCGGCTGGACGGCTACACCGAGGACGAGAAGGTCGTCATCGCCCGCGACCACCTGCTGCCCCGCCAGCTGGAGCGCGCCGGGCTGGCCGCCGACGAGGTCTCCCTGACCGAGGAGGCCCTGCGCAGCCTGGCCGGCGAGTACACCCGCGAGGCCGGGGTGCGCACCCTGGAGCGGTCCCTCGCCCGGCTGCTGCGGAAGGCGGCCGCCCAGCACGAGCTGGGCGAGCGGGAGCTGCCGTTCGCCATCGGCAGGGACGACCTGCGCGGGCTCATCGGGCGGCCGCACCACGTGCCCGAGTCGGCGCAGGACCCGGCCGAGCGGCGCACCGCGGTGCCCGGTGTGGCCACCGGGCTGGCCGTCACCGGGGCCGGCGGCGACGTCCTCTACGTGGAGGCCTCCCTCGCCGATCCGGAGACCGGCGGGGCCGGGCTGACCCTCACCGGCCAGCTGGGCGACGTGATGAAGGAGTCCGCGCAGATCGCGCTGAGCTTCCTGCGCTCGCACGGCGCCGAGCTGGAACTCCCCGTGGCCGACCTCAAGGACCGGGGAGTGCACATCCACTTCCCGGCGGGCGCGGTCCCCAAGGACGGCCCGAGCGCCGGCATCACCATGACCACCGCGCTGGCCTCGCTGCTCTCCGGCCGCCAGGTCCGCACGGACGTGGCGATGACCGGCGAGGTGTCGCTGACCGGGCGGGTGCTGCCGATCGGCGGGGTCAAGCAGAAGCTGCTGGCCGCGCACCGGGCCGGGATGACCACCGTGATCATCCCGAAGCGGAACGAGGCCGATCTGGACGACGTGCCGGCCGAGGTGCTCGACGCGCTGGAGGTGCACCCGGTCACCGACGTCCGCCAGGTGCTGGAGCTGGCCCTGACGGAGGCCGCCGTGCCGGTCGCCGCCGCGGCCTGATCCCCGCCCGGCCCCTGCCGGACTTCCCGGGACGCGCCGTCCGGGGCCCCGCCGCCTGCGGGGGGCCGGGCGGCGCGCTGCGAAATACTGGTGCCCCGACCGGCCGCGGCGGCCGGGGACACCACCGATGGGAGCGCACGTGCAGGGCAGTGGAGAGCAGGAGTTCCTCGCACTGGAGCGGGAGCTTTCCGTGTTCCTGCGGCGCGCCAGGGCGTCGTCCGGGGAGATGGCGCGCGAGCTCCACCCCGAACTGGAGCCGGCCGCGTACGGGCTGCTCGTCCGCCTGGAGGAGGCGGGGCGGCAGCGGGCCACCGACCTCGCCGCGTACTTCGGGGTCGGCAAGGCCACCATGAGCCGGCAGCTGCGGGCCCTGGAGGAGCTGGGCCTGCTGGCACGCGAGCCGGACCCGGCGGACGGCCGGGCCTTCCTGGTGGGCCTCACCCCCGAGGGCCGCGAACGGTTCCTGAAGGTGCGTGACGCCCGCCGGGTCCGCTACATGCGCAAACTGGCCGGCTGGGACCGCGGCGAGGTCGCGGAGCTGGCCCGGCTGCTCCACCAGCTCAACGCGGGCACGGATTCCTGACGCGCGCGGGGCCCGGCCCCGCCGCACCGCCTCACAGCTCCGCGTACACCGCGGACGCGTCGTCGTGGCGCTTGCCGCGCGGGACCGGTCCGGGCCCCGACTCGCGTGCCCGCACCCGGTCGAGCAGCGCCCGCGGCCCCTCCGTGCGGAGCAGGTCCAGGCACTCCGGCCAGCCGCCCTCGTGGAAGGTGTCCGTCCAGCGGGTGGCACCGTCCGTGAGCGCGGCCGCCGCGGTCACCGCCGCGCGCGGCACCGAGCCCGTCACCGCCCGGGCCGCCACCGCCGGATCCGCGGCCGCCGTGAAGAACGCCAGCGGCTCGCCCGCCGCGTTGCGCAGCGCGTCGGTCGCCGCCGCAGACCCCAGCACCGCGCGCGGCACCCGGTCCAGCCGGTCGTCCCGGACCGCGGTCACCGTCCCGTCCGGGGCCCGCAGCAGCAGCACCGAGTCGGACAGCACGAGGTAGTCGAAGCGCTCCTCGTCCCAGCGCGCGAGCACCACCGTCGCCTGGGGAGTGCGGACGTGAGAAAGGTCACACGAGGTCCGGTGGTCGTCGGCGGTGCGCCCGATCGCCTCCGCCAGGACCTGCGCAAGCGTCATGTTCCGCCGCGATCCGGACAGTTCGGTCAGCCGGCCGCCGAGCCGGGCCGTGAACCAGGGCACTCCGTGCGTGCAGCCGTCCCCGCCCGCGGGTGGAGTGACCCCGTCCAGGACCACCAGGACTCCGCCCTGGCCGGAGGCCGGTAGCGCGGCCGACGCCCAGTCCTCGTTGGGGCGTTGCGGATCCCCCGGCAGGGAGGCCATCTCGATGCGCATGCGGACAGTCTGCCCGGGTTGCCCCGGTCTGGACCGGAGAACCGTCCGGACCCGCGTACAGGTACGTACCAGGGCGCGGCCGGGGTGCCGGCGGGCCGGGTGGGCCGGGGGAGAGGGGAATTCGACGCTCCGCGCGGCTGTGGGCGCGCATATTGCCAAGGCCCCCGCGATGTTTCAACCGCCGGTCCACCGCAGCCCCCTGGCGGGGCCCGACCCGAGTTGATCGCCAACTCGCACCTGATGTTCACTCGTTCGAGTGGCCGGGCCGGCGATGCACGCCTGTCTCCCAAACACACTTGGAATGGTCTGAAGCGGTACGAGGGGGCAGGGGCGTTTACTTGTTGACCGGCCGTCACCTCGGCCAGGGAATCCCCCGGGACACAGCCCGGGGAAGCAGACGAGTACACGTACAGGATTGCGAGCACCGGTGGCGAACAAGCGGTCTCGGAGGACCGGCAGCAGCACGGCGAGGACCGAACGCTCCGGGGGAACCGCGGGCGCCGAAGGCCGTCCCGACGGCCGTTCCGTGCGCGTGCGCACCCGGCTGGTCCTCAGCGTCGCGGTGGTCGGCCTCACCGTCCTCGGCGCGGGCGCACCCGCGGCCGTCTCGGTGTCCGCCGAGCTGAACGAGTCCCAGCGGCTCGTCACCCTCGCCGACCACACCCGGCAGACCCTCGCCCTCGCCCACGCGCTCTCCGACGAGCGCGACGCCGCCGTGGCCTTCGTCGCCGACGGCCGGCCGGGCGCCGGCAAGGCCGCCGTGCAGGACCGGGCCGCCCGGGTCGACCAGCAGATCGGCGAGGCCCGGCCCGAGGCCGGCGCCGACCTGGAGCGCGCGCTCGGCCGGGTGCCGGCCGTCCGCACCGCCACCCTCACCGGCAAGGGCAGCGCCCTCGCCGCGCACCTCGCCTACTCCGAGGTCATCGGCGAGCTGCTGAAGCCCGCCGGCGAACTCGCCGAGCGGACCCCGCCGCGCGCCGACACCGCGCTGGCCACCGCCCGCGCCCTCGACCCGCTGGGCCGCGCCGTCGACCAGGCCTCCGCCACCCGCGGACTCCTCCTGGCCGCGCTCGCCGTGCCCGAGGGCCCCGAGCAGGTGCCCGTCTACAACCCGGACACCGGCCGGTACGAGGAGCCCGGCCCGAGCCCCGAGGACAAGGCCCGCGACGAGCTGACGGCCGCGGCGCAGCGCGCCCGGGTCCGTGAGCAGGCCGCGCTGGAGGACTTCACCCGCGCCGCCCGGCCCGATGTGCGCGAGACCCTCACCGCCACCGTCACCGGCCCCGAGGTCAAGGCCGCCGAGGGCTACCTCGACCGGCTGACCGACCGCGCCACCCTCACCAGCGCCGACCGCAAGCTCGACGGCGAGAAGGTCGCCGCCGCGCTGACCGCGCGCATCGACCGGATGCGGTCCGTCGAGGCCACCCTCGCCGCCGAACGCGCCACCGCCCTGGCCGCGCTGCGCGACGACGACGTGACCGAGCTGGAGGTGCTGCTCGGCCTGGTCGGCCTGCTCCTGCTGATCGCCGTCGGCGTCTCCACCGGCGTCGCCCGTACGCTGACCCGCCCGCTGTCCGTGCTCAAGCGCGGCGCCGAGCGGCTCGCCTCCCCCGAGGGGGCCGCCGACCCGGTCCGCTTCATCGGCCGCAACGACGAGTTCGCCGCCGTGGTCCGCTCCCTCAACGCGATGCAGGCCCGCAACGAGGCCCAGTCCACCGCGCTGCACACCCGGATCGCCGGCCTCGACGACGACCGCAGCCGGCTCATCGAGCGCAACGACACCCTGAGCGCCGCCAAGACCGCGCTCGACAAGGAGCTGGCGGAACTCCGCGCCAACCTGGAGGAGTACCGCCGGGTCCTGTCGACCACCTCCGTCTCGCTCTCGCTGCGCACCCTCGGCCTGGTCGAGCGGCAGCTCGCGGTGATCGAGCAGATGGAGGCCAAGGAGCAGGACCCCGACCGGCTCGCCACCCTCTTCAAGGTCGACCACCTGGCGACGGTCATGCGCCGCCACAACGAGAACCTGCTGGTCCTCGCCGGCCAGGAGCACGGCCACGGGCAGGCGGGCCCGGTCCCGCTGGTGGACGTCATGCGGGCCGCGGTCAGCGAGATCGAGCGCTACGAGCGGGTCGAGCTCCAGGCCATGCCGGTCCTCACCCAGGTCGCCGGGCACGCCGCCGACGACATCTCGCACGTCGTCGCCGAGCTGCTGGAGAACGCCACCACCTTCTCGCCGCCGGAGGCCAGGGTGAAGGTCGCGGCCTGGCTGCTGGACGACGGCGACATCGTCGTCTCCGTCCAGGACGAGGGCATCGGCGTCACCGGCGACCGGCTCGCCGACCTCAACCGGCGGCTGTCCGACCCGGACGCGTACGAGCACGAGGAGGAGTCCGAGCACGGCCTCGGCCTCGGCCTGTACGTCGCCGGCCGGCTGGCCGCGCGGCACGGCGTCACCGCCGAGCTGCGGGCCCGGCAGGGCGGCGGCACGGAAGGCCTGGTCGTCATCCCGGCCGCGCTGCTCCCCGCCGCGCCCGTCGCCCCCGAGCACACCCTCAGCCTCCCGGACGCGCCCGCCCTCCGCCTCCCGGGCGTGATCGCCGAGGCCAACTCGAACGTCATCCCGCCGCGCCGCCGGCCGGACCGGGACCAGGCGGCTCCGGCCGAGCCGTCCGCCGGGCAGGCGCCCGCCGCGGAGGAGCCCGTCGCGGAGGCTCCGTTCGGGGACGAGCCCGTCACGGAAACCGCGTTCGCGGAAGAGCCCGCCGCGCAGGCGGCCTTCGCGGGCGAGCCCGCTGTGGAGGCCGGGGTCGCGGACGAGCCTGCGGCGGACGAGCGCTTCGCGCAGGACGCCTTCGCCCCGGACGCCGTCCCCGAGGCCCAGGCGTCGGCGGACCGGGCCGCCCCGGACCCCGCGCCCGTGCACGGCTTCGCCGAGGCCGGCGCGGCCGGGTTCGCGGAGGCCGCACGCCCGCAGGCCGCCGACGGCCCGCTCCCGTCGGCCGGCGAGGTGTTCCGGGTGCCCGCCCAGGCATCCGGGGAGCCGGCGCCCGAGGCCGCCGAGGAGCTGCCGCCCGCGGCCCAGGTGTTCCGGATGCCCGCCGCCGAGCCGGAGGCGCACGCCTTCGCCGAGGCCGGATCCGCCCCGCAGCCGGCCGGCCCCGAGGCCACCGGGCCCGTCGTCTCGCGCCGCCAGGTGTTCGACGTACCGGCGCCGGCCGAGGAGCCGCTGCCGCCCGCCGGGCAGGTGTTCCGGGTGCCCGCGCCCGAGCCCGCGGCGGAGCAGCCGCAGGACGGTGCGGACCCCGATGGCGCCGCCGACTCCGACGGCTGGGTGCTCGCCGCCCCGCTGCCGCGCCGCGCCGACGCCGGGGAGCAGGAGGCCGACGTCCGGGACGAGACCGACGAGGACGCGTACCGGCTCACCGACAAGGGGCTGCCCAAGCGCACCCCGCGGGTCGTCGAGCCCGCTCCCACGGACGAGCGAAAGACCGCCCCGCGAGTTGACGCCGAGGAACTCCGGCGCCGGCTCGGGGGGTTCTACCAGGGGGCCCGCGACGGCCGGCGGGTGGCTGACGCCGAGCACGCCGAGCGGGCGAAGGACGAGGGGGACACCGTCGAGGAGGCACGCACGTGACCGCGCCCAGTACGTACGGACTGAGCACGCAGGCCCGCAATCTGCAGTGGCTGCTGACCGACCTGGTCGAGGAGGTGCCAGGGCTGCTCTCGGTGGCCGTGGTCTCCTCGGACGGGCTCCTGCTGCTCTCCTCCGACCCGGGACAGGCCGACGCACCCGCACCGAAGAAGGAGACGAGAGGTCCGCGCGGCGCGTCCGCCGACCTCGCGACCATCGTCTCCGGCCTCGGCAGCCTGACCCTCGGCGCCGCCCAGCTCATGGACGCCGGCGGGGTCAAGCAGACCATGGTCTCGATGGAGAACGGCAACGTCTTCGTCATGGCCATCAGCGACGGCTCGCTGCTCGGCGTGCACGCCGTACCGGACTGCGACATGAGCGTCGTCGCGTACCACATGGCGCTCTTCGTCGGCCGTGCCGGCCACGTCCTCACCCCCGAAGTCCGCAGCGAGCTGCGCCAGTCCCTGGAGAGAACGCCGTGAGCGACCGGCTGCCGATACGCGGAGCCGACCGCCGCCCCGCCCGCGTCCGCCCGTACTCCCTGACGGGCGGCCGCACCCGGTTCGGGCACGTCCTGCTCGTCGAGACCTTCGTGGCCACCCTCGACACCACGACGGACGCCCCCGTCCGGCTGCCCGAAATGCGGGCCATCGTCGAGGTGTGCCGCCGCATGCGCACCGTCGCCGAGATATCGGCCCTGCTCAAGCTGCCGCTGGGCGTCGTCCGGGTGCTCCTGAGCGACCTGGCCGACCAGGGAAGGATCCGCGTCTACGGAACCGGTCACGGCAGCGGCCGGCCCGAGCGCGCACTGCTCGAAAGGGTGCTCAGTGGGCTCCGCCGTCTCTGAACCGCTCCCGGACCTGGACGGCCCGGACCACCTGCGCCTCCCGGACTCCGAAGAGGGCGTCCAGCCCTGGCAGTACGACCGCTCCCGCGCCCCGATCGCCGTCAAGGTGCTCGTCGCGGGCGGCTTCGGCGTCGGCAAGTCGACCTTCGTCGGCTGCATGTCCGAGATCACCCCGCTGAAGACCGAAGCCCTCATGACCGAGGCCGGCGCCCCCACCGACGACCTGTCGGCGACCCCGGGCAAGAACACCACCACGGTCGCCATGGACTTCGGCCGCATCACCCTCGCCGACGACCTCGTCCTGTACGTGTACGGCACGCCCGGACAGGAACGTTTCTGGTTCATGTGGGACGACCTGGTGCGCGGGGCGATCGGCGGCATCGTCATGGCCGACACCCGCCGGCTGCCCGACAGCTTCCCCGCCCTCGACTACTTCGAGAGCTGCGGACTGCCGTACGTGGTCGCCGTCAACCACTTCGAGGGCACCCGCTCCTACGAGCCCGAGGACGTGCGCGAGGCACTGACCGTGCCCCCGCACGTGCCCGTCGTGATCATGGACGCGCGGCGACGGGACACGGTGCTGGAGTCCCTGCTCGCGCTCGTGAGCCACGCCCTCGACAGCACGCCCGAATAAGCGGAGAGCCAGGAGAGCCAGTCCATGCGGAAGATACTCGTCGTCGGAGCCGGGCAGTCCGGTCTCCAGATCGCCCTCGGACTCCAGTCCAAGGGGTACGAGGTCACCCTCATGTCCAACCGGACCGCGGACGAGATCCGCTCCGGCCGGGTCATGTCCACGCAGTGCATGTTCACCACCGCCCTCCAGCACGAGCGCGACCTCGGGCTCGGGTTCTGGGAGAGCCAGGCGCCGAAGATCGAGGGCCTCGGCGTCTCCGTCGCCGGCCCGGACGCCTCCCGCCCGGTGGACTGGCTCGGCCGCCTCAAGGGCTTCGCCCAGTCCGTCGACCAGCGCGTCAAGATGGCCGGCTGGCTCGACACCTTCGCGCAACGCGGCGGCAAGCTCGTCATCCACGGCGCCACCGTCTCCGACCTGGACTTCTTCGCCCGCACGTACGACCTCGTGCTGGTCGCCGCGGGCAAGGGCGAACTGGTCTCGCTGTTCGGCCGGGACGCCGCCCGCTCCCCGTACGACACCCCGCAGCGCGCCCTGGCCGTCAGCTACGTGCACGGCGTCGGGCCGCGCCCCGAGCACCCGGACACCGAGGCGGTCCGCTGCAACCTGGTGCCCGGCGTCGGCGAGCTGTTCGTGATGCCGACGCTCACCACCTCCGGACGCGCGGACATCCTGTTCTGGGAGGGCCTGCCCGGCGGCCCGCTCGACGTCTTCCAGGGCGTCACCGACCCCGCCGAGCACCTCTCCCTGACGCTTGAGCTGATGAAGCGCTTCACACCGTGGGAGCACGAGCGGGCGGAGAAGGCCGAACTCACCGACGCCGGGGGCACCCTCGCCGGGCGGTACGCGCCGATCGTGCGCAACCCCGTCGGCCGGCTGCCCGGCGGCGGCCTGGTCCTCGGCGTCGCCGACGTGGTCGTGGCGAACGACCCGATCACCGGCCAGGGCTCCAACTCGGCCGCCAAGTGCGCCGCCTCGTACCTGTCCTCCATCCTCATGCACGGCGACCGGCCGTTCGACGAGGCGTGGATGAAGGCGACCTTCGACAAGTACTGGTTCACCACCGGCAAGCCGGTCACCCAGTGGACCAACGCCATGCTCGGCGTGCCGCCGGAGCACGTGCTGAACCTGATCGGCGCGGCCGGGCAGCTCCGGCCCGTCGCCGACCGGTTCGCCAACGGCTTCGACAACCCGGCCGACTTCGACGGCTTCTTCTACGACCCCGAGGACGCGGCCGACTACCTCGCCGAGGTGTCCGCCGCAGCCGGCGCCGACTCCGCCGCGTAGCCGCTGTCGTCCCCCGCCGCGGCCTCCTCGGGAAGCTCCGGCGGGGTGTACGCGGCGGCCGCCAGGGGCTCGCCCAGCGGGTCCGGGCGGACCGCGCCCAGCAGCGGGTTCGCCGCGATCGGGGAGACCTTCACCCGGGCCCCGGGCCGCGGGGCCTGCACCACCTTGCCGTCGCCGACGTAGATCGCCACGTGGGTGGCCTTCGGGAAGTACACCACCAGGTCACCGGGGCGCAGCCGGTCCAGCGGCACCCGGGGGAGCTGTGCCCACTGCTCCTGGCTGGTGCGCGGGATCGGCCGGCCGGCGTGCGCCCAGGCCCGCGAGGTCAGCCCAGAGCAGTCGTACGACTCGGGGCCCTCGGCGCCCCACACGTACGGCTTGCCCAGCTGCCCGGCCGCGAAGCCGACGGCGGCGCCGCCCGCGGCGGTGGGGGTGCGGACGGCGGCGCCGGGGCCGCCCGCGGTGCCCAGCCGGCCGGAGTCCACGAGGTCCTGCTGGGCCTGCGTCTCGTCGGCGCGCTCCCGGGCGGCGAGTGCGGCCAGCTGTTCGGCGGTGAGCGCGGCGAGCAGCCGCTCCACCTCGCGGAGCTGCCGGACCACCTCGTCGCGCTGCCGCTGCTGCCGGGCGGCCAGCTGCTGCTGGGCGTCGAGGGCCTTGCGGGCCGCGGTGGCGAGGGAGCCGGCGCGGTGCTCGGCGCCGGTCAGCCGGGCCAGTACGGCGGCCCGGTGCCGGGCCTCGCGGCCGGCGATCCGACGCTGGTCGAGGGCCTGCTCCGGGTCGCCGGACAGCAGCATGCGGGCGTACCGGGAGATGCCGGTGGCGCCCTGGTACTGCTCGCGGGCCAGCTGTCCGGCGAGGGCCCGTTCGCCGCCGAGTGCGGTACGGGCCCGGCCGAGGTCGGTGCGCAGCCGCTGCTCTTCGGACTCCCGGGCCTTGAGGGCGGCAGCCGTCGCGTTGTAGGCCTCGGTGGCCTCCTCGGTGCGCTGGTAGAGGCCCTGGAGGCGGGTCAGCAGCGCGGCGATGTCGGCGGGGCTGCCGGTGCCGGTGCCGGCGCCGGTGCCTGCGGCGGCGGTCGGTCCGGCATCTGCTTCCGTGCCCGGGTCCGTGCCCGGGTTCGTGCCCGGGTTCGTGCCCGGTTCCGTGCCCCGGCCCGCCCCGGGGTCTGTTCCCGTACCCGCGTCCGCGGTGCCCCCCGGTCCCGCCCCCGGGTCGGCGTCCGGCCGGGTGCGCGGGCCGGGGTCGGCCGGGTCGGCCGTGGCGGGCAGGGGGACCGCCGTGACCAGAGCGGCGGCGGTCGCGACGGCCACCCAGGCCGTACGCAGCAGTCCTCGTGACAAGGGATCACCTCCGAGGGAGGGATCGTCGCACGCACAATATGACGAATCGCCCAACCGGGTCGGCCGTGCCGCCGCCCTCAGCCGGACGGAGCAGCCGCCGTCGCCGCTCAGTCCCCGGGGGCCGGCGGCTGCGGCTTGGACCACGGCCAGCGCAGCCGGTCCCGGCGGCCCGTCGGGTCGAAGGCGTACTTCCAGCCGGTCTGCAAGCCCAGCCGCTTCGAGTAGCCGGCCGGCTCGCGCCGGTAGACGAGGACGGTCGGCGGGCCGCCGTCCGGGTCGGGCACGGGGATCTCGTACACCTTCGGCGGGTGGCCGGTGGGCCCGAGCAGGATCGGCAGCACCCGGCCGTCCATCGGGCCGCCTTCGAAGGGGGTGTTCTGGCTCTTCACCCTCCCTACAGTAGGTGCGCCGCCTCCGAGACCACCGGGATCACCCGGCGGGCCAGCACGCCCACCGGGCCGTCGGCGGCCTCCAGGGCCAGCGCCCGGCGGGCCGCGGCGGCCGTCTCGGGGTCCGTGGCGGCGGTCGCCGTCAGCAGCGCGACGAACTGGTCGACCAGCCAGTCCCGCAGCTCCGGCAGCGGCGGCTGCTTGCCCTCGTCCAGCCAGATCAGCGAGGCGGCCTCCACGGCGGTGATCCAGGTGCGGACCATCATCCGCAGCCGCGGGCCCGGCTCCGGGACCGCGAGGTGCACGAGTATCTGGTCGGCCGCCGCCCGCCGGATCCCGTCCACGGTGGCCGTGGTCCGGGAGGTCTCCACCACGCAGCCGCCCTGCAGCAGCGCGCTGAACCCGGTGTCGTGCTGGTCCACGAACGCCAGGTAGCGGTCCAGGGCCCGGGACAGCCGGCGGGTCAGCGGGCCGGCCTGCGGCTCGGCGAAGCACAGCGACAGCTCCTCGGCCGCCGACCGCAGGGCCGCCTCGTACAGCTGCTGCTTGCCGCCGGGGAAGTAGCGGTAGACCAGCGGCCGGGAGACCCCGGCCGCCTCGGCGACGTCGTCGAGGGACACGTCCTCGGGTGCGCGCTGCGCGAAGAGGTGCAGGGCCGCGTCGAGGAGCTGGCCCCGCCGCTCCTCGACGCTCAGCCGGCGGTACGTCCGTGTCGGCGAGGTCCTGGTCATGCCCCGCAGCGTAATGCCACGGCGCACGCCTCAGGCCAGGAGTCCGGAGCGCTGCCACAACTTCCGGCCGACTCCCCGCAGCACACCGATGTCGTCGAGGAAGTCGGTCAGCCGCTTGGCGCCGGTCTGCATCACCTCGCGGCGGTGCCCGCTCGCCTTCACCTGGGCCACCGCCTCCCGCCGGTCCAGGCCGACGTTCTCGTACACCTTCGGGTTCACGAAGGCCACCGAGAACACGCGGGCGGCCTCGCCGCAGCTGATCCGGGTCAGCTCCTGCTCCCAGCGCGGCGCGGTGACCATCTGGCGGCGCAGCTCCTCGCGGGCGTACCGGACGTGCCGGGCCTCCTCGATGACGTGGATCCGGGTCACTCCGCGCACCAGCGGCTGGATACGCTCGTCCGGGAAGGTCAGGCGCTGCATCCAGTCGAGGACCTCCTCGCCGAGGAGGGTGCAGGCGAAGGAACCCGGGGTCGTGGAGACGGTCTTCAGGACCCGGCCGAGGTTGTGGTTCGTGCGCGAGACCGGGTACGCGGGCGCGCCGTGCCGCTCGATCATGCGGGCGAACATCATCGAGTGCCGGCACTCGTCGGCTATCTCGGTGAGCGCGTAGCGGACGTGCTTGCTCGTCAGGGGCTTGTCGTAGACGTGCCGGACGAGGAGCTGCATCAGGATGATCTCGAACCAGATGCCGAGGGAGGCGAGGGCCGCGGCCTCGTGCCGGGCCAGCTCCATGCGCTGCTCCTCGGCCATCTTCTTCCACAGCGGGGTGTCGTAGAGCGAGACGAGCTCCGGCGGCCAGTACCACTTGCCCTCGACGGGTTCGGCCTCCCAGTCGAGCTCCTTGTCGGGGTCGAAGGAGTGCTTCGCGGAGGAGTCGAGCAGCCGCTCGGCGACCTGCTCGCGGTCCTTGAGCAGCCCGAGGGCGTCGCGCAGCGCGGTGAGGTCCGCCGGGCTCGCGGAGGTCGCTGGCGTCACGGTGGTCATGGCGGAGGCACCTCGTCGGGTGAGGGGGTTACCGGTGGTCACTGTTTATGAGACTGCTTGTCAGCAAGGTCGTCAATCCCTTGCGCACGGGTTGTTGACCCGGTGTCTACCAACGTGTGACGCTGCGGACCGTCCTGGCTTGTGCGGCAGTCCACAGCACGAAGGGGGCGTCCGTGTCGACGCGAGAGCTCTACACGAAGGACCCGGGAGAACCGGTGTGGCAGATTCCGGCAACCGGCGCGGCCCGGTTCAGCTGGGAGTACGACGAGGGCCGCGAGCGCCTCCTCGCCCTGTACCAGAAGGGCAAGGACAAGCAGTGGGACGGCGCGAAACGGATCGACTGGACCCTGGAGGTCGACCCGTACGACCCGCTCGGCACGCCCGACGAGGCGATGACCCTGTACGGCACCCGGCACTGGGCCAAGCTCTCCGAGAAGGACAAGGGCGACCTGCGCCGGCACTACACCTCCTGGCAGTTCAGCCAGTTCCTGCACGGCGAACAGGGCGCGATGGTGTGCGCGGCGCGCATCGTGGAGTCCGTGCCCGACCTCGACGCGAAGTTCTACTCCGCCACCCAGACCATGGACGAGGCCCGGCACGCCGAGATCTACACCCGCTTCCTGCACGAGAAGATCGGCATGCTCTACCCGGTCAACGAGAACCTGCAGGGGCTGCTCGACGACACCCTGCGCGACTCCCGCTGGGACATGCCGTACCTGGGCATGCAGGTGCTCATCGAAGGCCTGGCGCTGGCCGCCTTCGGCATGATCCGCGACAGCACGCCCAAGCCGCTGCCCAAGCAGATCCTCGCGTACGTGATGCAGGACGAGGCCCGGCACGTGGCCTTCGGGCGGATGGCGCTGCGCGACTACTACCGGCAGCTGACGGACGCCGAGCGGCGCGAGCGCGAGGAGTTCGTCATCGAGGGCTGCCACCTGATGCGCGACCGGCTGCGCGGGGTGGAGGTGCTGGAGAACTTCGGCATCCCCCGCAAGGAGGCCGAGGAGTACGCGGAACGCAACGAGTTCCTGCACCTGTTCCGCAAGCTGCTGTTCAGCCGCATCGTGCCCTGCGTCAAGGACATCGGGCTGTGGGGCGAACGGCTCCAGAAGGCGTACGTGGCCATGGGCGTCTTCGAACTGGGGGACTCCAGCCTCGACCTGCTGATGGCCCAGGACGAGGAGGTCGCCGAGGCCCTCGACCGGGAGCGGTTCGCCGCCGAGGAGCAGGCCCGGGTGTCCGAGGTGGCGGAGGCGATCGCAGAAGGCGCGGCCGCCGCGTCACCCGCGGCCACCGCGCCCCCCGCCGACGGGCCCTGACGTCCCGTCGCCCTCCTCACCCCGCAGACTTCAGCAGCTGTTTGACCTTCGAGCGGCAGATCCCGCAGCCGGTCGTCGCCCGGGTGGTCCGGGCGATGGCCGCGACCGTCCGCGCCCCGGCCCCGCACGCCTCCCGGATGCGCCGCTCGGAAACGTTGCGGCAGTAACACACCGGGGGTTCCGCCTCCGGCTCCGGGCTGTCCGGGGCGAGTTCGCCGCGCGGGCCCGGCAGCCGGGCCAGCCGGCCGCGCTCCGCCTCGGTCAGCACCCGGCGGTCCGCGCACGCCTTGATCAGCAGACCGGTGTCCGGGTGGCCGCCGAGCAGGGCCGCACCGGTGATCCGGCCGCCGCGCAGCACGATCCGCTGGTACCGGCCGGCGGCCTGGTCCGTGTCGGTCAGCACCTCCACGGCCCCCGGCTCCCCGGCCTCCTGCCCGCCGCCCGCCGGCTCCGGCTCGCCGATCAGCGTCAGGTCGATGTCCTCCGCCTTCAGCCGGGTCACCGCCGGCGGCGGCAGCACCGGGCCGCCCTGCGCGCCTGTGATGGCGTCGGCGGCGATCCGGGCGTGCGCCCAGGCGTCGTCCACCAGCCGCGCGGCCCGCCCGCCCTGCCGGGCGCAGTCCCCGATCGCGTAGACGGCCGGGTCCGCGGTGCGCATCCGCTCGTCCACCACGATGCCGTCGGCCACCGGCAGCCCGGCGGCCGCGGCCAGCCCGCTCTCCGCCTCCACCCCGCACGCCACCACCAGCAGGGTGCCCGGCAGCACCCGGCCGTCGGCCAGCTCGGCGCCGGTCAGCCGGCCGTCCGCGGACCGGACGAGCCGCACCGTGACCGCGTCCTGGACCACCGTGACGCCCAGCTCGGCCAGCTGGCGGGTCAGGATGCCGGCGGCCTCCGCATTCAGCTGCCTGTTCAGCACGGCCGGCCCCGAGTGCAGCACCTGCACGTCCAGCTGCCGGCCGGCCAGCGCGCGGGCCGCCTCCAGCCCCAGCAGCCCGCCGCCCAGCACCAGCGCACGGGAGCCCGGCCCGGCCAGCGACAGGATCCGGTGGCAGTCGTCCAGGGTCCGGAACGCCGCCACGCCCTGCCCGAGTTCGCCGTCCGCGTCCCGCAGCCCCGGCACCTCCGGGATCCGCGGGGTACTGCCGGTCGCCAGGACCAGGCTGTCGTACGGGTGGCTGCCGCCGTCCGCGGTCAGCACCGTGCGCCGCTCCCGGTCCACGGCCACCGCGCTGACCCCGGTGTGCACCCGGGCGCCGCGCTGGTCGGCGGGACGGTCGTAGATCTCGTCCTCGTCGATGGCGCCCGCGAGCACGTCCGTGAGCAGCACCCGGTTGTACGAGGCGCAGCGCTCGGCGCCGAGCACGGTCAGGGACAGCGCGGGGTCGCGGCGCCGCAGCTCCTGCGCCACCCGGGCGCCGGCCATGCCGTTGCCGATGATGACGACCCGCGCGGGGGCGGTCACCGCGGCTCCAGCCAGGCGAGTGCGGCGGCGGCCAGGGCCCGGACGCCGGTGCCCAGCGTCGGCTGGACGACGGGCGCGAACGTCGACGCGTGGTTCTGCGGGACGTCCTGGGCGACCCGGCCGGCGAGGAAGGCCTTCGTGTACTCCTCGGCGTCGAGCCCGCCGAAGAACCAGAACACCGACGGGACCCCGGCGGCCTCGGCCAGCAGCCCGAAGTCCTCACTGGCGCTGTTGGGGCCGACCGGGATCACCGCGCCGTCGCCGAAGTGGCCGCGGTGGGCCGCTGCCACCCGCTCGGTCGCCGCGGGGTCGTTGACCGTGTTCGGCAGGGTGCACACCGGGACGATCTCGGGTTCCCGCGGGGCGCCCGCGGCCAGCGCCTCCGCCTTGACCAGCCGCTCGATCGTGGCCAGCGCCAGATCGCGGGCGGCCGCCGAGGTGGTGCGGATGTTGACGGCCAGCTCGGCCTCGTCGGGGATGGTCGCGGCGGTCGTGCCGGCGTGCAGCGCGCCCACGGTCACCACGACCGGGTCGGCGGCCGCCACCGTACGGGAGACCACCGTCTGGAGCCGCAGCACCAGGTGCGCGGCCATCACCACCGGGTCCACCGCGGACTCCGGCTTCGAGCCGTGCCCGCCCCGCCCGAACAGCCGGATGCGCAGGTTGTCCGTACCGCCCATGACGGGCCCCGGGCAGGTGGCGACCAGGCCCGCCGGGCCGGGGCCGACGTGCTGGCCGAGGACGACCTCCGGCTTCGGGAACCGCTCGAACAGGCCGTCGTCGATCATCGCGCGGGCCCCGAGGCCGCTCTCCTCGCCCGGCTGGAACACGGCGACGAGGGTGCCCCGCCAGGACGCGCGGTCCCCGGCGAACAGGGCGCAGGCGCCCAGCAGCGCGGCCACGTGCACGTCGTGACCGCAGGCGTGCATGACGGGCACGGTGGCCCCGCTGTCGTCCACCGCCGTCTGCGTGCTCGCGTACGGGAGGCCGGTCCGCTCCTCGACGGGCAGTGCGTCCATGTCCGCGCGGAGCATCACCACCGGACCCTCGCCGTTGCGCAGCACGCCGACGACGCCGGTGCGGCCGACGCCGGTGGCGGTCTCCCAGCCCTGCTCCTCCAGCAGCGCGGCGACCACACCGGCCGTGCGCTTCTCCTGGAAGGCGAGTTCGGGGTGCTCGTGCACATCCCGGTAGACGTCCTCCAGGCCCGGCATCAGGCTGTCGAGACGGTCGAAGAGGCGGGACATGAGTCTCCCTTGGACGAGGATCGGGATCGTGGGACGGGCGGGAACGGGGCAGGCGGGGCCGGGGGAGCGGGCCGCCTACAGGAGTCCGGCGAGCGGGGTGTGGACGAGCGGTTCCATCACGAGCACCACGCCGAGGACCGTCATGACGGTCCCCGTGACCCGGGCCAGGGCCTGGCCGCGGCGCAGCATCCGCTCGGCGAGGAAGAGGAGGGTCAGCGTCCCCATCCAGGCGATGTTGTCCAGGCCCACGGCCACCTGGACGAGCATCAGGGCCCAGCAGCAGCCCAGGCAGTACACGCCGTTGAGGGCACCGGCGCGCAGCGCGCCGGGCAGGCCGGCGCGGAAGTCGTGCGTCAGGACGAACTGCAGCGGACTGCGGCAGACCGTCAGGCAGCGGGTCTTGAGCCCGCTGAACTGGAACAGCCCGGCGACGGCGAGGACCAGGCCGGTGAGCGCCACCCGCCACGGCCCGTCGAAGGACTCCGGCAGCACCGCCCGCTTGCCGGCCATCAGCAGCAGCGGCACCAGCCCGGCCGCCACCCAGGCCAGCAGGTACCCGGCGACGAGGAATCCGGTCTCGGCGGCGCCCCTCGGGCCGCGGGTACGGGTGACGAAGCGGTGCGCGGCGATCAGCGGCACGGCGACCGGGAACATCATCGCGACCACCATTCCCGCCCACATGGCGAGGAACATGGCGGCCTCGGCGCCGGACACCCCGGCCGCGGCGGCGGCCGGGCCGTGGTGCCCGCCGTGGTGCCCGGCTCCGGCTCCGGCGCCCGCTCCGGTCCCGGCCGCCGGGTCCGTGCCGTGGCCGCCCGCCAGCATCCACCACCAGGCGAACGCGGACGCGGCCAGCACCCACACCGTGGTCGTGACGGTGACCCGGCGCGACCAGACCCCGGGGGAGGCGGCCGCGGGGCGCGGGGCCGCCGCCTCGCGGACGGGTGCCGGCGCGCTCACGCCGAGGCCAGCTTCATCGGGCCGAAGTCGGCGTGCTCCAGCTGCCAGTTCCAGCCCAGGTCCTCGTCGACGAACCGGCTCTCCGTCTTGGCCAGCAGGCGCGAGCCGCCGAACGACATCAGCGCGTTGTTGACCTCGATCGGGGTCTTGCCGTCTTGGCCCAGCAGCGGCCGCAGGCCCACCACCGCGTCCCGGCCCAGCGTGAACGACGGCTTCTCGCCCGTCTCGTCCAGCTCGATCGGGACCCGGCGGATCCCCTTGAAGTCCGCGACGAGCGTGAACAGCGTGGCCAGCAGCCCGCCCGCCTTGCCGGTGAGGATCTGCTCGAGGGCCTCGCTCTGCGGGCCCGGGGTCTGCTCGTCGATGTACACGGCGACCTGGAGGCCGCCGTCCCACACGTGCTTGACCGTACGGTAGGCCACGCCCAGCTTGCAGCCGGACAGGTCCACGTCGCCGTAGTGGCCGCGGTCGACCACGCCGACGCCGATGGCGTCGCACGAGCCGTGCGTGGGGGCCTCGGCGAACCAGCACGGGCACGGCGTACCGCAGTTGCAGGCGCCAGCCAGGCGGCCGTCTATCTCCCAGTCGATCACTTGCGTACTCCTCGGGCGTGGGGTGGGGGGGGGACGGGGGTGGTCAGGCGCGGCCGGCGGGAACGGGTGCGGCCGGCGCGGCGGGTGCGGCGGGTGCGGCGGCGGCGGTGCGGGCGGCGGCGGCCGGGGCCGAGAGCCGGGCCCACTGGGCGAGGCCCACGCAGGCCAGCACCAGGACGGCGGCGGCCAGGGTCCACGCGTCGGCGGACTCGCCGAGCAGCAGCGCCGCCCAGCCGACCGTCAGCAGCGGCTGGAGCAGCTGCATCTGGCTGCCGCGGGTGACGCCGACCCGGGCCAGGCCCGGGTACCAGGCGCAGAAGCCGAGGAACATCGAGAAGACGGCGACGTAGCCGAAGCCGATCAGGGCGCCGGCGCCCGCGCCGTCGAGCTGCGGCGGCGAGGCGATCAGGGCGACCGCGGTGACCGGCACGGTCAGCGGCAGCGAGAACACCAGCCCCCAGGAGATCACCTGCCAGCCGGGCATGGCCTTGGAGGCCTTGCCGCCCTCCGCGTAGCCGAGCCCGCCGGCGACCAGCGAACCGATCAGCAGCAGGTCGGCGATGCCGAAGCCGCTGATGCCGTGCCGCAGCGTGAAGGCGAGGATGACCGCGGCCCCGGCGGCGGAGGCCCACCAGAACAGGGCGCCGGGCCGCTCGTTGCCGAGCAGCCGGCCGAAGGCGGCGGTGGCCAGCGGCAGCAGTCCGGTGACGACCGCCGCGTGCGAGGAGGACACGTACTCCAGGGCGAGCGCGGTGAAGATCGGGTAGCCGGCGACCACGCCCAGGCCGACGAGCGCCACCGGCAGCATCTGCTCGCGCGGCGGCAGCTTCGCCTTGAAGAGGAACAGGCACAGGCCGGCGAGCGCGGCCGCCACGACGGCCCGGCCGATGCCGACCTGCCAGGCGGTGAACACGGCCATCGCCTTCTGGGTGGCCGGGAAGGTCAGGGAGAAGGCCAGCACTCCGGCGCCGGCCATCAGCAGCCCGAACAGGTGGGAGGAGGCAGGCGCCTTGGGTGGGGACATGCCGGTCCTTTCGGGATCCGTGGGGGAGGGCGGAACGGGGGCGGAGCGGGGGCGGAGCGGGGGGTGGAAAGGGGCTGGAAGGGGCTGGAAGCGGATGGAAGCGGATGGAAGGGGGGACGACGGCCGGGCGGAATGCGGCCCGCCTGCTCAGCCGTTGCCGTGGTCCGACTCAGACATGCGCGGCACCGACTCCGGCAGGCTCCGCGGCGGCGACCGCCTTGGACGTGGCGTCGAACGCCTCGACGAAGTACATGACGAACAGCTTGTAGAGGTGGTCGAGGTGGGTCATCAGACGCGCCTCGTCCTCCTCGGTCTTCACCAGGGTCATCAGGACGTTCCACACGTCACCGGTGTGGTCCTCGTCGATGTCGTAGTTGACGTGGGTGCGGGCGCCCTGGACGTTGTCCTCGCCGAGCGTCTTCTCCAGGTTGTCCAGCCAGTCGGGCTGGGTGAGCCGCGTGGTGTACTCCAGGAAGTAGCTGCTGGTGATGGCCGCGAGCGGGGTGCCCTCGAACTCCAGGCAGTACAGGAAGTAGCCGTTGAGCAGCTTGGTGGCGAGGAACGGGTCGGTGCCGTAGACCTCGTCCGCCGGCACGCCGACCTTCTCCAGGTCCGCGAGGAACAGCTGGTCGTGCAGCATCTCGTCGTCGGTGTACGCCGCCCACTCCTTCGCCGTCTCCGGGTCGTGGAGCGTGAAGTAGCGGATGGCGTGCGCGTCGATGGTGCGCTTGCGGCGGATCCGCAGGATGGTCTCGATGGTGTGCCGCTTGTAGTACGGCAGGTCGATGTCGGTGCCGTTCAGGAAGTGCTGGGCGTACGGCGCCTCGGCGTAGAAGTCGACGATGAACGCGTTGAGCTTGGCGTCGACCTTCTCGCGCAGGTCCGGGCGGAGGATGGCGCTGTCACTCATGTGGGGTGTCTCCTCGGTGAAAGGTGTGGCGGAAGATGCGGTCGGGACGGGCCTGGGGGTGTTGCGAAGGTCCTGTGCGGTGCCCGCGGTGTCCGGTGCGTGCTCTCGGCGTGCCGGGCGAAGGCCCTCGTACTGGGCGTACTCGGGGCTTCGGCCGGTGCGGCGAGAGTGCGTGCAGGGCTCCGTGGGCGCTGTGCGGAACCTTCGCGACACCCCCTACGCCGGTGACGGGACCGGCTGGAGCACGTCGGCGACGGTGAACTCGGAGCGGCCGGCGGCCGCGGCGTCGGTCAGGTGCCCGAAGCCGTAGCCCCGGACGGTGTCCACGACCTTCGCGATGTCGGCGACGATCGTGTAGTAGTCGGACCCGCGGCCGGGGATGTCGTGCGGGCCGGCGACCACTTCGGCGCCCGCTGCCTGGAAGTTGCGCAGCTTCCCGCCGCGGCAGTACGACACGACGTGCGTCAGCGGCAGGCGCTCCAGCGCCCAGGCCGCCGACCAGCCGAACAGCAGCAGCGAGTTGGGCAGTCCGCCGGCGGAGGAGCCCGGCAGACCGGCCAGCCGGCCCAGCTCCCACACGTTCGGGTCCTGGGCGAGGCCGGCGGGCAGGAGACCGAGTTCCTCGATCTCCGTGGTGCAGGAGGTGACGGGGACGATCCGCAGGGTGGCCGCGGCCCGGTCGCCCTTGCGGAGCAGGAAGACCTTGCCGAGCGCGTCGCGGTCCCGGTCGAGCCACCAGAACTCGTCGTCGGGGAAGCGGGGCTCGTACCTCAGCAGGCGGAGGGCGTGCGCCTCCGCGAGGTCGGAGGTGGTCTCCGTCACGGAAAAGCTCAGTACGTCGTCCATGCGCTCTCCCTCAGTAGTGAACGCGTCGGTTCTCCGGCGTCACTCGGTAGCGGATGTCCCAGAGGTTGCGGCGCACGTAGCTGCGCTGGAGCCAGCGGTCCTGCCCGTCGTAGCGGGCGGTGAACGTGGACCTGGCGTGCACCCCCTTGCGGTTGTTGATCAGCAGGGCCTGGCCGGGGCGCAGGTACACCGCGTGGGCGACGCTCCGGCACACCCCCTGCAGCTGGTCCAGCGCCGCCTGCGCGCCGCTGGTCAGGGCGCGCACCCCGTTGGCGGCGATGACGATCTCCGGGTACTCGTTCGTCCCGCTGATCAGCGGTACCGGGTCGGACAGCACCTCGGTGTCGCTGGCCACGTCCCGGGTGTAGCTGCCCGGCGCGTTCAGGCGGAACAGCGGCGACCGCAGGGTCTCCAGGACCGTCGGCTCCAGCGCCGCCGAGATGTCCCGGGCGTCCGCGTAGAAGGTGCCGGCGACGCCCTCGTGGTCGGCGCGCACGCAGCTCAGCACGAGGAAGTCCGGGTTGGCGATGTCGTAGCGGCCGATCACGTCGTGCGTGATGTCGCTGTGGAAGTTGAGGAAGACCTCGGAGCCCTGGTTGGTCTGCGACTTGGAGCCGCCGGCCACCGGGATGACGTCGTGGACGACCCGGCCCGCCTTCTCGGTCAGGACGCCGATCGGCTCGCCCAGCAGTCCGCTGAGGCCCAGCAGCACGCCCTCGGCGACCCAGGTGGCCTTGTCGGGGGCCGGGTTGCCGTCCAGCGGGGTGGCCGGCACGTGCGGGTCCACCGGGAGGTTGTCGACGAGCGCGACACCGGCGGTGTCGATGTGCCGGCCGAAGTCCAGGACCTTCTGCAGCAGATCCGTCGGCAGCTGCGCGAAGATCTGCATCCAGCGGGTCATCGAGTGGTCGATGTCGTCGAGCGGGTCGGTCATCTCGGCGAGCGCGCCGCCCAGCGCGTCGCGGACCTCGTCGGGCAACCGGATCAGGGTGAAGGTCTCGGCGCCGGACCGGGCCGAAGCGCCGAGGTCCGTGCCGAGCGGACGGTCGATGAAGGTGGTCAATTCGCTCACACTCCTACGGGTTCGGGTATGGAGCCGACCTCGGGGAAGGGCGCCCGCTCGTCCTGGAGCAGGTCGTGCAGCCGCTGCGCCAGGTGCAGTGCGTCGTCCTCGCTCGCCGCCAGGTGGGTGGCGACCTTGCTGCCGCGCAGCGCCGTGACCGGCACTCCCGCGTACGTGCCGGGGGTCAGGCCCTGGCGGCGCTGGAGCTCGTCCAGGTCGACGAACCCGCCCATGACGGCGACCTGCGGGCCGGTGGTGAGGCGGATCGTGTCGATGTTCGCCCCGTGGAAGGCCGCGAACGCCCGGTCGGCGGCGGCGTCGCTGTCGTATCCCAGGGCCACGGACCGCTGGTTGAGGACGACCGCCGAGGCGGACGCGCCGGCCGTGCCGATCACCGAACCCACCGTGAACGGCGCCCGGTTGAGCCGGCAGACGATCTCGATCCGGTGCTTCTGCGCCAGCCGCACCGATCGTCGGTGCAGCACCTTCGCCCCGTACAGCGACATCAGCGCCGCCACGTTGTACGAGACCTCCTTCAGCAGCCGGGTGCCGCTGACCAGGTGCGGGTCGGTGCTGTAGATGCCGTCCACATCGGAGTGGATCTCGCACCGGCTCGCGCCCACCGCGGCGGCCACGGCCACCGCGGACAGGTCCGAACTGTTCTTGCCGAGCCAGGTCGGCCGGCCCTGCGCGTCGGCCGCCTGCCCGCCGGGGACCACCACCACGTCGTGGTCCCGCAGCGCCGTGCGCAGCGGCTCCGGGTCGGTGTGCTCCAACCGGGCCCACATGAAAGCCGAGTTGGTGACCAGGCCGAGCTGGTGGCCGGCCAGTACCGTGGCGGTGCGGCCGGTCCGGTGCAGGGCCGTGGCCAGCAGCTGGGCGCCGACGGTGTCCGCCAGCGTCAGCAGGCCGGCCACCGTCTCGTCCTCGGGGGTCGGGTTGACCTGGCTGAGGCGGTCCCGGAACTGCTCGGTCTCGCCCGGCTGCCCGCTGACCACGACGACCAGCTTGGTGCCGTCCGTGTCGATGCGCTCCCCGAGCGCCCGGGCGAGGTCCCCGTACGCGGCGAGGGTGCGGAAGCTCGACCCGCCGAACTTCAGGACCGCGGGAGCGCTCACAGCGTGCCCCGCTCCGCCAGCTCCTCGGCGATCTGGACGGCGTTCAGCGCGGCACCGATGCGCAGGTTGTCCGCCACCAGCCACAGCCAGAAGGCCCGCGGGTTGTTCTGGGTCGCCCGGATCCGGCCGACGTGGACGATGTCCGAGCTGTCCACGACCGCCGGGGTCGGGAACGAGGTCACCGTCTCCCGGTCGTGCACCCGGACCTCGGGCAGCGCGGCCAGCACCTCGACCAGCTCGGCCCGGTCCACCGGGGACTGGCACTCGACGTACACGGACTCCGAGTGGCAGTTGGCGACCGGAACCCGCACGCAGGTGGTGGTGACGTCCAGGTGCGGCAGCCCCAGGATCTTCCGGGACTCCTGGAGCATCTTCTCCTCCTCCATGGTGAAGCCGGAGTCGAGGAAGCGGTCGATCTTCGGGATGACGTTGAACGCCAGCGTCGGGTGGAAGTGCTGCGGCTCGAAGCCCGAGTCCGGGCCCTGCAGGGAGGCCCGGGTGGACTCCTGAAGCTCCTCCACGCCGGAGTAGCCGAGGCCGGAAGCGGCCTGGTACGTGCTGACCACCGCGTTGCGGATGCCCCAGCGGTCCTCGATCCCGCGCAGCAGGCGGACCAGCGGGATGGTGGAGCAGTTCGGGTTGGCGATGACACCGCTCTTCGGGCGGCGGTCCAGCTCGTGCGCGTTGACCTGGGGCACGACCAGCGGGGTGTCCGGGTCCATGCGGAACGCGATGGTGTTGTCGATGACGATCGCACCGGCTTCGGTGGCGACCGGCACCCACTTCTGGCTGACGGACGTGCCGGCCGAGAAGAAGGCGACGTCCACGTCCGTGAAGTCGAACTCCTCGATCGCCCGGACCGTGTACTCGCGGCCGTCGACGGTCAGCACCCGGCCCGCGGACCGTGCGGAGGCGACCAGGTACAGCTCCCGGTAGCGCAGCCCGCGCTCCTCGATCAGCTCGATCAGGGTGCTGCCCACCGCGCCGGTGGCGCCGACAATGGCGATGCGCGGGGCCGTGGGCGCTGCCGCATCGGTGACAAGAGTCATCGGGACTCTCCAATCGTGATCTTCTCGGCCGGGGCGGCGTGCGCGACGGCCGGTGCCTGAACGGCAGTGGTCTGGTTCTCCGGGCGGGCGGGCAGGAGCCGCCAGCCGAGGTTGATGCCGAGGCTGGCGCCGACGATCAGCGGGATGCCCAGGGCCTGGAGGAGGCTGACGCTGTGCCCGTAGACGGCCCAGTCGAAGAGCATCGCGACCGCCGGGTAGACGAAGGCCAGCACGGCGATCTTGGCGGTGGGCAGCTTCTGGTACGCGGAGTACATGAGCACGTACATCAGGCAGGTGTGGATCAGGCCGAGCCCGACCAGCCAGCCCCAGTCCGCGCCCATCCCGCCCATCTCCCCGAAGGAGGCGAACGGCAGCAGCAGGAAGATGCCGAGGGTGACCTGGATCAGCGCGACGAGGTGCGGCTTCACGCCGGTCACCCGCTTGGTGATGACGGTGGCGAAGGCGTAGAACAGGGCCGCCAGCAGGGCCTGTCCGAGACCGATCAGGTACGCGCTGGAGCCGCCGCCCCGGAAGTCGTCCACCGACACGCCGGCCACCAGGATCAGGCCGACGAACGCGACGCCGAGCCAGCCGAACTTGGTGGCGGTGATCTTGTCGCGGAACAGCAGGGCGCCCAGCAGCACGACGTAGAACGGCTGCGTGTGGTAGACGACCGTCGCCACCGAGATGGACGTCGCCTCGTACGACTCGAAGAGGAAG
This sequence comes from Streptomyces bambusae, assembly GCF_020532645.1. GTDB lineage: Bacteria > Actinomycetota > Actinomycetes > Streptomycetales > Streptomycetaceae > Streptomyces > Streptomyces bambusae. The sequence goes on from NZ_JAJAUZ010000010.1 coordinate 43,599, forward strand.
GCCCAGTTGAAGACGATGAACACACCGCCGAGGGCGGCGAGGCCGATCTTCTTCGCGGTGAACCCGTGGTTCTTGAAGAACCCGCGCACCAGGCAGTAGAGGCCCAGCGCGATCGCACCGAACAGGCACCGGAAGAAGACGACGTTGAACGGCGAGGCACCCGACTCGACGACGAACACGCCGAGGGTTCCGGACAGGATCATCGCCAGGGTCAGCTCGACCGATCCGCGCGTCTCCGTGCTGCCGGCCGGGCTCGCTGTCGCTGTGCCGCTACTGCTCATGGGGGTTCCTTTCAGAGGGACGGAGGCTCAGTGCAGGGGGACGGCGTAGTGCAGTCCGCCCCGGGTCCACAGCTCGTTGAGGCCGCGCGGCACGCCGAGTCCGGAGGCCGCGCCGAGGTTGCGCTCGTAGACGTCGGCGTACGTGCCGGTCGCCGCCAGCACCCGGGCCGCCCACGCGGTGTCCAGGCCCAGCGCCGGACCGTGCCGGCCGGCCAGCAGGGCGGCCTCGGCGAGCGCCTCCTCGCGGCGGCCGGGGCCGGCCTCGTCCACCTGGTACTCGGCTGCGACCAGCAGGTTCTGCACCCAGCGGACCAGCCGGAACCAGTGCGGGTCGTCGGCCCGCACGGCCGCGGCCATCGGCTCGCGGGAGATCGCGGTGCCGAGGATCCGGTGCGCCTGCGGGTCCGGCAGCGAGGCCCGCTCGCCGGCCAGCGCCGTGCGGTCGAGCACGTACGCCGTGCACGCGCCGGAGGCGTAACCGGCCAGGGTCGCCGCCGGGGTGGGGAACTCGACCGGCGTCACCGACAGTCCGCGGGAGCCGTACCAGGCGGCGAGGTTCGCGGCGCTCGTCGTGCCGCTCTGCACCGCCACCCGGTGCCCGTCGAGCTGCTCCGGGTGCTCGATGCCGCTGTCGTCGCGGACCAGGAAGCCCTCGCCGTCGTAGCAGGTCACCCCGGTGAACAGGACCGGCCCGCCGGTGTCGCGGCCCATCGTCCACGTCACGTTGGCGACGGTCAGCTCGGCGGTGCCCGCGGACAGCGGCTCAAGCCGGTCCGCCGGGTCGGACGGCAGCCACTCCACCGCCTCCGGGTCGCCCACGGCGGCCGCGGCCACGGCCCGTGCGATGTCGGTGTCCAGTCCGGTCCACCGGCCGTCCGCGCCGCGCAGGGACAGGCCCCGGATGCCCCGGCTGACGACGGCGCGCAGCGCGCCGCGTCCGCGGACGGCGTCGAGGGTGGGGGTGGTGGCCGGAGCCTCGGTCGCAAGGGTCACGTCAGGCTCCAGGAGGGCACGCGGGTCAGCTGTTCACGGTCGAAGCGGCGCTCGTTGTAGCCGAGCATGTCGAGCAGTCCCTGTGCGGACAGCGGCCGGCGGCCGGCCAGGTCCTGCGGCGGGAGCGGCATCGCACCGGGCTTGGCCCAGCGGAGCAGGCCGCGCGGGTCCACGTACGCCCGGGACTTGTTGGCGTTGTCGCGGTGCAGGCAGAACGGCACGTCGAGGTGGCCCCGGGCGAACGCCCGGACCAGCGCCGAACCCACCGTGTCGCCGAGCTCCAGGGTGCTCTCGACGAGCATCCGGGCCTCCTCGTACAGGCCGGTGCTCGTGGGCAGTTCGGGCTTGCCGAAGCGCGCCTCGTCGTCGGCGACGGCTGCGGCGAACTCCAGCGCGTCGACGTTCTCGGCGACCGTCGGGATGCGGAACGCCTCCGCGGGCGTCTTCACGATCAGCCGCTCGGTGCCGCTGCGGACCGCGAGCCGGGCGCTCTCCTCCAGGATCCGGAAGGAGCCGACCGGGGTGCGCGGGTAGACGCCCATGTACGTGTAGAGCACGACGTGCCAGTCGATGCCGGGCAGCCGCTCCCCGGCGAGCCGGCGCAGCGCGGCGAGCGCCTCCAGGTCCTGGCCGGCGTGCGTCTGCTGGGCGTAGCTGAGCGAGATGCTGGTCAGCCCGTGCTCGGCGAAGAACAGCGACTCCAGCACGCTGAGCGCGACGAGCAGGCTCGGCGGGCAGAGCTGGCCGAGCATGCAGCCGCCGAAGCTCTCCAGGTGCATCTGGTCGTCCTGCGCGGCCAGCAGGTCGCAGCAGCGGGACCAGGCGTCGACGGCCTCGGTCAGCGGCGCCCGGCTGTACGGCAGGCAGTAGGAGACCGGCCCGCCCTCGGTGGCGTCGATGCCGGCCTCGACCATCGCCTCGAACAGCGGGTACGGCAGTGCCGAGCCGTGCCGGACCTGGAGCGGGAACTCCGGGCCGGTCACCCCGTCGAGCATGCCGGTGGTGGCCTGGGGGCCGTGGGCGACGAGCGGGAAGCCGTTGAGGTCGGCGCCCGTGCGCAGGGCCTCGCGGGCCGAGTCGTGGTCGTTGACGCGGGTGTAGCTGTCCAGGGTCACGGTGCCGACGGAGGCGGCGTTCGCGCCGCGGACGGCGAGCAGGCCCTCGCGCATCACCGGGATGCGGGAGAAGCCCATGCGGGGCTGGACGACGAGCTGCCCGGCGTCCTTGGCGCGGTGGACGAAGGCGGAGAAGCGGTTGCGGCGGACCGGCGCGGGGGAGGCGGCGTCGCGGACGGCGGCGGGCGCCGGGACGGTGGCTGCGGGGGTCATGCCACGGCCTCCTGCATCTCCAGGGCGGGCCGGGCGGCCGGGCCCAGCCGGCGGGTCGGGCCGATGCCGCGCAGGAACTCGTCGAAACTGCTGAGGGCGCCCTCGGATTCGAAGACGCCGTCGAACCCGCCCTCGGCGAGCTTCTCGATGAACTCGACGTTTTCCGCACCGCGGACGCCGAGCTTTCCGCCGATGACGACGCGGAGGTCCTGGAGATCGGGCTCGCTGCGGATCTTTCGGATGAGGCGGAGGCCGTCGAGGTGGCCGTGGCCGTTCACGGTGCTGAGCACCAGGACGTCCGGCCGGACTTCCCGGCATTCGTCGATGATGACCTGGTCGGGAACGCACGCGCCGAGGTTGGTGACCTCGCCGCCGTTTTCTTCGAGCAGGAGCTGGAGAAACACCAGGTTCCACATGTGGGCATCGGAGGAAACGCTGGAAACTATGAATCGTTTCGCCGGCCGCGTGATTTCTTGCATGGATATCTCCGCAACTCTCCGCAATGTGAAGGTGGGGTCTGCCGAAATCCTGTCCGGTGGGACAGTTGTGCGTCCAGCCGGTCTGCGCGGAGTAGCTGATGCGGAATATCGCGATGTCCGATGGAGAAACCGCCCGGGCGCGCGCGGGGCACGGCCCGGGCGGTGCGGGGACGGCATACGGGGCCCCCGGGTGACCGGCGGCCCGCGAAGGGATCAGACGGCCGTCGGCTCGTACTCCACCGCCATGGACTCGATGGTGCGGTCGATGAACAGGCGCATCTCGCGGGTCGCCTGACGGCCGCGCCGCCACGCCAGCTGGGTGAACACCTCGAACGGCGGCTCCCACGCCAGGACGGCGAACTCCCCGGCGGCGATCTCCTCGGCCACCGTCATGGTGGGCAGCAGGCTCACCCCGAGGCCGGCGGCCAGACCGCGCTTGATGGACTCGATGTTGCCGAACTCCAGGAACGGCACCGGCTCGCCCGAGCCGTCGTTCAGCTCGGCCTCGAACAGCTCCCGGTAGGCGCACCCGGCCTCGGGCGCCAGCACCTGGCACTCGCGCAGCTGGTCGAGGTCCACCTTGGACTCGGCGGCCAGCGGGTGCTGCGGCGAGGCCACCACCACCAGCGGCTCCGAGCCGAGCACCTCGCTCTGCACACCCGGGTGCCGGGTCTCGGCCTCCATCAGGAAGCCCATGTCGAACGTGCCCTGGCGCAGCGAGTGCAGGGTCTCCGCGCACAGGCTCGGCCGCAGCACCAACTGGAGCTGCGGGTAACGGTGGTGGAAGAACTCCAGCACCGGCGGCATCCGGTACGAGGTGATGCTCTCCATGGTGCCGATGGTGAGCAGGCCGGCGGGCTCGCCGTCCCCGGTGACCCTGCCGCGCGCCTCACCCGCCAGGGACAGCATCTGCTCGGCGTACGGGAGGAAGCGCTGACCCGCCTGCGTCAGCTGGATCTTGCCCGCGAGCCGCTCGAAGAGCTCGACGCCGAGGGAGGTTTCGAGGCTCTTGATCTGCGCGGTCACGCTCGACTGGGCGTACTTCAGTTCGGTTGCCGCGCGCGTGAAGCTCAGCAGCGTCGCGACCTTGTGGAAGGTGGTCAATTGCCTGATGTCCATGGGGACTCCCGACGGTGTCGTAAGGCGGTTCTTTGCAGAGCGGCGAGCCGGCGCGGCTCACTGCCAGGTCCAGTCCTCCGGGGTCGAGGACGGCGTGGGGGTGGGCGCGGCAGCCGGGGCCTCGGCCACGCCGGTGGTGGCGACGGGCACGGAGGCGGGGGAGGCCGCCGCCACGGCCGGGATGGCGAGAGCGGTGCCGGCCAGGAGAGTGGCGACGGCGACCGTGAGGCCGAGGCTGCTGGAAAGCATGGGAAATTCCTCCGGTGTTTCGATGAGGGGTGTGGACCGGCAATCCAGCGGCCGATGGCCGAAACTCGCGTGCCTCATGCGCGGTGAGGCAGGTTTCAGGCCGGGGGACCGGCTGGATTCGCTCCCGGAGCGGCGGTGCTCCGACAGGCTCAAGCCTTCCTCCACCGAGGCTCCAGGGAAAGGGAGATAGGTTGGACGGATCCGTCCCAGGACCAACGTGTCCAGCACCAGAGAGGGCGAACTGGTAATTCCGTTTTACCGGCGTCGTCCGCCTGCGCCCGCGCTGACCTGGGCACATCTTGCTGAGCCATTGCTCAGCCGGTTACGATCTCCGCCGCGCGGTGCCGGGGCGGGCGGGAGTTGAGGGGGATGCCTTGCTTGAGTCGCTCGGACTGGACCACAGTACGGAGGCGGCATATCGGGCGATGCTCACGTTTCCGCGGCACGGTGTCGACGAACTCGGCGAGTGGCTGGGGGTGTCTGCCGAGGCCGTTCGGGCGGCCCAGGGCACCTTGGCCGGTTTGGGACTGGTCACCGAGTCCTTCGAGAAACCGGGTCATCTGCGCGCCGTGAGCCCCGAGCTCGGACTGGAGACCCTGCTCGCCCGCCAGTCGGCGGAACTGGCCGCCCACCAGCACCGCCTGGAACTCTCCCGCGCCGCCGCGGCGAAGCTCATCTCCGAGTACGCGGGCCGCTCCGAAGTCGCCAACTCGGGCATCGAGCACCTGATCGGCCTCGACCGGATCCGCGAGCGGCTCAAGGAACTCCACCACGGCATCCGCCACGAGGTGATGTCCTTCGCGCCCGACGGTGCCCAGACCGAGGACGCGCTCAAGTCCTCCCGGCCCCTCGGCGAGGCCATGATCCGGCGCGGGGTCCGGATGCGCACGGTCTACCTGGACTCCGTACGCAACAGCCCGCCCACGGTCGCCCACGCGGACTTCCTGACCGGTCTCGGCGGCCAGGTCCGCACCGTGCCCGCACTGCCGACCCGCATGCTGATCGCCGACCGCGAGCTCGCCGTCCTCCCCATCGACAGCGAGGACACCGCCGCCGGTGCGGTCGTCCTGACCGGCGAGGGGACGCTCACGGCGCTCTGCGCACTGTTCGAGAGCGTGTGGGACACGGCGCAGCCGCTGGGCGACGTCCGCCAGAAGGACGACAACGGCCTCAACAGCCAGGAGGCGATGACCCTCCGGCTGCTGGCCCAGGGCCACACGGACGAGGCGATCGCCAAACGGCTGGGCGTCTCCCACCGCACGGCCCGCCGCATAGCCACCCAGCTGATGGAGCGCCTCGACGCGCGGAGCCGCTTCGAAGCGGGCGTCCGCGCCGTTCAGATCGGCTGGCTCCCCTCACAGCCCTGACCCCGCGGGGCCCGGGGCGGAGCCCCGAGTCTTCGAGGCGCGCCGCCCCGCAGGGTCAGCGGAGGGCCGCCTGCAGGACCGCGCGGGCGATCGGAGCCGCACTGCCGCCACCGCTGATCGCGCCGCGGTCCGCCGCCGCGTCCTCGACGACGACCGCCACCGCCACCGCCGGCTGAGCCGCCCCCGCGGCCCGGGCCCAGGCGATGAACCACGCGTACGGCGTCCCCGCGTTGCCGAGCCCGTGCTGAGCCGTACCCGTCTTGCCCCCCACCTCCACCCCCGGCAGCGCCGCATTGCGCCCCGTCCCGTCCTCCACCACCTGCACCATCAGCCGCTGCAGCCGCAGCGCCGTCGCCGGGTTCATCGCCCGCCCCAGGCTCCGCCGGAACGTGCGCCGGACCGGCCCGCCGTCGTCCTCGGTGGTCCGCTCCACCAGGTACGGGTACGGCAGTTCGCCGCCGTTGGCGACGGCCGCGGCGACCATCGCCATCTGGAGCGGTGTGGCCTTCGTGTTGAACTGCCCGATCGAGGACAGCGCCAGCTGATCGGCGCTCATGTCGGTGTCGAAGCCGGACCGCGACACCCACGACGGCACCCGCAGCCCCGCATCGTTGAAGCCGAACCGTTCCGCCGCCGCCACCATCCCGCGCAGCCCGACCCGCACCCCGATCTTCGCCATCACCGTGTTGCACGACCACCGGACCGCCTCGGCCATCGACGCGTCCTCGCAGCCCTTCGCCGCGTTCGGGAGCGCCGTACGGGTGCCGGGCAGCAGGTAGGGGTCCGGGGTGTCGGTCGGCGCGTCCACGTCCGTCACCACCCCGGCGTCCAGCGCCGCCGCAGCCGTCACGATCTTGAACGTGGAGCCCGGCGGATACGTCTCCCGCAGCGCCCGGTTCAGCATCGGCTTCGCCGGGTCCGCGTTCAGCCGCGCCCAGGCCGCCCGCACCGCGGCGCCGGTCCCCGACAGCTCCGCCGGGTCGTACGAAGGACTGCTGACCAGCGCCAGGATCCTGCCGGAGGCGGGCTCCAGCGCGGCCACCGCGCCGCGCCGCCCGGCCAGCCCGGCGTACGCGGCCCGCTGCACCGAAGCCCGTACGGTGGTCGCCGCGTTCCCGCCCGGCGGCCGGCGGCGCAGGACGTCGTTCCACAGCGGGATCAGCGACAGCCCCGGGTCGGTGCCCGACAGCACGGCGTCCTCGGCGCGTTCGACGAAGCTCGTCCCGTACACCTGCGAGGCGAAGCCGGTCACGGGCGCGTACAGCGGCCCGTTGCGGTACGTGCGCTCGAAGCGCAGCAGCTGGCCGCTGTCCCGGGAACCGGTCACCGGCGCGCCGTCGACGAGGATGTCCCCGCGCGGCTTGGCGTACCGGGCGATGCTCGCCCGCTTGTTGGCCGGGTTGCCGTCCAGCGCCCCCGCCTCCGTCACCTGCACCCGTACGGCGTTCACCCACAGGGCGGCCAGCAGCAGCGCGCAGAACCCCGCCGACCAGCGGATGTAACGGATCACGGGACGGCCTCCGGCGCCGGTCCGGCCGGGCCGCCCGGCTCCGGCCGGCCGGCGCAGTCGCTGAGCCGGATCAGCAGGGCGACGATGATCCAGTTGGTGACGACGGACGAACCGCCCTGCGCCAGGAACGGCATCGCCATGCCGGTCAGCGGGATCAGCCCGGTCACCCCGCCGGCGATCACGAACACCTGGAGCGCCACGATCGACGCCAGCCCGGTCGCCAGCAGCCGCCCGAACGGGTCACGCAGCGCCAGCCCGGCCGCGAACCCGCGCGCCACCACCAGCCCGTACAGCAGCAGGATCGCGGTCAGGCCGGCCAGCCCCAGCTCCTCGCCGGCGGTCGCGAGGATGAAGTCCGACTTGGCGGCGAACCCGATGAGGGCCGAGTGGCCGAGCCCCAGTCCGGTGCCGAGGAACCCGCCCGCGCCGAAGGCGAACAGCGACTGCGCCAGCTGGCCGGGCCCGCGGCCCTCTTCGATCGAGGCGAAAGGATTCAGCCAGTCCTCGACCCGCCCGTGCACGTGCGGCTCGAAGGCGGCGACCGCGTACGCCCCCAGCCCCGCGAGCAGCAGCCCCACCGCGATCCAGCCGATCCGGCCGGTGGCCACGAACAGCATCACCACGAACAGCCCGAAGAACAGCAGCGAGGTCCCCAGGTCCCGTTCCAGCACCAGGACCCCCACGCTGAGCAGCCAGATCGTCAGGATCGGCGCCAGCACCCGGCCCGGCAGCAGCCTCAGCCGGCCGAGCACCGGACGGCCGGTGAGGGCGAGCGCAGTGCGGTTCGCCGCCAGGTAGGCGGCGAAGAACAGCGCCAGCAGCACCTTCGCGAACTCCCCGGGCTGGAACGACAGCCCGCCCACCCGCACCCAGATGTGCGCCCCGTTGACCGGCGGGAACAGGACCGGCGCCAGCATCAGCAGCAGGGCCGCCGCCGCCGAGACGTACGCGTACCGCTGGAGCACCCGGTGGTCGCGCATCAGCACCACGACCGCGGTGAACAGCAGCAGCCCGAGCGCCGACCACACCAGCTGCGCGCCGGCCGCCGGCCGGCCCGGGGCGGCCGCGTCCAGCCGGGCGATCAGCACCAGGCCGAGCCCGTTCAGCAGCACCGCGATCGGCAGCAGCAGCGGATCGGCGTACGGGGCGCGCAGTCGTACGGCCAGATGCGCGAGCAGGGCCGCGGTGCCGAGCGCGAGGGCGTACCGGCCGGTGTCCTGCGGGAGCCTGCCGTGGACGGCCAGGCCGGAGCAGACGTAGCCGAGGAGCACGGTGGCCACGGCTCCGGCGAGGAGCGCGAGTTCGGCGCCGCGCCGCCGGGGCGGTCGCGCGGCGGGCGGCGCGGGCTCGGCGGCCTGTGCCGTCAATGCGGTCATATGCGCAACGTAGCAAGCGTCCGGAGCTTATGCCCCTTAATGTCTGGTCATGTCATAGTGTGCTGCCGAGTGCGCATTCTGTGTTGAAGAAACGTCAGAACAGGACAGGGAGCCGCCGTATGGGGCCCGTGGAGTTCATCGTCTTCGCCTTTCCGGAAGAGCAGCTGAGGGTCCAGGCGGTCTCCGCGGTCCTGGGGCTGCGCAAGACGGGGAACGTCCGGCTCATCGACGCGCTGGTCGTCGCCAGGACGGCCGGCGGGGAGGTGCGGGCGGCCGAGCTCGACGAGTTCCACGAGCTGCGCGGGCTGCTCGCCGGGCGGGAGGCGGAGCCGCTGATCGGCCCCGAGGACGTCGAGGAGTCGGCCACCCTGCTGGACCGCGGCAGCTGCGCACTCCTCGTCCTGGTCGAACACGTCTGGGCGGAGGACGCGGCGACGGCGGTACGGGCGGCCGGCGGGCGCATCGCCGGCTCCGTCCGCATCCCCGCGGACCGCCTCGCCGAAGTCCGCGCCGCGAAAGGACCGGCCTCCTGATGTTCATCCGCCCCGTCGCCCCGGAATCCCGCCCCGCACCCCGCCCGCGGGGGAACCCGCTGCTGAGGGGGCTGCTGACGAGCGGGGTGTACGTGTGGGACGCCGCGAGGGCTCCCGAGGGGGCGGGGGAGGACATGGTGTGGGGCACGGCCGCCGACGAGCCGCCCCCTCCTTCCCCTCCTTCCCCTCCTTCCCCTCCGGCCCCGGCGGAGTCCGGCCTGGCAGCCGAACTCCGGGCCCTGGCCGCCCTGGCCGCCGAAGGCGTCCTCACCCCTGAGGAATTCACCGCCGCCAAACACCTCCTCCTGACGCGCCCCTGACCCCGCCGCGCCTCAGAAACCGGGGCTCCGCCCCGCACCCCGCGCCTCAAACGCCGGCGAGGCTGGAACTGCCCGGCAGTACCCAACCCGGACGCCGATCCCCAGCGCGGGCAACCCCCGACCCGCTGGAAAAGTCCGAGCCGGGGGAAACCCGGCCCGTCCGGCGTTTGAGGACCGGGGGACGGGGCGGAGCCCCGAATCCTCGAGCCCCGCCGGCGATCGAGGCGCGGGGTCCGGGGCGGGGCCCGGTTCGGGAAGGGGCCGCAGGGTCACGGGGACGGGTCGGCCACGACGTGCGGCAGGGTCAGGACGGCGAGCGCACCCCCACCCTCCGCCCCGCGGAACACCAGCCCCGCCCCGATGACCTCCGCCTGCCCCACCGCGATCGTCAGCCCCAGCCCGTGCCCCTTGGTCCCCGCCCCCGCCTCGGTACGGAACCGCTGCGGCCCGTGCGCCACCAGGTACTCCGGATACCCGTCCCCGTGATCCCGCACGGACACCACCGGCCCGTCGACCGTCACCACCACCGGCCCCCGCCCGTGCTTGTGCGCGTTCGCCACCAGATTCCCCAGCACCCGCTCCAGCCGCCGCCGGTCGGTCTCCACGTACACGTCCCGCACCACCGACACCTCCGTCGGCCGGCCGGAGGCCCGTACCGCCCGCTCGACCAGCGGACCCAGCCGGTGCAGGTCCCACTCCACCCGCTCGGTCCCCGAGTCCAGCCGCGAGATCTCCAGCAGGTCCTCCGTCAGCTGCCGCATCGTCCGCACCCGTTCCCGGACCATCTCCGTCGGCCGCCCCTCCGGCAGCAGCTCGGCCGCCGCCGACAACCCCGTCAGCGGGGTCCGCAGCTCGTGCGCCACGTCCGCCGTGAACCGCTGCTCGCTCAGCAGCTTCGCCTGGAGCGTGGCCGCCATCGAGTCCAGCGCGCCCGCGACCGTCGTCACCTCGTCCGGATGCCGCCGCGGATCCCGGGCCCGCGGGTCGTCCACCCGCGCGTCCAGATCGCCCTGCCCGATCCGCCGCGCCACCAGGGCCGTCTGGTGCAGCCGCCGGGTGATCCGGGTGACGGCGAACGCGCCGACCAGTAGCGTCAGCCCGATCGCCAGCACCGACGAGCCGATGATCGCCTTGTCGAGGCCGTTGATCGTCTTCGCGCTCTGGCTGTAGTCGACGGTCGTTGCCAGCGCCCGGCCGTCCGCCGGCGTCGCCGCCCACATCGTCGGTACGCCGTCCAGCATCGCCACCGCCGTACCCCGGCGGCCGTCCACGGCCAGCGCCCGCAGCGACGGCGGCAGACCCGGCGGGTCGATCCCGGACCCGGGCGGCAGCGGGTCGCCCGCCTCGTACGCCCGCGCCGTGTCCGTCAGCTTCGACAGCGCCTTCTCGCGCGAGGCCTGCACCGTCTGCCGGGTCACCTCGACGTGCACGAGCGCCCCGAGCACGGCCGCCAGCGTGCAGCACATGACCACGATGAAGCACGCGGACTTCCACGTCAGCGTCGCCGTCCAGGCCGGCAGCCGGAACCTCATCGCGAGCCCGCCGGAGACGGAGACGGCGCCGGGGCCGCGGCCCGGGACGGGCCGGGCGTCCCGTACAGCGGCGTGCCCCCGCCGCCCGCCCGCGGCCCGGCCTGCGGGATCCGCAGGATCTGGTCCCGAGTGATCAGCATCGACCGCTGCTTGGGGTCCCACGACCAGGCGATGTTCCACTCGTAACCGGGATTGCCGCCCGGCACCCGCAGGATGATGTCCCGCCCGGCCAGCTCCACGGCGATCACCGACTCGATCGTGCCCATGATCCGGTTCAGCCGCCCGTCCGGGTCCGCGGTGTAGGCGCGTACGGCGAGCTGCCGGTCGGGCAGTTCGATGCCGAGGACCAGCTCCTCACGGCCGTTGCCGGTCAGGTCCCGGTAGTACGGCTTGAGCACCGGGCAGCCCGGTTCCCCGGCGGCCTTGCAGCGGCCGATCCGCGCGACCACCTCGTCCGGCAGCCAGTCCGGCCCGGTCGTCGTCCCGGCGGTCGCCCGCTGCTCGGCGCGGACCACGGCCAGCGGGTCCACCTGGCGGACGTTCTGCCGCACCACCCGCGGGATGCCCGTGACGTACTCCGGCGGGCTCCCGGCCGGGTCGGCGGGCGCCACCGTGGCGCCCCTGCGCTCCGGCCACAGGTGCACCGGGCCGCTCGCGACCGGGGTGGGGCCGGCGCTCTCCAGCCGCCCCGTGCCCCCGCAGCCGGCGGCCGTCAGGGTGACGGACGCCAACAGGGCCGCGACCCCGGCGGTACGACGCAGCTCCACGCTCCTGTCCGCCCTCCCTGTGACCGGCACCTGTCTCCGACCACCTTATGCGCATGATTCGGATGAAAGTCCTTTTTACTCACCTTGGTGCGGGGCGGTGCGCCGGTGCGCCGGTGCGCCGGGGCGGCGGCCCGGGGCCGGGAGCCGGGGCCGGGAGCCGGGGCGCGCCGACGCGGACGGCCCGGTGCGGGCAGCCTTCGCTCAGGCCGCCGTACGCCCACGCCTCAGGCCGCCGTACGCCCGCGCCGCAGCATCGCGAAGCCGAGCCCCGCCGCACCGGCGGCGGCCATCCCGCCGCCCGCCGCGAGCAGCACCACGCCGCCGCCCGGCCGGTCCGCGATCGCGTCGAGCCGCAGCGCGCCGACGGTGCCGGCGGGCTGCGCCCGCACCTCGCCGGACCCGGCCGCCACGGTCCGGCGCGCCGTCTTGTAACCGTCGTCCGCCACGGGCGCACCGGCCGCACCGGCCGTGTTCACCCAGGACGACAGCCGCCCGTCCGCACCCAGCGCCACGTGCAGCCCGTCCGCACCGCCGTACCCGGCGCTCGCCGCGCGGCCGGACGCCGTGGACAGCGTCGACCGGGTGGCCCCGCCCGCCACGATGTCCGCCTCGTACGCCGCACCCACCCGGTACACGTGCGCGGTGGACCGCCCGTCGGCCAGCGCCAGCGTCTTCACCGGCGTACGCCCGGCCGCCGGGACCTGCCCGGCGGCGGAGGCGGGCCCGGCGGCGGAGGCGGCAGCCGCGGAACCCGCGACGGGAACGCATCCGGCCACCGCGACGACGGCGGCGGCACGGACCAGGGCACGACGGCTGAGCAGGGTGGCCACGGCAGATGTCCTTCGGCAGGGATCAAAGGGGAGAACGGCCACACCGTAGGCCGACGCCGTTGCGGCCGCCCCGCTGCCGTGTAACAGCCGCCCATAGCCCTCCGCGCGGTGTCGTTACACAGCCGTGCGGACCCGTGCCGCGCGTCTTGCCCGCGGCGGGGCCGACTGGTCCCATGGGGCGGGAACGGCTCCGCAGGCGCCGCGGCGGGTACGGAACGAACAGCCGGCAGCCGCCCGGCGCGTCCCGGCCGCATCTCCGCCCCGGACCCCGTCCGGGGCGGAGACCCGGACACCGGCGCCGGCCGGCAGGGGCTGCGCCGGGAGTGGCTGCGCGGGCGGGACGGCGGGTACGGATACGGACCGGGAGCCGCGGCGGCCGCCCGGCGCGGTCCGGGCGCGCCCGGGACCGGAGCGCCCGGCGCACCGGCAGAGGCACCGGCAGAGGCACCGGCACGGCAAGGGCCGCGAGGGGACGGGGGCAGCGATGCGCAGACTACGGGTGACACCGGCCGACCGGGCCGGCCGGCGGTTCGTGACCGGCACCGACGGCCGCACCCTCGCCTGGTACGACCGCGACGCGGGCCGCGTCAGCCTGCTCCGGGACGACGACGCCGAAGCCGTGCTCGCCGCCCTCCGCCCCTACCTCACCGGCAGCTGGACGGTCGGCCCGCCGCCCGTACCCACCGCCGCCGAACTCGCCCGGCTGGCCCTCCACCCCGACGACGACCTCGCCCCCAACCGGCCCGGCGAGCTGCTGCTCGGCGCCCTCGAACACGGCACCGCGGGCGCGCGCACCCGGCTGCGGCTGCGCGCCCACCTCCAGGCCCGGCAGTGTTTCGGGGCCGAGCTCGACACCCTCGAAGGCGCCGGCTGGCGGGTGCTGCACGACGTACTGCTGCCCGGCGGCGCCGTCATCGACCACCTGCTGATCGGCCCCGGTGGGGTGCTGGCCGTACGGACCGCCCCCGCCCGCCGCAAACGCGCCGCGGTCGGCGAACTGCTCCTGACGGTCGGCCGCGCCGAGCCCGTCCCGGACCCCCGGTGGGCCCGCCGGACCGCCGCCCGGGCCGGCCGGGCCCTCGCCACCGAGGTCGCCCCGGCCCTCGCCGTCATCGACGCCACCGAGGTCACGGTGTCCGCCACCCAGCGCGACCTCCGCGTCCTCCGCGAAGGCGCGGCCCCCGCCCTGGCCCGCCTCGCCGCCACCCTGAAGCCCGCCGAGACCGCGACCCTGTACGCGGCGGCCCGCGACCGCCGCACCTGGGCCCACTGCTGACCGGCCCCGGCGCCTGTCCTGGGCGTCCTACACCGGATCGCCCCGGAAGCGCAGCACTTCGGGCGGCGGGTGGCGGGCCGTGGAGTGCCGCACCTCGACCGTGAGCGGCGGGTCGAGCAGGCGGTACGGGACCTCGCCCACACCGATCGCGGTCACCGTGCCGCCCGTACCCGCCGCGCCCGCCCGGCCGGCCGCCTCCGCGAACTCCGCCCGCAGGGCCGCCGACAGCGGGCTGGAGACCACCGGGGTGTCGTCGCCCGGCAGCACCAGCACCAGAGCGGCCGGCCGCCGGGCCGGCCCGGTCCACCCGATCGCCGCCGCGTCCCGGGTGTCGGTGTGCCGCAGCTTCTGCCAGCCCCGCCGGCCCGCCGGGTACGGCTGGTCCAGCCGCTTGATGACCAGCCCCTCGATGCCGCTCGCGGGCAGGGTCTCGTACCAGGTCGCCGCCAGCTCCGGATCGGTGGTCATCGGCACCGGCTGCAGCGGCGGGCCCAGCGGCAGCAGCAGGTCCACGAGCAGCGACCGGCGCCGCTCGTACGGCCGGGACCGCAGGTCGAGCCCGGCCAGGCTGAGCACGTCGAACGCCGCGTACGAGGCCGGCAGGGTCTGCGCCAGCACGGCCGCCCGGGCCGCCGTCGCCGCGGCCCGGCGCTGCACCAGCGCGAAGTCGGTCCGCCCCGCGTGCCACACCACCACCTCGCCGTCGAGCGTGGTCTCCGCCGGCAGCACGCGGGCCGCGGCGGCCAGGTCGGGGAACGCGCTCGTCACGTTCCGCCCCGACCGCGCCTGGAGCACCACGTCGGTCAGCGTCCGGTGCACGACCAGCCGGTGCCCGTCGAACTTCGGCTCGTACGCCAGCCCGTCGCCCCGCGGCAGCACCCGCACCGGCTCGGCCAGCGCCACCCGGATCACGGCCCGCCCCCGGAGACCCCCGCCGGCAGCGCCCGGGCCCGCCCCGGGTCGGCCAGCTCCGCGAACAGGTCGCCGTCCAGCTCCAGCCGGGCCGTCACGTCCGCCGCCAGGAACACCAGCTCGTCCGCCCGGCGGCAGGACGCCACCTCCTCCCACGACACCGGCGCCGACACCGCCGGCAGCGGCCGGGCCCGCAGCGTGTACGGCGCGGCGGTGGTCTTCGCGGCCGCGTTCTGGCTGTGGTCGACGAACACCTTCCCCGGCCGCAGCGCCTTCGCCATCCGGTGCACGACCAGCTGTGGCAGCTCCCGCTCCGCCTCCTGCGCGAGCGCCTTCGCGTACGCCGAGACCTGCGCGGACGGTGTCGGCTCCAGCGGCACCGACAGGTGCATCCCCTTCGACCCGGACGTCTTCGCGAACGCCTCCAGCCCGTCCGCCGCCAGCCGTTCCCGCAGCCACAGCGCCGTCGCACAGCACTCCACGACCGTCGCCGGCGCCCCCGGGTCCAGGTCGAGCACCAGCCGGTCCGCCACCCCCGGCCGCTGCGCCCGCCACTGGTGGACGTGGAACTCCACCACCAGGTTCGCCGCCCACATCAGGCTCGCCAGGTCCCCGACCAGCACCTGCCGCGCCCCCTGGTCCTCGGAGCGCGGCACGGCGGCCGTCTTCACCCAGGCGGGTGTGCCCGGCGGCGGATTCTTCGTGAAGAACGTCTGCCCGCCGGGCCCGTCCGGATAGCGCAGGAAGGACAGCGGCCGCCCGCGCAGGTGCGGCAGCATCGCCCCGGCGACCGTGGCGTAGTAGTGCAGCACCTCGCCCTTGGTGAAGCCGGTCTCCGGATAGAGCACCTTCTCCAGATTGCTGAGCGCGAGGCGACGCCCCTCCACCTGTGTGATCGGCGTCATACGATGAGACTGCCACGGGGGGCGCCAAAGGGCACGAACGGCGCGAAAGGACTCCACGCCGTGCGATCCATCTGGAACGGCGCGATCTCGTTCGGCTTGGTCAGCATCCCGATCAAGCTGGTGAACGCGACCGAAAACCACTCGATCTCCTTCCGCCAGATCCACAAGGCGGACGGCGGCCGCATCCGCTACCGCAAGGTGTGCGAACTGGACGGCGAGGAGCTCGCCACCGCCGACATCGGCAAGGGCTACGAGGAGGCGGACGGAGTCATCGTCCCCCTCACCGACGAGGACCTGGCCGCCCTACCGCTGCCGACCGCCAAGACCATCGAGATCGTGGCCTTCGTCCCGGCCGAGGAGATCGACCCGCTCCAGATGGACGCGGCGTACTACCTGGCGGCGAACGGCATCCCGGCCGCCAAGCCGTACGTCCTGCTGCGCGAGGCGCTCAAACGCAGCCGCAAGGTGGCCATCGCCAAGTTCGCCCTCCGCGGCCGCGAACGGCTCGGCATGCTGCGCGTCGTCGACGACGTCATCGCGATGCACGGCCTGCTGTGGCCGGACGAGATCCGGGTCCCGGAGGGTGTCGCCCCCGAGACCGAGGTGACGGTCCGCGACGCCGAACTCGACCTCGCCGACGCCCTGATGGCGACCCTCGGCACCGTCGACATCAACGACCTCCACGACGACTACCGCACCGCCGTCGAGGCCCTCATCGCGTCGAAGTCGGAGGGCGCGGCCCCGGCCCCGGCCGCCGAGGCGGACGCCGGCGCCCAGGTGATCGACCTGATGGCGGCCCTGGAACGGAGCGTGCGCGAGGCGAAGGAGGCGCGCGGCGAGGGCGCCGGGCAGGCCGGGCAGGCCGGGAAGACCGGGCAGGCCGGCGGCAGTGCGAAGGAGGGGCCGGCCGCCGAGGTCACCCCGCTGCGCCGGCCGGCGACGCCCAAGCCGGTGGGCGGCAAGAAGTCCACGGCGGCGACCGCGAAGAAGACGCCGGCCGCCGCGGTGAAGACCGCTGCCAAGACGGCCGCGAAGAGCACGGCGAAGAAGACGGCCGCCCCACGGAAGTCCACGGCCAAGACGGCCGCGAAGAAGACGGCGACGACGGCCAAGGCGGCGACGACGGCGAAGGCGGCCGCCAAGAAGACGGCGGCGGCGAAGTCCACGGCCTCGAAATCCGCGAAGACGGCCGCGGGCACGACGGCCGAGGGTACGAAGAAGACGGCCGCGCGGCGGGGACGGGCGTCGGCCTGATCCTGCGGCCTGCGATGGCGGATGGTGGATGGCGGCAGGGTGAAGCCCGGGAGCGGCGGCTCCCGGGCTTCGGGGAAAGTGGCTTCGATGGGGTCTTCGGTTCCCTGAATTCCCTCGGGTCCCTCGGGTCCCTCGGGTCCGGCCGGGGTTACCTCAGGCCGGCTTCATCCGCCCCGGCGGCGGCCCGAACCGGCGCCGCTCACCCGGCGGCTCGACCGGGGCGGCCGGCTGCTCCGCCGCCGCGCCGTCGGCGCTGCGGGAGCCGAAGTTCCCGTACCCCTGGAGCTGGTGCGGTCGCAGGCCGCCCTCCGGGATGTCCACGTAATCACGGTCTTCACAGATCTCGGTCCGGCCGGAGTCCGGAAGCCGCGGCTGGCTCTCGGGGGCGGGGGGAGCCGGTTCGCGGTCCCGCACGCGCTGCCCGAGCCAGAAGCCCAGCATCAGGAATCCCGCGACGGCGATCCCGACGATCAGGAACCAGACGATGTCCACGAATGTGTCCATAACATCAAAATACCCCCGGTCGGCCGAACGTATGCGTACGCGTCCGCGAACGTCGAGATCAGGCCACCGCAGCCGCTGCGGGTGACGGCGGCCGGTGCACCGGGCATACATTCCGCATGCATTCCGGGACGGACCGGCACGGACACGCGAGTGCACCGAGACCGAGGGGGTCACGGCGGATATGAAGTGGCGCCTGCGACCGGCACCGGCCCCGCCGCCCCCGCCCGCCGTGGAGATCGGCACCGTTCCCGCCCTGGCCCCCGCCTTCCAGGACCGCAAACGTTTGCGCATCCGCATCGGGCCAGACGTGCCCACGCTCGTCCTCACGGGCCGCGGTGGCGTCGGCAAGTCCCAGCTGGCCGCCGCGTACGCCCACGAGGCGAAGGCCGCCGACTGTGAGGTGGTGGTCTGGGCCGACGCCGCCGGCGGCGCCGAAGTCCCCGCCTGCTACGCCCGCGCGGCCCGCCGGGTCGCGGCTCCCGGGGCGGACGGCACCGATGCCGAACACGACGCCCGCGCGTTCCTCGACTGGCTGGCCACCACCCGCCGCAGCTGGCTGGTCGTCCTCGACGGCATCACCGACCCGGACGCCCTCGCCCCCTGGTGGCCCCCCGCCTCACGCAGCGGCGCCGGCCGCGTTCTGGCCACCACCCGCCGCCACCGCGCCGCCGTCGCCGAGACCCTCCGGGTCGACGTCTACACCCCCGCCGAAGCCGTCGCCTACCTCCGCACCCGCCTCACCACCGCCGCCCGCCCCCACCTCCTGGACGACCGCCTCACCCCCCTCACCGAACACCTCTCCCGCCACCCCCTGGCCCTCTCCCACGCCGCCGCCTACATGATCAACGTAGGAGCCGGCTGCACGGAGTACCTCACCCTCCTCAGAACCGCTGCCGGAGCCCCGGGGGCTGCGGGGCAAGACCTCTCAGGCACGGGCCGGGCCGGGAGCCCGGGGGAGTGGCCGGGCGAGGGCGCCTGGGGCCGGATCGGGTGGTCCGGGGCGGGGGGACGGGGTCGGTCCGGGGATTCGGGTGGGGCTGATGCGGGTCCCGCCGGGGGTCGGGGCGGGCGGCCGGGTACGGGTGATCGGGGCCGGGCCTCGGGGTCCGGGGCGGGGGGACGGGGTCGGTCCGGAGAACCGGGTGAGGGCGATGCGGGGCCTGTGAGGGGCCGGACCGCGGGGCCGGGAGAGGGCGAATGGCGCCGAACCGGCGAGCCGGGTGAGGGGGCCACGGGTCCGTCCGGGGTTCACGGCCGGGGCGGGCGCCAAGGGGAGGGCCACCTGCGTCGGACCGGAAGCCCGGGGGGCGCCACGCGGGCCGGATCCCGGAGAGAACGGGACCGGCCCGAGGGGCCGAGCGGGGATGAGCGGGGGAGAGCCGACGGCCGGGACGGGAGCCGGTATCCGCTGGACGGCCGGGGGCGGGACGGCTCGGGCGAGTGGCGGGGCGGCGACGATCCCGGCCGGCAGGCCGTGCCCCGGCCGCCCGGCCGGCCGTCCGCCGGGGGCCCCGCCCCACAGGACCTGTCGGGCGGCGCCGCAGCAGCCCCCGCAGAAGCGTCGGCTCACCCAACCGGGCTGCGCACCACGTGCGTTGACGGTACATCAGAACCCTGTCACAGCGAACACCGGAGCAACCACGAGCAGGACGCCGCGGCACCGGTCCGCACCGGCGCCGAGCCTTCCTCCACGCCCGGGCCCGACCTCCACGAACCCACCACCGACACCCGGGCAGCCCCCCGTCCTCCCGCCCACCCCCGGCCCACCCGCCGCCACCCCGCAACCACCCCGCCCGCCCCTCCCACCCACACCACTCCCCACCACCCCACCCCTTCCGACCCCACCCCCCTCACACACCCCGCCGGGCCCCGGACCCCAGACACCGGCCTTGTCCCAGACACCGACCCTGGCCGAGGCGTCGGCTCTGGCCCCGGCGTTGCCCCTGGCCCCTGTCCTGGCCCCGGTTCCGTTTCCGGTACCGGTACCGGTACCGGTACCGACCCTGGTCCTGGCCTTGACCCTGATCCTGGCCCCGGTCCCGCCCCTGGCCTTGGCCCCGGTCCCATCCCCTTTCCCGTCCCCGGCCCTGTCCGTGGCCCTGCCCCTGGTCACGTCCCCGATCCCGTCCCCGGCCCCGACCCTGGACCTGTCCGTGGCCTTGGCCCTGGTCCCGTCCCCGGAGCCGGCCCTGGCGCCGGTTCCGTCCCCGGTCCTGGTTCCGTCCCCGGTCCTGGTCCCGCCCCCGTCCCCGGTCCCGTCACCGGTCCTGGTCCCGCCCCCGTCCCCGGTCCCGACCCTGGACCTGTCCTTGGCCCTGGACCTGGCCCTGTCCGTGGCCTTGGGCCTGGTCCCGGTCCCGGCCCTGTCCGTGGCCTTGGCCCCGGTCCCGGCCCCGATCTCGGCCCCGGCCCCGATATCGGTCCCGACTCTGGCTCGGTCCTTGGCCCTGGCCCGGTCCTTGGCATTGGTCCCGGTCCCGGTCACGGTCCCGGTCCCGGCCCCGGTCCAGGCCTTGGCCCCGGCCCCGGCCCCGGCCCTATCCCCGGTCCCGTCCCCGGCCCTGTCCGTGGCCCCGGTCCAGGCCCCGTTCCAGGCCCCGGTCCCGGCCCGGTCCGCGAGATCACCCCCGCGTTCGAACCCACCTCGCCCCCCGGCCGCAGTCCCTCCGGCCCGGGCTCCGCCCCCGGCGGTGGCGCGGGGGCCGGTCGCGGTGCCGGCCGGGCTCTGGGCAGTGCCCCGGTTCCGCGCCCCGGCCCCGTCCTCCAGCCCGGTCACGTGCCGCGCTTCGAAGCCGTCCCGCCCATGAAGCCGGCGCCCGTCCCTGGCCCTGGCCGGAAATCCGTCCCCCCGCCCGCGCACCACGCGCTGCCCGACTACGAACCGGTCGTCGACGACGCCGGCCTCCCCCACCGGCCCCCCGAACCCGGCTCCCACCACGGCCCGGCCGGCGACCCCGCAACCCGGCCCGCTCCCTTCACCCAGGCCCGCGACCACGCACACGGCCGCAATACCGCCCCCACCCGCGAACCCACTCCCTGCCCAGCGCCCACACTGGCCGACAACCCCACCCCACACCCCGCACCCCCTGCCCGGCCCCACGAGCCCGCACCCCACCCGGCCCCAGCCTCCGCATCAGGCCCCGCCGACCCCCCTGGGCCGCAGCCCACCACGCCCGCCCCGACCCGTGACCACACGCAGAGCCGCGATACCACCCAGTCCGCCGAGCCCGTACCCCACCCGGCCCCGGCCCCGGCCCCCGCCCCGCAGCCCGTCACCCCCGCCCCGGCCCGCGACCACGCGCCGGACCGCGATGCCGGGGCCGCCCCCGCCCCCCACCCGCCGACGGCCCCCGCCGGCCCGCCCCTCCCTCCTTCCCGGGCCGCCCGGCCCGTTGCGATCGCGCTGCGGCTGGCGATGGAGGCTGCGCAGGAGTGTGATCCCGTCGGGCTGGCCGTGCCGGCGTTGCGGCTGGCGGCCGTGCTGGATCCGGTCGGGCATCCGGCGGAGCTGTGGACCCGCGCGGCCGTGCTCCGTTACCTCGGCGCCGCCACCGGCAGCCGCGTCGACACCGCCCAGGCGCGGGCCGCCGTACGGCTCCTGCACCGGTACGGGATCCTCGCCGTCGAGCACCGGGCCGGCGCCCGCGCCGTGCACATGCACCCGCTCACCGCCCGCGCCGCCCGCGCCGCCACCCCCGAGGCGGACCGGCCCGCAGTCCTGCACGCCGCCGCCGACGCCGTACTCGAACTGTGGCCGCCCGCCTCCGGCCGGTACGGCGCACTCGGCGCGAACACCGCCGTCCTCGCCGCCCACCCCTGCGACGCCCTGTGGTCCCGCGGCGTACACCGCCTCCTCCCGCGGGCCGGCCACAGTCTGCTCGAAGCGGGGCTGCACACGGCGGCGATCGGCTACTGGCAGTACCTGGGCGCCCGCGCCGAGGAGGTCCTCGGCCCCGAACACCACGACACCCTCGCCCTGCGCGCCGGACTCGCCGTCAGCTATTCGAGGGGCGGGTTCCACGCCGCGGCCGTCGACCTCAAGGAGCAGGTGCTCGCCGACCGGATCCGGCTCTTCGGCCCCGACGCACCGCACTCCCTCGCGGCCCGCGCCGACCTCGCCGCCACCTACCTGGACCTCAACCGCTTCTCCGAGGGCATCGCCCTGCTGGAGGACGTGTCCGCCGCCCACGAACAGACCCACGGCCCCGGCCACCCCCGCACCCTCGACGCCCAGGCCGACCTGGCTGCTTCGCTCGCGACCGCCGGCCGGCCCGAGGACGCGCTCGCCCTGGAGCAGGAGATCCACGACACCCACGAGCAACTCCGCGGCCGAGACCACCCGGACACCCTGGCCGCCGCCGCCCGCCTGGCCGCCTCGTACTGGTCCCTCGACCGCCCGGCCGCCGCCATCGCCCTACGCGAACGCGTCGCCGCCGCCCGCACCCGCGTGCTGGGCCCGGAACACCCCGACACCCTCGACTCCCACACGGAACTGGCCCGTTCCTACTGGTCCCAGGGCCGCCACCAGGAAGCCGTCACCCTCCTGACCGACGTCACGGACACCCACACCCGCACCCTTGGCCCCCACCACCCCATCACCACCGCAGCCCGCACCCTCCTCACCACCTGGACCACCCACCCCCGCCGCCGCAGATGGCGCAAATCCAGCCCCACGAACGCCTGACCCGACCACCCGCCGGCCCCCGAATCCACCCCCTCACCTCACCAGACCCCCCTCGCCCCACCGGCTGCAGTTCCAGCCCCGCCCGGCCGGAATCCAGCCCCGCCGGCGTTTGAGGCGCGGGGGCCCGGGGGCGGAGCACCCGAACCGGTGTCCGGCCCAGGCCTCGACGACCCCGCCCGGCCGGGAACTCCAGCCCCGCCGGCGTTTGAGGCGCGGGGCGCCGGGGGCGGAGCCCCCGACCCACACCCCGCTCACGACCCCCCGGCAGTAAGCACGCTCAAAACCTCCGCACAAACAGCCATGGCCGTCTCCACCGCGTTCCGCGCCCCCAGATCCAGCCCGATCGGCCCGTGCACCCGATCCAGCAACTCCTCCGCCACGTCCACCGCCACCAGCCCGTCCCGCCGCCGCGCCTGCGTCTTGCGAGACCCCAGCGCCCCCACATACGGCGTCCCGCCCAGCAATGCCGCCCGCAGCACCGGCACGTCGAACTCCGGATCATGACTCAGCATCACGAGGCACTCCGACCCCCGCCCGGCCCCCAGCAGGGCCACCGCCTCGCCCACGTCCGTCGTGACCGCCGACCGCCACCCCAGCAACCGCGCCTGCGCCTCGATCAGCCCGGCGAGTTCCCCCCGCCCGCCGATCACCAGGAACGGATCCGCCGGCAGCGCCTCGATCAGCACCAGCCCCCGGTCCCGGTCCCCGCACTGCGCGTCCCGCCCGGCCCGGTGGTGCCCCAGCAGCTCCACCGCCCGCCGCTCCGCCTCCGACACCGCCGCCTGCCCGGGCCGTACGACCGTACTGACCGCCTGCCGCCCCGCCTCGTCCAGCCGCGACACGAGTGCCGCCCCGGCCCCCTCGCCGAGCAGCTCCCACCACTGCGCCGGTACGGAGGCCAGCGGCTGGAGCAGGATCTCCGCCTGCCCGCCGCACGTCAGCCCGGCCGCCTCGGCCTCACCGCCGTGCACGGACACCTCGCACAGCCGCGCCGTGTCCCCCTCCGGCACCGCCCCCGCCTCGGCCACCAACTGCGCGTCGAACACCCCGCGGTACAGGCTGCCCGCGCAGTCCCCCCGCGGATCCACGAGCACCGCCCCGCCCGGATCCCGCGGCCCGAACCCCTGCTCGGCCACGGGCCGCGCCAGAAACGCCCCCCGCCCCTCGCCCGTCCACTGCCGCGCCGTCTCCACGAGCTCCCGCATCACGCGCCGCCCTCCTGACAGAAGAACCTGGTCAGCTCGACCCTATGCCCGCACCACGGCCGGGAACCGGCTCTGCCCCGAGGTCCATGGGATCGCCCAACCCCTCTCGTCGAAAGGTCCACCACACGCACCCCGGCCCGCCGCCCCGAGAGGGACGACGGGCCGGGACGACGGGCCGGGTTCACGAGCGGGTTCACGAGCCGGGTTCACGGGCCGGGTTCACGAGCCGGGATTGCGGACCGGGATCACGGACCGGCCCCACCGATCAGGACCTCGCACCGATCACGGCCTCACACCGATCAGGACGTCACAGTGATCTGCTGCGCCGCATCCGTCGTGTCCGTCACCAGGTACGTCGCGGAGAACGACGACGACGTCGCACTCGTCGGGCACCCGAACCCGCCGACGACCTTCACCGGCACCGCCGCACCAGAGAACGCCAGCGACGACGGCGCCCCGTTGGTCCACGTGCCGGTGGCCGCCGCCGGCGCGGTCGGCGCGGCCGTGACCGTACAGCTGGCCAGGCCGCTCGTACGCACGACCAGCCCGCCGGTCGGCACGGTCATGGTCGCTGCCACCGGCGCCCCGTTCTGCATGGACACCGCCCACGTGCCGCTCGTGCTCACGGTCGCGGACACCCCCGGCATGCTCGTCGTGCAGGACGAGAACGTCGGCGCCGCCATCGTGTTGCTCACCGGCCCGGCGGGATTGTGGTTGCCCGGCGCCGCCGGCACCAGCCCGGTCGCCGTGGAGACGGAACAAGTGACCGTCACCGAACCGGACTTGAGCGTGGCCTTCCCGGTCAGCGCCGCCTTGAAGGCGTGCCCGGCCGGCGTGACGGTGGTGGATCCGGCGAGCGGGCCCTGCGCGGCGGCGCTGCCGGCGAGCCCGCCGACGGTCAGACCGCCGAGCCCCAGCACGGCAGCGGCGACGGCTAAGGAGGTGCGGGTACGGGGACGGGGACGGGTGTGTCGGGTCATGGCGTGTCTCCTCGTGGAGGTGGGGGAGCAGGCGCAGCCGTGGGGAGCGGGCGCCAGGCGAACATCAGGCCGCCGCCGACGATGCCGAGGACGGTCCCGATCAGGAAGCCGCCCAGGTTCGACATCACGAGGGCGGCGCAGGCCAGCAGCGCGGTGACGATGCCGGCCAGGGAACGGTGGTGCGGGGCGAACCAGCCCGCCAGCCCCATCACGATCATGATGAGCGCCAGCAGGACGGACGGGATGCCCGCGATGCCCTGGTGGAGCATGACCTTCAGCGGAGCCAGCGGCAGCACGGCGATCTCCAGGCCGGCGAGGACGGTGAACAGCCCGCCCCAGAACGGCCGGCTGCGCCGCCACCGCCGCCACCCGCCGCCGGCCCTCGCGAGGACCGACCGGCGCGCGCCGCCGGCGGCGCCGCCGCCCGCCACCGGCCGCAACGCGCTCAGAAGCATTCCTTCTTGCCCTTGGCGACGGTCATGTTGAGGCCGCTCAGCTTGAACGTTCCGGCATTGGTGGCCCAGGCCGTCTGGTGCAGTTTCGTGATCGTCACCTCGTCGGCCTGCTGCCCGAACAGGTCCTGCATGCCCTGCGCGTCCGTCGGCCCCTTGTCGAGCGTGGACGCGTCCCGCCCGATCTCGATGTTGCGGAACATCGCGTCACCGGAGAGCTGGGTGGCGTCCACGAACAGATCGGTGGCCTCGACCGGGGCCTTGCGGCCGGCGCTGAGGTTGAGCGAGATGTCCCCGATGACGGGGAGCGTGGTGACCACCGACTGGCACAGGTTGCGCAGCTCGGCCTGCTTGATCGCGGTGACGGCGACCGGGATGAGCTCCTCCCGCGCGTTCGCGTCGATGCTCCCGTACTGCGCGAAACCGGTGCCGGTCAGACTGTCCGCCGACACCTTGAACTGCTGCCCGGACACCGCGAACGAGGCCGCGAGCGCCCCGTTGGCCAGCGCGATGCCCAGCCCGGCCGTCACGGCGAGCGCCGGCACGGTCAGCACGGCGAACCGCCGCCATGCCACCCGCCCCGCGCCGTCCCGATCCGCGCCGTCCCGATCCGGCGGTAAGTGCTCTTCCTGCATGACGGACACCCCTTTTCGAGCCCACAAAGAACGCTGAAGGAAAGACCGACCCGACCCGCGGACGGCGGTACGGCAGCCAACAGGCGTTGCAGCACGCCCGGTTGCTGCTCGCAGGGTCACTCACGGGGTTACTCACGGGGTAACTCACGGGAGTTACTCGCGAGTCCGAAGACTCGTCTCGAACGTATGAGTGCCAATGGCGGTTGGCAAGGTTGCCGGAACGGCCGCTTTCGGCCTACTCCGGCTCCACCTCACCGCCGCTCATCTTCCGCAGCAGCAACTCCAGTTCCGCGTCCGCCCGCGCCGCCATCGCCCGCGCGAACTCGGCCGTCACCACGTCGCCGGCCAGCGGCCGCAGCGCCGCCA
Source organism: Streptomyces bambusae (assembly GCF_020532645.1). Lineage (GTDB taxonomy): Bacteria > Actinomycetota > Actinomycetes > Streptomycetales > Streptomycetaceae > Streptomyces > Streptomyces bambusae. The sequence goes on from NZ_JAJAUZ010000010.1 coordinate 69,456, forward strand.
CCGCCTCGGCGACCTCCCCCAGCCGCTCCGCGGACAGCCCTTCGAGACCCGCGCTGCCGATCACGTACCGCCGGAACAGCCCGACGAACCGGTCCGCCACCGCAGCCGCCTCACGCTGCAGGAACTCCCCGGCGTCCAGGATCTCCGACACCGGAACCCCCTGCCGTACGAGTGCCAGCGTGGCCTCCAGCAGCGGCGCGCTCCGATGCGTGACGGTGTCACCGTCGACGCTCACGTACCCGAGCTCGACCGCCCGCCGCGCGTCCTCCGACGTGCTCCCGGCCCCGAACAGCGCCCGCGCCTCGGCCGCCGCCAGCGTCACCGGCTCCGCCCGCTGCCAGTCGCGGGTCATGGCGCGTTCCAGCCCCAGCAGCTGAGCGATCCCCCCGCCCCGCTCCCACGCCTGCAGCAGCTCGCCGATCGCATTGACGGTGTACCCGCGCCCCAGCAGATCGTCGATCAGCCGCAGCCGCGCCAGGTGGTCCTCCGAGTACCAGGCCACCCGCCCCTCGCGCCGCGGCGGCGGCAGCAACCCCCGCTCCTGGTAGTACCGGAGGTTCCGCTCCTTCACCCCGGCGGCCTCGGCCACCTCCGCCCGCCGGTACCACCGCCCACCCGCATCCGTCCCCACCCGCGCGAGTCTAGGCCGTTACCCCCAAGTCACCCCCGCCCCCACCGAGGACACCCACCTCCCATCCCCCACCCACCGAGCCCGCCCGCCCCGACCCGCAGACCCACGGCCACACCCGCCCGTCCCGACCCACCGACCCGCGGCCACACCCGCCCGTCCCGACCCACCGACCCGCGGCCACACCCGCCCGCACCGACCCACCGACCCGCGGCCACACCCGCCCGCACCGCCTCGCCGGGGACCGACGGCCGTACCTGCCCCTACCGCCTCGCCGGGGCCGTACTTGCCCGGCTCACCGGCTCACCGGCTCACCGGCTCGCCGAGGCCGACAGCCGCAAACGACGGCGGCCACCTTCCCGAAGACCGACTGCCAATTCCGCCCGTCCACCGCTGGCCGACAGCTACATCCGCCTGCCACCGCCCCGCCGGGGGCCCGAAGGCCGTACTCGCCTCCGCCACCGCCCCCCGCCACGCCGAGGGCCGACGGCCGCCGCATCCGCCCCTCCACCGGCTGACCCGCGGACGTACGCACCCTTCCGCACCCTTCCGCGCGTATCCGCCGGCCGACGCCGGCCAAATCCAGCCCCGCCGGCGATTGAGGCGCGGGGTCCGGGGCAGAGCCCCGTGAAGCTCCGCCGGAACACCCACGGCGGCCCCCCACCCTCGCGGGACACCCGCCCGCCACAGAAACCAGGCCCATGCCGGACCCGCAGGGTCACGACACCACGGCCGCCCGCAGGGCAAGGGAACAACCCCTACCCCCGAGCCCCCTCCGCCTGCGCAGCCCGCCGCTTCTCCCGGTCCACCAGCCGCCGCACCAGCCGAATCAACTCCGCCGGCTCGAACGGCTTCGCCAGGAACGCGTCGACCCCGGAGGCGACCCCGCTCTCCAGCTCGTACTGCGTACACGCGCTCACAATGGCCACCGGCAGATGCCTCGTCCGCGGATCCGACCGCAACCGCGCCGCCGTCCCGAACCCGTCCAACCGCGGCATGACCACATCCAGCGTCACGACATCCGGCCGCACGTCGTGGACGACGTCCAGACACTCGGCACCATCGCTCGCGGTCACGACCTCGAAGCCCTCCAGCTCGAGGTTGACCCTGATCAGCTGCCGGATGACCTTGTTGTCGTCGACAACAAGCACCCGGCCCGACGCGCCTGGCACAACTCGAGAGTAGGTCCGCCCCGGCCCCCGCGTCCGGGTTTTCCCCACTTCCACCCCCTCCGGGCGACCCCGCCCCCGTTCCCCGCCAAACCCGTTCCTGATCACCCCCCAGAAGCTGGTAGGGTTCTACCCGTCGCCGCAAAACGAACGACACGCCCCCGTAGCTCAGGGGATAGAGCAACGGCCTCCGGAGCCGTGTGCGCAGGTTCGAATCCTGCCGGGGGCACTTCGCAGGAAGTGCCAAAAGACCCCGCCACCAGCAGAAACGCTGGGGACGGGGTCTTCGCGTATGTGCAGCCGGGTGTCACGGTGGGCAGCGGCGTGACAGCCCCTGCGGCCTATACGCGGGATGGACCACACCGCATCCGCCCAGCTCAGCCCGGGAAAACGAGAAGGCCCCCGGGGCGCTCCCAGGGGCCGTGGCGCGACTGTCGCCACAAGATCACTCGCGGCTCACGCGAAGATCACTCGTACTCGTTCAGCAGGTCCTCGATCCGCCGGTTCGCCACCTCCTGCCGACCGTCGAGACACTTCGCGTACCGGCTCAGCAGCACCTCCACACTGTTGCCGGCACGCTCGGCCACCTCGGTCGGATCCACCCCCGCGTTCAGCCACGTGGACAGCGCCGAGTGCCGCAGGTAGTACGGCGGGTCCGCGAGCGGCGAGGGCGCGACCCAGCGGACATTGGCGGCGGGGCCGGCTTGGCGGAGTGCTGGAGTTGCCCAAGTCCCCGGAGAGGGGCGTACCCGCGAAGTCCTGGAAGAGACCGGCATCCACGTATCCGTGGACGAGCTCACCGGGGTCTACAAGAACACGACCCGAGGCATCGTCGCCCTGGTCTTCCGCTGCACCCCGACGGGCGGCACAGAACGCACCTCCAACGAGTCCACGGCTGTTGCCTGGCTCACCCCCGACGAGGTCGCAGAGCGCATGCCGAGGTCTTCGCCGTACGCCTACTAGACGCGCTGGATGGAGCCGGGCCCCACGTGCGGAGCCATGACGGGCGCCGGCTCATCCAGGCGAGCTAGGGATCCGGGCCGCCCTTCGGCCTGATCTCAGGCGCCCTTCCAGGCCTGGCGGTGCCGGGCCACGGCGTAGATCTGTTCCACCTGCCGGGCGTCGAGCACTCCGTTGACGTGGGCGAGGGCCGCGAGGGTGCGTTCGTCGTAGACCCGCACCTTCTGCTGGGGCGAGGCGAGTTCGACTGCTGCCGGCTGGACGAAGACGAGCAGGGGGTTCACGGCGACCGAGAACCCGCAGTGCGCGGACAGGACCTTTGCCGCCCGCTCGGACTCACGGCGGGCCTTCCGGGGGATCGGGTACCCCGGCCCGTGATCCACTTTGATGACGTCGTCGCCGACCCAGACGCTTCGCCCACGGAAGTTCTTGGTGTTCAGGGTGAACACGCCGCCGGGCCCGATCAGCAGATGATCTATGTCGTGCTTCGGGGGCAATGGAACGGAGTGCAGCACCTGCCAGCCGTGCCCGAGGAAGCGCCGCAGCTCCTTCCCGACCTTGCGCTCACCTTCCAGACCCTTGCGCCAGCTCTCCAATTTGGGAGGGCGCCGGAGCATCGCATCGAGGAGCCGCCGGGCTGGCCCGGGCCCTTCGGCATCCAACTTGTCCTTGAGCATGGCCCCGGGTCGGTTGCGGGCCAAGTCGTCCTCGGCAGCCAGGGGCGGCAGCGCGGGCAGTGACGAGGGCCGGGGCGGAGGCGGTGTCTGCGGCCGTGGCGGCGGCGATACCGGCCGAGGCGGAGAGGCGGGCGGGGGAGGAGACCCAGACGGAGGCTTCACAACCTTCCCAGCAGAGCCGTGGCCGTTCGGCCGAGCCTGATCAGGCGGCACGTACTGCGCAAGCGCCTTGAGCACCTCAGCTTTTAACTCCGGCCGGATCAACTCCAGATGCCCACTGACCTGGTCGAACCACGCCACCAGACTCCCATTCGAGTCATTGACGTACAGCCGGTCCCGCCCATGCTTCTTCCACGCCTTGACCGTCAGATCTCCCACAGACCCCCCTCAGCCGCAGCCATTCCCCACAGAACATGGCAACAGCCAGAGCGCCGGCCGACAAGAAGGCCTCAGGCGCGTGCGGTGAAACTTTCCCTACTTCATCAAGGGCGCTTCCGCCGCCCAAGGCGGCGTCGCGCGCCCGTCGCCCCGGGCCTGCGCTCCTGTCTCCGCCCCGCCCCGCTCCAGCCCGGACCGCCGGCCGCGCGCCAATGGGCTGAAGGGTTGACGGGATGACCGGGGCCTGCATTGCGTCTGCCGGCCGGTTAGTGGTGAGGGTGGGGAGCTGTCATCCCGTCTGCCGTCGACCCAGGCAAGCCATAGCAGACCAGGCTTCTGGGGCCCAGGTCGTTCGTCCAGCAGGGCGCTCCACCTGGGCCCCAGAAACCTGCCCCGCTATCACTCCGTGTGGGTCGACGGCAGACGGGATGACAGCGGGGTCTGTAACGGCCGAGGGTGCCCGAGCCTTCACCCAATTACCCCTTGGGCGGCAGGTAGGGAATCTTCGAGTGAGCCATCCACAGCCGCTTGAGGCTCATGAGCACCGTCAGGATGAGGTGAGAGAAGAGCGCTACCAAAACCCCAGTCCACGGCCACGGAACAGCGACCTTTGGATCCGTGACGGCACTGCAGGACACCAGCGCCACAACCAACCCGAGGCCAGTCACCACAGCCCAGCTCACATTGGCAAACAACTCTTTAACATTCTTCGCCGCCTCATGATCAGAGAGATCTTCGTCTCGCTGAAGCTTGAGGCTGAGGGTGAACACATTCGTGAGCAGCCCAAAAAGGAGCCCCGTGAAAATCCCGACACCACCCACAAGTTTCGAGACGTCATAAAGCTCAAACTTTTCAATATGTCGAAGCGTTGCTGACAGCACGCCAAGACCCACTGGAACGCCCACGAAAGCGAAATAATCAGATTTCCTGACTCGACGCGTCCTTGCGTCCACGTACGTGCCAAAATGGGCTGCGGCGATGTCCCTGATGCTCCATTTTTCACTCACGACAGCCCCCTCGGCGCAAGACCTACCCCTGCCACGTCCTTGGGTCGACGTGCATGTACTCCAGTGAAGCACCCACCTCTGACATTACGGCCGACCTGAACGTTTCATCCGTGGGCGCCGGGCCGCGCTCATCCGCGATCTCATACATGAACCGGGGAAGGGATCGGCCAACTACGATCGTTCGCTGACGCCCGTCCGTCTCGATCTGCATTCGGATCTCGTCAGCTTCGGGAAGCTGTTTCGCCGAGAATACCGTGTCAGCTGGAAGTTTCTTTTCCAGCGCCTGCTTAATCCAGGGACTGGGGAGACGTGAGCGACGCACCGCCCTCACCTTGTGCTCTTGAATTCGACTACCGACCGACCCATCTGAGTCTTGCTCATGAACGACATACGTGATCTCGTTCAGGCTCGCCTTGTCGATGAACTCGTTCCAGGCATTCGTATCCTGAAAATGATTAATCTCTGTGATCAGCTTTTCACTGTCATGCTTCCGCCGAAACCAGTCCCTGAAAGAGATCGAAAGACCGCCGAAGGCGGATGCGTGGCCAACACTTTCAGTGGCCCACAAGGCGTAATTTCCCACACTGGGAACAATGAGCGCCTGCCGGAGAGGGTAGGACGCCGCGTCATCAACGTTGATCTCATAGGCGTCCGCCCCCGTGTCAGTCTCCACGATCTTCCCGGGAACGCCGTACCGGCCCGCCTCGACCGTGAACCAGAGCGTTCGAAAGTCGACCTCGGAATCCTTCAAGCGAAGGTATCTCTCGCCCTTATCAATCCTCTTCCCGGCACCTTTAAGCTCTTCGTCGAGAAACCGATTGTAGCTATCCAGGAGGTCTTTTCGCTGGGCTCCATATTTCGCGGCTTGCAAGCTCTCTTTGTCTCGCACCCTGCGGATGTTGATCTCGTACAGGGAGAATTGATAGCGAGGCACGGGTCCCCTCCCTTTGGCTGCCGCAAGAGTTCGAGAGCTCAGGCTACTATCCGAACATCTCGGCGGGCAGGGGCTCTTCTCAATCAGATACCCTCCAGCTGCACCGCGGCGAGTCGCGCCTCAGTCACCTGCGACAAGACTGAGGTTCCCGTGCACGGGAACCTCAGAGGTATGACAACTGAGGCGAACAAGGACGCGGTACAGCGCTTAGCTGGGCAGGCACACGAAGTGGGCTGGGCATCCCTGCCTGAGGCGCCGCGTGGACTGCTTCAGCGGCTAAGCCGCGTGCTGCTGGGTCGGCCAGAGCAGCAGGACCAACCAGAGCTGGACACTCCGTGGCAAGACGTCGCCTCACCCCTGCGGAGCGGGTGGCGGGAGAGGGCGGCGAACCTCGATGGCGAGTCCGTGTTCAGCATCGACTACCGGGTCTGCTCGGCGTGCCGGCTGGCTTGGGTGGAGGAGCCCTACACCGAGCCGGAGTATCAAGGCTTCGGCTTGGCTTCGGCTGGTCTCGCCGCGCTGCGGGACGAGTACGGAGACGTGTCGTGGCACACGCTCGGCGGGCATCTCAGGGAGGCGAAGCCGTTCTGGGCTGCTGTGGGCACCGGCGTACCCGGGGAGTACCAGCGGCGTGCGTTGTGCTCCCACGTCTCCAACGGGTGAGGGACGGCTTCCCGAGATGCGGCCCATTTATGGACGGGGGACAGGGCGCAACTGCTCTCTGGCTCTTTGACCTGCGAGAACGCATGAGACGCAAGGCCCCTCCGGAGCCGTGTGCGCAGGTTCGAATCCTGCCGGGGGCACTTCGCGAGAAGTGCCGTAGAGACCCCGCCGCCAGCAGCAGTGCTGGGGACGGGGTCTTTGCGTGTCTGCCGGTGGGTGCCGTTGCAGGGCAGCGGATCGCAGGGGCCGGCGGTGTGGATCGCCCGCCCCGATGCGCCGCAGGGCCCCGGCCGCGTGGTGCGGTCGGGGCCCTGCGGCGGCTGTGCGTCGGTTCCGGGGGCGTGCCCGCGGCCGTGCGTCAGTCCTGGGCCGGGTCCGTGGCGGGGGCGTCCGGGGTGCCCGTCTTCTCGCGCATCTTCTGGAGGAGTTCGGCCTTCTTGTCGGCCGCGGTCTTGCGGTCGAGGTTGCGGTGGGGGCCGTTGTTCTGGCGCTCGGCGCGGGACAGCCGCTTGCGCTGGCCGCCGCCCTGGCCCACGGGGTTGTTGATGTTCTTGCTCTTGGTCACGGGTTCTCCCGGTCGTCGTGTCGTGCAGTGATCTACGGATGCAGCGGGTGGGGCGGGGCCGTCACGCCCTCACTCGTAATCCGGCGTCGGGAAGAACATGACAGCGACGGTACCCGGTTCCCCCGACCCTGTGCACCGGCCTTTCGGCCGCCCGCACGACCCCCACCGCCCGCATCGTGAAACCGTTCGCGGTGAGGAAGGGGTCCTCGCCTAGGGTGGGGTCGTGACCCCCGCAGAGTTGGCCTCGTACGTCGTGTGTGCTGTGCGCGGCGCCGTCGAGGACGGGGAGCTGCGTGTACAGGTGCCCGAGCGGGTCGTGGTGGAGCGGACCCGGCCCGGCGGGGTGGGGGAGTACGCCTGCAACGTGGCGCTGCGGCTCGCGCGGGAGGCCGGGCGGCCGCCGCGGGAGGTGGCCGGGGTGCTGGCCGGACGGCTCGCCGGGGCCGCCGGGATCACCGGCGTCGAGATCACCGGGCCCGGCTTCCTCAACTTCTCGCTCGACGGGTACGGCGGCCTCCCCGCGGTCATCGCCGCGCAGGGCCTCCGGTACGGGCACTCCGACGCGCTCGCCGGGACGCGCTACCGCTTCCCCGAGGGCGGCGGCCTCCGCGGCGAGGTCGTACGCGCCGCCGTCGCCCGCCTGCTCGAGTCCCAGGGTGCGCGGCCCGCCCGGGCTGCCGAGCCCGTTCCCGGCTTCGGCGTGCCGGAGTCGCAGGGTGCGGCCCCCGCCGCCGAGCCCGCCCCTCAAGCCGCCGAGCCCGCCTCCCCGGTCGCGAGCCCCACCGTGGCCGCCGAGCCCGCCCCTCAAGCCGGCCTGCCCGCCTCCCCGGCCGCGGCCCCTGCATGCGCCCGGCCCGCCCCCCACACCGGCCACGCCGGCCATACCAGCCACACCAGCGACACCGGCCACACCAGCCACGCCCGCCCCCTCGCCCCCCAAGCCGTGCGATGCCCCGTCCCGGACGCCCAGCCCACCTTCCTCACACCCCTCCCCCTCCCTCTCACCCCCCTCCCCATCACCCCCCTGCCTCCCCGCCACGAGGACCTGGTCCACCGGCTGGGGGCCCCCGATGCGTACTGGGTCGTGCTGGCCGTGCCGCCGCGCGAGGTGCCTGCGTGTCCCGGAGGCGGGCCGTTGCGGCAGGACGAGGGGAATCCCTGTTTTCTCGTGCGGTACGCGCACTCCCGCGCCCGGGCCGCCGTGCGCGAGGCCGCGCGGCTGGGGTTCGCCCCGGGGTACGACGTGCCCGCGGACGGCCGGGCCGCCCCCCTCCTCGCCGCGCTCGCCGAGTACCCGATGGTCCTCGAAGCAGCCGCCCACCACCGGGCCCCCGAGCGGCTGGCCCGCCACCTCCACGTCGTCGCCGACCTCCTGCTCGGCCACGTGCACGACGTCCTGCCCCGCGGCGGCGAGAAACCCTCGGCCGCCCACCGGGCCCGGCTGGCGCTTGCCGAAGCCGCCGGGACGGTGCTGGCCGGCGGCCTGTCCCTGCTCGGCATCGACGCACCCGACACCCTGTAAAGCAGAGAGAGACCGACGATGAGCCGTTCCGCGCACCCCGCAGGGCCCCGCCACGGGGACGTGCTGCCCGAGAGCCACTACACCGCGCCGCCCGCCGACCTGAACGCCCTCGACGAGAAGGTGTGGGCGAAGACCGTCAGCCGCGGCGCCGACGGGGTCGTGACCGTCGGCGGGATCGAAGTCACCCGGCTCGCCGAGGAGTTCGGCACCCCCGCGTACTTCCTCGACGAGGCAGACTTCCGTGACCGCTGCCGAGCCTGGGCGCACGCGTTCGGTCCGGGCGCCGACGTGTTCTACGCCGGCAAGGCGTTCCTCTCCAAGGCGGTCGTGCGCTGGCTGAAGGAGGAGGGACTCAACCTCGACGTCTGCTCGGGCGGCGAGCTCGCCACCGCGCTGGCCGCCGAGATGCCGGCCGAGCGGATCGCCTTCCACGGCAACAACAAGTCGGCCGCGGAGATCCGCCGCGCCATCGAGGCCGGCGTCGGGCGCATCGTGCTCGACTCCTTCCAGGAGATCGCCCGCGTCGCGCACACCGCCGCCGAACTCGGCGTCCGCCAGCGGGTGCAGATCCGCGTCACCGTCGGTGTCGAGGCGCACACCCACGAGTTCATCGCCACGGCGCACGAGGACCAGAAGTTCGGCATCGCCGTCGCCGACGGCACCGCCGCCGAGGCCGTCCGCCGGGCGCTGGGCCACGACAGCCTCGAACTGATCGGCATCCACTCGCACATCGGCTCGCAGATCTTCGACATGGCCGGCTTCGAGGTCTCCGCCCGCCGCGTCGTCAAGCTGCTCGCCGACGTCCGCGACGAGCACGGCGTGGAGCTGCCCGAGATCGACCTCGGCGGCGGCCTCGGCATCGCGTACACCTCGGAGGACGACCCGCGCGAGCCGCACGAGATCGCCAAGGCGCTCAACGAGATCGTCACCCGCGAGTGCGAGGCCGCCGGGCTGCGCACGCCGCGCATCTCCGTGGAGCCGGGCCGCGCGATCGTCGGCCCCACCGCCTTCACCCTGTACGAGGTCGGCACGATCAAGCCCCTCGAAGGGCTGCGTACGTACGTCAGCGTCGACGGCGGCATGTCCGACAACATCCGCACGGCCCTCTACGACGCCGAGTACAGCGTGTCGCTGGTGTCGCGGACCTCCGACGCCGAGCCGATGCTCAGCCGCGTCGTCGGCAAGCACTGCGAGAGCGGCGACATCGTCGTCCGTGACGCGTTCCTGCCCGCGGACCTGGCGCCGGGAGACCTGCTGGCGGTTCCGGCCACCGGTGCGTACTGCCGCTCGATGGCCAGCAACTACAACCACTCCCTGCGCCCGCCGGTGGTGGCGGTGCGCGACGGCGTGGCTCGAGTGATCGTCCGGCGCGAGACGGAGGAAGATCTCCTGCGGCTCGACCTCGGATGATGAAATAGACATCTCACGCACTGGACAGAGGATGGAAACTTGTGTCCAGTGCGTGAGACTGGTTCATACCTGGCCGGGATTGTCCCCGGCCAAGGGAACGGCCTGCAGGGCGCAGGCCGTGTTCTGACGAAAGGCGTAGGTCGAATGATGCGTACGCGTCCGCTGAAGGTGGCGCTGCTGGGCTGTGGAGTGGTCGGCTCAGAGGTGGCGCGCATCATGACGACGCACGCCGACGACCTCACGCAGAGGATCGGCGCGCCGGTGGAGCTCGCGGGCGTGGCCGTGCGCCGCCCCTCCAAGGTCCGCGAGGGCATCGACCCGGAGCTGGTCACCACCGATGCGACCGCCCTGGTGAAACGCGGCGACATCGACGTCGTCATCGAGGTCATCGGCGGCATCGAGCCGGCCCGCACCCTGATCACCACCGCCTTCGAGCACGGCGCCTCCGTGGTGTCCGCCAACAAGGCGCTGCTCGCCCAGGACGGTGCGGCCCTGCACGCCGCCGCCGACCAGCACGGCAGGGACCTCTACTACGAGGCCGCCGTGGCCGGCGCCATCCCGCTGATCCGCCCGCTGCGCGAGTCCCTCGCCGGCGACAAGATCAACCGGGTGATGGGCATCGTCAACGGCACGACGAACTTCATCCTCGACAAGATGGACTCGACCGGCGCCGGCTACCAGGAGGCGCTCGACGAGGCCACCGCCCTCGGGTACGCCGAGGCCGACCCGACCGCCGACGTCGAGGGCTACGACGCCGCCGCCAAGGCCGCGATCCTCGCCGGCATCGCGTTCCACACCCGGGTCCGCCTCGACGACGTCTACCGCGAGGGCATGACCGAGGTCAGCGCCGCGGACTTCGCCTCCGCGAAGCGGATGGGCTGCACGATCAAGCTGCTCGCCATCCTGGAGCGCGCGCAGGACGGGGAATCCGTCACGGCGCGAGTCCACCCGGCGATGATTCCGCTCAGCCACCCGCTCGCCTCGGTGCGCGAGGCCTACAACGCCGTGTTCGTCGAGGCGGAGGCGGCCGGGCGGCTGATGTTCTACGGTCCGGGCGCCGGCGGTTCGCCGACGGCCTCGGCCGTGCTCGGCGACCTCGTCGCCGTGTGCCGCAACAAGCTCGCCGAGGCAACGGGGCCCGGCGAGTCGGCGTACACCCAACTGCCGGTCAGCCCGATGGGCGAGGTCGTCACCCGCTACCACATCAGCCTCGATGTGGCGGACAAGCCGGGTGTCCTCGCGCAGGTGGCCACGGTCTTCGCGCTCCAGGGCGTGTCGATCGACACCGTGCGGCAGCAGGGCAAGGACGGTGAGGCCAGCCTCGTCGTCGTCACCCACCGCGCACCCGACGCGGCCCTTTCGGGGACCGTCGAGGCGCTGCGCAAGCTCGACACCGTGCGCGGTGTCGCCAGCATCATGCGTGTTGAAGGGGAGTAAAGGACCCATGAGCAGCAATCGCACCCACCAGTGGCGAGGAATCATCGAGGAGTACCGGGACCGGCTTCCGGTCACGGCGACGACCCCGGTGGTCACGCTCCGCGAGGGTGGCACTCCGCTCGTCCCGGCCCAGGTCCTCTCCGAGCGCACGGGCTGTGAGGTGCACCTCAAGGTAGAGGGTGCGAACCCGACGGGGTCGTTCAAGGACCGCGGCATGACCATGGCCATCACGAAGGCGAAGGAGGACGGCGCCAAGGCCGTCATCTGCGCCTCGACCGGCAACACCTCCGCGTCCGCCGCCGCGTACGCGGTACGGGCCGGCATGGTCAGCGCGGTGCTCGTGCCGCAGGGCAAGATCGCCCTCGGCAAGATGGGCCAGGCGCTGGTGCACGGCGCCCGCATCCTCCAGGTCGACGGCAACTTCGACGACTGCCTGGACCTGGCCCGCAGCCTCTCCGAGAACTACCCGGTGGCCCTGGTCAATTCGGTGAACCCGGTGCGCATCGAGGGCCAGAAGACGGCCGCGTTCGAGATCGTGGACGCGCTCGGCGACGCCCCCGACATCCACGTCCTCCCGGTGGGCAACGCGGGCAACATCACCGCGTACTGGAAGGGCTTCAAGGAGTACAAGGCGGACGGCCTGGCCACGCGTACCCCGCGGGTCTGGGGCTTCCAGGCCTCGGGTTCGGCGCCCATCGTGCGCGGCGAGGTCGTCAAGGAGCCGCACACCATCGCCACCGCGATCCGGATCGGCAACCCGGCCTCCTGGGACTACGCCCTGCAGGCGCGGGAGGAGTCCGGCGGCTTCATCGACGAGGTGACGGACCGCCAGATCCTCGCCGCCTACCGGCTGTTGGCCTCGCAGGAGGGTGTCTTCGTCGAGCCGGCGTCAGCCGCTTCGGTGGCCGGTCTGCTCAAGGCGGCGGAGGCGGGTCTGGTCGACCCGGGGCAGAAGATCGTGTGCACCGTCACCGGCAACGGCCTGAAGGACCCCGACTGGGCGGTGGCCGGCGCTCCGCAGCCGATCACCGTTCCGGTGGACGCCGAGGCGGCCGCGGTGCGGCTGGGCCTCGCGTAGGCACGTCGGCACGGCGTCGAGGGCGGCCGGGCCGCGGCCCGGCCACCCCGACGTTCCGCCGTACCGCTTCGCACGTCTTTCCGGTCGCCGTACGATCGGAACCGGCCGGATTCTGGCCGAAAAATGCCCGTCGAGTGCACTCGACGGCCGGAATGTGAACCCGCTGCCCCCGCCCCACGAGCGCGCCGGCACCGGCCCCCCACCGCCCCACGGCGCACCCAAGCCGCCTGAAACGCGGTGAAAACGCGATAAAGAGGCACAGCGGGCTCGCGACACGCATCGTGCGCCTCCTGTGCGCCCTATGTCGCGACAGAACCTTCCTTCGATAGGCTGTACTTACATCCGTCCGCCGCATATGCCGTGCCGACACTGCATATGCCAGGGTTCCGCCCGTCAGCGGCCTGTGGATGTCGTACCTTCTGCAGTACATTCGCCGCGAAATCTCGCAGCCAGTCACAAGGAGTGTCATCGAGAGATGGCCGGTCCAGCGTTCCGCGCCGCCGCCGTACGGGTGCGCGTCCCCGCTTCCAGTGCCAACCTCGGCCCGGGCTTCGACGCCCTGGGTCTCGCCCTGGGGCTCTACGACGACGTGGTCGTCCGGGTCGCCGACTCCGGCCTGGACATCGACATCGCGGGCGAGGGCGCCGAGACGCTGCCCCGCGACGAGAGCCACCTGCTGGTCCGCTCGATGCGCACGGCCTTCGACCTGCTCGGCGGGCAGCCGCGCGGCCTCGAAGTCGTCTGCGCCAACCGGATCCCGCACGGCCGCGGCCTCGGCTCCTCCTCCGCCGCGATCTGCGCCGGCATCGTCGCCGCCCGCGCCGTCACCATAGGCGGCGAGGCGAAGCTCGACGACGCCGCGCTGCTGGAACTCGCGACCGAGATCGAGGGCCACCCCGACAACGTCGCCGCCTGCCTGCTCGGCGGATTCACCCTCGCCTGGATGGACGGCGGCTCCGCCAAGGCGATCACCATGGAGCCGGCCGATTCCATCGTTCCGGTGGTCTTCGTCCCCTCGAAGCCGGTGCTGACCGAGACCGCCCGCGGCCTGCTGCCGCGGACCGTCCCGCACGTCGACGCGGCGGCGAACGCCGGCCGGGCCGCACTGCTCGTCGAGGCCCTCACCCGGCGCCCCGAGCTGCTCCTCCCGGCGACCGAGGACCGACTGCACCAGGAGTACCGCGCCCCGGCGATGCCGGAGAGCGTGGCCCTGGTGAACCGGCTGCGCGCGGACGGGGTCCCCGCAGTCATCTCCGGCGCGGGCCCGACGGTCCTCGCGCTGGTCGACAACGGTGCGGCCGACAAGGTCGCGCTGCTCGCGGGGGAGGGCTGGGCGGCCACCCGGCTGGCCTTCGACACCGCGGGCGCCAGCGTGCTCCCGCTCGGCGGCTGACCGGCCGCCCGGGCGACCGCGCGGGGGCGCTCCTGCACAGGGCAGGCGGGGGCGCTCCGGCGGCGGGTCACGCGATTGCCGGTGAATGAGAGGGGGAATGTCTGTTGGATCCGGTAGTGTTAATCTCAAGTACGCATCCGAAGCCTTTGCGGCTAGGTGCTCAGTGTCCCCATCCGGGACCACCTTTCTTCCGGGAGCCTCCCCAACTGCTTTGATCACTGCCAGGCAGTTTTGAGCACGCTCCGGAATCGGCGTGACATTCCCACGCTTCCAGCTCGGGGGCTTCTCGCCGGAACCCATGCACTGAATTCCTCCGCCGTACCCGTACCGGGCTCCGGCGGACCACCGCCCCGGCACGGTCCAGACAAAAGGGCCGAGGTCGGACAGCACAACCGGTCGCCGAGCCAGACAGGCCGACGTCCGCTCCAGGGAAGGACCCTTCGTGAGCGACACCACCGATCTGATGGGCGTTGCCGACAGCTCTGTCGACACCAGCGCGCCCGCCGCGGGCTCCGCCCCCAAGCGACGCCGCTCCGGCACCGGCCTTGAGGGCATGGTCCTGGCCGAGCTGCAGCAGGTCGCTTCGGGCCTCGGTATCAGGGGCACCGCGCGGATGCGCAAGAGCCAGCTGATCGAGGTCATCAAGGAGGCCCAGGCCGGCGGCGGCTCCGCCGCCAAGGCCGCGGACTCCGCCGACGCCGAGGCCAAGCCGAAGCGCCGCGCCACCTCCAAGGCCCGCGCCACCGAGGCCGCCGAGGCCCCGGCTGCTGCCGAGAAGGCCGCCGAGAAGCCGGCCGCCCAGCAGCAGATCGACATCCCCGGCCAGCCGGCCGGTGCCGACCAGCCCGCCGGCGAGCGCCGCCGCCGCCGCGCCACCGCCCCGTCGGGCAGCCCGGAGCCGGCCGCCGCCCCCGCGCAGGCCGAGCCGAAGGCCGAGACGGTCCAGGCCGAGGCCAAGGCCGACGCCGGTGCGGTGCAGGCCCAGGACGGAGCGGCCGAGGGCCGCGGCCGCCGGGACCGCCGCGACCGCGGTGAGCGTGCCGAGCGCGGCGACCGTGCCGAGCGCGGCGACCGTGCCGAGCGCGGTCAGCGCGACCGCCGCGACCGCGCCGCCAAGGGCGAGGAGCAGCAGGGCGGCGGCCAGCAGGACCGCCAGGAGCGCGGCCAGCGCCAGCAGCAGCAGGGCGGCCGCGGCCAGGGTGCCCAGGGCGGCCAGCAGGGCCGCCAGGACAACGGCCCGCAGGACGACTTCGACGACGAGGGCGGCCGTCGCGGCCGTCGCGGCCGCTACCGCGACCGCCGTGGCCGTCGTGGCCGCGACGAGTTCGGTCCGAACGAGCCGCAGGTCGCCGACGACGACGTCCTGATCCCCGTCGCGGGCATCCTCGACATCCTCGACAACTACGCGTTCATCCGGACCTCCGGCTACCTGCCCGGCCCGAACGACGTGTACGTGTCCCTGGCCCAGGTCCGCAAGAGCGGCCTGCGCAAGGGCGACCACGTCACCGGTGCGGTCCGCCAGCCCAAGGAGGGCGAGCGCCGCGAGAAGTTCAACGCGCTCGTGCGCCTCGACTCGGTCAACGGCATGGCGCCGGAGTCCGGCCGCGGCCGCCCCGAGTTCCAGAAGCTGACCCCGCTCTACCCGCAGGACCGGCTCCGCCTGGAGACCGACCCGGGCGTGCTGACCACCCGCATCATCGACCTCGTGTCGCCGATCGGAAAGGGCCAGCGCGGCCTGATCGTGGCCCCGCCGAAGACCGGCAAGACCATGATCATGCAGGCGATCGCCAACGCGATCACCACCAACAACCCCGAGTGCCACCTGATGGTCGTCCTGGTCGACGAGCGTCCGGAAGAGGTCACCGACATGCAGCGGTCGGTCAAGGGCGAGGTCATCTCCTCGACCTTCGACCGCCCGGCCGAGGACCACACCACCGTCGCCGAGCTGGCCATCGAGCGCGCCAAGCGCCTCGTCGAGCTGGGTCACGACGTGGTCGTCCTGCTGGACTCCATCACCCGCCTGGGCCGCGCGTACAACCTCGCGGCGCCCGCCTCCGGCCGCATCCTGTCCGGTGGTGTCGACTCGACCGCGCTCTACCCGCCGAAGCGCTTCTTCGGTGCCGCGCGCAACATCGAGGACGGCGGCTCGCTGACCATCCTGGCCACCGCGCTCGTCGACACCGGCTCGCGCATGGACGAGGTGATCTTCGAGGAGTTCAAGGGCACCGGCAACATGGAGCTCAAGCTCGACCGGAAGCTCGCCGACAAGCGGATCTTCCCCGCCGTCGACGTCGACCCGTCGGGCACCCGCAAGGAGGAGATCCTCCTCAACAGCGAGGAGCTCAGCATCGTGTGGAAGCTGCGCCGGGTGCTGCACGCGCTCGACTCGCAGCAGGCGATCGAGCTGCTCCTCGACAAGATGAAGCAGACCAAGTCGAACGCCGAGTTCCTGATGCAGATCGCGAAGACGACCCCGTCGTCCAGCAACAACGACTGAGACCCGGGCCACCCGCCCGACTCCGGTCCGAAGCCGCCCCGTCACCTGGTGACGGGGCGGCTTTGCGTTTCCCGCACGGCTGTCGCCGCAGCCGGCCAGCGAGTTCGGCCGGGCGCCTCAAGGTGCGTGCCATTTCCCGGAATTCAGCTCCGGATAACGGCCCGGTCTCCTTTGTCACCAGCGCGTCTCAGAACGGTCATGGTGCCAACTTACGCTCGCCTTATGTCAGTTGTTGATTGGATCTCGCTGCGTACACGTCATAGGATCGGTGAGCCGCACGTCGGGGGGCATCGGTCGCGCTGAATCGAGCGCGAGTCCATGGGCGGCCGGCAGGGATTCCTGCCCTTCACGCCACCGCCGGATCCTGATCCGGGCAACCTCCCCCGCGTGCCCAACAACCGTTTCCACGGGGAGTCTGAGTGATCATTTCCAAGACCGTGCGCCGCGTTTCCGCCGCCGGCTTCGCCTCCGCCATCGCCGCCGGCCTGATGGCCACCTCCGCCGCGCCGGCCGGTGCCGCGCAGCAGCCGGGCGACGCCGAGGCCATGCGCATCATCCAGAGCGTCTCCGGCGCCCAGCACGCCCCCGAGCGTGACTCGTACATCATCGGTGGCACCAAGACCACCATCAAGAACTACCCGTACATGGCGCAGCTGTTCGTCGAGGTCAGCCCGGGCCGCGGTTCGTTCTGCGGCGGTGCCGTCATCAACTCCCGCAAGATCCTGACCGCCGCGCACTGCGTCAGCGGCCGCAACTTCGTCACCAAGGGTGTCGTCGTCACCGGCGCGACCCGTCTCGCCGACGGCAGCAGCCTGTACGGCGGCAAGGCGTTCCGCATCAAGAAGCAGTGGCAGCACCCGAAGTACAACTCCCGCACGTTCGACAACGACATCGCGGTCCTGACGCTGGCGGCGCCGACCAACGCCAAGACCATCAAGGTCACCACCTCCACGGACAAGGCGTCCTACCGTCCGGGCACCAAGGCCACCGCGGTCGGCTGGGGCCGTACCAGCTCCACCAGCCAGGCCATCTCGACCTACCTGCGCCGGGCCACCCTGCCCATCCAGGCGGACTCGAAGTGCACCAGCCCGAGCGTGTGGGGCCGCAGCTTCATCAAGGGCCACATGCTGTGCGTCGGCAACAAGACCACGGGCAGCGACCGCACCACCGTCGCCCCCTGCAACGGTGACTCCGGCGGCCCGCTGGTCGTGAACGGCCGCGTCGTGGGCGTCACGTCCTGGGGCGTGAAGAACTGCGTGCAGAAGGGCCTGTACCCGGTCTACACGAAGTACAGCACCTACGCGAAGACGGTTGCCGCGCAGCTGCGATAAGGCACCCCCCCTCCCGTGAGGCGGCCCGATACGGAATGATCTGGTCCGCCCCATGTACCTCTGGCGCGCGCCTCCCGTTTCACGGGGGGCGCGCGTCGGCCTATCCGAAGGATGATGCGTGCACATACGCACCCGTGGCGGCCGCCCGTCCGGCAAGCGCCGCCTCGTGGCTCCCGTGGCCGTGTCCGTACTCGCCCTGGCGGGTGCCGGCCTGACCGCAGGCGGCACCGCCCAGGCCGCCGAATCGCCGGCCCCTCCCACGCAGTCCGAGATGCGCAAGCAGATGCAGGACGCGTACCGCTCGGCGCTCTCGTCGAACCGCAAGAGCACCCCGTCCCGGACCCCGATGATCATCGGTGGCGGGACCACCACGATCAGCACCGCGCCGTGGATGGCCCAGCTGTTCTGGACCGACCCGACCAACCCGGAGAATGGTTTCTTCTGTGGTGGTTCCGTGGTCACGCCCACGAAGGTCGTCACGGCGGCGCACTGCGTCGACCTGATCGACTGGTCCAACGGCGGCACGATCGTCACCGGCGCCACCGAGATGGCCGAGATCGACGCCACCGGCAAGGTCGTCAACGCCTTCGGCGGCACCGTCCACAAGGTCAAGCGCCAGTGGCGCCACCCGTCCTACGACGACGTGAGCTTCGACAACGACACCGCGGTGCTGACGCTGGCGACGAAGACGGCTGCCGCGAACCTGCCGCTGGCCCGCTCCACCGACACCTCGCTGTACGGGACGGGCACCGCCACCGTGTACGGCTGGGGCCGGACCTCCTCCACCAGCTACGCCGGCTCGCCCGTGCTGAAGAAGGCGGACCTGCCGCTCGTCGCCGACACCACCTGCGACGACGCCTGGGGCGACTGGCTGGTCAAGGGCCACATGGTCTGCGCCGGCAAGCCCGCCACCGGCTCCGACGCCGGCACCACCACCTCGTGCAACGGTGACTCCGGCGGCCCGCTGGTCCGCAACGGGCGCCTGATCGGCATCGTCTCCTGGGGCGTCACCGACTGCGTCGAGAAGGGCTACTACAGCGTCTTCGCCAAGGCCACCGGGTACGCCGGCCCCCTGCGCGCCGAGATCTACGACGCGAACTGGACCGGGGACGCCGCGGCCGACCTGATCGCGCGCAACAGCTCCGACGCGGACCTCTACCCGTTCGCCTCCAAGCTGACCTCGCTGTCCAAGGGCGCCACCCTCGGCGACGCGGCGGGCATCAACCTGTTCCGCCAGACCGACCTCAACCGGGACGGCGTCCAGGACCAGGTCCGCCGCACCACCAGCGGCCAGATCCAGTGGTACAACGGCGCCACCAAGACGGTGTCCAAGATCTACAGCGACTGGTCGACCCGCAAGCAGATCGTCGCCCCCGGCGACGTGACCGGCGACGACCTGCCCGACCTGGTCCAGGTCACCTCCACCGGCGACCTGTACCTGAACCCGGGCAACGGCGCCGGCGCCTTCAACGCCCCGGTCAAGGCCGGCTTCGGCTGGAACGTCTACAGCATGGTCCGCGGCGCCGGAGACCTGACCGGCGACGGCAAGACCGACCTGATCGCCCGCGACTCCGCCGGGGCGCTCTACCTGTACCCGGGCACCGGCACCGCCGGCACGGGCGCCTTCGGCTCCCGCGTCAGGATCGGCACCGGCTGGAACATCTACAACCAGATCACCATGACCGGCGACGTCAACAACGACGGCAAGGCCGACCTGCTCGCCCGCGACAGCGCCGGCACCATGTGGCTCTACAAGGGAACCGGCAAGTCCGGTGCGACCTTCGCCACACGCGCCGGCTTCGGCGGCGGCTGGAACGCGTACAACCTCTTCGGATAAACCCCAGGTGAGCCCGTATAACGCGCTGGTTACGACCTGATCCGGCCCCTTCCCTGTGCCCACCGTGCCCGCGCGGTGGGCACAGGTCGTCGTGCAACCCTTTGCCCGCCCCTCCCGTCTCCCCTTTCGGGCCGGGGGCGGGCCGAGCACTTTTCAGGGCGCACACGACACCGGGGGCCGGGATCCGGAGAACCGAGGAGAGCATGACCGAGCAGAGCAGCGGCCGGGCCGCCACCCGTGCGGCCGCACGCGGACGGCGGCGCAAGAAGGCGAGCGGGGGCCGCCGGGTCCTCACCCTGATCGGGTGGACCGCCGCCGGCGCGCTCGTGATCGGCGGCGTCTCCACGGGCTACTTCTGGGTGAAGTTCGACGGGAACCTCAAGAGCGTCGACATCGACGCCGCCCTCGGCGACGACCGCCCGGCCGACGTGGACAACGGCTCGATGGACATCCTCGTCCTCGGCTCCGACTCGCGCGGCGGCGCGAACGGCGAGTACGGCCGCGACGACGGCGGCTCGGCCCGCTCCGACACCGCGATGATCGTCCACCTGTACGAGGGCCACAAGACGGCCAGCGTCATATCCATACCGCGCGACACCCTGGTCACCAGGCCCTCCTGCGAGACCCCCGGCGGCAAGACCGATCCCGGCGGCGAGCGCAGCATGTTCAACGAGTCCTTCACCATCGGCGGCGCCGCCTGCGCGGTGAAGACCGTCGAGAAGATGTCGGGGGTCCGGATGGACCACTACATCGAGGTCGACTTCACCGGCTTCAAGAAGATCATCGACGAGCTCGGCGGCGTCGAGGTGACCACCACCAAGCCGATCCGCGACAAGGCCAGCCACCTCGACCTCGCGGAGGGCACCCACCAGCTCAACGGCGAGCAGGCCCTCGGCCTGGTCCGCACCCGCAAGAGCGTCGGCGACGGCAGCGACCTCGGCCGCATCCAGCTCCAGCAGGCCTTCATCAAGGCACTGATCAAGCAGGTCAAGAGCATCGGCGTGTTCGACAACCCCAAGCGGCTCCTCGACCTCGCCGACACGGGCACCAAGGCCATCACCACCGACAGCAAGCTCAGCGGCGTCAAGGACCTGATGGGCTTCGCCTCCGGCCTCGCCGAGATCGACGCCCGGGACCTCCACATGATCACGCTGCCGGTCGGCGCCGACACCCGCGACCCCAACCGGGTGGTCCCGCTGGAGGCCGAATCCCGGCAGGTCTGGGACGCGCTGCTGGCCGACCGGCCCATCCCCGCCTCGGCCACCGAGAAGTCGGCCGGCGACAAGGGCACGGCCGGCTCCGTGGTCAAGGAATAGACCGGGTACCGACCCCGTTGAAGGCAGCGTCCTCGAATTTTGAACAGGCGGCCCGGTCCTGGCAGACTGGTCCGTCGGCCCCGGTTCACGCAGCGTGCAATTCCGCCCCCTGCGACCCGGCGCCCTCCCGAAACTAGGAGACACCTTGAAGCGCGAGATCCACCCCGAGTACGTCGAGACCCAGGTCAGCTGCACCTGCGGCGCGTCGTTCACCACCCGTAGCACCCTGACCGAGGGCACCATCCGTGCCGAGGTCTGCTCCGAGTGCCACCCGTTCTACACGGGCAAGCAGAAGATCCTCGACACCGGTGGCCGTGTGGCCCGCTTCGAGGCCCGCTTCGGCAAGGCTGCCGGCTCCAAGAAGTAGCGAGCCACGGCGCCGGTCGACGGCCGCCCCTGTCCACTCGGGGGCGGCCGCGCCGGCGCCTTTGTCGTCCCGCAGCCCCACGCCCATTCCCCCCAGGAGCACCCGATGTTCGAAGCGGTCGAGGACCTGGTCGGCGAGCACGCCGACCTCGAGAAGCAGCTCGCCGACCCTTCGGTCCACGCCGACCAGGCCAACGCGCGCAAGCTCAACAAGCGCTACGCGGAACTGACCCCCATCGTGGGCACCTTCCGCGCCTGGAAGCAGACCGGGGAGGACATCGACACGGCCAAGGAGCTGGCGGCCGACGACCCCGACTTCGCCGCCGAGGTCAAGGAGCTGACCGCGCAGCGCGAGGAGCTCACCGAGAAGCTCCGCCTGCTGCTGGTACCGCGCGACCCCAGCGACGACAAGGACGTCCTCCTGGAGATCAAGGCGGGCGCGGGCGGCGACGAATCCGCCCTCTTCGCCGGCGACCTCCTGCGCATGTACCTGCGCTACGCCGAGCGGATCGGCTGGAAGACCGAGATCATCGACTCCACCGAGTCCGAGCTCGGCGGCTACAAGGACGTCCAGGTCGCCGTGAAGACCAAGGGCGGCCAGGGCGCCACCGAACCCGGCCAGGGCGTGTGGGCCCGCCTGAAGTACGAGGGCGGGGTGCACCGCGTCCAGCGC
This sequence comes from Streptomyces bambusae, assembly GCF_020532645.1. Lineage (GTDB taxonomy): Bacteria > Actinomycetota > Actinomycetes > Streptomycetales > Streptomycetaceae > Streptomyces > Streptomyces bambusae. Next base: position 91,297 of record NZ_JAJAUZ010000010.1, read on the forward strand.
GTGCCCGCCACCGAGTCCCAGGGCCGCATCCACACCTCCGCCGCCGGCGTCCTCGTGACCCCGGAGGCCGAGGAGGTCGAGGTCGAGATCAACCCGAACGACCTGCGCATCGACGTGTACCGGTCCTCGGGCCCCGGCGGCCAGTCCGTCAACACCACCGACTCCGCCGTCCGCATCACCCACCTGCCGACCGGCGTCGTCGCCTCCTGCCAGAACGAGAAGAGCCAGCTCCAGAACAAGGAGCAGGCCATGCGCATCCTGCGGTCCCGGCTCCTCGCCGCCGCCCAGGAGGCCGCCGAGCAGGAAGCCGCCGACGCGCGGCGCAGCCAGGTGCGGACCGTCGACCGTTCCGAGAAGATCCGTACGTACAACTTCCCGGAGAACCGGATCTCGGACCACCGGGTCGGATTCAAGGCGTACAACCTGGACCAGGTACTCGACGGCGACCTCGACGCGGTCATCCAGGCCTGCGTGGACGCGGACTCCGCGGCCAAGCTCGCGTCTGCCCAGTAACCCCGTACCAACCCCCCGTACGACCCCGGTGGAGGAAGCGTGAACCTGCTGCTCGCGGAGGTGGCCCAGGCCACCCAGCGGCTGGCCGCCGCCGGCGTGCCCTCACCGCGCTTCGACGCCGAGGAGCTCGCTGCGTGGGTGCACGGCGTCAAACGGGGTGAGCTGCACAACGTGAAGGACGCCGACTTCGACGCCCGGTACTGGGAGGCGGTCGCGCGCCGCGAGGCCCGCGAACCGCTCCAGCACATCACCGGGCGGGCCTTCTTCCGCTACCTGGAGCTCCAGGTCGGCCCCGGCGTGTTCGTCCCCCGGCCCGAGACCGAGTCGGTCGTCGACTGGGCCATACACGCCGTACGGGCCATGGACGTGGTCGAGCCGCTGATCGTGGACCTGTGCACCGGCTCCGGCGCCATCGCCCTCGCCATGGCCCAGGAAGTGCCGCGCTCGCGCGTGCACGCCGTCGAGCTGTCCGAGGACGCGCTGGTCTGGACCCGCAAGAACGCGGACGGCTCCCGGGTCACCGTCCACCAGGGCGACGCGCTGACCGCGCTGCCCGAGCTGGACGGCCAGGTCGACCTGGTCATCTCCAACCCGCCGTACATCCCCCTCACCGAGTGGGAGTACGTCGCCCCCGAGGCCCGCGACCACGACCCCGAGATGGCGCTGTTCTCCGGCGAGGACGGTCTCGACACCATCCGCGGCCTGGAACGCACCGCGCACCGGCTGCTGCGCCCCGGCGGCGTCGTCGTGATCGAGCACGCCGACACCCAGGGCGGCCAGGTCCCGTGGATCTTCGCCGAGGAGCGGGGCTGGGCCGATGCGGCCGACCACCCCGACCTCAACAACCGGCCCCGCTTCGCCACCGCCCGCAAGGCACTGCCGTGACGAAGCCCCACCCCACCCCCACCACCCCGCACCAGGAGGCCCGCTGATGGCCCGGCGATACGACTGCAACGACGCGACGGACCGCAAGACGGGCCTCCGCGAGGCCGCGTCCGCCGTCCGCCGCGGGGAACTCGTCGTGCTGCCCACCGACACCCTCTACGGCATCGGCGCCGACGCCTTCAGCAGCGAGGCGGTCGCCGACCTGCTCGCCGCCAAGGGCCGCGGCCGCTCGATGCCCACCCCGGTGCTCATCGGCTCCCCGAACACCCTGCACGGCCTGGTCACCGACTTCTCCGAGGCCGCGTGGGAGCTCGTCGACGCCTTCTGGCCCGGCGCCCTCACCCTGGTCGCCCGCCACCAGCCGTCCCTCCAGTGGGACCTCGGCGACACCGACGGCACCGTCGCCATCCGGATGCCCCTGCACCCGGTCGCCATCGAGCTGCTCACCGAGGTCGGCCCGATGGCCGTCTCCTCCGCCAACCTGAGCGGCCACCCGGCGCCCGAGGACTGCGACGCCGCCCGCGAGATGCTCGGCGACTCCGTCTCCGTCTACCTGGACGGCGGGCCCACCCCGGGCATCCAGCCGTCGTCCATCGTCGACGTCACCGGCAAGGTGCCGGTCCTGCTCCGGGAAGGAGCCCTGTCGGCCGAGCAGCTCCGGGAGGTCGTACCCGACCTTGAGGTGGCCCCGTGAGCCCTCAGGGGCGTGGCATAGCCGGCACGGACGCGTTCCGCATCCTCCACGTCAGCACCGGAAACGTGTGCCGCTCGCCGATCACCGAGCGGCTCACCCGGCACGCCCTCGCCGACCGGCTCGGCGCCGAGTGGCCGGCCGGGGCCCTGATCGTGGAGAGCGCGGGCACCTGGGGCCACGAAGGCGCACCCATGGAGGCCAACGCGGCCGCCGTGCTCGCCGACTTCGGGGCCGACGCGTCCGGCTTCTTCGGCCGCGAGCTCCTCGACGAGCACGTCATACGCGCCGACCTGGTCCTCACCGCCACCCGCGACCACCGCGCCCAGGTCATCTCCATGGGCCACTCCGCGGGCCTGCGCACCTTCACGCTGAAGGAGTTCACCCGGCTGGTGCGCGCGATAGACCCGGCCACCCTGCCGCCCCTCGACGACGGCGTCGCCGAACGCGCCCGCGCCCTGGTGCGGGCCGCGGCGGCCCTGCGCGGCTGGCTGCTCGCCCCCTCGGCCGACGCCGACGAGGTGCATGACCCGTACGGCGCCCCGATCTCGTTCTTCCGCTCCATCGGCGACGAGATCAACCAGGCCCTCGACCCCGTGGTCACCGCCCTGACGGGGGTCAGCGCCCACCACTGACCCGGTCCGGCACGCCGATCGGTGAAAAGTCCGATTTTCGGTGCGTATGCCGGGAGGGCGGCCTAGAGTGGGCGTACTGCCCGCCCACGCGTCGGAGCCGCGCCATGACCACCGTCAGCACTTCCGCCGGACCCGCCGCCGCCGTGGACGACGTGCTGCGCCGCCAGGACCCCGCCATCGCGGACCTCCTCGCCGGCGAGCGGCAGCGCCAGGCGACCGGGCTCCAGCTGATCGCCGCGGAGAACTTCACCTCGCCCGCCGTCCTGGCGGCCCTCGGCTCCCCGCTCGCCAACAAGTACGCCGAGGGCTACCCCGGCGCCCGCCACCACGGCGGCTGCGAGTACGCCGACCTCGCCGAGCGGATCGCCGCCGAGCGGGCCACCGCCCTGTTCGGCTGCGACCACGCCAACGTCCAGCCGCACTCCGGCTCCGCCGCCGTCCTCGCCGCCTACGCCGCCCTGCTGCGCCCCGGCGACACCGTCCTCGCCATGGGACTGGCGTACGGCGGCCATCTGACGCACGGCTCCCCGGCGAACTTCTCCGGCCGCTGGTTCGAGTTCGTCGGCTACGGGGTCGACGCCGAGAGCGGGCTGGTCGACTACGAGCAGGTCGCCGCCCTCGCCCGCCGGCACCGCCCCAAGGCGATCGTCTGCGGCTCCATCTCCTACCCCCGGCACCTCGACTACGCGGCCTTCCGCGCCATCGCCGACGAGGTGGGCGCCTACCTCATCGCCGACGCCGCCCACCCGATCGGGCTGGTCGCCGGCGGGGCCGCACCCAGCCCGGTGCCGTACGCCGACATCGTCTGCGCCACCACCCACAAGGTGCTCCGCGGCCCCCGCGGCGGCATGGTGCTGTGCGGCGCGGAGCTCGCCGACCGGGTGGACCGGGCGGTCTTCCCGTTCACCCAGGGCGGCGCCCAGATGCACACCATCGCCGCCAAGGCCGTCGCCTTCGGGGAGGCGGCCGGCCCCGCGTACACCGCGTACGCCCATCAGGTCGTCACCAATGCGAGGGTTCTCGCCGAAGCGCTCGCGGGGGAGGGGCTGCACCTGACCACCGGGGGCACCGACACCCACCTGATCACCGCCGACCCGGCTCCGCTCGGCGTCGACGGCCGCACCGCCCGCGGCCGGCTCGCCGCCGCCGGGATGGTCCTCGACACCTGCGCCCTCCCGTACGGCGACCAGCGCGGCCTGCGGCTGGGCACGGCCGCGGTGACCACCCAGGGCATGGGCCGGGCCGAGATGGCGAGGATCGCGGAACTGTTCGGAGCGGCGCTGCGCGGCGACGGCGCGGTGCGCGACCGGGTGGAAGAGCTGACCGGGAGATTTCCCCCTTATCCGCCCGAGTGAGGACACCGTGGGAGGCCTGCAACCGGAGACCGGCCCCCGTGTGTCCTCAAGGCCAGGGGCAACGAAGCTAATGTGTGGGGCTGAGATGGCCGGCGAAATCATCTGGGGCAGCCCGTGCGTGAATACCTGCTGACGCTGTGCGTCACGGTCGCGGTGACCTATCTGCTGACCGGGCCCGTGCGCAAGTTCGCGATCGCGGCCGGTGCCATGCCCGAGATCCGGGCCCGCGACGTGCACCGGGAACCGACCCCGCGGCTCGGCGGGATCGCGATGTTCGGCGGCCTGTGCGCGGGCCTGCTGGTCGCGGACCACCTGGAGAACCTCAACGGGGTCTTCGAGCTGTCGAACGAACCGAGAGCGCTGCTCTCCGGGGCTGCGCTGATCTGGCTGGTGGGCGTCCTCGACGACAAGTTCGAGATCGACGCCCTCATCAAGCTCGGTGCCCAGATGATCGCCGCCGGTGTGATGGTCATGCAGGGCCTCACCATCCTGTGGCTGCCGATCCCCGGCTTCGGGACCGTCTCGCTCACCCAGTGGCAGGGCAACCTGCTCACGGTGGCCCTGGTCGTGATCACCATCAACGCGGTGAACTTCGTCGACGGCCTAGACGGCCTCGCGGCCGGCATGGTCTGCATCGCCTCCGCGGCGTTCTTCCTGTACTCCTACCGGCTCTGGTTCGGCTACGGCATCGAGGCCGCGGCCCCGGCCACCCTGTTCGCGGCGATCCTCATGGGCATGTGCCTGGGCTTCCTGCCGCACAACATGCATCCCGCGCGGATCTTCATGGGGGACTCCGGGTCGATGCTGATCGGCCTGGTGCTGTCGGCCGGCGCGATCTCCATCACCGGACAGGTGGACCCGGACGCGATGGCGCTGTGGTTCGACGGCGAGCGCAACGCCACCCACGCGATGCTGCCGGTCTTCATCCCGCTGCTGCTGCCGCTGACGATCATCGCCATCCCGATGGCCGACCTGATCCTGGCGATCGTCCGGCGCACCTGGAACGGCCAGTCGCCGTTCGCGGCCGACCGCGGTCACCTGCACCACCGGCTGCTGGAAATCGGCCACTCGCACAGCCGGGCCGTCCTGATCATGTACTTCTGGTCGGGCCTGATCGCCTTCGGCGCGGTCGCGTACTCCGTGCACTCGGCATCGATGTGGATCGTCTTCGTCCTCGTCGGACTGAGCGCGGTGGGCCTGGTCCTGCTCCTGCTGCCGCGCTTCACGCCGCGTGCGCCCCGCTGGGCGGAGCGGTTGGTCCCGCCCCGCTACCGGCACGCCCAGCGCGCCGCCGAGGCCGCCGCAGAGGCCGCCCTGGCCGGTGCCACGGCCGAGGAGCCGGCCCCCCGCCCCGCCATGGTCGGCGTCTCCGGCGCCAACGGCGCCACCGCCCTCAGCGCCCACCCCGACCACCACCCGGCGGGCTCCCCGCGCTGAACATCCGGTGAACTCCTCCTGTGGGCCCCTTGCGCGGGGGCCCACAGGCGTGTGTGGGGAGCGGTGCGGGGCGTTCGCAGGGCGGGCCGGGGCCGGTCCGGACGGGGTCAACATCACGCCGTTCGGTGGCCTCCTTCCGCGCCGGGTCCGTCTCCCCGGGCGGTCGAACACGGAAACGGAATGATGATTTCTGCCGCCATTAGCAGACATACCGACGCTGTCTGCTGCACAGACGCGCATGTTCACTCTCATGTGTGACAGCAAGCACACCTGGCAGGTAAAGACCTCATCAAATAGTTTGTGATACCGTTCACTAAACCCGGCGACAGAGCCGAAGGACCGTAGTGCGACGGTCCCTCGGCCCGAGGCTCGCTCTCGGTCCGGGCTTACGCTCGTCCCGAACGAGTCCCGTGCCCCCACCATCAAGCGGAGCAATTCGCCATGCGCTCTGAAGACACCCGGTCCCTTCTGCGTACCGTCGTACCCACCGCTGCCGCCGGCGCCATCGCCACGGTCATCAGCGGGGTCGTCGCCGGCGGCAAGGGTGCGATCGGGGCGGTCGTCGGAACGCTGATCGTCATCCTCTTCATGGGGATCGGCGTGGTGGTGCTGCAGCGCACGGCCAAAACCTTGCCGCAGCTGTTTCAGGCCATGGGGCTGATGCTCTACACGGCCCAGCTGCTGCTGCTGTTCATCTTCGTCGCCGTGTTCAAGGACACGACGCTGTTCAACCCCCGGGCCTTCGCGGCCACGCTCGTCGCCACCACCCTCGTGTGGATGGCGGCCCAGGCGCGTGCGCACATGAAGGCCAAGATCCTTTACGTCGATCCCGACTCCGACAAGGGTGAGAAGCCCGAAAACTCGGGGTCTTCGTCGTGAAAGGTAGGGGCGGGATAAGTGTGCGTTCGGGATCCTGCTATCGTCCGGTGCCAACTGCGGCATCGCGGGCGCGGGCATCTGAGCTGACGCCTGCTCAAGCGCGAGGCTCACTGCCTGCCAGCCGCCCCCACACCTGTAAGACCAGTCCAGTGCCGAACCGCGGCCTCATGCCGCGCCGACACAACGAGGTTGCCGTACCTATGCGCCACGCTGAAGGAGCCCGCGGTGAGTGCTGACCAGACCCAGCTTGCCTTTGACTGGAGCTGCCGCATCATGGCCGACAACGGCTGCGGCTTCCCCGCTCCGGGCCTGCACTCCTTCCTGTTCCAGCCGCTCTTCACGGTCGGCGGGTACGAGTTCAACAAGGTGATGCTGCTCGCTCTCATCACCACGCTCGTGGTCGTGGGGTTCTTCTGGACCGCCTTCGCGAAGCCGAAGGTCGTGCCCGGCAAGCTCCAGATGGTCGGCGAGGCCGGCTACGACTTCGTCCGCCGCGGCATCGTCTACGAGACGCTCGGCAAGCGCGAGGGCGAGAAGTACGTCCCGCTCATGGTCTCGCTGTTCTTCTTCGTATGGATCATGAACATCTGGTCCGTGATCCCGCTGGCCCAGTTCCCGGTCTCCTCGATCATCGCCTTCCCGGTGGTGCTCGCGCTGATCGTCTACGTGGTCTGGGTCTCGCTGACCTTCAAGAAGCACGGCTTCGTCGGCTTCTTCAAGAACGTCACCGGCTACGACAAGTCGCTCGGTGCGGTTCTGCCGCTGGTCATGGTCATCGAGTTCTTCTCGAACCTGATCGTGCGCCCCTTCACCCACGCGGTGCGACTGTTCGCGAACATGTTCGCCGGTCACCTGATGCTGGTCATGTTCACGGTCGCCTCCTGGTACCTGCTGAACGGTGCGATGATCCCCGCCGCCGGCGTCTCCTTCGTCATGACGATCGTCATGATCCTCTTTGAGCTTTTCGTGCAGGCGGTCCAGGCGTACGTGTTCGTGCTCCTTGCCTGCTCCTACATTCAGGGCGCTCTCGCCGAGCACCACTGAGCCAAACCCGCCCCGCAAACCCCAGTCGTCCGGTGGCCAACCCCCACCGGTCCGTGAAAGAGAAGGAAGAACCGGCATGTCCGCTCTCCAGAACCTCGCTGCCGTTTCCGGCTCCCTCGGCTCCATCGGCTACGGCCTCGCGGCCATCGGCCCGGGCGTCGGCGTCGGCATCATCTTCGGTAACGGCACCCAGGCCCTCGCCCGCCAGCCCGAGGCTGCCGGCCTGATCCGCGCCAACCAGATCCTCGGCTTCGCCTTCTGTGAGGCGCTCGCCCTCATCGGCATCGTTATGCCGTTCGTGTTCGGTAAGTAATCACCTTCTTACTGACGCATTCGACGAAAGGCACTGATGTGATCGCCAACCTGGTTCAGCTGGCGTCCGGGGAAGAGCAGAACCCGCTCGTCCCGCCGGGCCCCGAGCTGCTCGTCGGCACCATCGCCTTCGCCATCGTCTTCATCGTCTTCTGGAAGAAGCTCCTCCCGAACATCAACAAGGTTCTGGAAGAGCGCCGCGAGGCGATCGAGGGCGGTATCGAGAAGGCCGAGGCGGCTCAGACCGAGGCCCAGAGCGTGCTGGAGCAGTACAAGGCCCAGCTCGCCGAGGCCCGGCACGAGGCCGCGCGCCTGCGCCAGGAGGCGCTGGAGCAGGGCACTGCGCTCAAGGAAGAGCTGCGCGCAGAGGGCCAGCGGCAGCGTGAGGAGATCATCGCTGCCGGCCACGCCCAGATCGAGGCCGACCGCAAGGCTGCCTCGCAGGCGCTGCGTCAGGACGTGGGCAAGCTCGCCACCGACCTGGCCGGCAAGCTCGTCGGCGAGTCCCTCGAGGACCACGCCCGGCAGAGCCGCACCATCGACCGCTTCCTCGACGAGCTTGAGGAGAAGGCCGAGGCTGCCCGATGAACGGAGCGAGCCGCGAGGCGCTGGCCACCGCTCGTGAGCGTCTGGACGCGCTGACGGACAACACGTCCGCCGATGCCCAGAAGCTCGCCGGTGAGCTGGCTGCCGTCACCGCGCTGCTCGACCGCGAGGTGTCGCTGCGTCGGGTCATCACGGACCCGGCGCAGGCCGGCGAGGCCAAGGCTGAGCTGGCCCAGCGCCTGCTCGGCGGCCAGGTCGGCGGGGAAACCCTGGACCTCGTGTCCGGCATGGTGCGGTCGCGCTGGTCGCAGTCGCGCGACCTGGTGGACGCGCTGGAGGAGCTGGCGGACACCGCCGAGCTCACCGGTGCCCAGCAGGCCGGCGTGCTCGACAACGTCGAGGACGAGCTGTTCCGCTTCGGGCGGATCGTCGCCTCCAGCACCGAGCTGCGTGCGGCGCTGACCGACCGGTCCGCCACCGCCTCGGCCAAGGGGCAGCTGCTCGGCAGTCTGCTCGGCGGCAAGGCGAACGCGGTCACCGAGCGCCTGGTCACGCGTCTCGTGACGCACCCGCGGGGACGTAGCCTGGAGTCGGGACTGGAGTCCCTGTCCACGCTCGCCGCGGCGCGCCGCAACCGGATGGTCGCCACCGTGACCACCGCGGTGCCGCTGACCGACGTGCAGAAGCAGCGTCTCGGTGCGGTCCTGGCCAAGCTGTACGGCCGCCAGATGCACCTCAACCTCGACGTCGACCCGGCGGTCCTCGGCGGGATCGCGGTGCGCGTCGGTGACGAGGTCATCGACGGCAGCCTCGCGGAGCGCCTCGCCGAGGTGTCCCGCCGCATGGCCGGCTGACCAAGCCACCAAGCAAAAAGCATTTCCAGCGGCCCGGTTGGGCCGTGCAGAACTTGCAGAAGATTCCTGGGGGTCGCCCCCAGACCCCTAAGAAGCTTCAGGCCCAACAAGGAGAGCAGGGAACCCAGATGGCGGAGCTCACGATCCGGCCGGAGGAGATCCGGGACGCACTGGAGAACTTTGTCCAGTCGTACAAGCCGGACGCGGCCTCGCGCGAAGAGGTCGGTACGGTCAGCGTTGCCGGCGACGGCATCGCGAAGGTGGAGGGCCTGCCCTCCGCCATGGCGAACGAGCTGCTGAAGTTCGAGGACGGCACCCTCGGTCTCGCCCTCAACCTTGAGGAGCGCGAGATCGGCGCCATCGTCCTCGGCGAGTTCAGCGGCATCGAGGAGGGCCAGCCGGTGCAGCGCACCGGTGAGGTCCTCTCCGTCGGCGTCGGCGAGGGCTACCTCGGCCGCGTCGTCGACCCGCTCGGCAACCCGATCGACGGTCTCGGCGAGATCGCGACCGACGGCCGCCGCGCCCTTGAGCTGCAGGCCCCCGGCGTCATGGTCCGCAAGTCGGTCCACGAGCCGATGCAGACCGGCTACAAGGCCGTCGACGCCATGGTGCCGATCGGCCGTGGTCAGCGTCAGCTGATCATCGGCGACCGCCAGACGGGCAAGACCGCCCTGGCCGTCGACACGATCATCAACCAGCGCGACAACTGGCGCTCGGGCGACGTGAACAAGCAGGTCCGCTGCATCTACGTCGCCATCGGCCAGAAGGGCTCCACCATCGCGTCCGTCCGCGGCGCGCTGGAAGAGGCCGGTGCCCTGGAGTACACGACCATCGTCGCCGCCCCGGCGTCCGACCCGGCCGGCTTCAAGTACCTGGCGCCCTACACCGGCTCCGCCATCGGCCAGCACTGGATGTACCAGGGCAAGCACGTCCTGATCATCTTCGACGACCTGTCGAAGCAGGCCGACGCCTACCGCGCCGTGTCGCTGCTGCTGCGCCGCCCGCCGGGCCGTGAGGCCTACCCGGGTGACGTCTTCTACCTGCACTCGCGTCTGCTGGAGCGCTGCGCCAAGCTCTCCGACGACATGGGTGCCGGTTCGATGACCGGTCTGCCGATCGTCGAGACCAAGGCCAACGACGTCTCGGCGTTCATCCCGACCAACGTCATCTCCATCACCGACGGCCAGTGCTTCCTGGAGTCCGACCTGTTCAACGCCGGCCAGCGTCCGGCCCTGAACGTCGGTATCTCGGTCTCCCGCGTCGGTGGCTCCGCGCAGCACAAGGCCATGAAGCAGGTTTCCGGCCGTCTCCGCGTGGACCTCGCCCAGTTCCGCGAGCTGGAGGCGTTCGCCGCCTTCGGTTCCGACCTGGACGCCGCGTCGAAGGCCTCGCTGGAGCGCGGCAAGCGCATGGTCGAGCTGCTGAAGCAGGGCCAGTACCAGCCCATGCCCGTCGAGGAGCAGGTCGTCTCCGTCTGGGCCGGCACCACCGGCAAGATGGACGACGTCCCGGTCGAGGACATCCGCCGCTTCGAGTCGGAGCTGCTGGAGCACCTGCGGGTCAACCGCAAGGACCTCCTGACCTCGATCGCCGATGGCGGCAAGATGTCGGACGACACCCTGCAGTCCATCGCCGGTGCGATCGCCGACTTCAAGAAGCAGTTCGAGACCTCGGACGGCAAGCTCCTGGGCGAGGACGCTCCGGCGGCCGTCAACGTCTCCAAGTGACGACGGAAGGGACCTGACTCATGGGAGCGCAGCTCCGGGTCTACAAGCGTCGCATCCGATCCGTCACCGCGACCAAGAAGATCACCAAGGCGATGGAGATGATCGCCGCCTCGCGCATCGTCAAGGCGCAGCGCCAGGTGGCGGCCTCCACGCCGTACGCGACCGAGCTCACCCGTGCGGTGACCGCGGTGGCGACCGGCTCGAACACCAAGCACCCGCTCACCACCGAGGCCGAGACGGCGACCCGCGCCGCGGTCCTGCTCATCACGAGCGACCGCGGTCTGGCCGGCGGCTACTCCTCCAACGCCATCAAGGCTGCGGAGCGGCTGACGGAGCGGCTGCGCGGCGAGGGCAAGGAGGTCGACACGTACATCGTCGGCCGCAAGGGTCTGGCCTACTTCAGCTTCCGTGAGCGCAAGGTCGCGGACAGCTGGACCGGCTTCACCGACAGCCCGAGCTACGCGGACGCCAAGGCGGTCGCGGCGCCCCTGATCGAGGCGGTCTCGAAGGAGACGGCCGAGGGCGGCGTCGACGAGCTGCACATCGTCTTCACGGAATTCGTGTCGATGATGACGCAGAACCCGGTGGACGACCGGATGCTGCCGCTGAGCCTCGACAAGGCTGTGGAGGAGACCGGCGCGAAGGGCGAGATCCTTCCGCTGTTCGACTTCGAGCCGTCGGCGGAGGACGTCCTCGACGCCCTGCTGCCGCGCTACGTCGAGAGCCGCATCTACAACGCACTGCTGCAGTCGGCTGCTTCCGAGCACGCCGCCCGCCGCCGTGCGATGAAGTCGGCGACCGACAACGCCGGAGAGCTGATCAAGAACCTCTCCCGGCTTGCCAACGCGGCCCGCCAGGCCGAAATCACCCAGGAAATCAGCGAGATCGTCGGTGGCTCCGCAGCCCTTGCCGACGCGACCGCGGGGAGTGACAAGTAATGACGACCACTGTTGAGACGGCCGCCGCCACGGGCCGCGTCGCCCGGGTCATCGGCCCGGTCGTCGACGTGGAGTTCCCCGTCGACGCGATGCCCGACATCTACAACGCGCTGACCGTGCAGGTCGCCGACCCGGCCGAGGAGGGCAAGCTCAAGACGCTGACCCTCGAAGTCGCCCAGCACCTGGGTGACGGCCTGGTCCGCACCATCTCGATGCAGCCGACCGACGGCCTGGTCCGCCAGGCCGCGGTGACCGACACGGGCGAGGGCATCACCGTCCCCGTCGGCGACTTCACCAAGGGCAAGGTCTTCAACACCCTGGGCGAGGTGCTGAACTACCCGGAGGCGAACGCCGAGGTCACCGAGCGCTGGGCGATCCACCGCAAGGCCCCGAGCTTCGACCAGCTCGAGTCGAAGACCGAGATGTTCGAGACCGGCGTCAAGGTCATCGACCTTCTCACCCCGTACGTCAAGGGTGGAAAGATCGGTCTGTTCGGTGGTGCCGGTGTCGGCAAGACCGTTCTGATCCAGGAAATGATCTACCGCGTCGCCAACAACCACGACGGTGTGTCGGTGTTCGCGGGCGTCGGTGAGCGTACCCGTGAGGGCAACGACCTCATCGAGGAAATGAGCGACTCGGGCGTCATCGACAAGACCGCCCTGGTCTTCGGCCAGATGGACGAGCCCCCGGGCACCCGTCTGCGCGTCGCCCTCGCCGGCCTGACCATGGCGGAGTACTTCCGCGATGTTCAGAAGCAGGACGTGCTCTTCTTCATCGACAACATCTTCCGGTACACCCAGGCCGGTTCCGAGGTGTCGACCCTGCTCGGCCGCATGCCCTCCGCGGTGGGTTACCAGCCGAACCTGGCCGACGAGATGGGTCTCCTCCAGGAGCGCATCACCTCGACCCGCGGTCACTCGATCACCTCGATGCAGGCGATCTACGTCCCCGCGGACGACCTGACCGACCCGGCGCCGGCGACCACCTTCGCCCACCTCGACGCGACGACGGTTCTCTCCCGTCCGATCTCCGAGAAGGGCATCTACCCGGCCGTGGACCCGCTGGACTCCTCGTCCCGCATCCTCGACCCGCGGTACATCGCGAAGGACCACTACGAGGCCGCGACCCGCGTCAAGGGGATCCTGCAGAAGTACAAGGACCTCCAGGACATCATCGCGATCCTCGGCATCGACGAGCTGGGCGAGGAGGACAAGCTCGTTGTCCACCGTGCCCGTCGTGTCGAGCGCTTCCTGTCGCAGAACACCCACGTCGCCAAGCAGTTCACCGGCGTGGACGGTTCGGACGTTCCGCTCGACGAGTCGATCGCCGCGTTCAACCAGATCTGCGACGGTGAGTACGACCACTTCCCCGAGCAGGCGTTCTTCATGTGCGGTGGCCTCGAGGACCTGAAGGCCAACGCCAAGGAGCTGGGCGTCTCCTGACTCACCTGCTCTCCTGAGCAGCGCTGATTCGCAAGGAGGGGGGCGGGCCCGTCCCGTCCCCCTCCCCACGCCCATTAGAATTTGACCCAACACCCGGCCGACCCGCCGGGTGGAGACCCGAGGAGCCACCTTGGCTGCTGAGCTGCACGTCGAGCTGGTCGCCGCGGACCGCAGTGTCTGGTCCGGCGAGGCCACTCTCGTTGTCGCGCGCACCACGTCCGGCGACATCGGCGTCATGCCCGGTCACCAGCCGCTGCTCGGTGTGCTGGAATCGGGCCCGGTGACCATCCGTACGAGCGAGGGCGGCACCGTCGTCGCCGCGGTGCACGGCGGATTCCTCTCCTTCGCTGACAACAAGCTGTCGCTGCTCGCCGAGATCGCCGAGCTTGCCGACGAGATTGACGTCCAGCGTGCGGAGCGGGCACTGGAGCGCGCCAAGTCGGAGGCCAACGCTGCCGCCGAGCGTCGCGCCGAAGTCCGGCTGCGTGCGGTGACGGGGTCCTGACCCCGGAACCGAAGAGCTTTACCCCTCAGCCGCGGCCCGCTGGAATCATCCAGGCGGGGCCGCGGCTGAGGCGATGCAGGTGCTGTTGCTGTTCCATTGCGTCATTCGGATGAGCGAGGAGGTCGGTGAAGATGCTCCTCGCTCTGCTTGTGAGCGGCCTGGTCGTCGCCCTGGTGGTGATCGGCCTCTTTGTGTTCGGCCTGCGCCGGCGGCTGATCCAGCGCTCGGGCGGGACGTTCGACTGCAGCCTGCGCTGGGACGTGCCCGAGGAGACCGACCTGTCCGGCAAGGGCTGGGTCTACGGGGTGGCCCGCTACAGCGGTGACCGCATCGAGTGGTTCCGCGTCTTCAGCTACTCCCCGCGGCCGCGCCGGCTGCTGGAGCGCTCGTCGATCGAGGTGCTCGCCCGGCGTGCCCCCGAGGGCGAGGAGGAGCTGGCGCTGCTGTCCGACGCCGTCGTGCTCGGCTGCCTCCACCAGGGGGTCCGCCTGGAGCTGGCGATGAGCGAGGACGCCCTGACCGGCTTCCTGGCGTGGCTGGAGGCGGCTCCGCCCGGCCAGAGGGTGAATGTCGCCTAGCCTGCTGGGCCGTACGGCCGAATCCGGGTGACGCACACCCCGGTGTCTCGTTTGTGCTGCGGACAGTGCTCCCGTCACAGGATCGAGGCCCTGCAATGCCTTTTCCCCGTGTTCCCGCGGCCTTCGCCGCATTCCTGCTGTCCGCAGGTGCCCTGACGCTCGGCGCCGGTTCCGCGGCCGCCGCCCCCGGGGTGCTCTGCGAGGAGGGCACCTGGGCGCTGCCCGGCGGCCTCTACACCGTGTGCGAGAACGGTGACTACGTGGTCCACACCTGCCCGCCCGGCAGCTCGGCGGTGCAGATCGGCCAGGGCATCGCGACCTGTGAGTGGGACGAGTAGCAGCCGGTACCGGCCCGGGAACGGGTGAAGCCGGGGAGCGGGGGGCGGACCCCTCTCCCCGGCTTCGGTCTCCCGGCCGGTGGTGCTTCCGGCCGGTGGTGCTCCGGGCGGTCGTGCTCCGGGCCGGTGTTACTTCAGGCCGGTGTGAATCGCGTTCGCGAGCTCGCCGTTGGCGGTGTCGCCGCTGAACTCCCAGAAGAAGGCGCCCTTGAGGCCCTGGTTCTTCAGCCAGGTCATCTTCCCGGCGATGGTGGCGGGGGTGTCGTAGCTCCACCAGTTGCTGCCGCACTTGGCGTAGGCGGTGCCGGCGACGGTGCCGGTGGCCGGGCAGCTGTTCCTGAGGACCTTGTAGTCCTCGATGCCCTGCTCGTACGTGCCGGTGGCCGGGCCGGTGGCGGTGCCGCCGGGCGCGTCCTGGGTGACGCCGGTCCAGCCGCGGCCGTAGAAGCCGATGCCGAGGCTCAGCTTGCTGCCGGGGACGCCCTTCGCCTTGAGCTTGGCGATGGCGTCGGCCGAGTTGAAGCCGGCCTGCGGGATGCCGGCGTACGAGGTGAGCGGGGAGTGCGGGGCGGTCGGGCCCTTGGCCTCCCAGGCGCCGAAGAAGTCGTACGTCATGACGTTGTAGAAGTCAATGTACTGCGCGGCGCCGGCGTAGTCGGCCTTGTCGATCTTGCCGCCGTCGGAGGCGTCGGCGGTGATGGCCGCGGTGACCAGGTTGTTCGCGCCGAACTTGGCGCGCATGGCCTGCATCATGTTCTTGAACGCGGCGGGGCCGGAGGTGTCACAGGACAGGCCGCAGGCGTTCGGGTACTCCCAGTCGAGGTCGATGCCGTCGAAGACGTCGGCCCAGCGGGGGTCCTCCACCAGGTCGTAGCAGGACTGGGCGAAGGCCGTCGGGTTCGCGGCCGCCTGGCCGAAGCCGCCGGACCAGGTCCAGCCGCCGAACGACCACAGCACCTTGATGTGCGGGTACTGGGCCTTCAGCTTGCGCAGCTGGTTGAAGTTGCCGCGCAGCGGCTGGTCCCAGGTGTCGGCCTTGCCGTCGACGGACTGGTCGGCGGTGTACGCCTTGTCGTAGTCGGCGTAGGAGTCGCCGATCGTGCACTTGCCGCCCTGGACGTTGCCGAAGGCGTAGTTGATGTGGGTGATCTTCGCGGCGCTGCCGGAGGTGACCAGGTTCTTCACGTGGTAGTTGCGTCCGTAGACGCCCCAGTTGGTGAAGTAGCCGAGCTTGATCTTGTCGCCCGGGTCCGGGTTGCCGCCGCCTCCGGTGGTGGTGACGGTGAGGCCGCCGGAGGAGGGGCCGGTCTGGTCGGCGGTGTCGCGGGCGGTGACCGTGTAGGTGTACGTGGTGCCCTTGGTGAGGCCGGAGTCCGCGTACGAGGTGCCGGTGACCGTGGCGATCCTGGTGCTGCCGCGGAAGACGTCGTAGTTCTTGATGCCCTTGTCGTCGGTGGCCGCGGCCCAGTTCAGGGTGAGCGAGGTGTCGGCGACGTTGGCGGCGGTGGGGGTGCCCGGGGCGCTGGGGGGATTGTCGCCGGGCTGGCTGCCGCCGTCGCAGGAGGCGCCGTTGATCTTGCAGCCGGTGGGGGCGCCGGCGCCGGTGCCGTTGAAGCCGAAGGTGACCGAGGCGCCGGGCGCCAGGGTGCCGTTCCAGCCGAGGTTCTTGCCGGTCCAGTGGTTGCCGCTGCTGGTGACGGTGGCGTCCCAGGCGGAGGTGACGCGGGTGCCGGTGGGGTAGTCCCACTCGACGGCCCAGCTGCTGAGCGAGGTGGTGCCGGTGTTCTTGATCGTCCACTTGCCTTCGAAGCCGCTGCCCCAGTCGGAGACCTTGGTGTAGGTCGCCGTCGCTGATCCGGCGGCCTGGGCGGGGGAGGCCAGGCCCACGAGGCCGGCCAGCGGGAGGGCGAAGGCGGCGACGGTCGCCGCCACTCTGGACAGGATGCGTGTGCGCGGGGGTGCTGTGCTCAAGGGTGCTCCTCCGTAGGTCCGTCGGCATCGGGGGATCGACAACGACATGGGGGTGGGACCTGCGCCGCCCGTGAGCACGCTTTGTCATGGCACGCTCACCACAGTGATTGCGGTGAGCGTAGAAAGGTCTGGACCAAGCGTCAAGAGGTCCAGACCTCATGGGGCCGACACTGCGCCGTTTGTCGGCCGGATGTCGGCCGGATCTCCGCCGGCCTCCGGGCTAGAGCCCCAACTCCTGTGCCAGGACGGCCGCTTGGACCCGGCTGCGGAGTTCCAGCTTGCCGAGCAGCCGGCTCACGTGGGTCTTCGCGGTGGCCTCCGCCATCTCCAGCCGGGCCGCGATCTCCGCGTTCGACAGCCCCTGGCCCAGGCACGACAGCACCTCCCGCTCCCGCGGGGTCAGGGCAGCCACCGCGGCGTGCTGCGCCGGGTCCGGCTGCCGGGCCGGCTTCGGGGCCGCGAACTCCGCGATCAGCCGCCGGGTCACCGCCGGGGCGATCAGGCCCTCGCCGCGCGCCACCGTCCGCACCCCCGCGATCAGGTCGGCCGCCTCCGTGTTCTTCAGCAGGAAGCCCGACGCACCGGCGCGCAGCGCCCCGAACACGTACTCGTCCAGGTCGAAGGTGGTCAGGACGAGGACGTCGGCCAGGCCCTCGGCGACCACCTGGCGGGTGGCGGAGACGCCGTCCAGCCGGGGCATCTGCACGTCCATGAGCACCACGTCGGGGCGCAGGGAGCGGGCCAGCCGGACCGCCTCCTCGCCGTCCGCGGCCTCGCCCGCCACCTCGATGTCGCCCGCGCTGCGCAGGATGAGCACCAGCCCGGCCCGTACGGCCTGCTGGTCCTCGGCGACCAGCACCCGGATCGTCACGTGTTCACCACTTTCTCGTCGGCGGGCAGCTCGGCCCGCACCCGCCACCGGTCCGGACCGTCCGGACCGGCCTCGAACTCCCCGCCCAGCAGGGCCACCCGTTCGCGCATGCCGACCAGGCCCGCGCCCGAGCCCGGTGCTCTCGGACCGGAGCGGTGCTCACCGTACGGACTGTCGATCCGGACCGTGAGCACCCCGTCGGCCAGCGCCAGCCGCACCTCCACCCGCCCGGGCGCCGCATGCTTGATCGCGTTGGTCAGCGACTCCTGCACGATCCGGTACGCCGCCAGGTCGACCGGCGCCGGCAGGCCGCCGCCCCTGGCCCCCGCCGCCGGCCGCTCGTCGTGCAGCACGAACTCCAGCCCGCTCGCCGCCCCGTTCCGCCCGGCCTGCTCCAGCAGCGCGTCCACCGCCTCCAGGGTCGGCTGCGCCACCGCCTCGCCGTCCCCGCCCGCCGTCCGCAGCAGCCCGATCAGCCGCCGCATCTCCGCCAGCCCCTGCACGCTGTTCTCCCGGATCACCGCCAGCGCCTCCCTGCTGGTCTCCGGCGAGTCGATCGACAGCGCGGCGGTCGAGTGGATCGCGATCGCCGACAGGTGGTTGGCCACCATGTCGTGCAGCTCCCGCGCCATCCGGGCCCGCTCCGCCGTCACCGCCTGCTTGCGGTCCATCTCCGCCAGCAGCGCCGTCTGCTCCGCCCGCAGCCGGGCCGCCTCGGCGGTGTCCCGGTGGCTGCGCACCGCGGCGCCCGTGACCGCCGGGAAGAAGCAGATGATCGACGTCACCACGCCGAGCATCAGCGCCTGGACGTCCTGCCACCAGGCCAGCGCGGCCACCGTCACCGCGATGGTGATCCCGGCCGTCGTGAACGGCAGCCGCCGGGCCATCCGCGCGTTGCCGTACACCACCGCCGCGTACATCAGGTCCGTGAACATCATGACCGTGGCCATGCTGCCCACCGTGAACTGGTCGGTGACCACCGCCGCGGTGCCCACCAGCAGGGCGGTCTGCGGGGCGGTGCGGCGCAGCAGTTCCAGGACCGCCGTCACCGCCATCGGCACCAGCACCACCCACTCGGGCACCAGCCGGCGCCCGGCGTTGAGATGCAGCCCGAGGGCGTACAGCAGCAGGCCGATGAACAGGCTGATCCCGGCGATCATGACGTCGTGCCGGTGCGGGCGGGGGAGGGTCACCACGCCATCCAACAGGGTCCCGGCCCGCTGCGCGTCACCTCCGCGGCCTTGGCCGGGAAGGCCGTGTACATCGAAGGATGCAGGCGCGGTTCACCACCGGAGACGAGGAAACGGCGCCGGCGCCCGGCGACAGTGGAAGAGCGGCCGGACCCCGGCCCGGACACCCCACCCCCGAGACCCGGAGGACGTCGTGATCGTCGCGCTCATCATCGCCTGCGAAGTGGCGTTCTGGCTGCTGCTCGCCGCCGGGCTGGCCCTGCGCTACGTGGCGCGGATGCCGCGCGCCGGGGCCGCCGTCCTGATGTGCGAGCCGCTGCTGGAGGCCCTCCTGCTGGTGGTCACCGTGATCGACCTGCGCAACGGCGCCGAGCCGGACTGGAAGCACGGCCTGGCCGCCGTCTACATCGGCTTCTCGGTGGGCCTCGGCCGCCACACCATCCGCCGGGTCGACGCGTACGTCGCGCACCGCTTCGCCGGCGGCCCGGAGCCCGTGAAGCCGCCGGCGGCGGGCCGGGCGCGCACGGTGTACGAGTGGCAGTCGGCGGGCCGCTGGATCCTCTCGGCCGCCGTGGCCTGGCTCCTCCTCCAGGCCGCCGCCTGCTTCGTCGGCAGCGCCGCGGCCGCCCCCCTGCACGGCTGGCAGACGAAGATGCTCTGGGTGATCGGGATCAACCTCGTCATCGCCCTCTCGTACACCTTCTTCCCGAAGCAGGCGAAGGAGACGAGGAAGGCCGCCAGCCCGGGCCGCTGACCGGGGCCCGGGCCGTCAGCGTTCGCCGCCGGGAACCCACAGGACGTCGCCGGTCTCCTTGTTGGCGATGCGGGCCAGGATGAAGAGGAGGTCCGACAGGCGGTTGAGGTAGGTGGCCGTCAGGGGGTTCATCGAGTCGCCGTGGACCTCCATCGCCGCCCACGTCGAGCGCTCGGCCCGGCGGACCACCGTGCACGCCTGGTGGAGCAGGGCCGCGCCGGGCGTGCCGCCGGGGAGGATGAAGCTGCGGAGCTTCTCCAGCTGCTCGTTGAAGCGGTCGCAGTCCGCCTCCAGCCGGTCGACGTAGAACTGCTCGACGCGCAGCGGCGGGTACTGCGGGTCCGGCACCACCGGCGTGGACAGGTCCGCGCCCACGTCGAAGAGGTCGTTCTGGACCCGGGTGAGGACCGTCGCGACCTCCTCGGCGAGCCCGCCGAGGGCGATGGCGGTGCCGATGACCGCGTTCGCTTCGTTGGCATCTGCGTACGCGGAGATGCGCAGGTCCGTCTTGGCCGTACGGCTCATGTCCCCCAGGGCTGTGGTGCCCTTGTCGCCGGTACGGGTGTAGATGCGCGTCAGATTCACCATGCCGCCAGCCTAGCCAGAACCCCTCGGCCGGCGGCCGCGGCCGGGTCGGGTCCGGTGCCCAACTGGAGGGCTTCCGCGCGGCGATGGGCCGTACCGGTGTGATGTCCGTCATCTGAGACGTGACGCGTGTTACTTCCCGGTCACACGGCCGCTCACGGACGCTAGTCTCCGCCGGAGAGGCCGTGATATCGACAGAGATCCAGAGGTGTGCAGTGGCTGGGAAGCTTGCCGTCATCGGTGCCGGACTGATGGGTTCCGGTATCGCCCAGGTATCCGCCCAGGCGGGTTGGGACGTCGTCCTGCGTGACGTCACGGACGCCGCGCTGACCCGCGGCACGGACGGCATCAAGGCCTCGTACGACAAGTTCGTCTCGAAGGGCAAGCTCGCCGCGGAGGACGCCGAGGCGGCCCTCGCGCGCATCACCACGAGCACCGACCTCGACGCCGTCGCGGACGCGGACATCGTGGTCGAGGCCGTCTTCGAGAAGCTGGAGGTCAAGCACGAGATCTTCCGCTCCCTCGACAAGATCGTCCGGGACGACGCGGTCCTCGCCTCCAACACCTCCGCCATCCCGATCACGAAGATCGCCGCCGTCACCGAGCGCCCCGAGCGCGTCGTCGGCACCCACTTCTTCTCGCCGGTCCCGATGATGCAGCTCTGCGAGCTCGTCCGCGGCTACAAGACCAGCGACGAGACCCTCGCCACCGCCCGCGCGTTCGCCGAGTCCGTCGGCAAGACCTGCATCGTCGTCAACCGCGACGTCGCCGGCTTCGTCACCACCCGCCTGATCTCGGCACTCGTCGTCGAAGCGGCAAAGCTCTACGAATCGGGCGTGGCCTCCGCCGAAGACATCGACATCGCGTGCAAGCTGGGATTCGGCCACGCGATGGGGCCGCTGGCGACGGCCGACCTCACGGGCGTCGACATCCTGATGCACGCCACCAGCAACATCTACACCGAATGCCAGGACGAGAAGTTCGCCCCGCCGGAGCTGATGCGGCGCATGGTCGATGCCGGTGACATCGGCCGCAAGAGCGGACAGGGCTTCTACAAGCACTGAGCGAGCGCGACCGTTCGACTGCATCACCCTGCAGGGTGAATTAAGTATCGGTTCGCTCACGGTCGGCAACTTCCCTGCCCGCAAGGCAGTCACTCCAGTGAGAGTTGCCGACCTACGGACCACACGCACGCGTACCTGCCGGGGAGCACACATGCACATCAGGGGCGACCACGCCGAACTCGCTGTCGGGGGCCGCCTCGACGTGCGCAGCGCGGCTGACGCCCGAACGGTCCTGCACTCCGCCCTCGACGACGGCGTCGGCGACCTGGTCCTCGACCTGACCGCCCTCGACTCGTGGGACGCGACCGGCCTGGGCGTCATCATGGGCGCCCACCGCCGGGCCGGCCGCACCGGCCGCCGGCTGGTGCTGCGCGGTGTGCCCCCGCAGATGCAGCGACTGCTGGTCGCCACCCGGCTGCACCGGATCCTCGCCATCGAGGGCGGCCTCGCCGCCGAATCCCTGCCCCGGGTCTGATCCGCCGCCCCGCTCGCCGCCGGCGGACCCCGCCCGTCCGTTCTCCCCCCGTCCTCCACAGTTCTCCCACCGACCCCTCGCCGTCCACACGTCCGAGTCCGTAACGTGATGGTCCCGTGCCGAGGGGACCCCGGCTGTTCCCGGATACTGGGCGTACGTCTAGGGTTCGGCCGTCGGCCCTTGGTGAACCCACGGGGCGGACGCCGGACCAGATGCGACAGCGGAGTGTGCGAAGGCCGGGAAGAACGACGGCGCACCACGCGATCGGGGGGCTTTGGTCATGGAGCGGATACAGGGGCCCGGGGCTGCGGGCGGACCCGGCGGTACGGCGCGGCCGCGCCGCACCGGACCGGCCCGGATCACCCGCCTCGACTGCGGCGACTTCGTCCTGACCGTCAACCCCGTCGACGGCAGCGAGATAGAGGCGCGCCGGCCCGACGCCCCCGAGACCGCCGTCGGCCGGCGCACCGCCGAGGACCGCGCCGCCCGCGACGAGGCCGCCTTGCCGCCCGTACCCGCCGGCGCCGATCTGTCCGCACCGCTCCTCCTCGAACGCGACGAGGACCGCGACCGCGCGGTCCGCCTGCTCGCCCGCGGCCGCTCCGTCCGCATCACCGGCCCCGCCGGATCCGGCCGTTCCGCCTTCCTCGACGCCGTCGCCGCCGAATGCGCCGGACTCGCCCCCGACGGCATCGTCCGCCTCGGCGGCCTCCGCCGGACCGCCGGAGACCTGCTGCACGCCCTGCACGCCGCCGTCTTCGACGCCCCGCAGCGCCGCCCCGACCTCGCCGAACTCCTCGGCCGCACCAAGGAGATCGGCGCCGTCGTCGTCATCGACGACTTCGAACTCGGCGACGCCGGCCTCGAAGAGCTGCTGCGCGCCACCCCCGAATGCGCCTTCCTGCTCGCCGTCGCCCCCGGCAGTCCGGCCGCCGGGCACACCGGCCCCACCGAGCACCTCGACGAGATCGCCCTCGCCGGGCTCACCCGGAGCGCCGCCGTCGCCCTGCTGGAGCACGCCCTGCTGCGGCCGCTCGGCACGGAGGAGGCCGACTGGGCCGGCGACCTCTGGTTCGCCTCCGAGGGGCTGCCCCGCCACTTCGTCCAGGCCGCCGCCCTGCTCCGGCAGCGCGACGCCGTCAACCACACCGGCGAGGACGAGGACGACGAGGAGCCCGGCGTCTTCGAGGAGCGCGCCCGCGAGACCGGCCAGGTGGGCCTGCCCACCCTCGGCCAGGCCGCCGCACCCGCCGTGCTGCTCGCCTCCCGGCTCAGCGAGTCCGCCCGCGCCACCCTGCGGTTCGCCGTCGCCCTCGGCGGCGAGGTCCCGCACCCGGCGCACCTGCCCGCCCTGGTCGGCGACACCCACGCCGACGCCGCCGTCGGCGAACTCCTCGGCTGCGGCCTGCTCAGCCCGGCCGGCGCCCGGTACCGGCTGGCCGCCGGCGTGCTGCCGCAGCTGGAGGAGGCCGGGTACGGCGACGAGGCCGCCGAGCAGGCGCTGACCGCCGCCGGCCACTACACCTGGTGGACCGGGCACGGCTCGGTCACCCCCGAGCGCGCCGCCGCCGAGGCCGACGCCGTCCTCGCCGTCCTCGCCGCCGTGGTGCCGGGCCCCGCCGGGCACGAGGAGGCGGCCGCCGCCGCGGGCGTCCTGCTGGCCCGGGCGGCCGCGCCCGCGTTCGCCGGCGGGCTCCAGTGGGGCGCGTGGGAGCGGATCCTGCACACCGGGCAGGAGGCGGCCCGGATCGCCGGCGAGGTCGCCGAGGAGGCGTACTTCCACCACGAGCGCGGCATCCTGGCGCTGTGCAACGGCCAGTTGGACCGGGCCCGCGCCGAACTGGAGGCCTCCATCGGCCTGCGCGGCGCGCTCGCCGACAAGCGGGGCACCGTCGCCGGACGGCGCGCGCTGGCCCTCGTGGACGACCGCGAGGGCGGGCCGCGGGTCGCCGGGCCGCTCTCCCCGCCGCTCGTCCTGGAAGCCCCCAAGCCGTCCGAGGCGCTCACCCAGGCGCTGCCCAAGTCCGCTCTGCCGGCGCTCTCCGGACTCGGCTCCGAGGCCGCCGCCGCGGCCGACGCCGTCAAGACGGCGTTCCCCAAGCTCACCCCGCCGAGCGAGGTCACGGCCACCCCGCCGCAGCCGGTGATCCCCGTGGTGCCGCCCGGCGCGCCCGCCGCGCCGGCCCGCCCGGCGCTGCTGCGCGGCGCCCGCCGCAACATCCTCGCGGCGGCCGGCGCCGCCGTCCTGGTCGCCGTGCTCGGCACGGTGGTCGCTCTCGGACCGAGCGGGAACGACCAGCCGTCCGGCGGGCCGCGCAGCGGCCAGTCGGTGAGCGGCGGCCAGAGCAGCGGACCGGCCACCGGCGACCCGGACGACGCCACCACCACGGAGCCCGGCGACGGCTTCACCCCCGGCGCCGGCCCGGCCGGCCAGTCCGGCGGCAGCACCGGCGGCGCGGACGGCACCACGGGCGCCGCGGGCACCACCGGCACCGGCGGCACGCCGGGCACCACGAGCCCCGGCACGAGCCCCAGCCCGTCCGGCCCCGGCGGCAGCTCCCACCCGAGCCCGCCGGCGACCTCGGGCGGCCAGGGCGGCGGGACGTCCACACCGGGGAGCACGGGGTCCACGACGGGCGACACGGGTACGACGGGCAGCACGACCGGTGACACCGGTACGACCGGCTCCACCAACGGCGACACGGGTACGACCGGCAGCACGACCGGCGACACCGGTACGACCGGCAGCACCACCGGTGACACGGGCACGACCGGCAGCACGACCGGTGACACGGGCACGACCGGTACGACCACCGGCAGCACGACCGGCGACACCACCGGCGACACCACGTCCGGCACCAACTCGGCCGCCACCTCCGGCACCGGCACCACCGCCGGAAACGGCGGCACCCCGTAGCCGGCGCCCGGCCGGAACCGGGGGACCACGGGGTGCGGACGCGCGCGCGGGGCGGACCCGCCCGCGCTCAGAACAGGCGCAGCTTGTCGTCCTCGATGCCGCGCATGGCGTCGTAGTCGAGGACCACGCACTCGATGCCGCGGTCGTTGGCGAGCACCCGCGCCTGCGGCTTGATCTCCTGCGCGGCGAAGATGCCCTTCACCGGCGCCAGGTGCGGGTCGCGGTTGAGCAGCTCCAGGTAGCGGGTGAGCTGTTCGACGCCGTCGATCTCGCCGCGCCGCTTCAGCTCGACGGCCACGGTGGCGCCCTCGCCGTCCCGGCACAGGATGTCCACGGGCCCGATCGCCGTCATGTACTCGCGGCGGATCAGCGTGTAGCCCTCGCCGAGCGTCTCGATCCGGTCGGCCAGCAGCTCCTGCAGGTGGGCCTCCACACCGTCCTTGATCAGGCCGGGATCCACGCCCAGTTCGTGGGAGGAGTCGTGGAGGACTTCCTCCATCGTGATGATGAGCTTCTCGCCCGCCTTGTTGATGACGGTCCAGACGCCGGCCTCGTCCCCGGTCCCCTCCTTGAGGGTGCACGGCGGGGACATCCAGTTGAGCGGTTTGTACGCCCGGTCGTCTGCGTGGATGGACACACTGCCGTCGGCCTTCACGAGGATCAGACGGGGTGCGGAGGGCAGGTGGGCGGTGAGCCGGCCCGCGTAGTCGACGGAGCAGCGGGCGATGACGAGACGCATGGTCGGCAACGCTACTCGACCGACCGGCCCCGGCGCGATTCGCCCCTGAAAGCCCCCTTCGGCACTGGCTCGTTGTATGCGCATTCTCCTGGTGCCGCACCCGAGGGGCGCCTACCGTGTAAGCGAGAGGTCGCTGACCGTGCACGCTGTGTCGCCGGCCTCTTTCCCTGCCCGTAAGACCTCGGTCGCCCGGGGTCGCGAGAGGAGAACTCATGTCGCTCGACGTCTCACCGGCCCTACTCGAACAGGCCGAGCGAGGCGAGGTCGACGAAGCCGCTTTCGTCGACTGCGTCCGGACCTCCCTGCCGTACGCATGGGAGATGGTCAGCTCACTGGTGGACCGGCTGAAGGTGGACGGCGGAGAGTTCGCCGACAACCAGACGCCGCCGCCGGACGAGCAGGCGCGCGGCCAGCTGCTGCGCGCCCTTGCGAGTGACGCGATACGTGGTGCCCTGGAGCGGCATTTCGGGGTGCGTCTGGCGTTCCAGAACTGCCACCGGCTGGCGGTCTTCCCGCAGGACCCGTCGGCGGACGACCGTCTGGCCAAGTTCACGTCGATCCGCGGCCAGCTGCTCAACCAGTCGCCGGAACTGCGGGACTGCTAGCACTCCGCCGGGTTTCCGTACGGCACGTCGTTCAGTCTTCACTGCCGCTCGCGGCCCGCGGGAACGTCTGCGGGGCGAGGGCGGCAGTCCCCGGGGGGTGTGCTCCGGCGGGGGGTGTGCGCTCCGGGCACACCCCCTTCGACGCGGTGCTCAGCCGAGGCGGGGCAGGACCTCGGCGCCCAGCCGGCGGA
This sequence comes from Streptomyces bambusae, assembly GCF_020532645.1. Lineage (GTDB taxonomy): Bacteria > Actinomycetota > Actinomycetes > Streptomycetales > Streptomycetaceae > Streptomyces > Streptomyces bambusae. The sequence goes on from NZ_JAJAUZ010000010.1 coordinate 117,338, forward strand.
CGTTCTCCTCGGTGGCCGCGAGGTCCCCGGAGCCCTCCACGAACAGGGCGAAGCGCGTGATCCCGGTGCGCTCGGCGGTGGCCGCGAGCCGGTCGGCGGCCAGCTCCGGTGTGCCCACGGGGTGCAGCCGGCACAGCAGCTCGGTGTACTCCACCGGGTCCCGCATCGTGCGCGGCCGGCCGTCCACCGTCTCGTACGCCGCCAGGCCCTGCCGCAGCCAGCCCGGCATCGCCTTCACCAGGGTCTCGACCGCGTCCTCGGTCCGGTCGGCGAGCTGCGCCACCCCCGCCGAGACGTGCCCGGCAGCGGCCACGGCGGCCCGCGGGTGCCCGGCCGCGAGGGCGGTCTCCCGCCACAGGGCGATCATCCCGGCCTTGTCCTCGTCCCCGCAGTGCATGCCCAGCAGCATCGGCAGCCCGCGCTCGGCGGCCAGCCGCACCGACGCCGGCGAGGTGCACGCGACGATCACCTCCGGCCCGCTGCCGTCCCCGTCCAGCGCCTCCGCCGGCCGCGGTACGACCGCCACCTCGCGGAAGGAGTACCGGTCGCCGCGCGCCCCCACGCGCGGCTCGGACAGCCAGCGCCGCAACAGGTCGAGGGAGTCCGGGAAGCCGTTCTCGTACGCGTCGAGCCCGGCGCCGAAGACCTCCAGGTCCACCCACGGACCGCCGCGGCCCACGCCCAGCGTGAACCGGCCGCCCGAGGTCAGGTGCAGCAGCGCGGCCTGCTCGCCGAGCGCCACCGGGTGCTGGGTGGGCAGCACGCTCACCGCCGTGCCCACCCGCAGCCGCCGGGTGCGGCCCAGCATCAGCGCCGCGAGGGTCACCGCCGACGGGCAGACCCCGTACGGGATGAAGTGGTGCTCGGCGATCCAGGCCGAGTCGAGCCCGGCCTCCTCGGCGACCTCCGCGGTGCGCACCGCACGGTGCAGCACCTCCCCCTGCCCCTGGCCCGGGAACTGGGCCGCCAGCACGAATGTTCCGATACGCATCGCCCTTGTGCCTCCTTGCGGCTGACGCGACGTCCGCCCCCGACGGCAACAACGTCCGACACGTGCCAAGGGCACGGGCGCCGGAGGAAGTTATTGGGATTGTCGGGGAATCACTCTCGGGAGGACTGTGGAGTCCGTCCCTCCGCCTGCCACGATGGGGGTACGGGAGACTGCGCCGCGTAGTCTGGAGGAAAGTCCCCGTCCGCCGCAGCTACGTGAGGTATACGTGTCACCGCGCCACAACCGCCCCCGGGGCGGCGAGAATCCGCCGGAGCGCGACAGCGCCGGCGTGGACCGCTTCGGCCTGGAGCGCACGGAGGAGTGGCAGGGCGAGGACTGGAAGGTCCGGCAGGTCTCCGGCGCGAGCGCGCAGGGCAAGCGCTACCGCTGCCCGGGCTGCGACCAGGAGATCCCGTCCGGGGTCCCGCACGTGGTGGCCTGGCCCGAGTACGGCGGTGTGGACGACCGCCGGCACTGGCACAAGGCCTGCTGGAACGCGAAGGACCGCCGCACCTCGAAGGTGCAGCGGTCCCGCAACGCGCCCAAGTACTGACCGCCCGCCCGTCAGACGTCCCGCCGCGCGGTCTCGGCGTACGCGCCCGCCACCGCCGCGCCCGTCACCAGCAGGAGCACCAGCAGCTGGCGCACCGGCACCGGGCCGGCGTCGTCGCCCATCGGCAGGCCGAACATGTCGCCGAGGGCCACCGGCGCGTTGTAGCGCAGGATCAGACCGCCCAGGCCCTGCGTGCTCTCCCACACGGTGAGGAACCCGCCGAGCACCGGCGGCAGCGTCACCACGCCGAGCATCGCCGCGATCGCGCCCGCCGAGTGCCGCAGCATCGCGCCGACCGCCAGTCCGAGCACCCCGAGCAGGGTCACGTACACGCAGCCGCCGAGGGCGCCCAGCCACTCGCCGGCGCCGTGCGGGCCGGCGTCCGGGCCGCCGTGGACCAGCGCCGTGGCCAGCCCGACCAGCATCACCGAGGCGGTGGTGGTGGCGAAGGCCACGCCGGTGAAGACGAGGAACTTGGCGGTCAGCACCCGGTGCCGCTCGGGCGCCGCCGTGAACGTGGTGCGCACCAGGCCGGTGCCGTACTCGGAGGAGATCGTCAGCACGCCGAGGGCCATCACGCTCAGCTGGCCGACGAACAGCCCGAAGAGGGCCGGGGTGAGGAACGGCACCTGCGAGTAGTCGGTGTCCGAGGTGTTGGCCACCGCGATCAGGCCGATGCCGACCACCAGCCCGGCCAGCGAGCCCAGGGTCCACACCGTCGACCGGAGCGAGATCATCTTGGTCCACTCGGAGGCCACGGCGTGGCCCAGCGTGGGCCGGGTCTCCGGCAGCGGCGAGGTGTAGCCGGCGGGGCGGGCGGCGGCGGGGGCGGTCATCGGGGGTCCTCGGCAGTGGTCGGGCGGGAGGCGGGGGCCTGGGCCAGGTCGCCGGGCTGGGCGGGCATCAGGAACGGCGCGGCGGCCGCGCCGGGCGGCGGCGGCGCGTACCAGCCCTCCGCGGACACCTGCGGGGCCTCCTCGGCGGGCCAGGGCTTCAGGCCCTGCTCCTCCTGTGCCCACAGCTCGGCCCGCGGGTCCTCGGTGGAGGTGTACTCCACGGCGCTCTGCGTCATCCGCATGTACGCCTCCTCCAGCGAGGCCCGGTGCGGGGACAGCTCCCACAGCCGCAGGCCCGCCTCGTGGGCGAGGTCGCTGATCCTCGGCAGCGGCAGGCCGGTGACGCGCAGGGCGCCGTCCGGCTCGGTCAGCACCCGGGCGCCCGCGCCGTCGAGCAGCTCGGCGAGCGCGTCACGCTCGGCCCGGCCGGTGCCGGCGGCCCGCACGCGGGCGAAGTCGGCCGAGTTCAGGGAGATGAAATCGCTCACGCCCATGTCGGCGAGGAGCCGCCCGCGGCCGATGACGATGAGGTGGTCGGCGGTGAGGGCCATCTCGCTCATCAGGTGCGAGGAGACGAAGACGGTGCGGCCCTCGGCGGCCAGCTGCTTCATCAGGTTGCGCACCCACAGGATGCCCTCGGGGTCGAGTCCGTTGACGGGCTCGTCGAAGAGCAGCACCTGCGGGTCGCCGAGCAGCGCCGCAGCGATGCCGAGCCGCTGCCCCATGCCGAGGGAGAAACCTTTGGTCCGCTGCCGGGCGACGTCCTGGAGGCCGACCACGCCGAGCACCTCGTCCACGCGCTTCTCCGGGATCCCGGAGAGCTGCGCGAGGGCCAGCAGGTGGGTGCGGGCCCGGCGGCCGCCGTGCACCGCCTTGGCGTCGAGGAGCGCGCCGACGTGCCGCTGGGCGTTCGGCAGCTCCCGGAACGGCTGCCCGTTGATCGTGACATGACCGGACGTGGGCCGGTCCAGCCCGACGATCATGCGCATGGTCGTCGACTTGCCCGAGCCGTTCGGCCCCAGGAAGCCGGTCACGTGACCCGGCCTGACCTGGAACGACAGCTGGTCGACGGCGGTCTTCGCGCCGAAGCGCTTGGTCAGGCCGACTGCCTCGATCATTGCTCTGCCCTTGCTCTGCCCCGTGCCAGGCCCGGACGGCTTTCGTCCGCGTAAGGGTTAAGAGCTTATCCGCGGGCTGACGGTTCCGTCCCGGCCCGAGCGCGGGGGAAGACCCTGAGACAACCCTGAACCGTCCCTGACGACCCTCTCGGGGCCGTCCGGCCGGCCCGGCTCAGGCGTCCCGGTGCTTGATCACCAGCCAACCGCCGAGCAGCGCGGCCGCCACCCACACCAGCATGATCCCCAGGCCGCCCCAGGGCCCGTACGGCGTCTTGTCGCTCCCCATGGCCTGCGGCACCACCTGCATGATCTTGGCGCCGGCCTGGTCGGGGAAGTAGCGGGCGACCTCCTTGGCCCCGGGGACGGCGGCCAGGATCTGCGAGACCAGGAAGAAGAACGGCATCAGGATGCCCAGCGACAGCATCGAACTGCGCAGCATCGCGGCGACGCCCATCGAGAAGACCGCGATCAGCGCCATGTAGAGCCCGGCCCCGAACACCGCCCGCAGCACGTTCGGCTCGCCGATCGACGTACGGTGGCCGCCCAGCAGCGCCTGGCCGAGGAAGAACGACAGGAAGCTGGTGACCAGGCCGACCACCAGGGCCAGGACGGTGGCCACGCTGATCTTCCCGAAGAGGAAGACGGTCCGCTGCGGGACCGCGGCCAGCGAGGTGCGGATCATGCCGGAGCTGTACTCGGTGCCGACGACGAGCACGCCGAAGACCACCATCGCCAGCTGCCCCAGCACCATCCCGGTGAAGCTGACCAGGGTCGGGTCGAAGGTGGCGCGTTCGAGGTCGGACAGGTTGTGGAACTGCGCCTTCGTCAGCGCGCACAGCGCCGCACCGAGCGCCACGGTCACCACGAACGCACTGACCAGTGTCCACGAGGTCGAGGCCACCGTGCGGATCTTCGTCCACTCGGAGGCGAGGACGGCGGGTACCGAGGCCATCGGTCACTCTCCCCCGAACTGCTCGTCGTACGAGGCGCCCCAGCGCGGGGCGTCGGCGGGCTGGAGCGGCGGCGGGGGGCCGGCGTCGACACCCGTGCCGCCGTCGGCGCCGGGGGAGTGGGCGTGGTACTCCACCGCCCCCGCGGTCATCCGCATGAACGCCTCCTCCAGGGAGGCCCGCTGCGGGCTCAGCTCGTGCAGGACCAGGTGGTTGCGAGCGGCCAGGTCGCCCAGCTGCTCCGCCGTCAGCGCGTCCACTTCCAGCGCACCGCCGGCCGCGGCCACCGCCGGCACTCCGGCCTCGTGCAGCAGGTCCCGCAGCCGCTCCTGCTGCGGCGAGCGGACCCGTACGTAACTTCGTGAGTTCTGCTGAATGAAATCGGCCATCGAGGTGTCCGCAAGAAGCCGTCCTTGGCCGATAACGATCAGGTGGTCGGCGGTGAGGGCCATTTCGCTCATGAGGTGACTGGAAACGAAGATCGTCCTGCCTTCCGCCGCCAGCCCTTTCATGAGATTCCGGATCCAGTGAATTCCCTCCGGGTCCAGACCGTTGACGGGCTCGTCGAACATGAGGATCTCCGGATCGCCCAGCAGTGCGGAGGCGATTCCCAGCCGCTGCCCCATGCCGAGCGAAAATCCTTTCGACTTCTTCTTCGCCACCGCCGTCAGGCCCACGGTGTCCAGCACCTCGGCCACCCGGGTCGCCGGGATCCGGTTCGACTGGGCCAGGCACAGCAGGTTGTTGTACGCGCTGCGGCCGCCGTGCATCGCCTTGGCGTCGAGCAGCGCCCCGATGTACTTCAGCGGCTCGTCCAGGTCGCGGTAGTGGCGGCCGTCGATCCGCACCGTGCCGCTGGTCGGGTTGTCCAGATCGAGCATCATCCGCATGGTCGTGGACTTGCCCGCCCCGTTGGGCCCCAGAAAGCCCGTCACCACCCCGGGCCGCACCCGGAAGCTGAGGCGGTCCACCGCGGTCTTCGCGCCGAACCGCTTCGTCAGTCCGTCGAGCTCGATCATGCCGCTCACGCTAGAACGGCCAAGGGCCCCCCGCCACCGCAGTGACGTAGGGGGCCCTTGGCCGCACGGGGGTGTGGGAACCGGCGTCAGCGGCTCTGCTGGGCCGGGACGCCGCGGGTGACCGGCTCGTCGTCGATCGGGGAGCCGGCGGCGGCCACCGCGGCACCGGTCAGCGTCGCCAGCATCTCGCGGACGTTGGTCAGCTGCGCGTTGATCGAGTCGCGGCGGTTGGTGAGGGCCGCCAGCTCGCGCTCCGATTCGCTGCGGATGCGGTCGGCCTTGGCGTTGGCGTCGGCCACGATGTCCTCGGCCTGGCGCTGCGCGGTCTCCACCGTCTGGCGGGCCCGGCGCTCGGCGTCCGTACGGAGCTTCTCGGCCTCCAGGCGGAGCTGCTCGGCACGGTGCTCGATCTCGGCGAGGCGCTTCTCGGCCTTGGCCTGGCGCGAGGCCAGGTCGCGCTCGGACTGCTCGCGGCGCTTGGCCAGGTTGGTCTCGAAGTCCGCGGCGGCCTGGGCGGCCTTGGCACGAGTCTCCTCGAAGAGCGCGTCGGCCTCCTCGCGCTTGGAGGCGGCGTCCTTCTGGGCCTCGGCCCGCAGGGTGGCGGAGTCGGACTTCGCCTTCTCGACGATGCGGACACCCTCGTCCTCGGCCTTCGCCTTGCGCTCGGCGGCGAACGACTCGGCGTCGTTGCGCACCTGCTGGGCCGCAGACTCGGCGAGCTCGCGGTGCTGCTCCGCGGCGCGGCGGGCCTCCTCGCGCAGGTCCTTCGCCTCCTCCTCGGCGAGCCGCAGGATCTTCTCGACCCGGGCGCCGAGACCGGCGTACGACGGCTCCGCGTCGTTGACCTGGGCCTGGGCGTTCTGCGTTTCGAGGTGGAGCTCCTCGATGCGCTTCTCCAGGGAGTTGATGCGCGAGAGGGCGCTGTCACGGTCGGCGACGAGCTTGGAAATGCGGTCGTCCACCTGACCGCGGTCGTAACCACGCCGCACGAGCTCGAAGCCGAAGGGGGAGGAAGTGTCGCTCATGGGGTTCCTGTCGAATGAGACCGATGAGGGTGCTAGGTGAGGTGTTAAGGGGAATCCTAGGCGCCGGGACGGCGTGTCATCGAGTCAATCCGCGTTTGATCTGGACAATGACACCCCTTTTGAGTGGCAAGACGCCGGAATGCTTGTCACTCGTTCGACTGAACCTTCATCAGGAGCACACATGCAGTCCCACTGGCTAGCTCCCTGACGACTTGCCACCCGAACGAGTGGAACCCGCTGCCGCTCCGGCCTTGACCCCGCCTCCGGACGGACCGCCCTGCGGCCCGATCGTCTTCCCGCCACCCGTAGGCGCCTCGAATGATTCCAACGCCTCAAGGACGTCCTGGACACGGGAGATCTCTGCCTGAATGTCCTCCCGGCGGCGCACCAGCACCTCCAGCTCGCGGCGGCCCTCGGCGACGGTCTCCTCGGCCTCCGCGGCCGCCTCGTCCCGCAGCCGCTCCGCCTCGCGGGACAGCTCGGCCTTCTTCTGCTCGGCCTCCTTGAGCAGCTGCTCGGCCTTGCGGACCGCCGCGATGCGCACCTTGCTCGCCTCGCTGCTCGCCTCGGACACCAGCGTCCGCGCCTTCCGCTCGGCTTCCTCGCTCTGCTCGGTGGCCGCCTTGACCAGCTTGTCCACCCGCTCGCCCGCGGTCTTCATCTGCTCGGCCGACTCCCGGCGGGCCCGCTCGTGGAGCTCCTCCACCTCGGACTCGACCCGGCTCTGCAGCTCCTCGGCGCGCTCCCTTATGGCGGCCGCGTCCGTGCGCGCACCCACCAGCAGCTCGTCCGCGTCCGTACGGGCCTTCTCCACCAGCGAGTTGCCCTCGACGGTGGCCTCCGACGTGATCCGCGCGGCCTCCTTGCGGGCCGCCGCCACCATCGAGTCGGCCTGCTCCTCGGCCGCGGTCGTCGTCGCCAGCGCGGTCTTCTGCGCCTCCGCCGTCAGCTTGTCCGCCTCGGCCGCCGTCTCGCCGATGAGCCGGTCCACCTGCTCGGCCGCCTCGGTGCGCTTCTTGTTCGCCGCCTCACGGGCCTCGTCGAGCAGCCGCTCGGACTCCTCGCGGGCCTCCGTGCGAAGCCGCTCGGACTCCGCGGCCGCCTCCGCCTTGAGCCGCTCCGCCTCCTCGCGGGTCCGGGTGGCGTGCTCCTGCGCCGAGGCCAGCGCCTGCGCGGCCTCGGCCCGCAGCTGCTCGGCCTCCGCCGCGGCCTCGCCCACGGTACGGTCGTTCGCCTTGCGGGTCTCGGCCGTCAGCTTCTCCGCCTCGGAGGACGCCTCGGCGATGAGCCGGTCCGCCTGCTCGGCGGCCTCGGTCCGCAGCCGGTTCGCCTCGCTGCGGGCCTCGTCCAGGGCCTGCTCCGCCTCGCGCTCCGCCGTCGACAGCGTCTCGCCGGCCGCGACGGTGACCCGCTCGGCCTCCGCGGTGGCCTCGCCGATGATCCGGCCGCCCTCCGCGCGCGCCTCGTCCAGGGTCTGCGCGGCCTCGGTGCGCAGCCGCTCGGCCTCCTCCGCGGCCTCCCCGACCGTACGGTCGTTGGCGGCCTGCGTCTCGACCGTCATCCGCTCGGTCTCGGCCGTCGCCTCGCCGATCAGCCGGGCGCCCTCGGCGCGGGCGTCCTCCAGCACCTGCGCGGCCTCGGCGCGCACGGCCTCGCCGTCCTCGGCGGCCTTCTCCCGCACGCCGTCGGCCTCGGCGGCCGCCTCCGAACGGATCCGGTTGGCGTCCTCGCGGGCATCGGCCCGGGTCCGGGCGGCGTCGCGCTCCGACGCGGCCAGCGCGTCCGTGGCCTCGGTGCGCACCCGCTGGGCGTACTCGGCGGTGTCGCTGCGCAGCTGCTCGGCCTCGGCGATCGCGTCCGTGACCGTACGCTCGGCCAGCGCCTTCGCCGCGTCCGTCTCGGTCCGCGCCTCGGTGCGGATCCGGTTGGCGTCCTCGGTGGCCCGCTCCCGCTCGGCGTACGCGTCGGAACGGACCCGGTCGGCCTCCTCCTCGGCCTCGGTACGGGTGCGCTCGGCCGCGACCTCGGCGGCGCTGCGCAGCCCGGCGATCTCCTCCTCGGCCTGCTCGTGCAGGCCCGCCACCGACTCGCGGACCTCACGGGCCGTGGTCTCGGCGGCCGCGACCAGCTCGGCGGCCCGCTGCTCGGCCTCCTCGACCAGCCGCTGCGCCTCCGCCTGGGCCTCCTCGGACCGCTTGCGGGCGGCGGCCAGCAGCTCCTCGCTCTGCTCGCGGGCCCGGTCGCGCTCGGTTCCGGCCTCCTCGCGGGCCGCGGACAGGGTCTCCTCGGCCTCGCGGCGGCGCCGGGCGGCCTCCTCCTGCGCGGCGGCCAGCGCCTCGGCGGCCTCCTCGGCCACCCGGTCGGCGGCCGCGCGGGCCTCGGCGCGCAGCCGGTCCGCGGTGTCCTGCGCCTCGGCGCGCAGCCGCTCCGCCTCGGCGGCGGCCTCGGCCTGCAGGCGCACCGCGGCGGTCTCGGCCTCGGCGCGGGACCGGGCCGCGTCGTCGGCGGCCTCGTCACGCAGCCGTACGGCCTCCTGCTCGGCCTGGGCCTGCAGGGTGCGGATCCGCTCGGCGGCCTCGGAACGCAGCCGCTCGCTCTCCTCGGCGGCCTCCCGCCGGATGCCGTCGGCCGCGTTGCGGGCGTCCCGCAGGGTGTCCTCGGCGCCCGACAGCCGCGCCTCGGCCTCCTCCTGGAGGCGCGCCAGCTCGGCGGCCGACTCCTCGCGGCGGGCGGCCAGCGTCCGGTCGGTCTCCTCGCGGCGCTCCCGGGCGGCGTCCTCGGCCTCGGTGCGGACGGTCTCCGCCCGCTCCTCGGCCTCGGTGCGGATCCGCTCGGCCTCGGCCCGGGTCCGCTCCAGCGTCTCCTCGGCCTGCTTGCGCAGCGTGGTGGCCCGCTCGATGGCCTCGGAACGCACCCGCTCGCTCTCCGCGCCGGCCCCGGCGCGCAGCTCGTCGGCATCCGCCTTGGCCTTGGTCAGCAGCTCCTCGGCGGTCTTGGCCGCCTCCTCGATCTGCTGGACGGCCTCCCGGCGGGCCTCGCCGCGGATCCGCTCGCCCTCGGCGACGGCCTCGGCGCGCAGCTGCTCGGCCTCGCCGCGCAGCCGGCGGGCCTCCTCCTGCAGCTCGACGGTCTTGGCCCGGTACTCCTCGGTGTCGTCCTTCGCGGCGCCCTTGAGCTGCTCGGCGCTGGCCGCGGCCTGCGCCTGCAGGCGCTCCGCCTCCGCCTCGGCCTCGCGGCGGATCCGCTCGGCCTCCTCGGTCGCGGCCCGGGTGGTCGCCCTGGCGTCCTCGGACGCCTTGTTCAGCACGTCCTCGGCGGTACGGGCGGCCTTCGCCAGCTGCGCGGCGGTGTCCTCGGCGGCGGCCGTACGGGCCTGCTCGCCGGCCTCCGTGCGGATCCGCTCCACCTCGTCGCGGGCGTCGGCCAGCAGCTGCTCGGCCTCCGCCTTGAGGCTCTCGGCCTCCCTGGTGGCCTCGCCGACCAGCCGCGCGACCTGCTCCTTGGCGGTCCGGGTGCGCTGCTCGTTGACCGACTCGGCGGTCGCGATCCGGCGGTCCGCGTCCTCCTTCGCCTCGGCGAGCACCTTCTCGGCCTCGGCGCGGGCCTCGCGCAGCGCGCCGTCGGCCTCCTGCACCCGCTGCTCGGCCACCCGGCCGAGGTCCAGGGTCTGCTGCCGGGTCTGCTCGGCCTCCGCGCTGGTGGCCGTCCGCAGCCGCTCGGCGTGCTCGGTGGCCTCCTGGGCCTGTGCGGAGGCGGCGGTCAGCAGCCGCTCGGCCTCCTTGCGGGCGCGCACCAGGGTGGCCTCGGCCTCGGTACGGGCCGCCTCGGCCTCCGCCGCCATCCGGCGCCGGGTCTCCTCGGCCACCCGCGCGGCCTCGGTACGGGCCGTGTTGAGGGACTGCTCGGCCTCGGCGCGCGACTCCTCCATCAGGCGCCGGGCCTGGGACTCCGTACGCGACCGCAGCTGCTCGGCCCACGCCACGTTCTCGTTGACGTGCGATTCGACGGTCTGGCGGCGCTCGTTGAGCTCCTGGTCCAGCCGCTGGCGGCGGCTGACGGCCTCCGCGTGCAGTTCGGCCTGGAGCCGGGCCTGGTGCTCGGCGTGCTCCTGGAGGATGCGCTGGGTCTGGGCCCGGGCCTCGCGCAGCTCGCGTTCGGCGTCGGCACGCATCTGGTCCGCCTGGACCTGGGCGTTCCGCAGCAGCTGCTCGGCCTGGTAGCCGAGGTCCGCGGAGTCGTACGCGGGCCGGGAGGCCAGGTTGCGGCGCGCTTCGTGGAGCTTCGCGCGCAGCACCTCGACCTGGTAACCCAGGTCGTCAGCGTGCTGGACGGCCTTCTCGCGCTCCTTCTTCAGCCGCTCCATCTCGGCCTCGAAGCGCGAGAGATGGTCGGCCTCGGCCTGATGGCTCTCCTGGCGTTCGTAGCCCCGCACGGCGCGGTCCCATCCGTCCCCTGGTCGCAAGCTCTCTCCCAAGAGCGCCGTCCGCCCGCTGAACGGCGCCCCCGGGGAATGGTGTCAGATTCTCGCTGCCGGTCAGGAGGTCCCGACCCCACAACGCAGCACCAAACCCCGGCCGAGCCACGGCCACTCTACCGGCCGCGGAATCCGGGGGTCAGTGCTCAGGGGGGAGAGGTCAGTGGTCCGGGGCGGAGGTGACCAGTTCGGTGAGGACGCCGTGGCAGTCCTTGGGGTGCAGGAAGGTGATGCGCGAACCCATGGATCCGATGCGCGGCTGGTCGTACAGGACGCGGACGCCCTTGCCGCGGATCGCCTCGGCGTCGCCGTCCACATCGGCGGTGCCGAAGGCGATGTGGTGCACGCCCTCGCCGTTCTTGGCCAGCCACTTGCCCACCGCGGAGTCCTCGCGGGTCGGCTCCAGGAGCTGGAGGTACGAGGCGCCGCCGTCGGAGGTCTCGTTGATCTTGAGCATGGCCTCGCGCACGCCCTGCTCCTCGTTGACCTCGGAGTGGAACACCTCGAAGCCGTACGTGGCACGGTAGAACTCGACAGTCTTGTCGAGGTCGAAGCAGGCGATCCCGATGTGGTCGATTCTTGTCAGCATGCCCCCAGTGGACCGGTCGGCCCGTGGTTACGCAACGTGCGCGCGATCACACCGGCTGCCCGGTGACGGCGCAGAAACCGCTCAGTACATTCGGGTAAACCCTCGTTCACTCCTCAGTCTCCCCAGCTGAAAGGGGATTCGCCTCATGTCCGGAACGAACAGCACCACGTCGGTGATCGTCGCCGGGGCCCGCACGCCCATGGGACGTCTTCTGGGATCCCTCAAGTCGTTCTCCGGCGCCGACCTCGGCGGCATCGCCATCAAGTCCGCTCTGGAGCGGGCCGGGATCTCAGGCGACCAGGTCCAGTACGTGATCATGGGGCAGGTGCTCCAGGCCGGCGCAGGCCAGATCCCGGCCCGCCAGGCCGCCGTCAAGGCGGGCATCCCGATGAACGTGCCCGCGCTGACGATCAACAAGGTCTGCCTCTCCGGCCTCGACGCCATCGCGCTCGCCGACCAGCTGATCCGCGCCGGCGAGTTCGACATCGTCGTCGCCGGCGGCCAGGAGTCGATGACCAACGCCCCGCACCTGCTGCCGAAGTCCCGCGAGGGCTACAAGTACGGCGCGATCGAGATGCTCGACGCGATGGCGTACGACGGCCTGACCGACGCCTTCGAGGGCATCGCCATGGGCGAGTCCACGGAGAAGCACAACAGCCGCCTCGGCATCGAGCGCGCCCCGCAGGACGAGCTGGCCGCCGCCTCGCACCAGCGCGCCGCCGCCGCGCAGAAGAACGGCATCTTCGAGGCCGAGATCACGCCGGTGGAGATCCCGCAGCGCAAGGGCGACCCGGTCGTCTTCTCGCAGGACGAGGGCATCCGCCCGGAGACCACGGCGGAGTCCCTCGGCAAGCTGCGCCCGGCCTTCGCCAAGGACGGCACCATCACCGCCGGCACCTCCTCGCAGATCTCCGACGGCGCGGCCGCGGTGGTCGTGATGAGCAAGGCCAAGGCGGAGGAGCTGGGCCTGGAGTGGCTGGCCGAGATCGGCGCCCACGGCAACGTGGCCGGCCCCGACAACTCGCTCCAGTCGCAGCCGTCGAACGCGATCCTGCACGCCCTGAAGAAGGAGGGCAGGGAGGTCGCCGACCTGGACCTGATCGAGATCAACGAGGCCTTCGCCGCGGTCGCCGTCCAGTCAATGAAGGACCTGGGCGTGACCCCGGAAAAGGTGAACGTCAACGGTGGCGCGATCGCCCTGGGCCACCCGATCGGCATGTCCGGCGCCCGTGTGGTGCTGCATCTCGCGCTGGAGCTGAAGCGGCGCGGCGGCGGGCTCGGCGCGGCGGCCCTGTGCGGTGGCGGCGGCCAGGGCGACGCCCTGATCGTGCGCGTTCCGCAGGCGTGACCCCGTAAGACCCGACGAGGAGGCAGGCAGGCATGGCGGTGGACGTCCCCCAGCTGGTGGCACAGGCCCGGGAGGGCCGGCCGAGGGCGGTGGCCCGGCTGATCTCACTGGTGGAGGGGGCGTCCCCGCAGCTCCGCGAGGTCATGGCGGCGCTGGCCCCGCTCACGGGCAACGCGTACGTCGTGGGCCTGACCGGGTCGCCGGGCGTCGGGAAGTCGACGTCGACGTCCGCGCTGGTCACCGCGTACCGGCGGGCCGGCAAGCGGGTGGGCGTGCTCGCCGTCGACCCGTCCTCGCCGTTCTCGGGCGGGGCGCTGCTCGGTGACCGGGTGCGGATGTCGGAGCACTCGTCCGACCCGGGCGTCTACATCCGTTCGATGGCCACCCGCGGCCATCTGGGCGGGCTGGCCTGGGCCGCCCCGCAGGCGATCCGGGTGCTGGACGCGGCCGGCTGCGACGTGGTGCTGGTGGAGACCGTGGGCGTCGGGCAGTCCGAGGTGGAGATCGCCTCGCAGGCCGACACCTCGGTGGTGCTGCTGGCGCCCGGCATGGGCGACGGGATCCAGGCCGCGAAGGCGGGGATCCTGGAGATCGGCGACGTGTACGTGGTCAACAAGGCGGACCGGGACGGCGCGGATGCGACGGCCCGGGAGCTGAACCACATGCTCGGCCTGGGCGAGGCCCGGGGGCCCGAGGACTGGCGGCCGCCGATCGTCAAGACGGTGGCGGCCCGGGGGCAGGGCGTCGACGAGGTGGTCGAGGCGCTGGAGAAGCACCGGGCGTGGATGGAGGAGCGGGGCGTGCTCGCCGCCCGCCGGGTCGCCCGGGCCTCCCACGAGGTCGAGACGATCGCCCTGACCGCGCTGCGGTCTCGGATCGGCGACCTGTCCGGCGACGCGCACCTCGGCGCGCTGGCCGAGGGGGTCGTGGCCGGACGGCTGGACCCCTACACGGCGGCGGACGAGCTGCTGGCCTCCCTGACGGGGGCGTAGGCCTGCGGGGCTGCCGGCCCCCGGTCGCACGAAGAGGCCGGGCCCCTGGTGTCAGGGGCCCGGCCTCTTCGCGGAGCCGTCAGGTGTTGGGGCGCTTGCCGTGGTTCGCGCCCTTCTTCTTGCGGGCCCGGCGCTTGTTGCCGCGCTTCGACATGGCGTATCTCCCTCAATTGGGACAATGCGGGCTACGCCAGTCTAGGGTCGCGGGTCAGATCTTGCCTCGGCTGTCGCGCAGCTGCTCCGCGACCGGCTTGAGGGAGGAGGCCAGTCCGGCCAGCGCCTCCGGCGTCAGCATGTCGATGAAGTGCCGGCGCACCGATGCCACGTGGTGCGGGGCGACCTTCCGCATCGTCTCCATGCCCTGCTCGGTCAGCACGGCGTAGAGGCCGCGCCGGTCGGACTCGCAGTTCACGCGGACCACGAGCCCGGCCGACTCCATGCGGGTGATCTGGTGGGACAGGCGGCTCTTCGACTGCAGCGTCGCGGTCGCGAGGTCGCTCATCCGCATCCGGTGGTCCTCGGACTCCGAGAGGTTGACCAGGATCTCGTAGTCGTTGTTGGTCAGGCCGAACGGCTGGAGATCCTTCTCCATCTGGTACGTCAGCAGTCTGTTGACGTCCAGGTACGTGCGCCAGGCGCACTGCTCCGCGTCGTCCAGCCAACGGGTTGCCGTCTCAGTCTCCATATGAGGACTCTACCCTAAGATGTTGAATACCGTACAAAGATGAACGATCCCCGGACCGGAACCCTCACCCTCGGCAGGGTAACTGTCACAGTCCGAAGCGGCGCTGCAGGTCCCCCAGCTGCCCCGGCATCCGCGGCACGCCCAGCTGCTGCCCCAGCGGGCCCTGGCCGTGCCCCGGCACCCCGGCGGCCGCCTGCACCTGGCCGACCGGCTGCTCGGCCATGAGCAGCTCCGTCGACTGGAGCAGCACGGTGCCCGCCCCCACGAACTCGAACTGGTGCTCCTCGCCGGAAGCACCCCCGATGCCCGTGAGCTGGCGCAGACCGCCCATCACGCCCTGCATGTAGCCGTGGTCGTAGTGGTGGCACGGGGACGGGCAGTCGGCCCATCCCACCAGCGCCTGCGGGTCGACCCGCAGCGGCGGCTCCATGAACACCACCGGACCGTTGGACGCCGCCACGAACTTCCCGGTTCCGATCAGCGTCAGGAATCCCGGCACGATCGACTGCTTCAGTGCCAGGCTCGGCTGGTACGCGAGCAGGTTGCCGGACCGGATCGTCAGGTTGCCCTCGTCCAGGTCGTACGAGTTCACGTCGAAGGCCCGGTCGGCGAGCAGCATCTTGCCGGAGCCCTCGGCCACCACCCAGTCGCTCGCGTGCAGCGGCGAGTGGAAGCTGGTGCGCAGCAGCCGGTCGAAGCGGCCGTGGCCGATCCCGTTGAAGTCGATCTGCCCGTAGTAGGCGATCATCTTGCCCTTCTGCAGGAACCACTGGCTCCCCTTGAGCTCCACGCAGAAGGTGTACGGGTTGACGTTGTCGTCCGAGGGCAGCGCGTACGGGTCCAGGACGGTCGGGCCGCCGGGGCCGCCCGGACCGCCGAAGCCGGGGCCGGGACCGCCGCCCGGGCCGGGTCCGTAGGAGGGTGCGGGTCCGTAGTTCACAGCTTTTCCTCCGACGCCTGGACGTACACGGCACCGTGCCCGGACAGCTCCAGCTGGAACGCCTCGCCCGAGCCGCGCCCCACCATGTCCCGCCAGCCGAGCGCGGTGGAGAGCTTGTTCCGTACGTCGCCGTGGTGGGCCACGTACGCCTGCGGGTCCACGTGGACCGGCCGGTTGGGGGTGATGGGGAGCTCGATGACCCCGCCGTGGGCCATCACGGCGACCGCGCCGTGGCCCTTGAGGGTGGTGGTGAACAGGCCCTGGCCGGTCACCTGGCCGCGCACCATGCCCATGACCCCGCCCTGCGAGCCCATGAACATCGTGCCCTGCTGGAGGGTGCCGTCGAAGGCCAGCAGTCGGTCGGCCTCCACGTACAGGGTGTCGCCCTGGAGGTTGATCACCTGGATGTGGTGGCCGCCGTGGCCGAACATCACGGTGCCCTGGCCCTCGACGGTCATCAGCGGGGTCTGCTCGTTGGCCACCCGGCGGCCGATCATGCCCATCACGCCGCCCTGGCCGCCCGTGAGGTCCGGGGTGAAGGAGACCTCGCCCCGGTAGGCGAGCATCGCGCCGCGCTGGCTGTAGACGCGCTGGCCCGGCACGATCTGGGCCTCGATCATCTTCGAGTTGATCTCGCGGAACGGCATCAGACGTCGCCCCCGACCGTGTTCCGCTCGCTGGGCTGCACGTACACCAGGCCCTCGCCCTCGAACCGGATCTGGAACGCCTCGCCCGAGCCCTCGCCGATCAGGGTGCGGAAGTTCACGCCCGACTGGAAGTGCTGCTGGAGGTTGCCGGTGTGCGCGATGTACGCACCCGGGTCGACGGAGAGCGGGTACTGGGCGCTGACGCGCAGTACCACCGCCGGGCCGTCGGACATGATCGCGGCCTGCCCGGTGCCCTCCACCGTGGTGGTGAAGAGCCCGTTGCCGGTCGCGCCGCCCCGCAGGCCGGTGAAGGTGGTGCCGGTGCGCAGGCCGGCGTCGGTGCACAGGAGGTTGCTGGACTCTACGTACAGCTTCTCCCCGTGCAGGTTGACGAGGTTGATCTCGCTCGCGCGGTCGGCGAAGTAGCAGGTGCCGTGCCCCTGCACTTCCATGACGGTCATCTGTTCGCCGGTCAGCCGGCGGGTCACCATCCCGCGGAGGCCCTCACCGCCGCCGGACATCTTCTTGAAGGCCATCTGGCCGTCGTACGCGACCATCGAGCCGTTCTTCGCTTTGACGGCATCGCCGGAGAGGTCGACGGCGAGCACCTTGCTGCCTTGGAGTCGGAACTGTGCCACGGGGGAGACGTTAACGGCCCCCGGCGCAGGCGAACAGGGGCAGCCGGCTCCTCGCGGCGATCGGGGCCCGTCCGAAGGGGACCCTCGGTCAAGATCGGGCAAAGGGGGCTGGGAGAATGGCGGGGTCCCAGCCCCCGGCCCGAAGGTTCCCCGTGGACATCAAGACCGCTTCCGCCCTGCACCGACTGCGCCTGATCTCCGTTCCGGAGGCGCTGTCCTTCCCGGCCCTGCTGATCTTCGGATCGCTGCTCAGCCGGATCTCGGACATCGACTACCTGATGATGCCGCTCGGTGTCCTGCACGGTGCGCTCTTCGTGCTCTACGCGCTCTTCCTGCTGGACGTCTGGAACAAGGCGAAGTGGCCCTTCAAGAAGGTCGCCCTGTTCTTCGTGCTCGCCCTGCTGCCCTTCGGCGGCCTGTACGGCGACAAGCTGCTCAAGCGCGACGAGGCCGACAGCGTGGTCGCCGCCCGCACCGCCGAGCAGGAGGGCGCCGCGGCCTGACCGCCGCCCCGCACCGCTTCCGGCCGGCCCCGCGCCGACCGCCGTCCGCCACCCGGACGGCGGTGCGCGGGGCCTTTGCATGAGATCCCCCGCTCGGCCGAATCCCGTTCGACATGCCCTGGTATGTCCACTTTTGTGGAGGCATCAAGTTCGGTTCGAGCTCTGGAGGGACCGTGCGGCCGGAAGGCTACGACTACGAGACCCACAGCCGACTCGCCGGCCCGCTCCGGGAACCGGATCCCGCGGGCTACCGGGTGCAGTACCGCCCCCTGCTGTCGCAGGGGCCGAACCGAATACGCGCCGCCCTGCTGATGACGCTCGCGCCGATCGCGGCGTCCGGGCTGCTGCTCTACCTGGTGTGGCCCTCGCACTGGACCCGCCGCGACGGCGCCGCCGAGTGGCTGGTCACCCTCGACGCTGTGATGCTCGCCTCGATCGCGCTGATCATGTTCTTCACGGTGGTCAACGTCGCCTCGATCGCCCACGCCACCCTGGTCGCCCGGGACCCGGTGCCCGTCACCCCCGAGCCCGGCACCCGCGTCGCGTTCCTCACCACGTACGTGCCCGGCAAGGAGCCCCTCGCCATGGTGCGCGCGACCCTGGCGGCCGCCGTCCGGATCCGGCACGAGGGACACCTCGACGTCTGGCTCCTCGACGAGGGCGACGACCCCGAGGCCCGGCTGCTCTGCGAGGAGCTGGGCGTGCACCACTTCACCCGCAAGGGCGTCCCCGCGTGGAACCGGGACAAGGGCCCGCACCGCGCGAAGACCAAGCACGGCAACTACAACGCCTGGCTCGCCATGCACGGCAAGGACTACGAGTTCTTCGCCTCGGTCGACACCGACCACGTGCCGCTGCCGGCCTTCCTGGAGCGCATGCTCGGGTACTTCCGCGACCCGGACGTGGCCTTCGTCGTCGGCCCCCAGGTGTACGGGAACTACACCGAGTACGTCACCAGGGCCGCCGAATCCCAGCAGTACCTCTTCCATTCGCTGATCCAGCGCGCGGGCAACCGGTACGGCGCCCCGATGTTCGTCGGCACCAACAACGTGGTCCGGATCAGTGCCGTGCTGTCCGTCGGCGGGCTCTACGACTCCATCACCGAGGACATGGCCACCGGCTTCGAGCTGCACCGCCGCCGCAACGCGGCCACCGGCCGGTTCTGGCGCTCCGTCTACACCCCCGACGTGCTCGCCGTCGGCGAGGGGCCGGCCTCCTGGACCGACTTCTTCACCCAGCAGCTGCGCTGGTCCCGGGGCACCTACGAGACCCTCGTCAAGCAGTACTGGAAGAGCTTCTTCCGGATGCCGCCGGGACGCTGGCTCAACTACACGCTGATGCTCGTCTACTACCCGATGACCGCCGTGAACTGGCTGCTCGGCATCCTCAGCTGCGTCCTCTTCCTGTGGTTCGGCGCCTCCGGCACCCAGGTCTCGACCTCGGTGTGGCTGATGCTCTACAGCGACGCCGCCGCCCTCCAGATCGGCCTCTACCTCTGGAACCGGCGGCACAACGTCTCCCCGCACGAGCCCGAGGGCTCCGGCGGCCTGGCCGGCATGGCGATGTCCGCGATCTGCGCGCCCGTCTACCTCAAGTCGCTGGGCGCGGCCGCGGTGCGCACCCGCGGCCGGTTCGTCGTCACCCCCAAGGGAGACGGCGCAAGCCCCGACCGGATGGCCACCTTCCGTATCCACCTCTACTGGGCCGCCGTCCTCGCCGTCTCCCTGGCCGCCTCGGTGCGCTACGGCCACACCCACGCGGCGATGCGGATCTGGGCGGTGCTCGCCCTGCTGATCGCGCTCGCCCCGGTCGCGGTGTGGACCGTGACCCTCGTAAGGGACCGCCGGGCCCGCGCCCGGGCCCTCGTGCTCGGCGGCGCCGACCCGGGCGACGAGCCGGAGCCGGCCTTCGCCACGACGACTGGAGGGAACTGACCCATGGCCTACCGGCCTTCCCGGAAGTTCAAGAAGACCGCCCTCGGCGCCGGCGCGGTGGTCGTGCTGGCCGGGCTCAACGCCCCCGCCGCCCTCTCCTTCGCCGAGGACCGCTACCAGGCGTACAAGATCGGCCAGGCCAGCTACAAGATCCAGTACGGGTCCTGGTCGTTGGTCGGGATGCCCGCCGAGCACCGCGTCAACGCCATGCACGCGGCCCTGCTGCACACCGGGAAGGTGCTGCTCATCGCCGGGTCCGGCAACAACCAGAAGAACTTCGACAAGGGCTCCTTCGACACCGTCCTGTGGGACCCGTCGAACGACACCTTCAAGAAGATCCCCACCCCCGAGGACTTCTTCTGCTCCGGCCACAGCCAGCTGCCCGACGGCCGGCTGCTGGTGGCCGGCGGCACCGCCCGGTACGAGGTCCTCGACGGCAAGGTCACCCGCGCCGGCGGCGGCATGCGGGTCAAGAACGAGAGCCCCGACAAGGCGGTGACGCTGAAGAAGGGCACCGTCTTCCGGTCGCCCTCCGGCGTGGAGTACGTCTCCCGGTTCGACGTCACCGTTCCCAAGGCCAAGCGCGAGTTCCAGATCTCGTACGCCCCCAGCGGCCGGATGCTGCCGTGGCAGACGAAGGTCACCGCCGCCGAGGCCCGGGTCTTCGTCGAGGCGGTCGCCGAAGGCCCGCAGGGCCTCACCACGCAGGCCGCCCAGTACGAGGTCGTCGGCCTCAAGGGCGTCGACGCCGACAACGTGTACGGGCTCGCCGAGCGGCTCAGCGTCGACAAGCAGGACTTCCAGGGCATCCGGGCCGCCTACGAGTTCGACCCCAGGGCCGAGAAGTACATCCCGGTCGACCCCATGAAGGACGCCCGCTGGTACCCGACCCTGGTCACCCTCCAGGACGGCAGGGTGCTCGCCGTCTCCGGCCTCAACGACGTCGGCGACGTGGTCCCCGGCGACAACGAGATCTACGACCCGAAGACCAAGAAGTGGTCCAAGGGCCCCTTCCGGTACTTCCCCACCTACCCGTCACTCTTCCTCACCAAGGGCGGCAAGCTCCTCTACACCGGCTCCAACGCCGGCTACGGACCCGCCGAGAAGGGCCGCGAACCGGGCCTGTGGGACCTGAAGAACAACAGCTTCCACAAGCTCCCCGGCCTCACCGACCCCGACCAGCTGGAGACCTCCTCCTCCCTGCTGCTGCCGCCCGCCCAGGACCAGCGGCTGATGGTGCTCGGCGGCGGCGGGGTCGGCGAGTCCCGCAAGGCCACCGGCCGCACCTCGATCATCGACCTCAAGCAGGCCGGACCGGTCTTCAAGGACGGGCCGCGGCTGCCGCAGGGCACCCGCTACCTCAGCTCCGTGATCCTGCCGGACGACTCCGTGTTCACCACCGGCGGCGCCTCCGACTACCGCGGGCGCGGCGCCAGCGACATCCGCAAGGCCCAGTTCTACTGGCCCCGCACCAACTCGTTCGTGGCCGCGGCCGCGCCCTCGGTGGGCCGCAACTACCACTCCGAAGCCCTCCTGCTGCCCGACGGCCGGGTCGCCACCTTCGGCTCCGACCCGCTGTTCGCCGACAAGGACAACACCAAGCTCGGCAAGTTCGAGACCAGGCTGGAGGTCTACACCCCGCCCTACCTGCACCGGGACCCGTCCCGGCGGCCGCAGCTGGGCGCCGGCCCCGACGAGGTCGACCAGAAGGGCCGGGCCACCTTCAAGACCCCCGACCCCGGCCGGATCGAACGGGCCCGGCTGATGCGGCCCAGCGCCGTCACCCACACCACCGACGTCGAACAGCGCTCCGTCGAACTCGGCCTGACGAAGACCGCCGACTCGGTGACCGTGCAGGTGCCGGCCGACCCGACGCTCGTGCCGCCCGGCTGGTACATGCTCTTCGTCACGGACGCGGACGGGACGCCGTCGGTGGCGAAGTGGATCCGGGTCGGGGGAGCCGGGAGGTAGGGCACCGGCCGCCGCTCCGGCCCGGCTGCTCCCTCGGCCCGGCTGCCTCTGGGCCCGGCTACTCCTTGGCCCGGCGGGCCAGACCCAGGGCGTAGTCGGGCCACCAGGTGCCCGCCTGCGGGCCGCCGCGGCACCGGCCGTCCGACTCGCCCGGCCGCTTGATCCACAGGAAGGCGTCCACCAGCGGGTCGCCGGTCCGGTCCGTCGGCGGCGCGCCCAGCGCCCGGCCCGGCGGGTTGCACCAGGCCTCCGCCCGGTTCCCGGGCAGCGGGCCGTCGCCGTTGCGGCTGGTGTCGATCACGAAGTGCTTGCCGCCGGTGGCCTCCGAGATCCGCGCCCCGTATGCCCGGCCGGCGGCGTCCGGCTGGAAGTTCGACACGTTCAGTGAGAACCCGTCGGCCTCCTTGAGCCCGGCCCGGAACAGCGGCTCCACCAGCTTCGCCGGGTCCGGGATCCAGGCCGGGTTGCCGGCGTCCAGGTACACCCGGGTGTTCGGCTGCCGCTTGAGCCGCGCGACCGCCTCGGCCAGCAGGGCGTACCGCTCGTCGTGGTGGTCGGCCTGCGTGCAGCCGTCGATGATGTGCGGGATCGCGTCCGGCTCCAGCACCACGATCGCCTCGGTGCTGCCGATGCTCTCCGCGAACTTCCCGATCCACTGCCGGTACGCGTCCCCGTTCCAGGCCCCGCCCGCCGAGTGCTGGCCGCAGTCCCGGTACGGGATGTTGTACGCGGTGAGGACCAGGGTGCGCCCCGCCTTCCGGGCGCCGGCCGCGGCCCGCCGGATCTCCGGGCCCGGGTCGTCGCCCGGCCCCCACAGCGCCATCGGCCGCTCCGAGATCCGCCGCAGCACCTGCGCGTCGCTGTTGCGGCCCTGCGCCTCCCAGCGGGCCACCTGCCGCGCCGCGTCGCTCTGGGGGTCCACCCAGAACGGCGACTCGGGCGGGGCGGCCGGGTCGGCCGAGACCGGCGGCGCGGTCGGCGCGGGGGCCGGCCCGGCCCCCTCCGTGCAGGCCGTGGCCGGCGCCAGCAGCAGGACGAGGCCGAGCGCGAGAACGGGGGAGCGGAGGCGACGGTGGCCGGACATCCGGGACCCTTCGGGGCGGCAGGGGCGGGTACGGGCCGGGCCATCGTGACATGACGGACATCCGGTCCGGCGCCACGACACCGGTCCGCGGGCGGCGTCCCCCGGACGACAGGCCCCGGAGGGCAATACACCTAGGCCGCGCCCTCGGCGAGGGCGATGCCGATGGGGGTGCGTTCGTACAGGACCTGGTGGCCGTGGCGGCGGCCGAGCAGGAGGCCGGCGCCGGCCAGGGCCTTCAGGTGGGCCGAGACGGAGGACGGGGCCAGGCCGAGGCGGGCGGCGAGGGCGGTGGTGGACGCGGGTTCGGCCAGTGCGCACAGGACGTCGGCGCGGGCCCGGCCGAGCAGCCGGGCCAGGGCCTGCGGGGTCCGCTCCCGCGGCTCGGTCCACAGTGCGCCGATGCCGCGGGCCGGGTACACGACGGTCGGCTGCCAGGGCGGGTCGAAGCCGCCGACCACCTCCGGCCAGACGAACGAGCTCGGCATCAGGACGAGGCCCTGGCCGCCGAGGTCGCGGTCGTGGTCGGTGGGCCGGTCCATCGTCAGCGTGCGGGCGGGGCCGTCCCAGTGCAGGTCCGGATGGAGCCCGGCGAACAGGCCCTCCAGGCCCTCGGCGGCCAGCCGCCTCGCGTGGAACACGATGTCCGCCTCCAGGAGGGCCCGCAGCCGGGGCCAGTAAGGCTCCACGAGCGCGTGCCAGGCCTGCTCGGTGAGGTCGGCGAGGCGGGCCACGGCGGCGGCGGGGTCGGCGAGGAGGTCTCGGCCGGTCTGCGAGGTCAGGGCGCCGGGGGTGCAGGCCAGCGAGCGGGTGAGGTCGGCGTGTACGGCTGCGGGGTCCTGTGCGGCGGATCTGATGCGGGCCAGTTCCTCTTCGAAGGAGGCGGCCGGGCCGATGGGGGGCGGGCCGAGGAAGTCGGGGCTGTGGCCGCGTCTGGGCATGAGCAGCCAGAGGGGGTGCAGGTCGAGGTCTTCTGCGGCGCGGCGGATGTGGCGGAGCCAGGGGAGGTGGTAGCCCTGGCGGTCCGGGCGCTGCAGGGTGCGCACGGCCTCGTGCGTCTCCCAGCGCGGGGACACCGCGAACCGGCACCGCAGGAGGTCGCCCTCCCCGAAGCCCAGCCGAAACGGCACGTCTCCTCCTCATGCGGGTGCTTGCGGCGAACCGGCTGCTTCCCGCCTGGCCGGGCCAAGTCCAGCCTCGCCAGGGGGCACCTCCCAGCCCCCTGGGGCTGGGGGAGTTTGAGGCGCGGGGGCCCGGGGGCGGAGCCCCCGACACCCCGACCCTGCGGGGCTGTTCCCCTACCCGCCCCTTCCCGAACCGGGGCTCCGCCCCAGACCCCGGTCCTCAAACGCCGGACGGGCTGGAAGACCGGGGCTTCGCTCCAGGCCCCGGTCCTCAAGCGCCGGACGGGCTGGAAGAGCGTGGCTTCGCCCCAGGCCCCGGTCCTCAAGCGCCGGACGGGCTGGAAGAGCGGGGCTTCGCCCCAGGCCCCGCGCCTCAAACGCCGGCGAGGCTGGAGGGTGCCGGCGAGGGTGGGGGCGGCGGGGTGCCGGGGGTGGAGATTCGGGGTGGGGCGAATCTATCGTGTGGTGGGGGCGGACGGGGGAGGGTCGGCGCATGTCCGTTACCGACACCCGCCCGGCGGGATACCGCTCGGCCCTGCGCGTACGGGAATTCCGGGCCGTGTTCGCCGCGCACCTCGCCTCGATCCTCGGCGTGGTCGTCGCCGAGATCTCGCTGACCGTGCTCGTGTACCGCCTCACCGGTTCGCCCCTGCTCAGCGCCCTGACCTTCGCCCTCGGCTTCCTGCCGTACCTGCTCGGCGGCACCCTGCTGGCCGGGGTGGCGGACCGGTACCCGGTCCGCCGCGTGCTCGTCGGCTGCGACCTCGTCTGCGCCGCGTGCGCCGCACTCATGGTCCTGCCCGGCACCCCCGTGGCCGTCCTGCTCGCCCTCCGCTGCACGATGGCCTTCGTCGCCCCCCTCTTCCAGGGCGCCCGCAACGCCTCCCTCCCCGACGTCCTCGGCACCGGCGAGCCCCTCGTCCTCGGCCGCTCCCTGCTCCGCATGGTCGCCCAGAGCGCCCAGCTCGTCGGCTTCGGCCTCGGCGGGCTGCTGCTCGTCGTGGTGCCCGCCCGCGGCGCCCTCGCCCTGACCGCCGCCGCCTTCCTCGGCTCGGCCCTGCTGCTCCGCTTCGGCACCGCCCGCCGCCCGGCCCGGGCCGCGGCCGGCCCCCGTACCGGCCCGCTCGCCGGCTTCCGCGCCGTGTTCGGCAACCGGCGCCTGCGCGCCCTGACCCTCGCCTTCTGGCTGCCGTCCGCGTTCGCCGCCGCCCCCGAGGCGCTGATGGCCCCGTACACCGACGGCATCGGCGCCGGCACCGCCGCCCTCGGCCTGCTGATGTGCGCCCTGCCGGCCGGCACGATCGCCGGCGAGCTGTGGGCCGGCTCGTTCCTCGGCCCGGCGGCCCGCGCCCGCATCGTCCGCCCGCTCGCCGCCGCCGGCCTGCTCCCGCTGCTCGGCTTCGCCCTCCGCCCCTCCCCGTGGCCGCTCGCCGGTCTGCTGTTCCTCGCCGGGCTGGCGCACGCGTACACCATCGGCCTCGACCGCTGGTACGTGGACGCCGTGCCGGACGAGCTGCGCGGACAGGCCATGACCCTGCTCAGCACCGGGATCATGACCCTCCAGGGCGCCGCGATGGCACTGGCCGGGCTCGCCGCCGAGACCGTACCGCCGCACCTGGTCTCCGCCGGCGCCGCCGCCCTCGGCACCCTCTGCATGCTCGTGCTCCTCGGTGAACTCAAGGCCACCGAGGGCGACCGAAAGACGAGACGGGGCTGAACCGCGATGTTCCCGGGCGGTAGGGTCGGGCGGGTGTCCAAGCCGCTCAGTCTTCCCTTCGACCCCATCGCCCGCGCCGACGAGCTGTGGCAGCGCCGCTGGGGACCGGTCCCCGCGATGGCCGCGATCACCTCGATCATGCGGGCCCAGCAGATCCTCCTGGCCGGGGTGGACGCGGTCGTGAAGCCGTACGGACTGACCTTCGCCCGCTACGAGGCGCTGGTGCTGCTCACCTTCTCGAAGGCCGGCGAGCTGCCGATGTCGAAGATCGGCGAGCGCCTGATGGTGCACCCGACCTCCGTCACCAACACCGTGGACCGGCTCGTCCGGTCCGGCCTGGTCGCCAAGCGCCCCAACCCGAACGACGGCCGCGGCACCCTCGCGTCGATCACCGACAAGGGCCGCGAGGTGGTCGAGTCGGCCACCAAGGACCTGATGGCCATGGACTTCGGCCTCGGCGCCTACGACGCCGAGGAGTGCGCCGAGATCTTCGCGCTGCTCAGGCCGCTGCGGGTGGCCGCCGCCGACTTCGAGGAGAAGTAGGCGCGGCCGCAGGGGCTCCCACGGCCGGGGCCGCGAGGGCGGCCCCCGTCAAGATCGGCCAAAACGGACGGCTACGCTCGTGGGCATGAAGAAGAGCGTGCTGACCAGGTACCGGGTGCTGGCCTTCGCCACCGCCGTCATGCTGCTCGTGCTGTGCACGTGCATGATTTTCAAGTACGGCTTCGACAAGGGCGCCGACGTCACCTTCGTGGTCTCCCAGGCCCACGGCGTGCTCTTCATGATCTACCTGGTGTTCGCGTTCGACCTCAGCTCCAAGGCCCGCTGGCCGTTCGGGAAGATGCTGTGGGTCATGGTCAGCGGCACCATCCCGCTCGCCGCGTTCTTCGTCGAGAAGAAGGTCCGCGCCGAGGTCGAGCCGCTGCTCACCGACGCCGGGCCCGCCGTCGCGAAGGCCTGAACGGCTTCCGCCACGGCGGGTACGGCAGCTGCCGCGGCCCCGTCGGCTACGACCCCGACGGGGTCGGTTTGCCGGCGGTCACCGGCTTCGGCAGGAAGTAGACGTTGCCCGGCGAGACGACCTGCGTGATCGCCTGGCCGATCAGGGTGCTCGGCTCGTGCCCGTCGGCCGGGATGTCCGTGTTGAGGATGACCACCATCGTGGCGTCCGCGTCCGGCAGGTGCATCACCAGGTCCTCGTAGCCGGGCAGCGAGCCGTTGTGCCCGATCCAGCCCTGCACGTTGAAGAGACCGAGGCCGTACCCGGCACCCGGGATGCCCGTCGGCAGCACCTTCAGGCGCTCCAGCTGCGTGGCCTCGGAGACCAGCTCCGTGCCGTCCGGCGTCCGCCCGGTGGCGACCACGGTGGCCCACGTCCGCAGGTC
This sequence comes from Streptomyces bambusae, assembly GCF_020532645.1. Taxonomy (GTDB): domain Bacteria; phylum Actinomycetota; class Actinomycetes; order Streptomycetales; family Streptomycetaceae; genus Streptomyces; species Streptomyces bambusae. Next base: position 143,858 of record NZ_JAJAUZ010000010.1, read on the forward strand.
CTCCAGCTTCGAGATCATCGCGCCGGCGGTCCAGCCCCAGGACGGGTTCCAGTCCGTGGACTTCTCCTCCTTGCCCGAGAGCGTCTGCTCCGTGTAGCCCTGCGGGTGCGGGGTGGGGAAGGCGGCGTCGGTCGGGAAGACCGTGTTCTTCAGGCCGGCCTTCTCGATCACGTTGGTGGTGATGTGGTCGCCCGCGTTCTGCCCGGTGATCTTCTCGATCAGCACGCCGAGCAGCACCAGGTTGGTGTTCGAGTAGTTGAAGCGGGTGCCGGGCTCGAAGATCACCGGCTTGTCGCTCTTGAACGCGTAGTCCAGCAGCTCGTCCGGCGCGAACGACCGCGTGGGGTCGGACAGCAGGTCGTCGACGAAGTCGTTCTCCGTGGTGTAGCTGACCAGGCCGCTGCGCATCTCGGCGAGCTGGCGGATCGTCACCTTGTCGGCGTTCGGCACCTTGGTGCCGTTCGGCAGCTCGCTCATGTACGTGCCGATCGGCTCGTCCAGGTCCAGCCTGCCCTGGTCGACCAGCTCCAGCACCGCCGTGACCGTGAACGTCTTCGTCACGCTGCCGATGCGGCTGTACATGTCCTCCGTCATCGGCGTCTCCTTGGCCTTGTCGGCCACGCCGAAGGTCTTCACGTACGTCTGGTCCTCGCCGGGCCGCCACACGCCCACGATCACACCCGGCACGCCGGTCTTGCGCAGCGCTTTGCCGATGGCCTTGTCCAGCTCCTTGACCACCTTCGGGTCGCTGAGGTCGGCGAAGTCCCCGGGCGCCAGCGGCGCCGCGGCCTCTGCACGGGGACCGGGCGCCCGCCCGTCGTCCGCGTACGCGAGCCCCGGGGCCAGCGGTACGGCGATCAGCCCGGCCGTCACGGCGGCCGCCCAGGTCCTGCGCAGCCGGATGCTCCAGTTCACGGAAGTCTCCTCGCACCCCGAGTGCCCCGAGGACAGAACTCACCCCAGCGTAGGCACGGGCCGATCAAGGGCGCACGGCGAGCCGGGACGGGCCGCGGCAGGGGCCTGCGGGGGAGGCCCGCCGCGACTCCCCGAGGTTCGCCATCGACATTTACTAGGACGTCCTAGTAAATTCGAAGGCATGGACGCTGACGCCATCGAGCAGGGCCGCCTTCGCTGGCAGGCCCGTTACGACCGGGCCCGCAAGCGGGACGCCGACTTCACCACCCTTTCCGGCGACACCGTGGAGCCCGTCTACGGGCCGCGGCCGGGCGACACCTACGAGGGCTTCGAGCGCATCGGCTGGCCGGGCGAGTACCCGTACACCCGCGGCCTGCACCCCACCGGCTACCGCGGCCGGACCTGGACCATCCGGCAGTTCGCCGGCTTCGGCAACGCCGAGCAGACCAACGAGCGCTACAAGATGATCCTGGCCGCCGGCGGCGGCGGCCTCTCGGTCGCCTTCGACATGCCGACCCTGATGGGCCGCGACTCCGACGACCCGCGCTCCCTCGGCGAGGTCGGCCACTGCGGTGTGGCCATCGACTCGGCCGCCGACATGGAGGTCCTGTTCAAGGACATCCCGCTCGGCGACGTCACCACCTCCATGACGATCAGCGGCCCCGCGGTGCCCGCCTTCTGCATGTACCTCGTCGCCGCCGAGCGCCAGGGCGTCGACCCCGCCGTGCTCAACGGCACCCTGCAGACGGACATCTTCAAGGAGTACATCGCGCAGAAGGAGTGGCTCTTCGAGCCCGAGCCCCACCTGCGCCTCATCGGCGACCTCATGGAGTACTGCGCGCAGGGCATCCCCGCGTACAAGCCGCTCTCGGTCTCCGGCTACCACATCCGCGAGGCCGGTGCCACGGCCGCGCAGGAGCTCGCGTACACCCTCGCCGACGGCTTCGGCTACGTCGAACTCGGCCTCTCCCGCGGCCTCGACGTGGACGTCTTCGCGCCCGGCCTGTCCTTCTTCTTCGACGCGCACCTCGACTTCTTCGAGGAGATCGCCAAGTTCCGCGCAGCCCGCCGGATCTGGGCCCGCTGGATGAAGGAGGTCTACGGCGCCCAGACCGACAAGGCGCAGTGGCTGCGCTTCCACACCCAGACCGCCGGCGTCTCGCTGACCGCCCAGCAGCCGTACAACAACGTGGTGCGCACCGCCGTCGAGGCCCTCTCGGCGATCCTCGGCGGCACCAACTCCCTGCACACCAACGCCCTCGACGAGACTCTCGCGCTCCCCAGCGAGCAGGCCGCCGAGATCGCGCTGCGCACCCAGCAGGTGATCATGGAGGAGACCGGGGTGGCCAACGTGGCCGACCCGCTGGGCGGTTCCTGGTACGTGGAGCAGCTCACGGACCGGATCGAGGCCGACGCCGAGAAGATCTTCGACCAGATCAAGGAGCGCGGTCTGCGCGCCCACCCGGACGGTCGGCACCCCATCGGCCCGATCACCTCCGGCATCCTGCGCGGCATCGAGGACGGCTGGTTCACCGGCGAGATCGCCGAGTCGGCCTTCCGCTACCAGCAGGCCCTGGAGAAGGGCGAGAAGCGGGTCGTCGGCGTCAACGTCCACCACGGCTCCGTCACCGGCGACCTGGAGATCCTGCGGGTCAGCCACGAGGTCGAGTGGGAGCAGGTCCGGGCGCTCGGCGAGCGCAAGGGCCGCCGCGACGACGCGAAGGTCACGGCCGCGCTCGACGCGATGCTCGCCGCCGCCCGCGACGGGTCGAACATGATCCCCGCGATGCTGGACGCCGTCCGCGCCGAGGCCACCCTCGGCGAGATCTGCAACACCCTGCGGGACGAGTGGGGCACCTACACCGAGCCCCCGGGCTTCTAGGACCTGTCGTCCCCTTCACGACGCACCTCCCGGGCGCCGTACGGCTCACAGCTGTGCGGCGCCCTTGAGGCCGTGCATCAGCAAGGTGGTGAACGCGGTCACCCACAGCCCGTCCACCGGCTCCGAGCTGACCAGTGCCCGGTGCACCACGGTGCCCGCGATCACGTCGAAGATCAGGTCGGTGGTGTGCCCGGCCAGCGCCGCGTCCTGCTCGTACGGCAGCTCCCCGCGGGCCTGGGCCCGCTCCCGGCCCAGCACCACCAGGTGCTTCTGCCGGTCCACGATCGCCGACCGGATCCGGTCGCGCAGCGCCTCGTCCCCGGTGGACTCCGCCACCACCGCCATCAGCGCCGTCCGCGCCTCGGGCCGCCGCAGCAGCGCGGCGAACTGGGTCACCACGCCCTCGATGTCGGCCTCCAGCGAGCCCCGGTCGGGCAGCTCCAGCGCGTCGAACAGCTCCGCCACCGCATCCACGACCAGCTCGTTCTTGCCCGCCCAGCGCCGGTAGAGGGTGGTCTTGGCCACCCCGGCGCGGGCCGACACGTCTCCCATGGTCAGCTTCGACCAGCCCAGCTCGACCAAAGCCTGCCGGGTGGCCGCGAGGATCGCGGCGTCGGCGGCGGCGCTGCGCGGGCGGCCGGTGCGGGCGGGTGGTCTGGCATGCATGGCGGTGACCATACCCGCCGGTAGGAATACGGCCTGTGGCCCACATCACGGAGCGCCGGAGCGCGCGGGCAGTTACGCTACGGCTCGTAGCGTAAGAGCGACAACCACAGGCGCCAGGTGGGGACCCGGTGCCGGAACGCTTCGACCGGACGGATGCGTCTGCACCGTCCGGCACTTCACAACCGGCCTTCGGACCGGGTGTTTTCGGCCGGTCTTTTCGCGGTCGCGCGCGCAGGGGGGAGGATGTACGCATGCAGCCCAGAAACATGTCCATGAGCGGCGTCGTCGACCTCGCCGCTGTCAAGGCGGCCGGCGAGGCCAAGGCGAAGGCCGAGCAGGCGCGGGCCGAGGCCGCGCGCCAGGGCGGGAGTGCTGCCGTGCCTCCGTCCGCGCTGGTCATCGACGTCAACGAGGCCGGTTTTGAACGCGATGTGCTGCAGCGGTCCGCCGAGGTCCCGGTCGTCATCGACTTCTGGGCCGAGTGGTGCGAGCCCTGCAAGCAGCTCGGCCCCCTGCTGGAGCGCCTGGCCGTGGAGGCCAACGGACGCTTCGTCCTGGCCAAGATCGATGTCGACGCCAACCAGATGCTGATGCAGCAGTTCGGCATCCAGGGCATTCCCGCGGTCTTCGCGGTGGTGGCGGGCCAGGCCCTGCCGCTGTTCCAGGGCGCGGCGCCGGAGGCCCAGATCCGCGAGACGCTGGCCCAGCTGGTGCAGATCGCCGAGGAGCGCTTCGGCCTGACCGGCATCGCGGTCGACGCGGACGCCGCCGGCGACGGCAGCGCCCAGGACGCCGCTCCCGTGGGTCCGTACGACGCGCTGCTGGAGGCGGCCGTCGACGCGCTCGACTCGGGCGACCTGGCCGGCGCGGTCCAGGCGTACAAGAACGTGCTGGCCGACGACCCCGCCCACCCGGAGGCCAAGCTGGGCCTGGCCCAGGCCGAACTGCTCGCCCGGGTGCAGGACATGGACCCGCAGGCCGTGCGCGCGGCGGCGGCCGCGAATCAGAAGGACCCGGCGGCCCAGATCGCCGCGGCCGACCTGGACCTCGCCGGCGGTCACGTCGAGGACGCCTTCGGGCGCCTGATCGACACCGTGCGCGTCACCGTGGGCGACGAGCGGGACTCCGTACGCGTCCGGCTGCTGGAGCTGTTCGAGGTCATCGGGGCCGACGACCCGCGGGTCGTGAAGGCGCGTACGGCCCTTGCGCGCGTGCTGTTCTGAGCCGTGTGCGCAGCGGAGCCGGGACCCCCGGTTCTGTTGACAACGAGATAAACAGCGGCCTCGCTTTGCCAAAACTTGGCAATCGTGGCCGCTGTTACTCGCAGTAAATCGAACCACCGGATCTGTCCTTTTTATTGAGACGCATCCCCTTCTGTCGTGGCCTTGGCTGCCACCCTGAGTACCCGCCCGAAGCCGACCGTACGCACGGCGGTTATCGGGCCGTTACTAGCCAGTAACGAACCCCCTTGTGCCCCGGCCGTGAATGCACCACGATCGGCCACGCTCGGTCCATCACTCAGATGGGTCCCCACCGGGCGGACCGGAGCCTTCGGCCCCGGTCCGGGACAGGGGGGTCTCTGCCGTCGGCAGGGCCTGTCCTCCGGCCGTGCGCGAGTGCGGCCCAGTGGTTGTCGCTCGGGGGTGGTCGCCGGTGATCCTTTGCGGTTCGCGCCGCCTCGGCCGCTTGCGCTCCTCCGAGGACGTAGCACTTCTCCCATCCCAGGACGGGCTCTGCCCGGACCGGAGATGTACGTCCGAGAAGGAGGAATCAGATGAGTTCCCAGGTTCGTGGCGGGACCAGATGGAAGCGTTTCGCTCTCGTCATGGTGCCGAGCATCGCGGCGACGGCCGCGGTCGGCGTCGGTCTGGCGCAGGGTGCCCTTGCCGCCTCGTTCAGCGTGTCCGGCCAGGACTTCAAGGTCACGGCCGACAAGCTCGAAGGCTATGACCTGATCCAGTACGGCGGTATCGCCGAGGGTCACGACATGGCGGGCAACAAGGCCGCCCACCCGGTCACCATCTCCGGGTTCAAGCAGGCCAAGATCACGAACATGTGTCAGTCGCTGGTCACCCCGGTGCCCGGCCTCGGCAACATCACCATGAAGCTCCGTGCGGGCCACAAGGGTGACCCGGCTGTCGCCGACAACATCTACCTGGATGTTGCGGACCTCGACACCAGGGTGTCCACGTTCAAGAACCTGGACATCGGTGTCGCGGTGGGCGACGCGAGCCACACCACGAAGCCGCAGCCGGGCACGGTCAAGAACCCCTACGCGTTCTCGCAGCGCGCCGAGGTGGCCGTCCTCGAGGGTGTCAAGCAGCGCGCCTGGGCCACCACGGCCGGCACGTTCAAGCTGAGCAACCTCAACCTGCAGCTCGTCGCGGGCAACGAGCCCTGCTACTAGGCCCCACGGGCTGGTGAGCTGAGCCAGTGACCGGACGGGCGGGCCGTCGTATGCCGGCCGTCCGTCCGGGCACGAGCACTTCACGTAGTTCTCCGTACCACCGTTTCCAGGGAGCTGTAGTCCATGAACGCCGAGACCCCGGGTTCCCACGAAGACATGCACTGGCTCCGCTACGGGCGGATGAAGTTCCGCGACTGGCGCGGTCAGCGGCCTTTCTGGGCCGGGTTGTTCACGCTGCTCGGCGGTGTTCCGATCGCCTACTTCCCCTACGCGGACGTGCGGCTGGGCAACATCACCATCGCCATGGCGACCACGGCGGGCGCCGGCTCGCTCATCATCGGTGTACTTCTCGTGACGCTGGGCCTGGCCCTCTGGTTCCAGCAGACGATCCGCATCTTCGCGGGCGTCGCGGCGATCCTGCTGGCCCTGGTGTCCCTGCCGGTCTCCAACTTCGGCGGCTTCCTCATGGGCTTCCTCTTCGCCCTCTTCGGCGGCGCGCTGGCGCTGTCGTGGGCCCCGGGCGTCCCGCAGGAGGACGAGCCGGAGGCCGCCGCGGGCCCGGAGGGCGCGCAGGCGCCGCCGGCCGGCGAGGTCTTCCCCGGCCCCCGCACGGAAACGGACCCGCAGGACGGCTTCTACGAGCACGCGCAGGGCGTCTCGTTCCAGAAGCCCGATGCGCCCGAGACGACTGCCCACGCCAATGGCGGGAGGAACAGTGCGGGGTGACGAGACGCAGCGGGCGGTGGCCCCTGGCGCAGAGTCCCGTGAACGGAAGGGCCCGCGGCACGCGGCGCCGAAGAAGTCGCTGCTGACCAAGATCCAGATACCCGCCGGCAAGGCGATGGCCCTGGCTGCGATGCCGACGGCGGTCCTGGTCGGGATGGGCATGGCGCCCAAGCTCGCCCTGGCCGACGACAAGGACATACCGTTCGCCCCCGGGCCGTGCGTGACGCGGTCCGACGAGCCTGCGGAGTCCCAGTCCCCGGAACCCACGAAGTCCCCCGAGGCCACGCCGTCGCCCTCGGTCTCGCCCAGCGCGACCGCGAGCCCCGGTGTCACCACCGGCCCGCTGCCCACCGCCTCGCCCTCCGCGTCCAAGTCGGCCGAGGACGAGGCCCCGAAGCCGAAGACCAGCCCGCCGGCCGCCAAGCCGGACACCCGGACGGTCGTGGACCCGCTCGACCCGCTGGGCGTCGGGGACAAGGTCAAGGACATCCTCGACGAGCTGGGCCGGCCCCTCAAGGACGGCGACACCGCCCCGGAGCCGACCGCGACGGCGACCCCGCCCGCGGCGCAGCTGCCCGGCACGGTGCAGAGCACGCCGGCCGACGACCCGACCGAGGCGGCCATCCGGGACGCCGCGAAGCGGGCCGGAGCCAAGGTCGAGGACCTCTCCGACGAGGCGCGTGCGACGAAGGACAAGGCCAAGGACGAGACCGGTACCAAGGCCGAGGACGACGCCGACAAGTCCGAGGACGACAAGTCCGAGGACGAGGAGGGCAAGGACAAGGACGGCAAGGAGCCGTTCCCGTGCCCGACCTACGACGCCGAGGCCCTGGCCAACGCGAAGCTGGAGGCCGAGGCCCCGCTGCTGCCCGCCGAGCCCTGGCGCCTCGACAGCTCGCTCCTCACGCTGTACGGGCTGGACTACCACGGCATCGTCGAGGTGAAGACGGCCGACGGCAAGATCAAGAAGGTGCTGAAGTTCACCGCTTCCGGCATCGACATCAAGGACCTGCACCAGACGATCGTCGAGAACGGCAGGACCACCCACGTCAAGGCCCGCCCCGGCTCCACGTCCACGATCCGCGACGGCACGGTGACCATGTACACCGAGGAGCTGAAGGGCAACCTCTTCGGCATCGTCCCCATCACCTTCAGCCCGGAGTCCCCGCCGCCGCTGAACGTCCCGTTCGCCTTCTTCAGCAGCGTCAAGCTGAAGCAGGCGGGCCAGTTCGGCGGCACCCTGACGGTCCCGGGCCTGCAGAACTGGATCGACTAGGACCGCACGGTCACCGTGCGGACAGCACCGAGGGCGGCACCCCGGATCCCTTTCACGGGACCGGGGTGCCGCCCTCGGTGTTTGTGGCGGCGGGTGCGGGTCAGTCGCGGTCGCCGCCGCCGAGGTGGTGGACGCGGACCATGTTGGTCGTGCCGGGGACGCCGGGGGGCGAGCCGGCGGTGATGACCATGGTGTCGCCGGCGTTGTAGCGCTGGAGCTTCAGGAGCTCGGCGTCGACCAGGTCCACCATCGCGTCGGTGTTGTCCACGTGCGGGACCACGTACGACTCGACGCCCCAGCTCAGCGAGAGCTGGTTGCGGGTGTTCTCGTCCGTGGTGAAGGCCAGGATCGGCTGGGTGGCGCGGTAGCGCGACAGCCGGCGGGCGGTGTCGCCCGACTGCGTGAAGGCGACGAGCGCCTTGCCGTCGAGGAAGTCCGCGATCTCGCAGGCCGCACGGGCCACCGAGCCGCCCTGGGTGCGCGGCTTCTTGCCCGGGACCAGCGGCTGGAGGCCCTTGGCGAGCAGCTCCTCCTCGGCCGCGGTGACGATCTTCGACATCGTCTTGACGGTCTCGATCGGGTAGGCGCCCACCGAGGACTCGGCGGAGAGCATGACCGCGTCGGCGCCGTCGAGGATGGCGTTGGCGACGTCGGAGGCCTCGGCGCGGGTCGGCCGGGAGTTGGTGATCATCGACTCCATCATCTGGGTCGCGACGATCACCGGCTTGGCGTTGCGGCGGCACATCTCGATGAGCCGCTTCTGCACCATCGGGACCTTTTCGAGCGGGTACTCGACGGCCAGGTCGCCACGGGCCACCATGACGGCGTCGAAGGCGGCGACCACGTCCGCCATGTTGTCGACGGCCTGCGGCTTCTCCACCTTGGCGATGACCGGGACGCGGCGCCCGACCTCGTCCATGACCCGGTGGACGTCCTTGACGTCGTTGGCGTCGCGGACGAAGGACAGCGCGACCATGTCGCAGCCCATCCGCAGCGCGAACCGGAGGTCCTCGACGTCCTTCTCGGACAGGGCCGGGACGTTCACCGCGGCGCCGGGCAGGTTGATGCCCTTGTGGTCCGAGATGACACCGCCCTCGATGACGATCGTCTTCACCCGCGGGCCGTCGACCTCGGTGACCCGCAGCTCGACGTTGCCGTCGTTGATGAGGACCTGGTCGCCCATCGCGACGTCGCCCGGCAGCCCCTTGTACGTGGTGCCGCAGATCGACTTGTCGCCCGGGACGTCCTCGGTGGTGATGGTGAACTCGTCACCGCGCACCAGCTCGACCGGGCCCTCGGCGAAGGTTTCGAGCCGGATCTTGGGGCCCTGGAGGTCGGCGAGGACGCCCACCGCGCGACCGGTGTCCGCGGCGGCCTTCCGGACGCGGTCGTACCGCTCCTGGTGTTCTGCCTGGGATCCGTGGCTGAAGTTGAATCGGGCCACGTTCATGCCTGCCTCGATGAGCGCTTTCAGCTGCTCATACGAGTCGACGGCGGGGCCCAGCGTGCAGACGATTTTGGAACGGCGCATGGAGCGGATCCTATCGGGTTTGTTTCGTAGCGGAATATTCCGTCTGGCGGAAACTCCAAGTGACTACCGGGTAACCAGCGCGTAGGCCTGGGTGGCGATTTCCAGCTCCTCGTCCGTGGGCACCACGGCCACCGCCACGCGGGCGTACTCCGCAGAGATCAGCCGGGGCTCGCCGGACCGCACCGCATTCGCCTCCAGGTCGAGGGCCAGGCCCAGTTCGGCCAGCCCGTCCACCGCAGCTTCCCGCACCGCGGCCGCGTTCTCGCCGACCCCGGCCGTGAACGCCACCGCGTCCACCCGGCCGAGCACGGCCGCGTAGGCGCCGATGTACTTCTTCAGCCGGTGCACGTACGTGTCGAACGCCACGCGCGCCGAGGCGTCGCCCTCGCCCGCCCGGCGCAGGATCTCCCGCATGTCGTTGTCGCCGCACAGCCCCAGCAGGCCGCTCTTCTTGTTCAGCAGTGCGTCGATCTCGTCCACCGACATCCCGGCCACCCGCGCCAGGTGGAACACCACCGCCGGATCCAGGTCGCCCGACCGGGTCCCCATGACCAGCCCCTCCAGCGGGGTCAGTCCCATCGAGGTGTCCACGCACACCCCGCCGCGGACCGCCGAGGCCGAGGCCCCGTTGCCCAGGTGCAGCACGATGACGTTGACCTCCTCGGGGGCCTTGCCCAGCAGCGCGGCCGTGGCCCGCGACACGTAGGCGTGCGAGGTGCCGTGGAAGCCGTACCGCCGGATCCCGTACCGGTCCGCGGTCTCCGCGTCGATCGCGTACCGGGCCGCCGCCTCCGGCATCGTCGCGTGGAAGGCCGTGTCGAACACCGCCACCTGCGGAAGGTCGGCGCGCAGCGCCCGGGCCGTCTCGATGCCGGTGATGTTCGCCGGGTTGTGCAGCGGCGCCAGCGGCACCAGGCTGCGGATCTCGGCGAGCACCTCGTCGTCGATCACCGTCGGCGCGGTGAACCGGGTGCCGCCGTGCACCACCCGGTGCCCGACCGCGGCCAGCTCCGGCGAGTCCAGACCCAGCCCGTCGGCCGCCAGTTCCGCGGCCACCGCCTTGAGCGCGGCGCCGTGGTCGGTGATGGGGCCCCGCTGCTCACGGGCCGGGCCGGCGCCGGGCAGCAGGGGGGTGTGCACGAGCCGGGAGGTCTCCTCGCCGATCCGCTCCACCAGCCCGGTGGCGAGCCGGGACCGGTCGGCCATGTCGAGCAGCTGGTACTTCACCGACGAGGAGCCGGAGTTGAGGACGAGTACGCGCGATGCGGTCACGATCGGGGTCTTTCCTTCGAGGGGTGTGGGGGCGGGGGGTCAGGCGCCGGCCGGGCCCCGGGACTGCGCCTGGATGGCCGTGATCGCCACCGTGGTCACGATGTCCTGGACCAGCGCGCCGCGCGAGAGGTCGTTGACCGGCTTGCGCAGGCCCTGCAGGACCGGGCCGACCGCCACGGCCCCCGCCGACCGCTGCACGGCCTTGTACGTGTTGTTGCCGGTGTTGAGGTCCGGGAAGATCAGGACGGTCGCCCGGCCGGCCACGTCCGACTCCGGCAGCTTGGTCGCCGCCACCGAGGGCTCTACGGCCGCGTCGTACTGGATCGGGCCCTCGACCAGCAGGTCCGGCCGGCGCTCGCGGACGATCTCGGTGGCCTTGCGGACCTTGTCCACGTCGGCGCCGCTGCCCGAGGTGCCCGTCGAGTACGAGAGCATCGCGATGCGCGGCTCCACGCCGAACGCGGCGGCCGTCGCGGCGGACTGGACGGCGATGTCGGCGAGCTGCTCGGCGTTCGGATCCGGATTGACCGCGCAGTCCCCGTACACGAGGACCCGGTCGGCCAGGCACATGAAGAAGACGGAGGAGACGATCCCGGCCCCCGGCTTTGTCTTGATGATCTCGAAGGCCGGGCGGATGGTGGCGGCCGTGGAGTGCACCGAGCCGGAGACCATGCCGTCGGCCAGGCCCTCCTGGACCATCAGCGTGCCGAAGTAGTTGACGTCGGTGACCACGTCGTTGGCCAGCTCGACGGTCATGCCCTTGTGGGCGCGGGCCTTGGCGTAGAACTCGGCGAAACGTTCCCGCAGCGGGGAGGTCTGCGGGTCGACCACATCCGCGCCGCCGATGTCGATGCCGAGGTCGGCGGCCTTCTTGCGGACGGCCTGCTCCTCGCCGAGCAGCGTCAGGTCGCACACCCCGCGGCGCAGCACCACGTCCGCGGCGCGCAGCACCCGGTCCTCGGTGCCTTCCGGGAGCACCACCCGGCGGCGCTCGGAACGGGCCTGCTCCAGCAGCTCGTGCTCGAACATCATCGGGGTCACCCGGGTGGAACGGGTCACCGAGATCCGGTCGCGCAGCCCGGCGGTGTCCACGTGCCGCTCGAAGAGGCCGAGGGCGGTCTCCAGCTTGCGCGGCGTGGCCGAGTTCAACCGGCTCTGCAGGGCGAAGAGTTCGGCGGCGGTGGGGAAGCTGTTGCCGGCCACCGAGACCACCGGGGTGCCGGGCGCCAGCCTTTCGGCCATCGTCAGGACGTGCGGGGCCGGGCGCTCGTTGAGGGTCAGCAGCACGCCGGCGATCGGCGGGGTGCCGGAGGTGTGCGCGGCGAGCGCCCCCACCACCAGGTCGGAGCGGTCGCCGGGGGTCACCACCAGGCAGCCGGGGGTCAGGGCGTTGAGGAAGTTCGGCAGCATCGCACCGCCGAACACGAAGTCCAGGGCGTCGCGGGCCAGCCCGGCCTCGTCGCCGAGGAGGACCTCGCCGCCGAGCGCCTGGGTGATCTGGGCGACGGTGGGGGCGGACAGCGACTTGTCCTCGGGCAGCACGTAACAGGGCACCGGCAGCCGGGCGGACAGCCGCTCGGCTATGGACTCCCGGTCGGCGGGCGCCACCCGGTTCACGACCAGCGCCACCACCTGGCAGCCCAGCGCCTCGAACGCGCGGTACGCGTTGCGGGCCTCGGCGCGCACCGACTCGGGGGGCTGCGCGGTGCCGCCGACCACCGGCACCACGACGGCCCCCAGCTCGTTCGCCAGCCGGGCGTTCAGCCCCAGCTCGTCGGGCAGGTTGGTGTCGGCGTAGTCGGTGCCGAGCACGAGGACCACGTCGGAGTCCCGGGCCACCCGGTGGTAGCGGTCGACCAGCTGCGAGACCAGCTCGTCCACGCCCTTCTCGGCCAGCAGCGCCGAGGCTTCCGGGTACTCCATGCCGTAGGCGGTGGCGGCGTCCTGGTCCAGCCGGTACCGGGCCTTCAGCAGGTCGAACAGGCGGTCGGGGCCGTCGTGCAGGAGCGGGCGGTAGACCCCGACCCGGCCCGTCTGGCGGGCCAGCAGCTCCATGATCCCCAGCTCGACGACCTGACGGCCGTCCCCCCGGTCGATGCCGGTCACGTACACGCTGCGCGTCACGCCTGCTCTCCGTCCCTCGTGCCCGCCGGTCCGGCGGCGGAATGTCTGTAGATTTCCCCGTTAGGGTGAGCTTGACCTCTTGACAATACCCCTGCGGATGGATAGGGCGCCCGTGGAGGAAAGGCCTCCGGAAGAGGACCAAGGGCCTGTCTTCCCGATCGGACCGGAGCAGCAGCAGGGGCGGCCGGTCCGGGCACCGTGGAACAATCGGACAAGCCTCATTCCACTTCGTGGCGGCTTCACCCAGTACATCCGCACATGTACGACCCCAGAGCAGGAGACACAGCGAGATGCGTATCGGAGTTCTCACCGCAGGCGGCGACTGCCCGGGCCTGAATGCTGTCATCCGCTCGGTCGTCCACCGCGCCGCCGTCGGCCACGGCGACGAAGTCATCGGCTTCGAGGACGGGTTCAAGGGCCTGCTCGACGGCCACTACCGGCCGCTCGACATCAACGCCGTCAGCGGCATCCTCGCCCGCGGCGGCACCATCCTCGGCTCCGCCCGCATGGAGCGCGCCCGGCTGCACGAAGCCGCCGAGAACGCCGCCGAGTTGGCCCGCCGCTACGGCATCGACGCCCTGATCCCGATCGGCGGCGAGGGCACCCTCACGGCCGCCCGGATGCTCTCCGACGCCGGCATGCCGGTGGTGGGCGTACCGAAGACCATCGACAACGACATCTCCTCCACCGACCGCACCTTCGGTTTCGACACCGCCGTCACCGTCGCCACCGAGGCCATCGACCGCCTCAAGACCACCGCCGAATCGCACCAGCGGGTCATGGTCGTCGAGGTGATGGGCCGGCACGCGGGCTGGATCGCCCTGGAGTCCGGCATGGCCGGCGGCGCCCACGGCATCTGCCTCCCGGAGCGCCACTTCGAGGTGGACGCCCTGGTGAAGATGGTGGAGGAACGCTTCTCCCGCGGGAAGAAGTTCGCCGTCATCTGCGTCGCCGAGGGGGCGCACCCGGCCGCGGGCTCGATGCCGTACGAGAAGGGTGCGATCGACCAGTACGGCCACGAGCGGTTCGCCGGCATCGGCAACCGGCTCGCCATCGAGCTGGAGCACCGACTCGGCAAGGAGGCCCGGCCGGTCATCCTCGGCCACGTCCAGCGCGGCGGTGTCCCCACCGCCTACGACCGGGTGCTCGCCACCCGCTTCGGCTGGCACGCCGTCGAGGCCGTCCACCGCGGCGACTTCGGCAACATGACCGCACTGCGCGGCACGCAGATCGTGATGGCGCCGCTCGCCGAGGCCGTCACCGCGCTCAAGACGGTCCCGGAGGACCGCATGTTCGAGGCTGAGTCGGTCTTCTGACCTCCGGGGCCGGGCCGGACGTCCCCTCCCGCCGGGACCTCCGGCCCCGATCTGCCGCCGGACGTCCCCGGTCCTCACCGGCCGGTGAGGCGCGCCAGCTCCCAGAACCGGTCCACGATCTGCGCGAGGAAGGTGCGGCCGGCGTCCCCGTTGGCCGCCTGGCCGCCACCGCCGCCCCAGCTCAGGGTGGCCACCATGGTCGACTGGTACTCGTCGTAGAGCTGCACCAGCACCGCCTCCAGGTGCTGCTTCGGCACCGGCAGCAGCTTGGCGAGCGGCCGTACGTACGCCTGCCAGCGGGTGGTCACGGCGTTGCGGAGGTGCTCGGCGAGCTCCTCCTCCTTGCCGGTGGCCGTCACGAAGGCGGGCAGCGACAGGCCGAGGGCCTGGGCCAGGGCGGCGGACTGCCGCTCGTTGCCCTTCCAGCGGCCCGACTCCTCCATCTTCAGGTAGGCGCCGGCGTCCAGGCCGGTCCGGCGGGCCAGGTCCTCGGCGCTCATCCCGCGGGCGATGCGGTGCTCGCGCAGCGTGGTGGGCTCGGCGAGCAGCTCGCCGGGCGAGCACCACAGGACGCCCGCGAGGGCGGTGAGCTCGGTGGCGGTCGGCGAGGCGTCGCCGCGCTCCCAGGCCATGACCTCCTCCGGCGAGACCGTGAGGCCGTACTGGGCGCCGAGGCCGTACGCGACGTGGCCGGGCGCCATGCCGAGGGCGGCGCGGAGGCGGCGGGCGGCGGGGGCGTTGAACGGGGGGCTGGAATGCACGTGGCACACGCTAGGAGCGGACGGGGGCCGTCGACTACGGGCTGTTCGCCCAAGGTCACAACTCGTAGGAACGTCCTAGGATCCTCGGTGGTTTGGGCGGTTTTCCCCGTGACCGTCCGGTAAACGGAATCCCGTCAAGATCGTCGTTCCGTACGGAGTCTTCCGGCCGCGCGGGGGTGCTGTCCAGAGGGCGGTGGCGGAGGATGGTGGGCATGACTCCTCTGTCCGGCGAGACGATCGCCGAGCGGTACCGGCGGCACGCCGATGCCTTCGAGAGCAAGGTCGCCGCGGTCACCGACCCGGCCGTCTGGGACCGGCCGTCGCCTTGTGCGGAGTGGACGGCCGGGGACGTGGTGGGGCACATCGTGGACATGCACGGGGTGATGCTGCGGCCGTTCGGGCGGCCGCTCACGCCGGGCGGCGATCCGCTGACCGCCTTCCGGTTCGCGCGGGCCGCGGTGGAGGAGGTGCTGCGGGATCCGGCGCTGGCCGGGACGACCGTGGAGACACCGATGGGGAAGGTGACGGCCGCGCAGCACATCGACCAGGTCGTGAGCGAGGACATGGTGCTGCACGGGTGGGATCTGGCGCGGGCGACCGGGCAGGACGACACGATGGATCCGGCGGACGTCGACCGGATCCACGCTGCCACTGCGGCGATCCCGGCCGAGGACATGGCGTTGCTGCGTACGCCGGATGCGTTTGGGCCGGGCGTGGTCGTCTTCGGGCCGGAGGTGTCCGTCCCGCACGACGCCCCCCTCCAGGACCGCCTCCTGGGCCTGATCGGCCGCGACCCGTCCTGGCTCCCCGCCTGACCCCGCGGGCCCCTTCCCCACCCGGGGCTCCGCCCCGCCCCCTGCGCCTCAAGTGCCGGCGGGGCTGAAAGATCGGGGCTCCGCCCCGGACCCCGCGCCTCAATCGCCGGCGGGGCTGGAGGGTGCGGCGGAGCCCGATCCTGCGCCTCAATCGCCAGCGGAAAGATCGTGGCTCCGCCCCGGACCCCGCGCCTCAAGCGCCGGCGGGGCTGGGGGTTGCGGCGGAGCGCGCGGGTGTGGGGGCGGAGCCCTGGCGAGGGGTGGGTCAGAGGGGCCTGAGGACGGGGTGGAGCCAGACCGTGGCCAGGGGAGGGAGGGTGAGGCGGAGGGCGGCCGGCCGGCCGTGCGAGGGGATGGGGACGGCGCGGAGCGGAGCCGGGTTGCGGATGCCGCTGCCCCCGTACCCGACGGCATCGGTGTTGAGGCACTCCTGCCACGCAGGGAAGCGATCCGGCACGCCCAGCACGTAGTCGTGCCGGACGACGGGCGAGAAGTTCGACACGGACAGCAGCGGCGCCCCGTCGGCCGCAAGACGGAGGAACGCGAACACGTTGTCCTCGGCCGCGTCCGACACCACCCACGAGAACCCCTCCGGCACCGTGTCCTGCTCCCACAGCGCCGGCGCCCCCGCGTACACCCGGTTCAGATCCCGCACCAGATCCCGCACCCCGCAGTGGTCGGCCGCCGCCCCGTACACGGGGTCCACCAGCCACCAGTCCGGCCCGCTCGCCTCCGACCACTCCGCGCCCTGAGCGAACTCCTGTCCCATGAACAGCAGCTGCTTGCCCGGATGGGCCCACATGAACCCCAGGTACGCCCGGTGCCCGGCCCGCTGCTGCCACCAGTCGCCCGGCATCTTCGACACCAGCGACCGCTTCCCGTGCACCACCTCGTCGTGCGAGATCGGCAGCACGTAGTTCTCGCTGTACGCGTACACCATCGAGAACGTCATCTCGTGGTGGTGGTACTTGCGGTGCACCGGCTCGTGCGCCACGTACTCCAGCGAGTCGTGCATCCACCCCATGTTCCACTTCAGCCCGAACCCGAGCCCGCCGAACCCGCCCGGCCCGATGTGGTGGGTGGCCCGGGTGACCCCGTCCCAGGCAGTGGACTCCTCCGCGATCGTCACCACGCCCGGGCAGCGCCGGTACACCGTCGCGTTCATCTCCTGGAGGAACGCGACCGCGTCCAGGTTCTCCCGCCCGCCGTGCTCGTTCGGCGTCCACTCGCCCTCACCGCGCGAGTAGTCGAGGTAGAGCATCGAGGCCACCGCGTCCACCCGCAGCCCGTCGACGTGGAACTCCTCGCACCAGTACACCGCGTTGGCCACGAGGAAGTTGCGGACCTCCTTGCGGCCGTAGTCGAACTCCAGCGTCCCCCAGTCCGGGTGCGCCGCCCGCCGCGGGTCCTGCGGCTCGTACAGCGGCCGCCCGTCGAACTCCGCCAGCGCCCACTCGTCCCGCGGGAAGTGCGCCGGCACCCAGTCGAGGATCACCCCGATCCCCGCCCGGTGCAGCGCGTCCACCAGGAACCGGAAGTCGTCCGGCGTGCCCATCCGCGAGGTCGGCGCGTAGAACCCCGTCACCTGGTAGCCCCACGAACCGCCGAACGGGTGCTCGGCCACCGGCATCAGCTCGACGTGCGTGAAACCCAGCTCCTTCACGTACGCCGGCAGCTGCTCGGCCAGCTGCCGGTACGTCAGCCCCGGCCGCCACGAGGCCAGGTGCACCTCGTACACCGAGAACGGCGCCGCGTGCACCGGCCGCGCCCCGCGCCCCGCCATCCACTCCGCGTCGCCCCACGCGTACGCCGAGGCGGTCACCACCGACGCGGTGGCCGGCGGCACCTCGGTGCGGCGGGCCATCGGGTCGGCCCGCAGGGTGTGGCTGCCGTCGGGCCGCGTGATGTCGAACTTGTACAGCGCCCCGTCGCCCACCCCCGGCAGGAACAGCTCCCACACCCCGGTGCCGCCCAGCGAGCGCATCGGGGTGGCCGTGCCGTCCCAGTGGCAGAAGTCCCCGGTGACCCGCACCCCCTGCGCGTTCGGCGCCCAGACCGTGAACCGGGTGCCGGCCACGCCCTGGTGCTCCATCGGCCGGGCGCCGAGCGCCGTCCACAGCTCCTCGTGCCGGCCCTCGCCGATCAGGTGCAGGTCGAGTTCGCCGAGCGCGGGCAGGAACCGGTACGGGTCGTGCACCTCGGCCTCGTCGTGCTCGTACGCCACGAGGAGCCGGTAGTCGGGGATCTCGGCGAGCGGCAGCAGCCCGCCGAACAGGCCGTCGCCCTCGTCGAGCAGCGTGGCCCGCAGCCCCTTCGCCACGATCGTCACCGACCGCGCGAACGGCTTCAGCACCCGGACCGCCACCCCGCCGCGGTGCGGGCGGGCGCCGAGCACGGCGTGCGGGTCGTGGTGGCGGCCCGCCAGCAGCCGGGCC
>NZ_JAJAUZ010000100.1 GCF_020532645.1 Streptomyces bambusae
GCCCGCCCGGCGGCTCGGTCGCCCCCTCCGCCGCCCCCGCGCCGGTGCCCAGCCCGGGCCCGGCGCCGGACAGCGGCCGCTGGCGGCCCTGGCGGTTCCGGATGTCGAACGAGGTGTGGGGCACCCCCACCGTCGACGGCGACCTGCTCTACGTCACCTCGTTCGAGGTGCACGCGCTGGACGTGGCCACCGGCCGCCGCCAGTTCAAGACCCGCGACGTCGCCTGGTCGATGGCGGTCGACGGCGGCCGCATCCACGCCTCCGACGGCCCCTCGCTGTACGCGCTGGATGCCGCCGACGGCAGCGAGCGCTGGCGGCTCCAGACCGACGCCTGGGTGTACGCCCTCAAGGCCGACCGCGGCACCGTCGTCACCGCCACCCGCGGCGGCGGCGTCCAGGCCTGGGAGGCGTCCTCCGGCCACAAGCTGTGGGAGATCACCGGGGTCCAGACCGACTTCGAGACCCCCGAGGCCGCCCCCGTCATCCACGACGGCTCCGTGTACGTCTGGCAGGACGCCCGGCTGCGCTCGCTGGAGGCCCGTACCGGCCGCGAGGAGTGGTCGTACCCGGTGGGCGACGCGGCGGCCTGCGGGAACGTGCCGGTGCGGGTGCTGCCCGCCCCGGACGGCAACACGTACATCGCGGCCGGTACCCGCGTGCTGTCCGTGGACCGCGCCTCCGGGCGGGTCCGCTGGCACTTCGAGGCGCCCGCGGTCTTCCTCGCCCCGCCGGCCTTCGCGCCCGGCGCGGCGGTCACCGGCGGCGGCGTCTACCTCGCCGACTACCTGGGCACCGTGTACGCGCTGGACGCGGCCACCGGCCGGGACCGCTGGCGGATCGCGACCGAGCCGCGCCAGTCGGCCGAACCGGTCCTGATCGCCGCCGGGAACGTGCACCTGGGCGCCGGCAGCGCCCTCTACACCCTGGACGCGGTCACCGGCACGCCGAAGTGGCGGTTCGCCGCGGGCGGCGAGATCACCGGTGCGCCCGCGGTCGCCGAGGGCCGGGTGCACTTCGGCTCGGCCGACCACTGCCTGTACACGCTGGACGCGGCCGGCGGCCAGCTGCGCTGGAAGCTGAAGACCGGCGGCGAGATCGCCGGTTCCCCGGTCGCCAAGGGCGGCGTGGTCTTCGCGTGCAGCAAGGACCGCTGCGTGTACGCCCTGGACGCGGCGAAGGGCACGGGGACCCGGACGGGCTGACACCACCCGCCCGGCCCCGCGTACGGGCGGGCCCCTGCCCGTCGAGGTCACTGCTTGTCGAGCGGGGGCCCCAGCGGGGGCCCGTGGGGCGGCCGGCGCCCGCCCGGGTCCGTGCCGTCCAGCGGGGCACCCAGCTCGGGGCCGTGGCCCTGCCAGGGCTGCTCCTCGGGCTCCCCGGTCGGCTCACCGGCCGCCTCACGGGTCGGCTCAGCGGCCGCCTCCCCGGACGGCCGGCCCGCGACGGGCCGGAGCATCGTCCGGGTCTGCTCCTGGTCCCCGGCGTCCCCGGCGTACCCGTCCGGACGGTCCGGACGGGTACGCATGGCCCTGCGCGCCGTCCTCGTACGGGCCGCCCGGGCCCGGCTCCGGCTCCCGCGCCGCCCCGTGCGGCGGGAGGGCGCGCCGGCTGCGGCGGCCGCGGCCGGTCATGACCACGGCGGCGAGGAGCAGCAGCACCCCGCCGCCGAACGCGTTCGCGACGCCCGGGCCCAGGCTCTGCCGGTCGCCGCCGACGCTCAGGCTGCCCGCGGCCTGCCCCTGCCGCACCATCCACAGCACCGTGAACCCCAGCACCAGCACCCCGGCGCAGGCCATCAGCACCCGCGACCGGCGGAAAACAGCCGCCACGGTGAGCACCGCGGCGATCGCGAAGGGCGTGAAGAGCGAGCCGGCCAGTGAGGCGTGGTCGAGGGTGATGCCTTCGCCGGAGAACAGCTCCTCGATCCGGTAGTCGCGGCCGTGACGGCCGTCGTACCAGGCACGGAAGGGGCTCCAGACGGCGGCCGTCGCTCCGATGAGCCCCATCAGCGAGCCGAGTGCGTTGCGGATCATGCTCGGCCTCCCGCGGGTCGGGCTCTCCTTCCGACGCTACGCCGGCCGACATGCCAGGGCACGTCGGCCCCCCTTCCGGTCCGGCCGGATCCTGATAGCGTGCCCGGCCGACGGCATGTACGAGACAAGTCGTGTACCAGACAATTCTTGAGGGGGAGGGGCGTCCCGTGTTCGGTCGACGCGTCAGACTGGCCGCCGTACTCGTCGCCGTGGTGCTCGCGCTGACCGGATTTTCGTCCGGCGGCAGCAAGGGCGGTGGCAGCAAGGGCGGGAGCAAGAGCCGCAGCAGCTCCGGAGGATCCGATTCGGGGTCCGGCGGCGGCTGCTCCAGCTCGAAGAAGAAGAACGGCAAGCACAGCGACAGCGACTTCGACGACGCCGGTACGGTCGCCTCGGGCGGCAGCGGCAGCGGCGCCCAGCCCACGGGCGGCACCGCCAACGCGTCCGGCTCCGCGGAGGGCCTGGTCAAGGTCGAGATCCTGAAGTGCGCCGGCCCGGCCTCCGGCAGGACCCGCGGCAAGCAGCGCCCCCGGACCACCTCCAAGGCCGAGACGGACTCCACCCTGCGCGTCACGTCCACCTCGAACGCCGCCCACACGTTCGTGATCGAGGTGGACTTCATGGGCGGCACGTCCGGCACCGCGGTCGACGAGAACACGCAGCAGATCACGCTGGACCCGTACGAGACCCGCGAGATCCGCGTCCCGATGGTGCACAACCGCCGGGCGAAGGACGTCAAGCGCTGCGAGATCGACGAGATCAGCCTGTTCAAGTAGGGGCGGCGGCCGCGGCCGCCGCCCCGGTCAGCGGATCCGGGGGGCGGCGGCCGGTCCGGAGCGGTCCTTCCGGGCCGCGAACAGCTCCGCCTGCCGCTCCGGGGGCAGGTTGCCCAGGGCGATCAGGTGCGGGGCGTGCGCCAGGGCCTGCGTACGGGCGGCCTCCCGGGCCGACCACAGGGCCCGCACCGTGCCCTGGACGGCCTCCGTCGGGTATCCGGCGATCACCTCCGCGCAGTGCACGGCGGCCGCCAGCTCGCCGCCCGGCGGCGTCAGCTCGGACACCAGCCCGATCTCGTGGGCGCGCCGGGCGGAGAGCCGTTCCGCCGTGCCCATCAGGGACATCCGGGCCGCCTCCCCGTACGGCATCCGCATCGCCATGCCGATCGATTCGTACGCGCTGACCATGCCGTAGTCGGTGTGCGGGTCGAAGAAGGCGGCGTTCTCGGAGGCGATCAGGAACTCGGCCTCGCCCAGCAGGTAGAAGGCCCCGCCGCAGGCCATGCCGTTGACGGCCGCCACCACCGGCTTCCACAGGTCGTTCGCCTTCGGCCCGATCGCGATCAGCGGATCGTCGATCGTGTACGGGGACGAGGGCTGGGGGACGTGGACCGAGCGGTCGATGCCGGTGCAGAACGCCTTGCCGCCGGCGCCCGTCACCACCACCGCCCGCACGGTGTCGTCGTGGCGGAACTCCTGCCAGGCGGCCGTCAGTTCGGCCGCCATCGGCAGATCGACCGCGTTGTGCCGGTCCGGGCGGTCCAGGGTCAGGACCGCCACCCCCGTCGCCTTGTCCCGCTCCACCCGCAGGCTCATGACCGCTCCAGCAGCCAGCGCGGCACGACGGTGCCGCCCACCTCGGCGAACACCACCTGCACCTTCGCCCCGATCCGCAGCCGGGCCGGGTCCACCGAGTTCAGCGGTGCCCCTGCGGCCGCCACCAGGTTCCCCGCCAGCCGGATCCGAGGGGCGTCCGCCAGCTCCACCAGGATGACGTTGTACGGGGCCTGCGCGGCGTACGCGGGCAGCAGCGGCGGGTGCGGCCTGACGTACGACCAGATCCGGCCGCGGCCGCTCATCCGCCGCCATTCGCCGTCGAACGAACCGCAGTGCGGGCAGCACGGGCGGGGCGGGAAGCGCAGCCGGCCGCAGGACTCGGACGCGCAGGCCTGGATGCGGAGTTCGCCGCGCGCCGCGTACTCCCAGAAGGGGGCGCCGTCCTCGTCGGGGACGGGCAGGAGGAGGCCGTCGGGGGCGGTTCCGGCGGGGGCGGCGGCGGGGCCGCTCGTTCCGGTGCCGTCCGGGGTGTTCGTCGCGGTGGTCATCGGCTCGCTCCTCACGCGCGCAGCAGGATGGCGGAGGTCGGGACGCCCTCGCCCGCCGTGACCAGGCAGGTGGCGGCGTCCGGGACCTGGGCGGTGGAGGTGCCGCGCAGCTGCTTCACGCCCTCGTTGATCAGGTTGAAGCCGTGCACGTAGGCCTCGGAGAGGCCGCCGCCGCCCGTGTTGATCGGCAGCCGGCCGCCGATTTCGAGCGTGCCGCCCTCGGTGAAGGCGGCGCCCTCGCCGCGCCCGCAGAAGCCGTAGCCCTCCAGGGAGAGCGGGATCAGCGGGGTGAAGGCGTCGTAGATCTGGGCCACGTCCACGTCGTCCGGGCCGAAGTCGGCCTGTTTCCACAGGTGCCGGGCGGCGGTCCAGGCGGGGCCGGACAGCGGGTCGTCGTTCCAGTAGTTGACCATGCCGTGGTGCTGGGCGGGCAGGCCCTGCGCGACGGAGTGCACGTACACGGGCTTCTGCCGGCAGTCCCGGGCCCGCTCGGCGCTCACGATCACGCAGGCCAGTGCGCCGTCCGTTTCGAGGCAGTTGTCGAAGAGGCAGAGCGGCTCGCTGATCCACCGGGCGGTCATGTACATCTCGCGGGTCAGCGGGCGCTCGTACATCATCGCGGCGGGGTTCTGGTTGGCGCGGTTGCGGCAGGCCAGGGCCACGTTGAAGAGGTGGTCGCGGGTGGCGCCGTACTCGTGCATGTAGCGGCGGGCCAGCATGCCGATCTCGTCGGCGGGCCGCAGCAGGCCGAAGGGGCGGGTCCACTGGCCGGGGGTGGGCAGCTGCACGGCGGTGTTCTTCCACGGCCGCGGCCCGGAACCGCGCTTGCGGGACCGCCAGGCCACGCCCACGCTCGCCTGCCCGGTGGCGATCGCGGCCGCCAGGTGGCCCACGGTCGCGCACGAACCGCCTCCGCCGTAGCCGACCTTGGAGAAGAACGTGACGTCCCCGGCGCCGATCGCCTTGGCCACCTCGACCTCGTCGGTCTCCTCCATCGTGTACGAGGCGAAGGCGTCGACCTCGGACGGCGCGATGCCGGCGTCGTCGAGGGCCGCGAGGACCGCCCGGCAGGCGAGTTCCTTCTCGGTCTGGGGGAGGCGTCTGGCGAACGCGGTCTGGCCGATCCCCGCTATCGCCGTAGCGTCCTTGAGCCCTGCCGCCATCGCCACCTCCGAGTGCGCCGGTACTGACAGCCGCGAAGGCTACAGCTAATCTGACGGATAGTCAGCTAGCGGGTGTGCGGCGGGGAGGGACGTGCCACATGGTCGACGGGTGTGCGGGCGAGGAGCGGGGCGGCCGGCAGGTGGGGGCGGCGCGAGGGAACGATTCTCCCGAGGACCCGCGCGGGGACCTCCGCTGGGGCAGCGTCCCCGGTCTGGTCGCCGACGCCGCCGCCCGGTTCGCGGGCCGCGAGGCCGTCGTCGACGGGCGCACCCGGATCACGTACGCCGAGCTGGGCGAGCGGGTCGAACGGGCCGCGGCCGCCTGCATCGCCGCCGGGCTGGTCCCAGGCGACCGGGTCGCCGTCTGGGCCCCGAACGGTCTCGACTGGATCGTCAGCGCGCTCGGCGCGGTGTCCGCCGGCGCGGTCCTGGTCCCGCTGAACACCCGCTTCAAGGGCGCGGAGGCGGCGTACGTCCTGGAGCGCAGCCGGGCCCGGCTGCTGTTCGTGACCGGCACCTTCCTGGGCACCTCGTACGTGGCTTCGTTGCGGCGGGCGGCCGGCGAGGGGGCGGGGGAGGGGCCGCTGCCGGGGCTGCCGGACCTGGAGCAGGTCGTGGTGCTCGCGGACGACGCCCCGGACTCCTTCCGCACCTGGAAGGACTTCCTCGCCGCCGGTGCGGCCACTCCCGAGGAGGCGGTACGGGCCCGGGCGGCGGCGGTGCGGCCGGACGCGGCGTCCGACATCGTCTTCACGTCCGGCACCACGGGGCGGCCGAAGGGGGCCGTCATCACGCATGCGCAGACGCTGCGCTGCTACGCGATCTGGAGCGAGCTGGCGGGACTGCGGGAGGGCGACCGCTACCTGATCGTGAATCCCTTCTTCCACACCTTCGGCTACAAGGCGGGGATCATCGCCTGCCTGATGCGGGGCGCCACGATGGTCCCGCAGCCGGTCTTCAACGTGGACACGGCGCTCGCGAACATCACCGCGGAGCGGATCTCGGTCCTGCCCGGCCCGCCCACCCTCCACCAGTCGCTGCTGGACCACCCGCACCGGGACCAGTACGACCTCTCGGCCCTCCGCCTCGTCGTCACCGGCGCTGCCGTGGTGCCGCTGCGGCTGGTCGAGCGACTGCGGGGCGAGCTGCGCATCGGGACCGTGCTGACGGCGTACGGCCTGTCCGAGGCGAGCGGCATCGTCACCATGTGCCGGCAGGGCGACCCGGCGGGGGTGATCGCCGAGACGTCCGGGCGGGCGATCCCCGGCACGGAGGTCCGGCTGGTCGACGGCGAGGTGTGGGTGCGCGGCCACAACGTCATGCAGGGCTACTACGAGGATCCGGACGCGACGGCGGAGGCGGTGACCCCGGACGGGTGGCTCCGGACGGGCGACGTGGGCGTCCTCGATCCGGCCGGGAACCTGCGGATCACCGACCGGATCAAGGACATGTTCATCGTCGGCGGCTTCAACGCGTACCCCGCGGAGATCGAGCAGTGCCTCGGGCTCCACCCGGACGTCGCCGACATCGCCGTCGTCGGCATCCCGGACGCCCGGCTCGGCGAGGTCGCCAAGGCGTACGCGGTGCGCCGTGCGGGGTCGACCCTGACCGCCGACGACCTCATCGCCTGGTCCCGCCGCGAGATGGCGAACTACAAGGTCCCCCGCGAGGTCGAATTCCTCGCGGAACTCCCCCGCAACGCGAGCGGAAAACTCCTGAAGACCGACCTGCGCGCCCGTGCCTGAGCCGTGGCGGGCCGACGAGGACGCCGGCTGCGTCCCCCGGCGGGTCAGTGGCCGGCGGGGCCCATGACGACCACCGGGTGCCGGGCCGGATCCAGGGTCTCCAGGAGGGTCTTCATGGCGGACGCGGGGAGGCCCACGCAGCCCTGGGAGGGGCCGTCGTGGTCGACGTGGAGCCAGATGTTGCCGCCCTTGGCCTCGCCGTCCGGCTTGTCGGGGTTCAGGGGGGACGTGCCGGGGACGCGGTTGTAGTTGATGGCGACGACGTAGTCGAAGGAGCCGGTGAGGGGCTCGCCCTCGACGCCCCGCCCGGTGGCGGTGAAGGCCGGCCCGTGGTCGTACGGCAGCCGCGTCCCCGGCGGCGCCGGCAGCAGCCCGCCCGCATCGGTCAGCGAGAACACCCCCACGGGTGACTGCAAGCCCCCGTACGTCCGGTCCGCCGACCACCCCTTGGCCCCGTTCCGCGCCGGCCAACTCGGCCCCGGCTCCCAGTCCTCGGACCCCGCCACCGCCCGCGTGTACAGCGACGCCGTCGCGTACGAGGAGTCCGCCGCCACCCCCGTCACCAGCACCACCTGCCGCGCGGACGCCGGGATCGCCGCCCGCGTCGCCTCACTGATGTCCGGCAGCGCCCGCGGCCGGTGCGCCCCCCGGCCGGTACGGGGATCCGTCCCGGCGTGCGGCGGCGCCGCAGCCGACCGGTTGCGGGCGTCCGCACCGAGCTGCGCCGAGAGCTGGGGCGGCTCGCCGTCGTGGGCGGCGTACGCCCACCCTGCGGCGACCACGAGGACCGCTCCGGCGGCGGCCGTGGAGACCAGACGGCCGCGGCGGGAGCGGGGCATACGGATCCGCGCGTGCTTGCTCATTGACACAAACGGTACACATAGCAATGAATTGTCAATTCAGCGTTGAACCATGCCCGGCCGGGCATCTACCCTGCCCGGATGCGCACTCCACGGTCCGCCGCCCGGATAGTCGTCGTGTCGCCGGAAGGCAGTGTGTTCCTGTTCCGGGACGACCACCCCTACGTGGGGACCCACTGGCTGCCGCCGGGCGGTGGGATGGAGGCAGGGGAGACGCCCGAGGAGGCGGTCCGGCGGGAGTTGCAGGAGGAGACCGGCTGGACGGAGCCGGCGCCCGAGCGGCTGCTGTGCACCTGGGTGCACGACTTCACCCACCAGGGTGTGCCCACCCGCCAGTACGAGAACGTGTACGTCGCCTACGGCCCGCTCCGCGACCCGGTCCCGGAATCCCCCGGCCAGCACTGGCGGTGGCTCAGCCTGGCCGAGCTGGACGCCGTACGGGAGCCGGTGTGGCCGCCGCAGCTGGCGGACCTGCTGCGGGTGGACCGGCGGGAACCGGTCCACCTGGGTTTCGTCGGTTAGTCGTCGGTTGGTCGTCGGTTGGCGGTCGGGGCCGGCCGTGGGGGCCGGCCGTCGGGTCCGGGACGCCGGTCAGGCCCCCGCCCACAGCCCGTCGTCCGTCAGCCCCAGCAGCTCGATCGCGTTGCGCTGCACGATGCGGTCCACGACGTCGGCCGGCAGGTGGCCCATCTGCGCCTCGCCGACCTCGCGGGACTTCGGCCAGGTGGAGTCGGAGTGCGGGTAGTCCGTCTCGTAGAGGACGTTGCCGGCGCCGATCGCGTCCAGGTTGCGCAGCCCGAACGCGTCGTCGAAGAAGCAGCCGTAGACGTGCTCGGCGAACAGTTCGGACGGCGGCCGGGTGACCTTGTCGGCGACCCCGCCCCAGGCCCGGTTCTCCTCCCAGACCACGTTCGCGCGCTCCAGGACGTACGGGATCCACCCGATCTGGCCCTCGGCGTACATGATCTTCAGGTTGGGGAAGCGTTCGAACTTGCCGCTCATCAGCCAGTCGACCATCGAGAAGCAGCAGTTGGCGAAGGTGATGGTGGAACCGACGGCCGGCGGCGCGTCCGCGGAGGTCGACGGCATCCGCGAGGACGAGCCGATGTGCATGGCGATGACCGTGCCGGTCTCGTTGCACGCCTCCAGGAACGGATCCCACTCGTCCGTGTGGACGGACGGCAGCCCCAGGTGCGGCGGTATCTCGGAGAAGGCGACCGCGCGCACCCCGCGGGCCGCGTTGCGCCGCACCTCGGCGGCGGCGAGCCGGGCGTCCCACAGCGGGATCAGGGTGAGCGGGATCAGCCGGCCGCGGGCCTCGGGGCCGCACCACTCCTCGACCATCCAGTCGTTGTACGCGCGCACCCCCAGCAGGCCGAGTTCGCGGTCCTTGGCCTCGGTGAAGGTCTGGCCGCAGAAGCGCGGGAAGGTGGGGAAGCAGAGGGCCGACTGGACGTGGTTGACGTCCATGTCCGCGAGCCGGTCGGGCACCGAGAAGGAGCCGGGGCGCATCTGCTCGTACGTGATGACCTCCAGCCGGATCTCGTCGCGGTCGTAGCCGACGGCGGTGTCGAGGCGGGTCAGCGGGCGGTGCAGGTCCTCGTAGACCCACCAGTCGCCGATCGGCCCGTCGTCGCCCTTGGCGCCCATGACCGGGGCGAACTTGCCGCCGAGGAAGGTCATTTCCTTGAGGGGGGCGCGGACGATCCGGGGGCCGGTGTCGGCGTACCTCGACGGGAGCCGGTCCCGCCAGACGTGCGGAGGCTCCACGGTGTGGTCGTCCACCGAGATGATCTTCGGGAAGGTCTCCATGGCCCCACGGTAGCGCCGATCTGACGAACCGTCAGCTACTCTGACGGGCCCGGACCGGACCCGGCGGGAACGAGCCGGACGGGCTCCGGGAAGGCCCCGACCCCGTCGTGCCCCCGTGCGCCCCGGCCCTCCCGGGCTGACGCACCCGCCCGCGACAGGGCAGACTGGCCAGTGCGCACGCCGCTACGGAAGGCAAGGGGGGACACTGATGGACGGCACACCGGCCATTCCGCACCAGCGGAAGCACCCCGACACCACAGCCGACACCCCTCTCCCGCACCCCGCCGCCGGCGAAACCGGCGCCGGGGGCGCCCGGTTCGCCGTGCTCGGACCGGTCCGCGCCTGGCGCGGCGACGAGGCCCTGGCCTCCGGCTCGCCCCAGCAGCGCGCCCTGCTCGCCGCGCTCCTGCTCCGGGACGGCCGCACCGCCACCGCACCCGAGCTGATCGACGCCATCTGGGGCGAGGACCCGCCCTCGCAGGCGCTCGCCGCCGTCCGCACCTACGCGTCCCGGCTGCGCAAGATCCTCGCCCCGGGCGTGCTGGAGAGCGACGCCGGCGGATACGCCATCCGCACCTCCCCCACCGCCCTCGACCTCGGCGTGGCCCGCGGACTGGCCGCCGAGGCCGAACGCGCCCGCACCCAGGGCGACCGCAGCCGGGCCCGTGCCCTCCTGGGCAAGGCCCTTGCCCTCTGGGACGGAGAGCCGCTGGCCGGCGTACCCGGCCCGTACGCCGACTACGAGCGCACCCGGCTCACCGAGTGGCGCTTCCAGCTCCTGGAGACCCGCCTCGACCTCGACCTCGACCTCGGCAGCCACGCCGAGGCCGTCTCCGAGCTGACCGCGCTGACCGCCGCCCACCCGCTGCGCGAGCGGCTGCGCGAACTGCTCATGCTCGCCCTCTACCGCAGCGGCCGCCAGGCCGAAGCGCTGGCCGTGTACGCCGACACCCGGCGGCTCCTCGCCGAGGAACTGGGCGTCGACCCGCGGCCCCAGCTCGCCGAGCTCCAGCAGCGGATCCTGCGCGCCGACACCGAGCTGGCCCGGGCCGCCGAGCCGTCCCCGGCCGCCCCCGTCCTGGTCCGGCCCGCCCAGCTGCCGGCCACCGTGCCCGACTTCACCGGGCGGGCCGCGTTCGTCGACGAACTCACCGGGATCCTTACCGCCGACGGTACCGACGGCCAGGTCATGGCCGTCTCCGCCCTCGCCGGCATCGGCGGCGTCGGCAAGACCACCCTGGCCGTCCACGTCGCCCACGCGGCCCGGCCGCACTTCCCGGACGGGCAGCTCTACGTGGACCTCCAGGGCAGCGACTCCCGCAGCCTCGAACCGGAAGCCGTCCTCGCCGCCTTCCTGCGCTCCCTCGGGATCCCCGCCCACGCCATCCCCGACTCCGCCGCCGAACGCGCCGCGCTGTACCGCTCCACCCTCGACGGCCGCCGGGTCCTCGTCCTGCTCGACAACGCCCGGGACGCCGCCCAGGTCCGCCCGCTGCTGCCCGGCACGGCCGGCTGCGCCGCCCTCGTCACCAGCCGGGTCCGGATGGCCGGCCTCGCCGGCGCGCACCTCGTCGACCTCGACGTGATGAGCCCCGACGAGGCCCTCCAGCTGTTCACCCGGATCGTCGGCGAGGAGCGGGTGCAGGCCGAGCGGCAGGCCGCGCTCGCCGTCGTCGGCGCCTGCGGCTTCCTGCCGCTCGCCATCCGCATCGCCGCCTCCCGGCTGGCCGCCCGCCGCACCTGGACGGTCTCCGTCCTCGCCGACAAGCTCGCCGACGAGCGCCGCCGCCTGGACGAGCTCCAGACCGGCGACCTGGCGGTGAAGGCCACCTTCGAGCTGGGCTACGGGCAGCTCGAACCCGCCCAGGCCCGCGCCTTCCGGCTGCTCGGCCTCGCCGACGGACCCGACATCTCGCTGCCCGCCGCGGCCGCAGTGCTCGACCTGCCCGCCCACGACGCCGAGGACCTCCTCGAAGCGCTCGTGGACTGCTCCCTGCTGGAATCCGCCGCGGCCGGCCGCTACCGCTTCCACGACCTCGTACGGCTCTACGCGCGTGCGTGCGCCGAGCGGGACGAGCAGCCCCCCGCCGAACGGGACGCCGCGCTCTCCCGGCTGCTGGACTTCTACCTCGCCACGGCGGCCGGGGTGTACGCCCTGGAACGCCCCGGCGACCGGCTCGTCGCGCACCTCGCGCCGACCGGCTACCCGGGGCTCGTGCTGCCCGACCGGCACGCCGCCATGGACTGGCTGTACACCGAGGCGAACCCGCTGCTGGCCTGCGTACGGCAGACCGCCGTCCGGACCGGCGCGCCGGCGGACGAGCTGCGGCGGGCCGTGGACCTGCTGTGGGCGGCGAAGGACCTGCTGGAGTCGGGCGCCAACTCCCGGCAGTACGAGGCCGCCGCGCTGGCCCTGCGGGACACCGCCGTCGCCGCCGGCGACCCGCATGCCGAGGGCCGGGTCCGGACCACCCTGACCAATGTCCACCTGGTCGCCGGCCGGTTCGCCGAGGCCGACGACGAGGCCCGGCAGGCCACCGTGCTGGCCCGGGCGGCCGGGGACCCGGCGCCGCTGTGCTGGGCGCCGAACGACCGCGGGATCATCGCCCTGTACGAGGGCCGGCACGCGGACGGCGAACGGTACCTGCGCGAGGCCATCGAGAACTTCCACGCCGACGGCAACGACATCGGCGAGGCCAGTGCCCTGTGCAACCTGTCGCGGATCGAGGCCTCCCTCGGCCACCTCGGCGTCGCGATCGACCTCGCCGAGCGCGGGATCGCCCTGTACGACCGGATGGGCCTGACCCTGCGGCTGGCGAACGGCCGGTACGCGCTGGGCATCGTGCTGTCCCAGGCCGGCCGGCTCACCGAGGCGCTGGCCCAGCTGACCGAGGCGCTGGCGCTGTTCCGCGACAACCGGCAGCCGCTGTGGGAGGGCATCACCCACTACCGGATCGCCGAGGCGCACCTCGCCGCCGGGCAGGCCACGCTGGCGGCCTCCCATGCGGAACAGGCCATCGCCCTGCGGGTGATGGGCGGCGAATGGCGGCGGGCGTGCGTCGTGATGGTCCTGGGACGAGCCCTGCACCGGATGGGACAGACCGACCGGGCCCGGGCCTGCTGGGCCGACGCGGAAACGGTGTTCACGCAGCTCAAGTCGCCCGAACTGGCCACTGTACAAGCGCTGTTGGCGTCCGAGGTCGCGGCCTGAGTGACACGGGATCGTCCCGGTCCTGTTGCAGGACACCACGGTTTCCCGCGATGTCGGTGGCGTCCGGCATGATCCTGGGGCGGGGGCTGAACGGGGCGTTCATCGTTCGTTTATCGCCGTCCGCCACCATGAACGCACTGACCCGCTCGGCGGTCCTCGGGGGAATCGCCGAACGGGCCCGGATTATCTTCAGGAGTGACGATGACGACGACCGACAGCGCGAAGCCCGTACCCGGAGACGGCGACATCAAGCCGCTCGACAACCACGCCACCGGCGTGGACATCCGGACCCTGGACAACCACGCGACCGGCGGCCCGCTGACGGTCCCGGCGGGCGAACCGGCCGCCGAACCCGTCTCCGCCCCGGCCAAGAAGCCGGCCGTCGCGGGCGAGGAGCTCCAGACCATGGACAACCACGCGACGGGCCCGCGCCCGTAAGGACGTCGGCGGCCTTCGCCGGTCACGGGGGTACGGGGGTACCGACCGGCGGAGGCGCGAGGCCCTGAGGCGAGGTCCCGGGGGGCCCGGGGAACACCCGGGAAGAGGGGATCGCGTCGCAGGGAGCACGGAAACACGGGGGAACGGCGGCCGCGGTGGCCCGGAGGGGGAGCCACCGCGGCCCCCGCATGTCCGCGTGCAGGTGGGGGCTGCTGGCTAGGGTGGGGGCGTGTTCACCTCCGAGGGACCCACGCTGCGGGAGCTGGCCGTGCAGGCGCTGTCTTCCGTCGAGCACGGCTACGACCTGCTCGCGCCGAAGTTCGACCACACGCCGTTCCGGACACCGGACCGCTTCCTGACGGCGACCGCCGCCGCGCTGCGGGCGTACGGGCCGTTCGCGTCGGGGCTCGACGTGTGCTGCGGCACCGGGGCCGGGCTCGGGGTGCTGCGGGAGGCCGGGGCCGGGCGGATCACCGGGGTGGACCTGAGCGCCGGGATGCTGGCAGAGGCGCGGGCCGCGCATCCGGACGCCTCGCTGGTGCGGGCGGACGCGCTGGACCTGCCCTTCGAGGGGGCGTTCGACCTGGCCGTGTCCTTCGGGGCGTTCGGGCACTTCCTGCCGCGGGAGCGGCCGCTGCTGTTCGCCGGCGTGCACCGGGCGCTGCGGCCCGGGGGGCTGTTCGCCTTCCCGGTCGGCGCGCCGCTGCCGGTGCGGTCGCCGCTGTACTGGGCGACGCTCGGCTTCGATGCGGTGATGCGGGTGCGGAATGCGGTGTGGCGGCCGCCGTTCGTCATGTACTACCGGACGTTTCCGCTGGGCGGGGTCCGCGACGACCTTCGTGCGGCGGGGTTCTCGGTCTCGCTCACCCCGCTGGAGCCGTTCGGTCGCCGCCCGGACGGCACCCCGAACTGGCGCCTCCTCCTCGCCCACAAGCCGTAGCCCCCCGGGACCCGGCCCCGACCCCCCGCGCCTCAATCGCCGGCGGGGCTCGCTTTCGGGGCTCCGCCCCCTCACCCCGCGCCTCAATCGCCGGCGAAGCTCAAAGAACGGGGCTCCGCCCCGGACCCCGCGCCTCAAACGCGGGCGGGGCTCGCTTTCGGGGCTCCGCCCCCTCACCCCGCGCCTCAATCGCCGGCGAAGCTCAAAGAACGGGGCTCCGCCCCGGACCCCGCGCCTCAATCGCGGGCGGGGCTCGCTTTCGGGGCTCCGCCCCCTCACCCCGCGCCTCAATCGCCGGCGAAGCTCAAAGAACGGGGCTCCGCCCCGGACCCCGCGCCTCAATCGCCGGCGGGGCTCGCTTTCGGGGCTCCGCCCCCTCACCCCGCGCCTCAATCGCCGGCGAAGCTCAAAGAACGGGGCTCCGCCCCGGACCCCGCGCCTCAAACGCCGGCGGGGCTCGCTTTCGGGGTCCCGCCCCCTGCCCCCGCGCCCTAATCGCCGGCGGGGCTCGCTTTCCGGGCTCCGCCCCGGACCCCGGTCCTCAATCGCCGGACGGGCTGGAATTTCTCCTGCCCGGACCTCGGCTGCCCCAGCCGGCTGAGGGCGGGATTTCCCCTGCCCGAGCTTCGCCTGCGGGCTGGACGCGGCGGGGCGAAATCCAGCCCCGCCGGCGTTTGAGGCGCGGGGGTCCGGGGGCGGAGCCCCCGTTCTTTGAGCTTCGCCGGCATTCGAGGCGCAGGGTCAGGGGCTGCAGCCCCGTTCTTTGAGCCCCGTCGGCGATTGAGGCGCGAGGAACGGGGCGGAGCCCGTTCTTCGAGCCTCGCCGGCGTTTGAGGCGCGGGGTCAGGGGGCGGAGCCCCGACAGCGAGCCCCGCCGGCGATTGAGGCGTGGGGTGCGGGGCGGAGTCCCGGCGGTGGGGGTCAGTTGCGGGTGACCAGGGTCTGGGTGGAGCCGTCCGGCATGCCGGTCAGGGCTGCCGCCAGGGAGCCGAAGCCGGTGTTGCCCCAGCCCTGCCACGACCCGTTCGCGAAGCGGATGTTGTGGAAGGTGCTGCTGTCCGCGGCGGTGACCAGGATCTGGCTGTCCCCGTTGGGCATGCCCGTGATGGCAAGGCTCTTGGGCCAGTTGGAGATGCCGTCGACCGCACCCCAGCCCTGCCACGACCCGTCCGCACGACGGATGTTGTGGTAGGTCCGGCCGTCGTTGCCGACGGCCAGCAGCTGGCTGTCGCCGTTCGGCAGCCCTGCGATGGCCGGGACGCCGCCCTGGAAGGTGGCCGCGCCGCCCACTCCGCCGACCGCGTGCCAGCCCTGCCAGACCCCCGCCACCGTACGGAGGTTGTGGTACACGTTCCCGTCGGTGCCGACGATCAGGACCTGCATGCCTCCGTCCGGCATCGCGGCCGCGGCGATCCGCTGGGCCTGCCAGTCGCCGATCTGCTGCCAGCCCTGCCACGAGCCGCTCTTGAAGCGGGCGTTGTGGTAGATCTTGCCGTCGTTTCCGATGGCCATGACCTGGGCGTCGCCGTTCGGCATACCGGCGATCGCCTGGCCGCGGGCGCCGAACCGGGCGGCGCCGTTCGCGCCGTCGAGCGGGCCCCAGCCGGTCCACGAGCCGTTGCTGTAGCGGGCCGTGTGGTACAGGTTGCCGTCGCTGCCGGTGCCCAGGACCTGGACGGAGCCGTCGGGGGTCGCGGTGATGGCCTCCTGCCGGCCGTTGAAGAACGGGGCGCCGTCGTAGCCGCCGAGCGGCTTGAAGCCGGTCCACGAGCCGTCGACCTGGCGGATCGCGTGGTAGAAGTCGCCGGCCTTGCTCACCGGGGCGGTCGGGGTGGTGCCCGTCGGGTAGGGGTCGGCGTGGTCGTACGCCAGCCCGGCGGACTTTCCGCAGCCGCCCCAGGCCCCGGCCCCCTGGCCCGCGAGGATCTTCTCGGCGATCAGGATCTGCTGCTGCTTGGTGGCCTGGTGCGGATACGCGGCGTAGGTCCGGCCCCCGAAGGCGTCCCAGGTGGGCTTCATGATCTGGAGCCCGCCGTAGAGCCCGTTCCCGGTGTTGATGCTCCAGTTGTTCGTGCTCTCGCAGGCAGCGACCTTGTCCCAGGTGGCGACGGAGGCGGCCGAGGCGGATCCGGCCCCGAGCGCCGACAGCCCGAAGGCGGCGACGGTGACCGCGAGTGCGGAGACGGCCTGGAGGTGACGGGTACGGGCGGTGGCGGACATGGATGGTCTCTCTCGGTGGGGGCGGGGCTGGCGTCAGCCCCGCCGGGGTGTGGGGCGCAGGTTCCGGGGCGGGGTCCGGAGCGGGCCCCGGTTCGGGGTGGGACGGGGAAGGGGCCCGCGCAGCGGCTGCCGCCGCCGCAACGGGCCCCGCCCCAGGACTCAGCCGCGCGTGGCCAGCATCTGCGCGCTGCCGTCGCCCAGTCCGGCGATGGCGACGGAACGCGCGGCCATGCCGGTCATCCACCAGCCCTGCCACGACCCGTTCGCGTAGCGTGCCGAGTGGTACGCCTTGCCGTCGTTGCCGACGGCCAGCATCTGGGTGTCACCGCTCGGCATGCCGGTGATCGCGATGCTCGTCGCCGCGAAGCTCGCCGCGCCGCCGTAGCCGGCCGCCTTGCTCCAGCCCTGCCACGTACCGGCGGCGAAGCGGATGTTGTGGTAGACGTTGCCGTCGTTGCCGATGGCCAGGAACTGCGCGTCCCCGTTCGGGAGGCCCGCGACGGCGACGTCCTTCGCCTGGAAGGTCGCGGCACCGCCGAAGCCGTCCACGGCGTTCCAGCCCTGCCACACACCGGCCACGGAGCGGACGTTGTGGTAGACGTTGCCGTCGTTGCCGACGATCAGGACCTGCATGCCGCCGTCCGGCATCGCGGCGACGGAGATCTTCTGGGCGCTCCAGTCGCCGATCTGCTGCCAGCCCTGCCACGAGCCGCTCTTGAAGCGGGCGTTGTGGTAGATCTTGCCGTCGTTGCCGACCGCCATGACCTGGGCGTCACCGTTCGGCATGCCGGCGATGGCCTGGGTCTTGGCGCTGAACCTCGCCGCGCCGTCGACGCCGTTCAGGGGGGCCCAGCCCGTCCACGTACGGTCCTCGTAGCGGGCCGTGTGGTAGAGGTTGCCGTCCTTGCCGGTGGCCAGGGTCTGGGTGGAGCCGTCCGGGGTCGACGTGATGGAGGCCTTCGAGGCGTTGAAGAACGCCGCGCCCTCGTAGCCGTTCAGGGCGGCGAAGCTCTCCCAGCTGCCGTCGACGAGACGGGTGGCGTGGTAGACGTCGCCGGCCTGGCTGACCGGGGTTCCGGCGGGGGTGTCGGCGAGGCCCGAGGGGCCGATGAAGGCGAGGGCGCGGCCGGCTCCCACCGGGCTGGACTCGGTGCGCCAGTTGAAGGACGTGCGGAAGCGCACGCCGCCGCGCTCGTTGCCGCCGACGGTCTGGATGTAGTCGCCGTCGACCGCGACGACGATGTTCACGTGGTCGGCGTTGCCGTCGTTGAGGCTGCCGTCCTTGTCGTACAGCACGGCGTCGCCGACCTGCGGGGTGCTGTGGACGGTGCCCTTGCGCTTGCCGTAGTCGTAGATGCTGACCGCGGCCGGGGTGATGCCGGAGATGTCGGCACCGGCCTTGTTCCAGACCCAGCGGGTGAACTCGGCGCACCAGGCCGTCGGGTACTGGCAGTTGTAGTCGCCGCAGGTGTTGCCGACCTGGGCCCGGGCGATCTGCCCCACGGTCGGGGCGTCGGCGTTCGCGGTCACGGCGGGCAGGGCGACGACGAGCAGCGGGGCGGCGGCGGCCGCGGTGAGCACGGCGGAGAGGGTGCGGGAGAAACGGCGCTTGGACATGGGTGTCTCCAGGAAGGAGGGCGGTCCCGGTGGACGGGGCCGGCGCAGGGGTCTCGGAAGGTGTGGTGCGGACCGCCCTCGCGGGGGCGGGAAGAAGAAGGCGGGCGGACGACCCGGGTCGTGGACGGCTGCCCTGCAGGAACAGCGGTCGGGGACGGGGCGTACGGCCTGCGCACGAGGGTGCGCGGGGGCCTGGCGACGGGGTGCCGCGGCGGAGTCAGGCCGGGTGCTCGGGGGCGAGTGAGTACCCGCGGAGGGCGCCGGCGGCCAGTGCGTCGTTCAGGAGGCTCCGGGCCTGGGCCCGGGCGGTGGTGTCGCAGTCGGCCCGTACGAACATCGCGACGTTCAGTCCGTGGGCGATCGGTCGGATCCGCACGTGTTCCAGTGCGTGCGGCGGCCTGGCGTGGGCCCAGAGGACGTCCTGGAGGAGGCCGGCCTCCCGGTCGGTCCCGGGCGTCAGCCCCTCGGTGGTGAGGGGCAGGTGGACGAGGAGCACGGGTCAGTCCCAGCCGATGCCGTTGGCCACGACGGATCCCTTCGTCGGGGCCGCGGCCTGCGCCACGGTCGTGTGGCCGGCGGAGTCCCAGCCGATGCCGTTGCCGGTGGCGTCCCACCCGATGCCGGCACCGGCCGCCAGTGCGCCGCCCAGCAGGGCGGAGGCGACGGCGGTGGTGATGCGGCGCGTGGTGGTGTTCGACATGGCGGTGCCCCCGTGGATGCGAAGTGGTGGTGGGTTACCCGGTCTGGCCTGGGGTTTTCGTTCCCCGCCGTTCCGGTGAGCACCATCCTGCTGGGCCTGGAACCCCGGCGGAAGGGATTCGGTGCGGCACCAAACTGCCTGGCAGGTTGGTGCCACATCCGGCCGGAAGACCGGGTTCCGGGGGTGGGTCTGTTGCATGCTCGGACAGCGGTTGCAATGATCATGAAATCGGGGCGTACGGCATGCCCCGGAACCAGTCGGGGGGCTGCGAAGCATGCTGGCAGTGATGGGGTTGGACGCCACGTCGGAGACCGTCTACCGGGCGCTCCTGGCCGATCCGCAGGGCGGGGTGGCCGACCTCTGCCGGCGGCTCGACCTGCCGGAGGCGCGGGTCCGGCAAGCCCTGGACGAGCTCGCCGACCTGGAGCTGCTGCGGGCCTCCCGGGACCGGCCCGGCGCGTTGCGGCCGGTCAGCCCGGAGGTCGGGCTGGAGCTGATCCTGCGCCGCCAGGAGGCGGAACTGCTGCGCCGGCAGCAGGAGTTGGCCGAAAGCAAGGCGGCCGCGGCTCAGGCCGTGGCCGAGTACGCGGAGCTGCGGCCGGTCGGCGGCAGCGGGGACGGCACGGAGCGGCTGGTCGGGCTCGACGCCATTCAGGGCAAGCTGGAGATGCTGGCGCGGGACGTCACCCGCGAGTGCCTGTCGGTGATGCCGGGCGGGGCGCAGTCCCAGGCCAGCCTGGACGCGTCCCGGCCGCTGGACGACGACGCGATGCGGCGCGGGGTGTCGCTGCTGACCCTGTACCAGGACAGTGTGCGCAACGACCCGGCGACGCTGGGGTATGCGCGGTGGATGACGGAGGAGGGCGGGCTGGTCCGCACCTGTCCGGTGCTGCCGCCGCGCATGCTCGTCTTCGACCGGGAGGTGGCGGTCGTCCCCATCGACCCCGGGAACACGCGGGCGGGTGCGCTGTGCACGCGTGAGCCGGGGATCGTGGCCTCGCTGATCGCGCTCTTCGAGCAGACGTGGTCGTCGGCGGTGCCGTTGGGGGCGGACCAGCCGCAGGACCGGGCGACGGGGCTGAGTCCCGGCGAGCGGGAGTTGCTCTCGCTGCTGGCGGGTGGGCTGACGGACGAGGCGGCGGGGAAGCGGCTGGGGATCTCGCTGCGTACGGTGCGGCGGCAGATGGCCGCCCTCATGGAGCGGCTCGACGCCTCGAGCCGCTTCGAAGCGGGCCTGAAGGCCGCCCAGCGCGGCTGGCTGTAGCCGCCCGCGACGCCGCCCCGCACCCCGGTCCTCAATCGCCGGACGGGATGGTCTTCCCCCGCCCGGCTGCCGGGCGGGGCAAAGTCCAGCCCCGCCGGCGTTTGAGGCGCGGGGTCCGGGGCGGAGCCCCGAAGTCGACCGGGCCCCGCCTGCCGCGCAGCCGGCGGCAGTCCCGGATTCGGCCGGGAAGACCGCAAGGGGGTTGTCTGACGAGAAGTCAGGTTCGAGGATGAGGGCGTCCTTGAAGTGACGGATCGTCAGATGAGGGTGGTGGGGCGGGTGCGGGTGTTCGCCGAGGGGCGGCTCGTCTACGGAATGCAGCTGCCGGTTCAGTCGCAGAGTTCCATCTACGCGGAGCCGTGGGAGCGGGAAGCCGGCCCCGCAGACCTCGTGGAGATCGCGCGCGCCGCAGAGGCGGCAGGGTTCGGCTACATCGCCTCGTGCGACCACGTCGCCATCCCCAGGCGCCTCGCCGCAGCCATGAGCACGACCTGGTACGACCCCGTGGCCACGCTCGCCTACATCGCCGCCGCCACCCACCGCATCCGCCTCCTCAGCCACGTCGCCGTGGTGGCCCTCCGGCACCCCCTCGTCAGCGCCAAGCAGTACGCCACCCTCGACCACCTCAGCGGCGGCCGCCTGATCCTCGGTGTCGGCGCCGGCCACGTGCAGGAGGAGTTCGAGGTCCTCGGTGTGGACTTCGAGCACCGCGGCGCGCTCCTCGACGAATGCCTCGACGCGCTGAAGGCGGCGCTCGGCCCGGAGGAGTACCCCGAGTTCGACGGCCCCCGCTTCCCCTTCCGCGACCTCGGCCAGCTCCCCCGCCCCGCCCAGCCCCGGGTGCCCGTCTGGGTCGGCGGCTCCTCGCCCGCCGCCGTGCGGCGCGCCGCCGTCCGTGGTGACGGCTGGCTCCCGCAGGGCGACCCGCGCGACAAGCTCCCCGCCCAGCTCGACCGCATCCGCCGCCTGCGCGCCGAGGCCGGCATCGACGCCCCGTTCGAGTTCGGCGCGATCACCGAGGCCCTGTACGTCGGCGAACCCGGCTGGGACACCGGCCGCCGCACCCTCACCGGCAAGCCGGAGCGGCTCGCCGAATCCCTCCGCGGCTACGCGGACCTCGGCATCGACCAGATCCAGGTCCGCTTCCGCAGCCGCGACCGAGCCGAACTGGTCGACCAGATCGCCGCGTTCGGCGCCGAGGTGGCCCCCCACCTCAACGCCTGACCCCCACACGGACCCCGAAGGGAATCGCCATGGGCAAGCTGGACGGACGCGTCGTCGTCATCACCGGCGCCGCACGCGGCCAGGGCGAGCAGGAGGCCCGGCTGTTCGCCGCCGAGGGCGCACGGCTGCTGCTCGGGGACGTCCTCGACGAGCAGGGCGCGCAGGTCGCGGAGGACATCGCCAAGGAGGCCGGCGCCGACCGGGTGCGCTACGTACGCCTCGACGTCGGCAGCGAGGCGGACTGGGCGGCCGCGGTGGCGGCCGCGAAGGAGTCGTTCGGCCGGATCGACGGCCTGGTCAACAACGCCGGCATCCTCCGCTTCAACGAGCTGGTCTCGACCCCGCTGGAGGAGTTCGAGCAGGTCATCCGGGTCAACCAGATCGGCGCGTTCCTCGGTATCAAGGCGGTGGCCCCGGAGATCGGGGCGGCCGGCGGCGGCACCATCGTCAACACGTCCTCGTACACCGGCCTGACCGGCATGGCCTTCGTCGGGGCGTACGCGGCGACCAAGGCGGCGATCGTCGGACTGACCCGGGTCGCCGCGCTGGAGCTGGCGGCGAAGGGCATCAGGGTCAACGCGATGTGCCCGGGCGCGGTGGACACGCCGATGGCGAACCCGGCGCTGCTGGACCCCGCCGGGCCGTCCCCGGAGGCGACGGAGGCGATGGCGGAGCTGTACCGGCGGGTGGTGCCGCTGGGGCGGGCCGGGCAGCCGGCCGAGGTGGCGCGGCTGGCGCTGTTCCTGACCGGGCCGGACTCCTCGTACATCACGGGGCAGCCGTTCGTGATCGACGGGGGGTGGATGGCGGGCGTGAGCGTGCTCTGAGCGCGCCGGCCGGTCCCGCCCCCACCCGCATCTGATGGTTCGTCAGGTATTGACGGTTCCCGCGCCCGGTGGAACAGTCGGGCTCAACGATCTGACGGTCAGTCAGAAACAGAAGGACGGTGAACCCCCTTGGAATTCGGTCTCTTCGTGCAGGGATACGTGCCAGAGGCGCGGTCCAAGGTCGACCCGGAGGCGGAGCACAAGGCGCTGATCGAGGAGACCGAGTACGTCATCCAGGCCGACAAGTCCGGCTTCAAGTACGCCTGGGCCTCCGAGCACCACTTCCTGGAGGAGTACTCCCACCTGTCGGCGAACGAGGTCTTCCTCGCGTACCTCGCGCACGCCACCGAGCGGATCCATCTCGGCTCCGGCATCTTCAACCCGCTCGCGCCGGTCAACCACCCGGTGAAGGTGGCCGAGAAGGTCGCGATGCTCGACCACCTCTCCAAGGGGCGCTTCGAGTTCGGCACCGGGCGCGGTGCCGGCAGCCACGAGATCCTCGGGTTCCTGCCGGGCGTCACCGACATGAACCACACGAAGGAGATCTGGGAGGAGACGATCGCGGAGTTCCCCAAGATGTTCCTCCAGGAGGAGTACGAGGGGTTCCAGGGCAAGCACTGGTCGCTGCCGCCGCGGAAGGTCTTCCCCAAGCCGTACGGGAAGGCGCACCCGGCCATGTGGTACGCGGCCGGGTCGCCGTCCTCGTACGCCATGGCCGCCAGGAAGGGGCTGGGGGTGCTGGGCTTCAGCGTGCAGAAGGTCTCCGACATGGAGTGGGTGCTGGAGCAGTACAAGACGGCGATCCAGGAGGCGAAGGCGATCGGGGCCTTCGTGAACGACAACGTGATGGTGACGTCGACGGCGATCTGTGCGGAGACGCACGACAAGGCGGTCGAGATCGCGGTCAACGCGAACATGAACCGCTTCCAGTCGCTGGTGTTCCGGTACCACGACACGTTCCCGCGGCCGGAGGCGATTCCGCAGTGGCCGGAGATCCTGCCGGAGTACAACGCGGAGATCATCGAGCTGCTCATCGCCGAGGAGCTGCTGATCTGCGGCGATCCGTCGGAGGTGCTCGCGCAGTGCAAGCGGTGGGAGCAGGCGGGGGCCGACCAGCTGTCCTTCGGTCTGCCGACCGGGGTCTCGTACGCCGACACCATGAACACGATCAAGCTGATCGGTGAGCACGTGATCCCCGAGATCGATACGGATCCCGTCCACCGCACCACCCGGTTCCGCCAGGCCGCGGGCTCCTAGCCCGCTCCTTGACCGGGGCGGCGTCTTCCCGGACCGCCGCCCCGACGGGCCGGGGTGAGCAACGGCCTGCCACCCCGGCCCCACCCCTGGCTCCGC
Organism: Streptomyces bambusae; assembly: GCF_020532645.1. Classification (GTDB taxonomy): domain Bacteria; phylum Actinomycetota; class Actinomycetes; order Streptomycetales; family Streptomycetaceae; genus Streptomyces; species Streptomyces bambusae. The sequence goes on from NZ_JAJAUZ010000100.1 coordinate 23,509, forward strand.
GCGGGGCCGTCCATACCGGGCCCGGCAATCCCAGCCCCTCCGGCGCTTGAGGAGCGGGTCCGGGCGGAGCCCGGGGGCCTGC
>NZ_JAJAUZ010000101.1 GCF_020532645.1 Streptomyces bambusae
CGTCGTACTGCCGGCCTCGCTCGGCCTCGTGCAGCCCGCGGGCCCCGCGGGCCTTACGCTCGTACGCCCCCGCCGGAACGCGAAGAAGTCCGGCCCCGCCGCCTCCGGCGACACCCTCGCGTCCCCGATGCAGGGCACCATCGTCAGGCTCGCGGTCGAGGAGGGCCAGCAGGTCGCCGAGGGCGACCTCGTCGTCGTCCTCGAGGCCATGAAGATGGAACAGCCCCTCAACGCCCACCGCTCCGGCACCATCGTCGGCCTGGGCGTCGAAGTCGGCGCCTCCCTCACCTCCGGCGCCACCATCTGCGAGATCAAGAACTGACACCCCCTCGCCCGGCGGGACCGGAGCACCACCGGGCACTGGCGGAACCAGCGAGTGCAAGGACGGACAACCATGCCTGGACTGACCTACGGCGACGCCGTGACCGAGGCCCTCGACCGCCTGCGCGGGACCGGCTTCGAGCACGGCCCCCAGTTCGTCAACCACGCCCCCATGGCGGCCGAGGCGCTGGCCCACATGGGGTACGCGGACGAAGTCCCCGGATGGGTCGACCACATCCTGCGCGCGCATTCCTACCACGACGTCCCCGAAACACGGTGGACGATCGACCCCGCCGACCGCTCCGACTGGCAGTCCGCGCTCGGGGACTTCAGCCGGGTCGCGGACTGGACCGCCCTGTTCGTACGGGAACTGGACGAAGGCCCCTGGACCGACGTGCTGGCCCGCTGGTGGCCCCGGCTGCTGCCCGGCATGTCCGGCGTCCTCACCCACGGCGTCATCCGCACCGCACACGCGGTGCGGGCCGTCGCCCGCGAGGGCGGCGACGACGCCCTGCGCCGCGGGGAACTCGCGCAGGGCCTGGCCTACTGGGCTGCCCGCTACTCCGGCCCCGGCCCCGACGGCTCCGACCGCACCCCGGCGGACACCGCCGGAGCCGTCGTCCTCCCGGAGCCCGCCGAACGGACCGCCGCCGACCTCGACGCGCTCGTCGCGGAGTACGCCGGCATCTACGCCACCACCGCCCAGCGCCACCCCATTCCCCTCATCCACGCGATCACGGGCCCCGCCGCGGTCCGGCTGGTCGTCCCGCACCTCCCGCCCGCCCAGCGCCGGCCCTCGTACGAGGCCGCCCGCGAGACGAGCCGGAAGATGCTGCGGTGGTTCCAGGCCGGCCCGCGCACCGGTCCCGCGCCCGCACTGCCCGAAGCACCGGACGTCGGGCGGCTGTTCGCCGAGGCCGTCGAGATCGGCGACGAGCACGCCATCAAGCTCGCCGAAGTCGCCGTACGGCACGAGGCACTGGCCCCGGACCCCCGCCATGCGGCCGCCGCCCACGTCGCCAACCAGGGCCTGCGCCGCTTCTACACCCCCTGAGCCCCACCGACCCGTTCTTCCCCGCCGTCCCGGCGGCACCCAACGAGGAGAGTCATGGACGCACCAGTCATAGTCGTGGGCGCGGGACCGGCGGGCATGATGCTCGCGGGCGAGCTGCGCCTCGCCGGGGCCGAGGTCATCGTCCTGGAGAAGCTCGCGGCGCGCACCGGCGAGTCCCGCGGGCTCGGCTTCACCGCGCGCACCATGGAGATCTTCGACCAGCGCGGCCTGCTGAGCCGTTTCGGCGACATCGAGGTCAGCAACGTCGGCCACTTCGGCGGCCTGCCGGTGGACTTCGGCGTGCTCGACGGCGCGCACCAGGCCGCCAAGACCATCCCGCAGTCGGCGACCGAGACGGTGCTGGAGGAGTGGGCGACGCAGCTCGGCGCCGACATCCGCCGCAGCCACGAGGTGCTGTCCGTCACGACGAAGGAGGACTGCGTCGAGGTCGAGGTGCGCGGCCCCGCCGGCGTGGAGACGCTGCGCGCCGAATACCTCGTCGGCTGCGACGGCGGCCGCTCCACCATCCGCAAGGCCGTCGGCTTCGACTTCCCCGGCACCGCCGCCACGCTGGAGATGTTCCTCGCCGACGTCAAGGGCATCGAGCTCGCCCCCCGGATGATCGGCGAGACCCTGCCCGGCGGCATGGTCATGGTCGGCCCGCTGCCCGGCGGCATCACCCGGCTGATCGTGTGCGAGCGCGGCACCCCGCCCCAGCGCCGCGAGAAGCCCCCGACCTGGGAGGAAGTGGCCGCCGCCTGGCAGCGCCTGACCGGCGACGACATCTCGCACGCCGAACCGGTGTGGGTGTCCTCGTTCGGCGACGCCACCCGCCTGGTCACCGAGTACCGGCGCGGCCGGGTCCTGCTGGCCGGCGACGCCGCGCACATCCACCTCCCGGCCGGCGGCCAGGGCATGAACACCAGCATCCAGGACGCGGTGAACCTCGGCTGGAAGCTGGGCGCCGTGGTCCGCGGCCGGGCCCCGGAGGCACTGCTCGACACGTACCACGCCGAGCGGCACCCGGTCGGCGAGCGGCTGATGATGAACACCCAGGCCCAGGGCCTGCTGTTCCTCTCCGGCGCCGAGGTCCAGCCGCTGCGCGACGTGCTGAACGAGCTGATCCGCTACCCCGAGGTCAGCCGGCACTTCGCCGCCATGGTCTCCGGCCTGGAGATCCGCTACGCACTCGACGGCGGAGCACACCCCCTGCTCGGCCGCCGCCTGCCCGACGTCGGACTCGCCGGACACCGGCTCGTCGGCTCCAGCACCGAAGCACTGCGCCCGGCCCGCGGCGTCCTGCTGGACTTCGCCGACAACGCCGGGCTGCGCTCGCGCGCCACCCCCTGGCTGGACCGCGTGGACATCGTCACCGCCCCGCCCGCCGGCCTGCCCGAGGGCAGCCCGCTGACCGGCACCACCGCCGTGCTGGTGCGCCCCGACGGGTACGTCGCGTGGGCCGCGCCCGGCAGCCACGGCGACCTGCAGATGGCGCTGGAGCGGTGGTTCGGCCCGGCCCGCTGAACCCCGCCGCCGGGTGCACCGCACCGCGCGCCGATGAATCGTTTCCTTTGAAGGAGAGACCATGCACAGCACGTTGATCGTGGCCCGGATGGACCCCGCAGGACAGCACGACGTGGCCCGGCTGTTCAAGGAGTTCGACGGCACCGACATGCCCCACCTCATGGGCACCCGCCGCCGCCAGCTCTTCGCCTACCGCGGCCTGTACTTCCACCTCCAGGACTTCGACCACGACAACGGCGGCGAGCTGATCGAGGCGGCCAAGACCGACCCGCGCTTCGTCCGCATCAGCGAGGACCTGAAGCCCTTCATCGAGGCCTACGACCCGGCCACCTGGCGGTCTCCCGCCGACGCGGTCGCCACCCGCTTCTACGACTGGGAGGGCCGGGCGTGAGCGGCAGGCGCGTCGTCATCACCGGAGTCGGCGTCACCGCCCCCGGCGGGGTGGGCAGCGGCAACTTCTGGAACCTGCTGAGCGAGGGCCGCACCGCCACCCGCGGGATCACCTTCTTCGACTCCTCGCAGTTCCGCTCCCGGGTCGCCGCCGAGGCCGACTTCGATCCCGAAGAGCACGGCCTGAGCACCCAGGAGATCCGCCGCATGGACCGGGCCGCCCAGATGGCCGTGGTCACCGCCCGCGAGGCGGTCGCGGACAGCGGGCTGGACCTCACCGCCCTCGACCCGTACCGCACGGGCGTCACCATCGGCAGCGCCGTCGGCGCGACCATGGGCCTCGACGAGGAGTACCGGGTCGTCAGCGACAGCGGCCGGCTGGACCTGGTCGACCACACCTACGCCGTCCCGCACCTCTACAACTACCTCGTGCCCAGCTCCTTCTCGGCCGAGGTGGCCTGGGCGGTGGGCGCCGAGGGCCCCGCCACGGTGGTCTCCACCGGCTGCACCTCCGGCCTGGACTCCGTCGGCCACGCCGTCGAGCTGATCCGCGAGGGCTCCACCGACGTCATGGTGGCCGGCGCCTCCGACGCCCCGATCTCCCCGATCACCCTGGCCTGCTTCGACGCCATCAAGGCCACCACCCCGCGCAACGACGACCCCGAGCACGCCTCGCGGCCCTTCGACGGCACCCGCAACGGCTTCGTCCTCGGCGAAGGCTCCGCGGTGTTCGTCCTGGAGGAGCTGGAGAGCGCCCGGCGGCGCGGCGCCCACATCTACGCCGAGATCGCCGGCTACGCCTCCCGCTGCAACGCCTTCCACATGACGGGCCTGCGCCCCGACGGCACGGAGATGGCCGAGGCGATCACCGTCGCCCTCGACGAGGCCCGCATGAACGGCGACGCGATCGACTACATCAACGCCCACGGCTCGGGCACCAAGCAGAACGACCGGCACGAGACCGCCGCGTTCAAGAAGAGCCTCGGCGACCACGCGTACCGGACCCCGGTGTCCTCGATCAAGTCGATGGTCGGGCACTCGCTCGGCGCCATCGGCTCCATCGAGATCGCCGCTTCCGTCCTGGCCATGAAGCACAACGTCGTGCCTCCGACGGCCAACCTGCACACCCCCGACCCCGAGTGCGACCTGGACTACGTACCGCTGACGGCGCGCGAGCACCGCACCGACGCGGTCCTGACGGTCGGCAGCGGGTTCGGCGGCTTCCAGAGCGCCATGGTGCTCGCCCGCCCCGAGAGGAGCCTGGCATGACCACCCCCCGCGTCGTGGTGACCGGACTCGGCATCGCCGCCCCCAACGGGCTGGGCACCGAGGAGTACTGGGCCGCCACCAGGGCCGGCAAGACCGGCATCAGCCGCATCACCCGCTTCGACCCCGCCCAGTACCCGGCCAAGCTGGCCGGCGAGGTCCCCGGCTTCAGCGCCGCCGACCACCTGCCCAGCAGGCTGCTCGCCCAGACCGACCACATGACCCGCCTCGCACTGGTCGCCACCGACTGGGCCCTCGAAGACGCGGGCGTCGACCCCAAGGCGCTGCCCGAGTACTCCATGGGCGTGGTCACCGCCAGCTCCTCCGGCGGCTTCGAGTTCGGCCAGGGCGAGCTGCAGAAGCTGTGGAGCCAGGGCAGCCAGCACGTGTCGGCGTACCAGTCCTTCGCCTGGTTCTACGCCGTCAACTCCGGCCAGATCTCCATCCGCAACGGGATGAAGGGCCCCAGCGGCGTGGTCGTCTCCGACCAGGCCGGCGGCCTCGACGCCCTCGCGCAGGCCCGCCGGCAGATCCGCAAGGGCACCGCACTGATCGTCTCCGGCTCCATCGACGCCTCCATCTGCCCCTGGGGCTGGGTGGCGCAGCTGGCCGGCGGCCGGCTGTCCACCAGCGAGGCCGCCGACCGCGCCTACCTCCCCTTCGACGAGGCCGCCGCCGGCCACGTCCCCGGCGAGGGCGGCGCCATCCTCATCCTCGAGGACGAGCAGGCCGCGCTGGCCCGCGGCGCCGAGGTCTACGGAGAGATCGCCGGCTACGGAGCCACCTTCGACCCGGCTCCCGGCAGCGGCCGCGAGCCCGGCCTGCGCAAGGCCATCGAAGTGGCCCTCGCCGACGCCGGAGTGGACGCGAGCGACGTCGACGTCGTCTTCGCCGACGCCGCGGCGGTCCCCGAGCTCGACCGCATCGAGGCCGAGGCGATCAACGCCGTGTTCGGGCCGCAGGGCGTGCCCGTCACGGCGCCCAAGACGATGACCGGCCGGCTGTACTCCGGCGCCGCCCCCCTGGACGTGGCCACCGCGCTGCTCGCCATCCGCGAGGGCCTGATCCCCGCCACCACCCACGTCGAGCCCGACCCGGGGCACGACCTGGACCTGGTCTGCGGCCAGCCGCGGACGTCCGACCTGCGCACCGCCCTGATCCTGGCGCGCGGCCACGGCGGCTTCAACGCCGCCCTGGTCGTCCGCGCGGCCTGAGGCCCCGCCGCCGCGCACGGACACCCCGTGCCGGGCGGCCCCCCTCGGCCCCGCCCCGCCGACGCCGCTCCGGATCTCCGGAGCGCGTCCCCCACGGCGCCCGCCGCCCGGCCTCTCTCCCCACGCACGGCCGGGCGGCGGGCGTTCGCACGTCCCTGCACGCACCACCCCACACCCACCGAAAGGACGAAACGCGTGGCTACCGAGGCATTCACGCTCGAAGACCTCAAGCGCATCCTGCGCGAGGGCGCCGGAGCCGACGAGAACGTCGACCTCGACGGCGACATCCTCGACATGGAGTTCGAGGAACTCGGCTACGAGTCGCTGGCGCTGCTGGAGACCTGCGGCCGCATCGAGCGCGAGTACGCGATCACCCTCGACGACAACGTCATCAGCGACGCCAAGACCCCCCGGGCCCTGCTCGACGCGGTCACCGCCCACCTCGCGGGCGCCGCGGCCCCCGTCGCGGCCTGACCCGCCCCGCCCCCGCCCCGCCGGGCGCCGGCACCCTGCCGGCGCCCGGCCGGCACCACCCGCGCCCGGGGCCCGTCCGCCGCCGGCGCACCGCCCCCACCTCTTCACGCCCTCACACCCTCACACCCTCACGCCTTCCAGGGGAGCAGCAGTCATGACCGACAACCACCAGCGGGTCGCCCTCGTCTCCGGGGCCACCAGCGGAATCGGCCTCGCCGTGGCCCGGCTGCTGGCCGGCCAGGGACACCGCGTCTTCATCGGCGCCCGCGACGCCGAACGGGTCTCCACCACCGTCAAGGAACTGCGGGACGAGGGCCTCGACGTGGACGGCGCCACCCTCGACGTGCGCGACGGCGCGAGCGTCCAGGCGTTCGTGCAGGCCGCCGTGGACCGCTTCGGCACCGTGGACGTGCTGGTCAACAACGCCGGCCGGTCCGGCGGCGGTGTGACCGCCGACATCGAGGACGAGCTGTGGGACGACGTCATCGAGACGAACCTCAACAGCGTCTTCCGCCTGACCCGCGCCGTCCTCAACACCGGCGGCATGCGCGACAAGGACCGCGGCCGGATCATCAACATCGCCTCCACCGCCGGCAAGCAGGGCGTCGTCCTCGGCGCCCCGTACTCCGCCTCCAAGCACGGCGTCGTCGGCTTCACCAAGGCCCTCGGCAACGAGCTGGCCCCCACCGGCATCACCGTCAACGCCGTCTGCCCCGGCTACGTCGAGACCCCCATGGCCCAGCGGGTCCGCGCCGGCTACGCCGCCGCCTACGACACCTCCGAAGACGCGATCATGCAGAAGTTCACGTCGAAGATCCCGCTCGGGCGCTACTCGACCCCCGAGGAAGTCGCCGGCCTGGTCGGCTACCTGGCCTCCGACACCGCCGCCTCGATCACCGCGCAGGCCCTCAACGTCTGCGGCGGCCTCGGCAACTTCTGACCGGCCCGCCCGGCCGCGCCGTACCCGTCTTCGTACCCGCAATCTCTCCGAGGAGTTTCCCCCATGCCCGAGTCCGTGCTGCGCGAGGTGGAGCACGAGATCACGATCTCGGCCCCGGCCACCGACGTCTACCGGCTGATCGCCGAGGTGGAGAACTGGCCGCGGATCTTCCCCCCGACCATCTACGTCGACCACCTGGAACGCTCCGGCCAGGAGGAGCTCATCCGGATCTGGGCGACCGCCAACGGCGAGGCCAAGAACTGGACCTCCCGCCGCCTCCTCGACCCCGAGGGCCTGCGCATCACCTTCCGCCAGCAGGTCTCCACCCCGCCGGTCGCCACCATGGGCGGCACCTGGATCATCGAGCCGCTCTCGGACACCGAGTCCCGGGTCCGGCTGCTCCACGACTACACCGCCGTCGACGACGACCCGGCGGGCCTCGCCTGGATCGACGAGGCCGTCGACCGCAACTCCCGCTCCGAACTGGCCGCGCTGAAGACCAACGTCGAACTCGCCACCGCCTCCGAGGAGCTGACGTTCTCCTTCGAGGACACCATCGAGGTCGACGGTGCCGCCAAGGACCTCTACGACTTCGTCAACGAGGCCGGCCTGTGGTCCGAGCGGCTCCCGCACGTGGCGACCGTACGGCTCACCGAGGACACCCCGGGCCTCCAGACGCTGGAGATGGACACCCGCGCCAAGGACGGCTCCACCCACACCACGAAGTCGTACCGGGTCTGCCTGCCCAGCGAGAAGATCGCGTACAAGCAGACCACCCTGCCCGCCCTGATGAACCTGCACACCGGCTACTGGACCTTCCGCGAGACGCCGGCCGGCACCACCGCCTCGTCCCAGCACACCGTCGTGCTGCGCCCCGAGAACATCACCGCGATCCTCGGCCCCGAGGCCGGCGTCGCGGAGGCCACGGAATACGTCCGGACCGCGCTGAGCACCAACAGCCGCGCCACCCTGGGCCACGCCAAGGCCTACGCCGAGGCGAGGCGCTGACACCATGACAGCCGGCGCCGGCGGCACGGCCGCCACCCCCGTGGACACGCACGTCGTCGTGGTCGGCGCGGGCCCCGTCGGGCTCATGCTCGCCGGCGAGCTGCGGCTCGGCGGCGCCGACGTGATCGTGCTGGAGCAGCGGGACCTCCCCACCACCGAGTCCCGCGCCTCCACACTGCACGCCCGCACCATGGAGATCCTCCACCAGCGCGGCCTGCTCGACGCACCCCGGGGACTCGGCACACCCCCGCACGAGCCCATGGGGCACTTCGGCGGCCTGCCCATGGACCTGCGCCTGGACGGCCCCTACCCGGGCCAGTGGAAGGTCCCGCAGGTCGACACCGAGAAGCTGCTCGGCGCCTGGGCCACCCGCCTGGGCGCCGACGTGCGCCGCGGCCACCGCGTCACCGGACTCGACCGGCACCCCGGCCACGTCACCGTACGGGCCCAGGGCCCCGACGGCGGCAGCGTCGAGGTCACCGCCCGGTACGTGGTCGGCTGCGACGGCGAGCAGTCCGCAGTGCGCCGCCTCGGCGGCTTCGCCTTCCCCGGCAACGACGCCGGACGCGAACTGATCCGCGCCGACGTCGACGGCATCGACATCCCGAACCGCCGCTTCGAACGCCGCGAGGCGGGCCTGGCCATCGCAGCCCGCCGCGGCGACGGCGTGACCCGGGTGATGGTCCACGAATTCGGCCGCGCCCCGCGCCCCGCCGGAGAGGCGTCCTTCGACGACATCGCAGAGTCCTGGCTGGCCGTCACCGGCGAGGACATCACCGCCGGCACGCCGCTGTGGGTCAACGCCTTCGGCGACGCCTCCCGCCAGGCCACCGCCTACCGGGACGGCCGGCTGCTGCTCGCCGGCGACGCGGCCCACGCCCAGATGCCCATCGGCGGCCAGGCCCTCAACCTGGGCCTGCAGGACGCGGTCAACCTGGGATGGAAGCTCGCCGCCACCGCGCGAGGCACCGCCCCCGAAGGGCTCCTCGACTCCTACCACGACGAACGGCACGCCGTCGGACGGCGGGTGCTGTCCAACATCCGCGCCCAGGCGCGGCTGCTGCTGGGCGGTCCCGAGGTCGACGCGCTGCGCCGGGTGGTGGGAGAACTCACGGCCTACGAGAACGTCCGCGCCCACCTGGCGGGCATGGTCAGCGGCCTCGACATCCGCTACCCGGCCGCCGGGCCCGGCCAGGACCAGGACCAGGTCCAGGTCCAGGTCCAGGTCCAGGACCGGAGCCGGACCGAGCCGCACCCGCTGACCGGCGCACGCCTGCCGGCCGTACCCCTGACCGGCCCGGACAGCACCCTGGACCTGCTGAGGTCCGCCCGCGGAGTCCTGCTGGTCCTCACCGCCGAGCCGGAAACCCGGACCCGGCTGGCAGCGGCGGCGGCCCCCTACACCCGGACCGTCGACACGGTGACCGCCCACCCGGCGGAAGCCGCCGGCCCCCTCACGGGCACGGCCGCAGTCCTGGTCCGGCCCGACGGGTACGTCGCCTGGGCCGGCGCCTCCGAAGCGTCCCTCGCCGCCGCGCTCGGCACCTGGTTCGCCGCCGACGCCGCGCACGAGCCCGACGCCGCGCACGAGCCCGCCGGCGCGCACCCGCACGGCCCCGCGCCCGCCGTCCGGCGTGCGCACCCGACCCCGCACCACCCATCACAAGGCAACGGCAGGAGAGTCACCATGGGGAAGCTGACCGGCAAGACCGCGCTCGTCACGGGCGCGAGCCGGGGCATGGGCCGCGCAACGGCCCAGCGGCTGGCCCGCGAAGGCGCGCTGGTCGCCGTCCACTACGCCACCGGCGCCGACGCGGCCGCCGACGTCGTCGAGGGCATCGAGAAGGACGGCGGCCGGGCCTTCACCGTCCAGGCCGAACTGGGCACGCCCGGCGACGTCCACGAGCTGTTCCTCGGCCTCGAAGCGGGCCTGAAGGAGCGCACCGGCACCACCGACCTCGACATCCTGGTCAACAACGCCGGGGTGATGGGCGGGGTCAAGGCCGAGGACACCACACCTGACCAGTTCGACCGCATCTTCGCGGTCAACGCCAAGGCACCGTTCTTCATCATCCAGCGGGCGCTGGCGAACATGCCGGACGGCGGACGCATCGTCAACATCTCCTCCGGACTGACCCGGTTCGCCAACCCCGACGAGATCGCGTACGCGATGAGCAAGGGCGCCGTCGAGATGCTCGCCCTGCACTACGCCAAGCTGCTCGGCCCCCGCAGCATCACCATCAACTCCGTCGCACCCGGCATCACCCGCAACGGCAACCCCCTCTTCGACATCCCCGAGGCCGTCGAGGCCATGGCGGGCCTGTCGGCGTTCAACCGGGTGGGCGAGCCGGGCGACGTCGCCGATGTCGTCGCCTTCCTCGTGTCCGACGACGCCCGCTGGATCACCGGCTCCTTCGTCGACGCGACCGGCGGAACCCTCCTCGGCTGACCTTCCCACCCGCCCGACGAACACGGCTGGAGGCGCATGTGACCCGTACGTACCCGCCCCCCGCGGTCCTCGCCTCCCCGTCGGACGGGCGCTGGAACCTGCGGCTGTGGGGCCTGCTGCTGGTCCTCGCCGGCAACATGCTCATCGACGCCCTGGAAGTGTCCGTGGCGGTCGTGGCCCTGCCCGCGATCGGCACGGACCTCCGGCTCCCGCTCACCGCGGTGCAGTGGACCATGACCGGGTTCGCCGTCGGATTCGGCGGCCTCATGCTCTTCGGCGCACGCGTCGTCGCCGTGCTCGGCCGGCGCCGCGTCTACCTCGCCGGGCTCCTGGGCTTCGCCGCGGCCTCCCTGGTCAGTGCGCTCGCCCAGGAACCCGGCCTGCTCATCGCGACCCGGGTGGTCAAGGGCTTCTGTGCCGCCCTGACCGCACCCACCGGGCTCGCGATCATCTCGACCGCCTTCCCCGAAGGACCGCTCCGCCGGCGCGCCCTGTCGGTCTACACGCTGTTCGGCGCCGGCGGGTTCACCGCCGGCCTGCTGCTGTCCGGCTGGCTGACCTCCATCAGCTGGCGGCTCACCTTCGCCTCACCCGCCCCGGTGGTCCTGCTGCTGTTCCTGTGCGGACTGCGGCTGATCCCCGGCTCGGAACCCGACGCCGCACCGCTGCCCGAGGGCGCGGCCTACCGGCACTTCGACGTGACCGGCGCGGCCACCTTCGCCGGCGCGATCGTGGCCCTCGTCCAGGGGATCACCGCCGTGCCCGCCCACGGCTGGGCGGACCCGCACTCCACCGGCCTGCTGTGCGCAGCCGCCGCGCTGCTCACGGCGTTCGTCGTCGTGGAACGCAGGACCAGCCGGCCGCTCGTGCACTTCGCGGCCCTCCGCAACACGGCGATGGTCCGCTCCGCCGTCGGCGCGGCCTGCCTGAACGGCTCGTACCTCGGCCTGCTGTTCATCCTCACCCACGAGCTCCAGGCCGCGGCCGGCTGGTCACCGCTGCGCACCGGACTGGCCCTCGTGCCGGCCGCCGCGCCCCTGGCCGTGACCGCCCTGTCCTCCGGCCGGATGGTGGCCCGCTTCGGCGCGCCCCGGCTGATCGCCGCCGGTGCACTCTGCCCGCTCGCCGGATACCTGCTGCTGCTGCTGCGCGCCGACGGGCCGCTGCCCTACGCCGGCACCCTGCTGCCGGTCCTGCTGCTGGTCGGGGCCGGCTTCGTACTGTCCTTCGCCGCGCTCAACATGCAGGCCACCGCCGGCGTGCCGGCCGCCGAACGCGGCGCCGCCACCGGCCTCTACCAGACGGCCGTACAGGTCGGAGCGGCCCTCGCGCTGGCTCCCGTGGCCGCCCTGATGGCCGCCGCCGCGGACCCGGCCGGGGCCGGCGGGGCAGCCCCGCTGCTCACGACCGCACGGCCCGCACTGGCCCTGGTCGCCGTGTTCGGCGCGATCGGCCTGCTCACTGCGCTCCTCGGGCTCCGAGCCCCCCGCCGAGGCCCGGCCCGGCCGGTCTGACCGGCCGGTACGCCCGACCACCCACCCTCAGCTTTAGGACGAGTCAGCATCATGGACAAGACAGCCGGTTCCCGGGTTCTCGACGAACTTGACGACCCTGCCTACTTCGAGGACTTCGAGGACTTCGACGACTTCGACGACTGGGACCTCGACCTCGGCGCCGAGTACGACCCGCCGGAGGTCGAGCCGCCGAGCCTGGCCGTGCTCGCCGCCTGCACCTTCGAAGAGCGCACCTGCCTCATCGACACCTACGTCCGGCAGGAACTCTCCCGCGTCCTGCGCGTCCCGCCGCACGAGATCGACACCGTAGGCCGGCCGATGAACAGCCTGGGCATCGGCTCGATCAACGGCCTGGAACTCCAGCGCCGCATGGAGGCCGCCCTCCAGGTCGGCGTCGACCTTCAGCGGCTGCTGCGCGCCAACAGCGCCGCCGAGCTGATCGACTGCCTCGCCGGCCAGCTCGGCCCCGAGGACAGCCCCCACAAGCACGGCGACTCCCTGCACGCGGCCGCCCACGCCGCGCCGGGCGTGCTGTGACCGGCCGCGCGGCGCTCCTCGCCGAACCGGAACCACGCGCCGACGCCCTCCCCGCCCAGGACGGGCTGGACGTCTGGCTGGTCCGCCGCCCGCATCCCGACCGGGCGGCGGACCTGGAGATGGACGAACTCAGCGAGGCCGAGCGCAAGCGGGCCGCCACCTTCGTCCGCCCCACCGACGGCATCACCTACGCCTCGGCGCACATCGCGCTGCGCCGGCTGCTGGGCGCCTACCTCGGCATGGCCGCGGCCGACGTGCCGTTCGTACGGGAACCCTGCCCCGGCTGCCGCGAGCCGCACGGGCGCCCGGCCGTCACCCACCCCGACCCGCCGCTGCACTTCTCCCTCGCCCACAGCCACGGCATGGCCGCCATCGCCGTCTCCAAGACGGTCGTCGGCATCGACGTCGAGCGGCTGCCGCGCGACGAGACCGTGGAGGTGTGCACGCCCGCCCTCCACCCCGGCGAACGCCGGGAACTGGAGGACGCCGGAACCGAAGAGCGACGCGAGATCTTCGGCCGGGTGTGGACGCGCAAGGAGGCGTACCTCAAGGCCCTGGGCACCGGACTGTCCCGGGACCCCGCCGAGGACTACCTCGGCGCCGAGGCCCACCGGCGGCCGGCGGGCTGGACCCTCCTGGACATCCCCGCCGGGCCGCGCCACAACGCGGCGGTGGCCGTGCTGGGGGACCGCCCCGGCCACATCACCGTCCGCAGACTGCCAGGAGAGGCCCTGTACGCCGGCGGCACCGTGGATCTCCGCCCCCAGGGCGCAGCGGACCACGCAACAGACTCAGGAGCGTGACCCACGCATGTCGAACGAGAAGAGCACCACCCAGATCAAGGACAGAGCCGTCACACCGCGCCCGCGGCTGCACGAGCGCGAGCACCGCGGCCACTGGACCGCCGCGGAACGCCTGGAAGAGCTGAGCCTGATCAAGCAGGCCGCCCGGCACGGCGATCCGCTGGCCACCGAGCGCCAGCACGCCAAGGGCAAGCTGACCGCCCACGAGCGGATCCAGCTCCTGCTCGACGAAGGCTCCTTCACCGAGGTCGAGCCGCTCCGTCGGCACCGGGCCACCGGATTCGGCCTGGAGGACAAGCGCCCCTACACCGACGGCGTCATCACCGGCTGGGGCACCGTGCACGGCCGCACCGTCTTCGTGTACGCGCACGACTTCCGGATCTTCGGCGGAGCGCTGGGCGAGGCCCACGCGGCGAAGATCCACAAGATCATGGACATGGCCGTGTCAGCGGGCGCCCCGCTCGTCTCCCTCAACGACGGCGCGGGCGCACGCATCCAGGAGGGCGTCTCGGCGCTGGCCGGCTACGGCGGCATCTTCCAGCGCAACACCCGGGCCTCGGGCGTGATCCCGCAGATCTCCGTGATGCTCGGCCCGTGCGCCGGCGGAGCCGCGTACAGCCCGGCCCTCACGGACTTCGTGTTCATGGTCCGCGACATCTCCCAGATGTTCATCACCGGACCGGACGTGGTCCGGGCGGTCACCGGCGAGGAGATCAGCCAGGACGGCCTCGGCGGCGCCGACGTGCACGCCGGCACCTCCGGCGTCGCGCACTTCGCGTACGACGACGTGTACACCTGCCTGGAGGAGGTGCGGTACCTGCTGTCGCTGCTCCCCTCCAACAACCGGGAGCTTCCGCCCCCCGCCCCGGCATCCGACTCCGCCACCCGGCGCACCGAGCGGCTGCTCGAACTCGTCCCCGACGACCCGCAGCAGGTCTACGACATCCGCTCGGTCATCGAGGAGATCGTCGACCACGGCGACTACCTCGAAGTGCACCCCGCCTGGGCGACCAACGTGGTGTGCGCCCTGTCCCGCCTCGACGGCCAGGTCGTCGGCATCGTCGCCAACCAGCCTCAGTCGTACGCGGGCGTGCTCGACATCGACGCCTCCGAGAAGGCCGCGCGGTTCGTGCAGTTCTGCGACGCCTTCAACATCCCGCTGGTCACCCTGATCGACGTGCCGGGCTTCCTGCCCGGTGTCGACCAGGAGCACAACGGCATCATCCGGCGCGGTGCGAAGCTCCTGTACGCGTACTGCAACGCCACCGTGCCGCGCATCTCGCTGGTGCTCCGCAAGGCGTACGGCGGCGCCTACATCGTCATGGACTCCCGCTCCATCGGCACGGACCTGGCCCTGGCCTGGCCTTCCAACGAGATCGCCGTGATGGGCGCCGAGGGCGCCGCCAACGTCATCTTCCGCCGGGAGATCGCCGCCGCCGACGACCCGGAGGCGGTGCGCCAGCAGAAGATCAAGGAGTACCAGGCGGAACTGATGCACCCGTACTACGCGGCCGAACGCGGCCTCGTCGACGACGTCATCGACCCGCGCGAGACCCGCCAGGTCCTCATCCGGTCCCTCGCGATGCTGCGCAACAAGCACGCCGACCTGCCGTCGCGCAAGCACGGCAACCCGCCGCAGTGAGCCGGGACCCGGCGCAGGACGCCCTCGTCCTCAAAGTGGTCAAGGGGCAGCCGACCGCCGAGGAGATCGCCGCCCTCACCACCGTCCTGCTGGCCCGGGCCGCCGCACTGGCCGCGGCGGGCCCGGGCCTCCAGGAGCGCACCGCCACCGCCGGCTGGCACCGCGGCGACCTCGTGCGCCCCCGCCCCGACCCCCGCGGCTGGCCGTCCTCGGGAAGCCGGGCCGCCTGACCGCCCCCGCGGCCACCCCGCCCCGCGGGGTGGCCGCAGCCGTCCACCAAGGAGTCCGATCCAGAGATGACCGCCGCCACCGCCGTCACCCCGGAGGAGATCGCCGAACTCCGCGACCGCCTGCGGGTGCTGACCGACCGCGCAGAGATCGCCGAACTGATCGACCGGTACGTCACCCTGCTCGACACCCAGGACGAACACGGCTTCGACGAGGACTGGACCGCGTCCGTCTTCACCGACGACTGCCGGCTGGAGTTCCCCGTCGGCAACGTCCACGGCCGCGAGGGACTGGCCCGCTTCCACTTCGAGAAGAAGTCCCGGTTCGACCGGACGCACCACCTCAGCGCGAACTACGGAATCACCCTGGACGGTGACGTCGCCCTGGTCCGCGCCCACCTGCTGGCCTCGCACATCCACCTCGGCGACGGCCCCGACCCGGGCGGCCGGTTCGACATCGGAGGCTACAGCGAGGGCGAGGCGGTGCGCACCGCCGACGGCTGGCGACTGCGGTTCTGGCGCTTCAACCTCCTGTGGTCCGACGGCGAGGGACCCCGCCCCGGCCCCAGCCCGCGCACCCTGCGCCGCTCCCAGCCGCTGCCGCGGCCGCGCCCCCAGGACGACCCCACCCACCCGAAGAAGGGATGAGACCGTGTCGACGCTCCCCCCGACCGGCGAACTGCGCGCCGCCCGCGGCGAAGCCCGGCGCCAGGCGCTGGAGACGTACCTCTGCCAGAACCTGCGCAGCCACCTCGACGTACCGCCGGCCCACCGCATCGACCGCACCCGGCCGCTGTACAGCCAGGGCGTGGACTCCATCACGGCCCTGGCCCTCCAGCGCAAGCTGGAAACCGCGCTCCAGATCCCGGTCCGCACCGGCCACCTGCTCCGCGAGAACTCGGTCACCGAACTGGCCGCCCTCCTCTCCGACCTGATGGACCACCCCACCCCCCTCACCCCCACCGCAGCCTGACCCCCCCGGCCGGCTGGGGGGCACTGCGGGTGGTCGGCGAAGGCCGGGGGCAATTCCAGCCTGTCCGGCGTTTGAGGACCGGGGTCCGGGGCGGAGCCCCGTGTCCTGCCGGGGGTCCGGCTCCGCCCCTGGTTCGCAAGCAAGGCCCGGCCGGGGCACTTCCCGCCTGTGGGTGGTCGGCAGCGAAGGCCGGGGCCGGGGGTAATTCCAGCCTGTCCGGCGTTTGAGGACCGGGGTCCGGGGCGGAGCCCCGTGTCCTGCCGGGGGTCCGGCTCCGCCCCCGGTCCGCAAGCAAGGCCCGGGCCGGGGCACTTCCCGCCCGCCGGTGGTCGGCAGCGAAAGCCGGGGCTGGGGGCGATTCCCGCCTGTGGGTGGTCGGCAGCGAAGGCCGGGGCCGGGGGTAATTCCAGCCCGTCCGGCGTTTGAGGACCGGGGTCCGGGGCGGAGCCCCGAATTCTGCCGGGGCCCGGCCCCGCCCCCCGTCCGCAAGCAAGGCCCGGCCGGGCACTTCCCGCCCTCCGGCGGGCCGGCAGCCGAAGCCCGGGCACTGGGCAATTCCAGCCCGTCCGGCGCTTGAGGACCGGGGCCCGGGGCGGAGGCCCCGAACTCAAGCCCCGCCGGGCCAGAGCCCTGTCACACCCCCCGCAACGCCGACACCGTCTCCTCGACCAGCACCCGCGCCCGCCCAACCGTCGCCACCAACTCCTCCGCCGTGCCCCCCGGCGCCCCCAGCAACGCCCGCACCCCCGCCCCGAACCCTTCCGGCACCACACCCAGCCCCTCGGCCACCGCCAGCGCCCCCTTCTCGTTCAGGCACCACCGCCGATCCGCCGCGTACACCCCCTGCACCAGCACCCCCAGCGCCCGGGACAGGCACAGCGACACGTACAGCGCGTCCCCCCGCTCCGCCCCCTTCGCCGCCCCGGCCAGCAGGAACCCCGCCTCCCAGGTGCCGGCGACCAGTGCCTCCCGCAGCGCCTCCGGATACACTCCGGCCCGCTCCCGCAGCTCCGCCAGCTCACCCGTCGGGTCGGCCAGCACCTTCCCCAGCGCCACCTCGCCCGCGTAGCACGGCGACCAGAACCCCAGCGGGTGCCCGGCCTGCATCCCCACCTCGTACCGGCCCTCGGTGCAGTCCTCCCACACCCGCTCCACCCGGTCCAGGTCCCGCAGGATCCAGTCCACCTGCACCCCCTCGACCTGCAGCCACGCCCCGCCGTTCACCCAGGGCCCCCAGCCCCCCGGCCCGGCCACCTCGACCCCCGGCCCGGCCAGTTCGCCGAGCGCCGCCAGGTCGAGCTCTCCCCGGTAGTACACGCCCAGGTCCCAGTCCGACCCCGGCCGGTGCTCCCCGCGCGCCCGGCTCCCGCCGAGCAGCACGCCGACCACCCCCGGAACCTTCACGAGCCGGTCCGCCATCCCCTGAATGATCATGTCCATCCGGCGAGTCTCTCACCACCCCCGCCCGCCCGTCGGCACAGGTCAGGGCAGGACGACCACACCCCCTGGACCCGGCCCCGCGCCAGCCCCCACGCGACGCCTTCGACACCGGCGGCGCCCCTCGGATCCGAGCCCTCCCGGCCGAACACCCCCCGGGCCCAGCCGCCGATCACGGCGAGCACGGCGCCGCCGAGGAAGTGCGCCCGGACGAGCAGCCCGGTCTCGTCGTCCGCACCGGCCCCGGCCTGCAGCTGCTCGAACCAGGCCCGGGTCAGCAGTCGGACGGCCCGGGCCGCCTCGGCCACGCACTCCACCGTGGCTCCTCCCGGAACGGATTACCCGCCCTTCCCCTCGCCCTTCTCCCCGACCGCCCAGGCCCCCACGCAGCCCGCCGCGAGGAACACCACCGCCCCCGCGCACCACGCCGGCGCCCCGCCCTCCGCGAGGACCGCGGCGATCAGCAGCGGCCCCACCGTGTCCCGCAGCGTGGTCACCGAGGACACGGCCCCGTTGTAGACGTTCAGCTGCCCGGCGGGAGCGAACACCGCGGGCAGGCTCCAGGTCAGCCCCGAGGCGAAGATGTCGCCCAGGCTCAGCGCCGCCGTGCCCAGCAGCAGCACGGACCGCCGCCCGCCACCCGCTGACCCCGTCGGAGGCCGCGTACAGGACCAGTGCCATCGCCAGCATGGCGCCCGCACGCAGGAAGTACCGGCGCAGCGACCGCACGCTGTCGTCACTGCGCGCGAGGCGCGCCTGGAGGAAGACGACCAGCAGCATGTTGACCACCAGCAGCGGCGCCAGGACCCACGTCGGCACGTTCCCGCGCGCGACCAGCCACAGCGGCAGCGCAAGCGTCAGCACGGTGTCCGCGAGGCTGAACACGGCGGCGATGCCCAGCGCCGCCGTGAACCGCCGGTCGGACACCAGCCCCCGCAGCCCCGACCGCCCCGCCTTCCCGGCCGGCGCCGCCCCCACAGCCGCCTCCGGCCCCGCCCCGCGCGCCCGCCCCGGCGGCAGCGCGAGAAAACCGACGAGGGCGGACACCGCGTAGATGCCGACCGCCACTCCCAGCCCCGCCCGCCCCCCGACGGCCAGCGGCAGGGCCGCGCACCCGCTCCCGAGCGCGAACCCCGCATGCGTCAGCGACCGGAACGCGCTCCGCGCCCGCCCCGCCGCGTCCCCCGCGCCGCCCGACAGCTCCGTCGACAGCGTCATCCGCAGCGTGTCCGCGACCCGCCGGACCACGGTCAGCCCCACCAGCAGCAGCACGTACGACACGAACCCGGTGACGGCGAACATCGCCGCGATACACAGCACCTGCACCCCGTGCGAGATCCGGGCCGCCCGCCGCGTCCCCCACCGGTCCGCCGCCGACAGCAGCGGGAACACGCAGATCAACGCCGCGACCGCGGACACCGTGCGTCCCACCCCGAACTGCTCCGACGGCATGTCCAGCGTCTGCTGCAACAGCAGCACGTTGGCGGGCTGGGAACCCTGAACTCCCGGCGCTCGAAGACCGCATCGGCCCCGATCACCTTCGCCACGGCCCGCCAGCCCACCGGCACCGGCACCGCCGCCACCGCCGCCGCCGCAGGCACCCGGGCGCCCGCCGACCGCCCCGTCCCCGCCTCTTCCGTCTCCTTCGTGTCCGTCGCCACCGCTCACCACCACACCACGGGATGCGCGCCGAGCCGCGCCGGCTTGACGACCTTGTGGCACTCGAACGGACTCAGCGTCAGCCGCAGGTCGTACGGCCGGCCCGCCTGCGCGTGCCGCACCCGCGTCTGGACCCGCGCCCGGTCCGACAGCAAATCCCACTCGACTTCCCCCGGAGCCCCCGGCCGCCAAGAACGGCGGAACGCACCCGCACCCGACCGAGCCCGATACGCCGCAAGCCCGGCGTTGCGCCACCGACCTGCCCACGCGACCGTGGATCGTTCGGCCACGGCACCCGGGCGAAAGGCACCAGCATGCGGTTCGGCATCGTCACGACAGCACGCCCCCGCCTGGAAGACCTGGCCGCCCGCGCGGAGGAACTCGGCTACACCAGCTTCTGGGTGTACGACACGCCCATGCTCCACGGCGACCCGTTCGTCAGCCTCGCGCTCTGCGCCAAAGCCACCACCCGCATCAGGCTCGGCATCGGCGTCACCTCACCGGCCCTGCGCTCCGCCCCCGCTGCGGCCGCCGCCCTCGCCACCCTCAACGCCCTCGCCCCCGGCCGCATCATCTGCGGCGTCGGCACCGGCAACACCGCACGCCGCACCCTCGGCATGCCGCCCCTGAAAACGGCCGAACTGCAATCGTTCACAGCCGCCCTCCAGGACCTCACCGCCGGCCGCGAGACCGACTACCGCGAGGGAACCCGCACCAGCAGCGTGCGCTTCCTGCACACCGAAGGCCACGTCAACACCGAAGACCCGGTGGAATTCGCCATCGCCGCCATCGGCCCGAAAGCCGCAGCCGTCGCCGGCCGCCTCGGCACCGGCCTGATCTCCTTCGCCCTGCACGCCCCCGAAGCCTGGTCCGCCCTCACCCGCGCCCACCGGGCCGCCGCCACCACCGACCAGGCCACGCCCTCCTACCTCATGACCTCCCTCCACGTCCTCGCGGACGGCGAGGACCGGTACGGCAACGCCGCCAAGGACGCCACCGGCCACATCGCCCTGACCGCCCTGATCCTCGCCGCAGAGAACCCGTCCTTCCGCGCCATGCTCCCCCCACAGGAATCCGCCGCCGTCACCCACCTCCTCCACCTCCGAGGCACCACCCCCCTCCACCACAACTACCTGGGCCCCCTCCCCACCGAAGACCGCCCCCTCGTCCTCCCCTCGCTCCTGGACAAGTTCGCCCTGATCACCCCCCGATCCGGCCTCCCTCACCTCCTCACCACCCTGGAAGACGCAGGCGTGACCGACCTCCTCCTCCACCCCGCACACCCCGAACCCGGCATGACCACCCTCGCCCGCCACCTCCTCCCGTAACCCGGACCACGCCGGCCCCAAAGGCAAGCCCCCAGCGCCGTGCGCCGGGGGCTTCCGAAGCGAAGGGGAGGTCCGCCTAACCGTTGACGTCGAGGGCCGTCCCGTAGAGCCGGGACACCTTCAACCGGATCACCACCCGGCGCTCGGCGACCAGCTGCTCCAGGAAGGCCTGCTCGTCCTGAGGCTTCGCGGCCTCCGGGATCATCCCCAGCAGCTCCCGCCCGGTTGCGTCACCCGGCACGGCCGTGACCTCGGAGACCTCGGCCTCCCCCTCGGCCACCGCGAACGACCACACGTCACCGCCCGGCACGTGCACGGCGGCCCGCGGGTCCCGCCGGAGCGGCTTGGCCTTGACGCGGTCGGCGGTGGTGGAGAACCGCACGATCCGGGCCTCGGCGTCCCAGTGGTACAGCATGGTGGTGAGGTGCGGATGGCCGGTGCTCTTGTTGGTGGCGAGGGTGCCGAACTGCTGACTGCTCAGCAGTTCGGACAGGGCGTCGTCGGACAGGGGGCGGGGCGCGGGACCTTGACTCATGCAGGGTTCAACTACCGCGCCCGCCCGCCCATTCCGAGTTCGATCAAGATGGCGGCATATTGGCCTAGACCTATTGTGCGGTCTGGTCCGTACCGGTACGTTCGTGCCTGGCTGCGCAGCCTGCACGTACCGCACCACATCGCATCGTCAGGCACTCTGCCGGGCATCCCCGGCATTTTCAGGAGGACATGCCATGTACCGCCGCACAGCAGCCGCTCTCGCCACCGCCGTCACCGCCGGAGCCCTCGCGCTCGGCACGGCGGGCACCGCCGAGGCCGTCCCCGGCACGGGCTTCTACGCCCGCAGCAACCACGCCTCGTACACCGAATGCGTGGACGCCGCCCGGCGCGGCTACCA
Source organism: Streptomyces bambusae (assembly GCF_020532645.1). Lineage (GTDB taxonomy): Bacteria > Actinomycetota > Actinomycetes > Streptomycetales > Streptomycetaceae > Streptomyces > Streptomyces bambusae. The sequence goes on from NZ_JAJAUZ010000101.1 coordinate 21,653, forward strand.
CATCTGGGGCCCCGTCTTCTTCTGCGAGCCCTTCAGCGCCGACCGCCCGGACATCATCACCCTCTGGGTCCGCTACTGACCCACCCGGCCGCCCCGGGCCGACACGGGGCCGGCCGTACGGCATCCCGGCGATCACACCCCGCCCCAGAGTTCATCCAACACCAAATATGAACCACCCGCGTGTGCAGAGGCGGACCACCCCGCCCCACGGTTGCTCCGTTCGAGTCATGAGCGGGACTGCCGAGTTTCCTTCTCCCCGCCCGGGGGAGGATCCGCGCGTGCTGCCTGCAGTGTGCGGGTGGCCGTGAAGCAAGGGATCCGTGCAATGGCTCAGGGCAGTGTGAAGTGGTTCAACGGGGAGAAGGGGTTCGGGTTCATCGAGCAGGACGGCGGCGGCCCGGACGTCTTCGTGCACTACTCGGAGATCCAGGGCAACGGCTACAAGTCTCTGGACGAGGGCCAGCGGGTCGAGTTTGAGATCGGCCAGGGCCAGAAGGGCCCGCAAGCCCAGCAGGTCCGCGCGATCTGACCCCGCCCCACCCCTGCGGCCCTTTCGAGCCGGCAGTGGATCGCCGCCGAGCAACTGCAAGACGTCTACGCAAAGACGGTGGCGTCCAAGCCCAGGGTCTCCTGGTCGAGTTCACTGCGGATATAGCCGACGACGGCAGTGGCCCGGCGAGGGCGCCGAGCGCCGCCCTCGCCACCCTCGGCCTGCCGGGCGCGGGCTGGCGGCCGCCGGAGCCGCCCGGAGCTTGCTCCTGTGGCATCGGCAGCATCCTGCCAAGCAAGTGCACGCGTGTGGCCCGGCCACCCCGCCTCCCCCTGGCCGGGTCCCGCGCAGTTGGTGCTACCGGCGTCGCTGGAGCAGGGCTATCAGGACCGCGAAGAGTGCGGCGGTGGCGAGGGTGATGTTCGCAGGATCGGCCCAGGAGGGTGCGAACTTGATGAGCAACCCCGTGCCGATCGCGAGGACGGCGCCGAGGCTTTCGAAACGAAGAAGAGAAAGGCCGGCCGGAAGCCGGCAGACCTTATGAAAACGGGTCATCCGGCCCGTGAAGCCGGTTCCGCGCCCTGGATAACCTCAGCGGAACCCGACTGGTCCAAAACAGCGAAAGCCCCCCGGCCAAAGACCCTTCCCCAGTCCTGGAAAGCAGGACCAACCCTGCAGCGAAGCAAAGAAGCCGGTACCGAAGGCGGCCTGCCCAGCGCGCAGCGCTGGGGCTCCCGTTCTTCAGCGCTACGCGCTGAACATTCCGAAGCGAAGCGGAGGAGCAGGCCCCTGAAGGGGGCCCCGCCCAAGCGCAGCGAAGGCGGTTCCCTGCTCCGGAGCGAAGCGGAGGAGCAACTGGCCGAAGGCCAGCCCGCCGGAGCGCAGCGAAGGCGGTTTCCCTGCCAAGCGCGCAGCGCTTGGGGACCCTTCATCTTCAGCGCGTAGCGCTGAAGATTCCGAAGCGAAGCGGAGGAAGAGCCGGCCGAAGGCCGGTCCCCGGAGCGCAGCGGAGGGGGTTCCCCTGCCAAGCGCGCAGCGCTTGGGGACCCTTCATCTTCAGCGCGTAGCGCTGAAGATTCCGAAGCGAAGCGGAGGAAGAGCCGGCCGAAGGCCGGTCCCCGGAGCGCAGCGGAGGGGAATCACTGCTCCGGAGCGGAGCAGAGGAGCAACTACCCGAAGGGTAGTTCG
>NZ_JAJAUZ010000102.1 GCF_020532645.1 Streptomyces bambusae
CCCGGTCGCGGCTCCGGCCGCTCCGGCCCCGGTCGCCGCTCCGGCCCCGGTCGCCGCTCCGGCTCCGGTCGCCCCGGCCGCCCCCGCCGCTCCGGTCTCCGCCGGCGACGAGGGTGCCTACGTGACTCCGCTGGTGCGCAAGCTGGCTTCGGAGTCCGGGGTCAACCTGGCGCAGGTGCAGGGCACCGGCGTCGGCGGCCGCATCCGCAAGCAGGACGTCATCGCCGCCGCGGAGGCCGCCAAGGCCGCCGCTGCCGCTCCGGCCGCCCCCGCCGCGGCCGCCCCGAAGGCCGCGGCCGTCGAGGTGTCCCCGCTGCGCGGCCAGACGGTCAAGATGACCCGCATGCGCAAGGTCATCGGCGACAACATGATGAAGGCGCTGCACTCGCAGGCCCAGCTGACCTCCGTGGTCGAGGTGGACATCACCAAGATCATGAAGCTGCGGGGCAAGGCCAAGGACTCGTTCCTGGCCCGCGAGGGCGTCAAGCTCTCCCCGATGCCGTTCTTCGTCAAGGCCGCTGCCCAGGCGCTGAAGGCCCACCCGGTCGTCAACGCCCGGATCAACGAGGACGAGGGCACCATCACCTACTTCGACTCGGAGAACATCGGCATCGCCGTGGACTCCGAGAAGGGCCTGATGACCCCGGTCATCAAGGGTGCGGGCGACCTCAACCTGGCCGGCATCTCCAAGGCCACGGCCGACCTGGCCGGCAAGGTCCGCGGCAACAAGATCACGCCGGACGAGCTGTCGGGCGCGACCTTCACGATCAGCAACACCGGCTCGCGCGGTGCGCTGTTCGACACGGTCATCGTGCCGCCGAACCAGGTCGCGATCCTGGGCATCGGTGCCACCGTCAAGCGTCCCGTGGTCATCAACCACCCGGACCTGGGCGAGACCATCGCCGTGCGCGACATGACCTACCTGTCGCTCTCCTACGACCACCGCCTGGTGGACGGCGCGGACGCCGCCCGCTACCTGACGGCGGTCAAGGCGATCCTCGAGGCCGGCGAGTTCGAGGTCGAACTGGGCCTCTGACCGGCCCCGTTGTAACGAGCCTCACGTCGGCGCCCCCGCCCGGTTGACATCCGGGCGGGGGCGCCGCCGTATTGTCTACGCTCAGGGCGGCTCCACCCCACCGCCCCCTGTCCCTGCGCGCCCCCAGGAGATGACACCCCGATGATCACCCCACCCGTCGTGCACTCGCTGCGCGAGCAGATCCGCGAGCACATCGTGGAGGGGATCGTCAGCGGCCGCTGGAAGCCCGGCGAGCGGATCGTGGAGCGCCGGATCGCGGTCGAGCTGGAGGTGAGCCAGACCCCCGTCCGGGAAGCCCTGCGGGAGCTGGAGACGCTGCGGCTGATCGAGTCCGCGCCGAACAAGGGCGTCCGGGTCCGCAACCTCACCGCGTCCGACCTGGACGAGATCTACCCGGTGCGGGCGGGCCTGGAGCAGATCGCCGCCGAGCTGGCGGCGCCCCGGCTGGCCTCGGACGCGGCCCTGCTGGACGGGCTGCTGGAACCGCACGTGGTGGCCCTGCGGGAGGCCGACCGCACGGAGGACAGCACCGCGCAGGTCCGCCACACGGTGGCCTTCCACCGGGCGATGGTGGGCGCCGCGGGCAACAGCGTGCTGCTGCACACCTGGGAGAGCCTGGGCATCGAGGTGTTCACGGCGCTGTCGATCCGCTGGCTGGGGACCGTGCAGAAGGCCTTCGCCGAGGAGCACGAGATGCTCGTCGAGGCCTTCCGGAGGAACGATCCGGAGATCGGCCTCCTGGTGAAGCGGCACGTTCTGGGCTGCGCACCGCGCGCCTGACTTGTCCGTATTCATCCATCTTCGCCTTGGCACTGCGTGCCCGGATTAGCGGCATGCAGTGCCTACTTTGTCAATTCGAGTATTTTTTCGTGTGAATTCTTTGATCGATCATCGATCAGGCGTTTACAGTCTTCCGCGGACCACAACCCGGTCCGCCTGCCCTGTCCTGCCCGTCAGGGACCCCCAGATCCACCCCCGTTTCCAGTCCGGAAGGCGGCGCACACCGATGTCCGACCCCGTAGCCAAGCTTCCGAGCGAGCTCGACCAGCTCCCGGACCGCGACAGCGAAGAGACCGCCGAATGGGCTCAGTCGCTCGACGCCGTCGCGAAGGCCGCCGGCACCCGCCGTGCCGAGTACCTGCTGCGCCGTACGCTCCACCACGCCGAGGCTGCCGGGCTCGCCCTGCCGAAGCTGCTGGAGACGGACTACGTCAACACCATCCCCACCGCCGCGGAGCCGGAGTTCCCCGGTGACGAGGCGATGGAAGCGAAGATCACCGCGTGGAACCGCTGGAACGCGGCCGCGATGGTGACCCGCGGATCCAAGTACGGCGTCGGCGGCCACATCGCCACCTTCGCCTCGGCGGCCTGGCTCTACGAGACCGGCTTCCAGCACTTCTTCCGGGGCAAGGAGGCCGACGGCTCGGGCGACCAGCTCTACATCCAGGGCCACGCCTCCCCCGGCATCTACGCCCGCGCCTTCCTCGACGGGCGCATCTCCGAGCAGCAGCTCGACAACTTCCGGCAGGAGGCGGGCGGCAACGGCCTCCCGTCGTACCCGCACCCGCGCCGGCTGCCCTGGCTGTGGGAGTTCCCCACGGTCTCCATGGGCCTCGGCCCGCTCTCCGCGATCTACCAGGCGCGCTTCAACCGCTACCTGCAGAACCGGAACATCAAGGACACGGCGAACTCGCACGTCTGGGCCTTCCTGGGCGACGGCGAGATGGACGAGCCCGAGTCGACCGCCGCCCTGGCGCTGGCCTCGCGCGAGCAGCTCGACAACCTGACCTTCGTCATCAACTGCAACCTGCAGCGCCTCGACGGTCCGGTCCGCGCCAACTTCCGCGTGGTCCAGGAGCTGGAGGCCCAGTTCCGCGGCGCCGGCTGGAACGTCATCAAGACCCTGTGGGGCTCCGCCTGGGACGAGCTCTTCCAGCTCGACACCACGGGCGCCCTGGTCCGCCGCATCCGCGAGGTGCCGGACGCGCAGTTCCAGACGTACGCGACCCGCGACGTGGCCTACATCCGCCGGCACTTCTTCGGCGCCAACGCCGAGCTGGTGCAGCTGGCGGGCGTGCTGTCCGACGCGAAGATCGCCGAGTGCTTCCACACCTCCCGCGGCGGCCACGAGCCCCGCAAGGTCTACGCCGCGTACAAGGCCGCCCTCGCGCACAAGGGTGCGCCGACGGTGATCCTGGCGCAGACGGTCAAGGGCCACACGCTGGGTGCCGGGTTCGAGTCGAAGAACGCGAACCACCAGATGAAGAAGCTGACGATCGACGAGTTCAAGGACATGCGCGACCTCCTTGGCCTCCCGATCCCGGACAGCGCCTTCGCCGACGGCGTGGTGCCGTACGGCCACCCGGGTGCGGACTCCCCCGAGGTGCGCTACCTGCACGAGCGCCGCGCGGCGCTCGGCGGCCCGGCCCCGGCCCGCAAGGTCCACCACGTGGCGCTGCCCGCTCCGGCGGACCGCTCCTTCGCCCCGCTGCTCAAGGGCTCCGGCAAGCAGGAGATGGCCACCACCATGGCCTTCGTCCGGCTGGTCAAGGACCTGATGCGGGACAAGGAGACCGGCAAGCGCTGGGTGCCGATCGTCCCCGACGAGGCGCGCACCTTCGGCATGGAGTCGCTGTTCCCGTCGGCCGGCATCTACTCGCCGCTGGGCCAGACGTACGAGCCGGTCGACCGCGACCAGCTGATGTACTACAAGGAGGCCAAGGACGGCCAGATCCTCAACGAGGGGATCACCGAGGCCGGCGCCATGGCCGACTTCATCGCCGCCTGCACGTCGTACGCGACGCACGGCGAGCCGATGATCCCGTTCTACATCTTCTACTCGATGTTCGGCTGGCAGCGGACCGCCGACCAGATGTGGCAGCTCGCCGACCAGCTCGGCAAGGGCTTCATCGTCGGTGCCACCGCCGGCCGCACCACCCTGACCGGTGAGGGCCTCCAGCACGCGGACGGTCACTCGCACCTGATCGCGTCCACGAACCCGGCGTCGCTGAACTACGACCCGGCCTTCGCGTACGAGATCGCGGTGATCGTCAAGGACGGTCTGCGCCGGATGTACGGCGAGACGCCGGAAGACGTCTTCTACTACCTGACGGTCTACAACGAGCCGAAGGTGCAGCCGGCGATGCCCGAGGGCGTCGAGGAGGGCATCCTCAAGGGCCTGTACCGCTTCAACCAGGCCTCCGACCTGGAGAACGGTCCGGCCGCCGAGGCCCCGAAGATCCAGCTGATGGCGTCCGGTACGGCGATCCACTGGATCCTGGAGGCCCAGCAGCTGCTGGCCGCCGACTGGAACGTGGCCGCCGACGTGTGGTCCGCCACCTCGTGGGGCGAGCTGCGCCGCGACGCGCTGGAGTGCGACGAGGCCCTGCTCCGCGGCGAGGAGCGCACCCCGTACGTGACCCGCGTGCTGGAGGGCGCACCGGGCCCGGTGCTCGCGGTGTCCGACTGGATGCGGCAGGTCCCGGACCAGATCAGCCAGTGGGTGCCGGGCGACTACACCTCGCTGGGCACGGACGGCTTCGGCCTGTCCGAGACCCGTGCGGGCGCCCGCCGCCACTTCGGTGTCGACGCGCAGTCGATCGTGGTCGCGGCGCTGGCCCAGCTGGCCCGCCGCGGTGAGGTTCCGGCCTCCGCGGTCAAGGAGGCGCGGGAGCGCTACGGCCTGTAGGCCGGGCGTGCCGTGAGCGGGCGGCCGCACCCCCGAGGGGGGGGGTGCGGCCGCCCGCCGGCGTTCCCACGGCCTGCCGTGGTCAGCGGTAGTCGTCGGGGCTGCGGTCGGCGCCGCCGATCTCGACGTCCTGGATGTAGCCCCAGGCGTCCGGGCGGCTGCCGTCGGTGTCGGTGAAGCCGTACGCGCGGGCGAGCTGTCCGCTGGCCAGGGACTGCCCGTTCCAGCGGGCGACGTCCGGGTCGGCGGCGAGCGCGGCGACCGCGCGGGCGACGTACCGGGGGGATTCGGAGACCCCGAAGCCGGGGACCTTGGCGGCGGCGTCGCGCCAAGTGGCCTCGGTGACCCCGAAGGCCTCCAGCATCTGCTCCGAGCGCAGCCAGCCGGGGGTGACGGACACGGCGTGGCAGCCGGTGCCGCCGAGGTCGTGGGCGAGGGTGCGGGCCATCCGGATGGGGCCGTTCTTGGCGAGGTCGTAGAAGAAGTTCTCGCGGAACCGCTCGTTGGTCTCGGCAGTGCCGTCGGTGATCTCCACGACCAGACCGCCGGGGTTGCGGACCAGCAGCGGCAGGGCGTGCCAGCTGGTGATGATGTGGCTCTTCACGCCGAGTTCGAGCATGCGCAGGCCCTGGTCGAGGTCGGTCTCCCAGATGCGCTTGCCGAAGACCACGAGGTGTTCGCCGCCCCAGAGGTCGTTGACGAGCACGTCGAGCCGGCCGTGTCCGGCGTCGATGCGTTCGACCACGCCGGCGACCTGGGCGCGGTCGAGGTGGTCGGCCACCACGGCGATGCCCTCGCCGCCGGCGGCGGTGACGAGTTCGGCCGTCTGCTCGATGGTTTCCGTCGTCCGGCCCACTTCGCTGGCGCGGGTGCGGCTGGTCCGTCCGGTGACGTACACGGTGGCGCCGGCGGCTCCCAGCTGCTCGGCGATGGCGCGGCCGGCACCCCGGGTGGCCCCGGCCACCAGGGCGACCTTGCCGCGGAGGGTGCCGGGCGGCACGGGGCCGGTGCCCGGCCAGGGGTCGTCGGCGGGCTGTTGCTGCGGTTCCGGGTGGGTTTCCGGCTGAGTTCGCATACGACGGATTCTCGCGGTGGCGGGGCCGCGACGCACCGGTGATGCTGGACGCGTGATGGACGAGACGGAGTTCTGGGAGATCGTCGACAGCACCCGCGCGGCCGCCGAGGGCGACCCGGAGGACCATGCCGACCTGCTCGTCGAGCGCCTGGTGCAGCTCGACCCCGAGTCCGTCCTGGACTTCGCCCGGCACTTCGAGTCCCGGTACAACCGGGCCTACACCTGGGACCTGTGGGGGGCCGCCTGGGTGCTGCTCGACGGGGCCAGTGACGACGCGTTCGACTTCTTCCGCTGCTGGCTGATCGGGCAGGGGCGGGAGGTGTTCGAGGGGGCGCTGGCCGACCCCGACCAGCTGGCGGAGCTGCTGGGCGAGTTCGACGAGACGGTCGACGGGGACGGCGAGGAGCTGGGGTATTCGGCGGACGAGGCGTACGAGCAGCTCACCGGGGTGGTGGCGCCGGACCTGGGGGTGCCGCTGCAGGCGGCCGAGCCGGAGGGCGCCCCGCTGGACTTCGAGAACGAAGCCGTGCTCGCGGAGCGCTTCCCCCGGCTGTGGGACCGGTTCCGGTCGTAGGCCGTGCCTTCCGGGTGCCGCCGGATCAGTAGTGGGTGCCGCCGTCGATGCGGATCTCGGTGCCCGTGATGAAGGCGCCGTCCTCGGAGCCGAGCATGGCGACCACGCCGGCGACCGTCTCGGGGCCGGCGAAGCCCTGGCCGAGGGCCGGGGCCAGCTTGGCGAACAGCGACCAGTCGGTGTCGTCCGGCAGGCCGGGGCCGGTGCCGGTGGTCATGCCGCTCTCGATGGAGCCGGGCGCCACGCAGACGACGCGCAGGCCCTGCTTGCTGTACTCGGCGGCGAGGGCGTGGCTCATGGACTGGATGCCGCCCTTGGAGGCCGCGTACGCCGCCATGTACGGGTGCGCGAAGGACGCGGAGGTGGAGCTGAAGTTCACGATGACCGGGCGGTCGCCGGCCAGCAGGGCGGCCAGGGACTCGCGGACCATCAGGAAGGTGCCGGTCAGGTTGACCGCGAGCACCGTGTTCCACAGGTCCAGGGTGGTCTTGTGGGTGTGCTCGGAGCGGAGGATGCCGGCCGCGTTGACGAGTACGTCGATGCCGCCGAGGGCGTCGACGGCGGCGGCCGTGCCCTCCTTGACGGCGGCCTCGTCGGAGATGTCGAGCTGCCCGGTGGTCAGGCGGGCGGCGGTGCCGGCGGCCTCGGCCTGCTCGGCGGTGGTCTTGAGGCCGTCCTCGCTCACGTCCACGGCGTGCACGCGGCCGCCTTCGGCGAGGATCCGGTGGACGGTGGCGCGGCCGATGCCGGAGCCGGCGCCGGTGATCAGTACGCGGCGGCCTTCGTAGCGGTTCATGTGGGGTCTCCGTGGGTGAGCGGGTGGGGGGCGCTTCGAGCGTACCGAGTAAGTGGCACGTTTTGCCAGAGTGTCACTGCATGCCATTTGTCGGTCCGGCGGCGTACCCTGCCGGTGTGAAGTCCCCGCGCCCCTACACCCCCGCCACCGGTCCCGGACCGAAGTCGCTGACCGAGCGCCGCAAGGCGGCCACCCAGCTCGACATCGCACGGGCCGCGTGTGCGCTGTTCGCCGAGCGGGGGCCGGACGGGACCACCGCGGAGGACATCGCCCTCGGCGCGGGCGTGGCGCTGCGCACGTTCTACCGGTACTTCCGCAGCAAGCAGGACGCGGTGGCGCCGTTGCTGGCACGGGGCGGGGACGAGTGGCGGGCGCTGCTGGAGGCGGCGGATCCGGCGGAGCCGTTGCGGGAGGTGCTGGAGGAGGCGGTGCGGCAGGCGCTGACCGTGGGGCCGGAGGGGGAGGAGGCGTTGCGGTGGACGCGGGGGCTGTTGCGGGCGGCGGCGTCCGATCCGGCGTTGCGGGCCGTCTGGTACCGGGTGAACCAGGACTCCGAGGAGCGGCTCGTTCCCGTCCTGGCCCGTCTTGCCGGGCCGGGGGCGGATCCGCTGGACGTCCGGCTTCTTGCGGCGGCGGCGACCGATGCGATCCGGATCGCGCTGGAGCTCTGGGCGGCCGGGGAGGACGACGCGACCGGGCCCGGCTCGCCCGTCGACCTGGCCCTCCGCGCCCTCACCCGCCTGACGGCGTCCCTCCCGCTCCTCACGCCGTAACCCGGCGCCCTGACCGCCGACGCGGCCGGATCTCGGGGCTCCGCCCCGCACCCCGCGCGCCTCAATCGCCGGCGCGGCTCAAAGCCCCGGGGCTCCGCCCCGCACCCCGCGCCTCAATCGCCGGCGGGGCTTGTTTTCGGGGCTCCGCCCCGCACCCCGGTCCTCAAACTCCCCCAGCCCCAGGGGGCTGGGAGGTGCCCCCTGGACGGGCTGGAGTGTGCCCCCGGCCCGGAGTTCGTCCCCTGCCCGGAGGTTGCCCGCGGGCCAGAGGTTGCCCGCGAGTCGGAGCTGCCCTGGGACCTGAGGCTGCCCTTGGGCCGGGTCTGTCGAAGGGTTGGATGCTGCGGGGCGAAATCCAGCCTCGCCGGCGATTGAGGCGCGGGGCCCGGGGCGGAGCCCCGAAGGATGGGTGCCGCTCGACCGGCCGACCCCGCGGGGCGAAATCCAGCCTCGCCGGCGATTGAGGCGCGGGGTCCGGGGCGGAGCCCCGAAGGGTGGGTGCCGCTCGACCGGCCGACCCGGCGGGGCGAAATCCAGCCTCGCCGGCGATTGAGGCGCGGGGTCCGGGGCGGAGCCCCGGGGGTCAGGGTGGGTCCGGGGAGAGGATGAGGAGGGCCACGTCGTCGGTGAGGCCCTGCGTGAAGCGGGACAGGTCGTGCCAGACGGCGGTGGGGAGGTCGGCGGAGGCGAGGAGGAGGGGGAGCCGGGTGAGCAGGGGGTAGAAGGCCCCGGCGGAGTCACGGGCCTCGGTGAGCCCGTCCGTGTGCAGGAGCAGCCGGTCCCCCGGCAGCAGTGGCAGACTGGTGACGGCACCCGCGCCGAGACCGGACAGCCCGAGGCCGAGCGGAACGCCCACGTCCACGGAGACCTCACCCACCGAACGCCCCCGCAGCAGCACCGCCGCCGGATGCCCGCAGGACAGCACCCGCACCACCCCGCCCCCCGGCGGGAACTCCAGCAGCACGGCCGTCGCGAAGACCTCCGCGTGCTCCACCCCCGCCGCATCCGTCACGAGCCGCCGGTCCAGCCGCCCCGCCACCGCCGCCAGCGACGCATCGTCGAGCACCCCCTCCCGGAACGCCCCCAGCAGCGCCGCCACCGTCGCCACGGCCGCCAGCCCGTGCCCCTGCACGTCCCCGACCAGCGCCCGCACCCCGTACGGCCCGGCCCGTACGTCGTACAGGTCGCCGCCGACCAGGGTGCCCCGCTGCGCCGCCCGGTAGAGCCCGGCGCACCGCACCGGCCCGACCCGTTCCGGCAGCGGCGGCAGCACCGCGAACTGGGCGGCCTCGGCGACCGTCCGTACGCTCACCAGCTGCTCGTCGCGCCGCTTGCGCACCCACGCCAGGACCACGCTGAGCAGGCAGACCGCGGCCACGGTCGCCAGGTCCGTGCCCCGGGCGTGCGCCACCGGCAGATGCGGGGTGCCGAGCAGCACCAGGACCACGCCCGCGAACAGCGCGGTGCCGGCCGCCCCGTACGAGAAGGCCGCCACCGGCGGCAGTGCGGCCAGGAAGAAGCCCAGCTCCACGCTGGCCGGCGTGATCAGCTGCGCGGCCGACAGCACCACGAGCGCGACCACCGGCGCCACCCGCGCCCACCGGGGCGGCGGCGCCCCGCGCAGCCGGCCCGGCTCCGCCGTCCGGCGCCTCATCCTCACCCCCTCACCCTCGTACGGCGGCGCCGCCCCCGCACCCCGGACGCCCCGGACGGGCGGCCCGCCGGATCGGCGCGTACCGTCCCGGCCGGGCGGGCCGTACGGGCAGGATGGGTGCATGCGTATCGCGGTCACCGGCGCGTCCGGGCTCATCGGCAAGGCACTGGTGCGGTCCCTGCGGGCGGACGGGCACGCGGTGGTCCGCCTGGTGCGGCGGCCGCCGCGGGAGCCGGACGAGGCCGCCTGGGACCCCCGGCGGGGCACGGTGGACCCGGCCGCCCTGCCCGGCTGCACGGCGGTGGTCCACCTCGCGGGCGCGGGCATCGGCGACCGCCGCTGGACGGAGGCGTACAAGAAGGAGATCCGGGACAGCCGGGTCGCCGGCACGACCACCCTGGCGCGGGCGATCGCCGCCCTGGACGAGCCGCCGGAGGTGCTGGTGAGCGCCTCCGGCATCGGCTACTACGGGGACGCCGGCGACCAGGTCCTGGACGAGCGCTCCCCCGCCGGCACCGGCTTCCTGCCGGAGGTCTGCCGGGCCTGGGAGGCGGCCACGGCACCGGCCGCCGGGGCCGGGGTGCGCGTGGTGCTGGCCCGCAACGGCCTCGTCGTGTCGGGCGGGGGAGGCGCATGGGGGCGCATGTTCCCGCTGTTCCGTGCGGGGCTCGGCGGCCGGCTGGGCGACGGCCGGCAGTACTGGAGCTTCATCTCCCTGTACGACGAGATCGCCGCCATCCGGCACCTGATCAGCACGCCTTCACTGTCCGGGCCGGTCAACATGACGGCCCCGGAGCCGCTGACGAACCGTGAGATCACGGCCGCCATGGGCCGCGTGCTGCACCGTCCGACGGCGTGCGCGGTCCCGGAGTTCGCACTGCGGCTGGCGCTGGGCGAGCTGGCGCAGGACGTGCTGGGCAGTCAGCGGGCGGTGCCGCGGGCCCTCGCGGAGTCGGGTTTCCGCTTCACCTTCCCCGAGATCGACGACGCCTTGCGGGCCGCCCTGGCAGCCACGGAACGCTGAGATCCGCTCCCGGTGGCGCACCGGCCCCACTCCGCCGGGTGGACCGAAAGCGACCGTTGTGCGACCGGCGTGCGACCGCATGCGACCGGACTTGCGCCTATTCGACTGCCGAACCCGTGTATTCCCCGAAGCCGTTGGGGGAAGGAGGATCCCCACCAGCCGCGCCGACCTCGGGGAGGGGCACGTGCTCAGCAACGCACACCACGCGGACGTCGTCATTGTGGGAGCCGGAGTCTCGGGACTGTCGGCGGCACACCACCTGATCGCCTCCGGCATCTCGGTGACCGTCCTGGAGGCGGGCGAGGGGCCGGGCGGCCGGATGGCCACCGACCTGGTCGACGGCTTCCGCCTCGACCGGATCGCCCATCTGCTCAACACCTCGTACCCGGAGCTCGGCCGTACGCCCGCCCTCGCGGAGCTGCGGCTGAAGACCTTCGCGCCCGGGGTCCTCGTGCACGGCGAGGGCCGCCGCCCGGTGGTGCCGTCGGGCACCGCACGGGGCCGGGTGGGACCGGGCGCCCGGTCCGCCGCCCGGGCGCTGGCCTCGCGCTCCCTGGACCAGGCCCGCCTCAGCGCGGCCCTCGGGCGGCTCGCGGCCACCCCGGAGGAACGCCTGCTGGCCCGGCCGGACCGGACCGCGGCGGCCGCCCTGCCGCGCACGTTCAACGGAGTGCTGCGCCCGCTGCTGGCGGCGCTGCTCTCCGACCCGGACCTGACCACCTCGCGGCGGTGCGCCGACCTGGCGCTGCGCGGGTTCGCGCTGGGCCGGCTCGCGGTGCCGGAGGGCGGCGCGGCCGCCCTGCCGGAGCTGCTGGCCGCCGCACTGCCGGCCGGGACCCTGCACACCGGGGTGCGGGTGCGGTCGGTGTCGACGAGCGTGGTCACCACCGAGGAGCACGGCGAGTTCCGCTGCCGGTCGGTGCTGCTGGCCACGGGGGCCCGGGCGGCCGCGGGGCTGCTGCCCGGGCTCCGGGTCCCGGACTTCCACCCGGTGACCGTCCTGCACCACACCGCGCCCGGGGCGCCGGCCGGGGACACCGCGCTGATCCTCGACGGCGAGGGCCGCGGGCCGGTCGCGCACACCGCGGTGATGAGCGCGGTCGACCCGAGCCGGTCGCCGGACGGCCGCGCGCTGATCACGTCCACCGTGCTGGGCGCCGAACGGCCCTCGGAGCAGGCGGTGCGCAGTCATCTCGCGGCGCTGTACGGGACGCCGACCACGGACTGGGAGCTGCTGGCCGTCCACCACACGCCGGAGGCGGTGCCGGCGATGCCGCCGCCGCAGGATGTGCACCGCCGGGTGCGGGTGCTGGCCGGGCTGTACGTGTGCGGCGACCACCGGGACGTGAACAGCGTGCAGGGCGCCCTGCATTCGGCCCGCCGGGCGGCCGGTGCGGTGCTCCGCGACTTCGGGGTGCCGGTGGCCGCGGCGCCCCTGGCGGTGCCGGCCGCGGCCTGACGCCCGTTCCGCGGCCGGCACCTCCGGAGCACGGAGGGGCCGGCCGCGGCCGGGTCAGAGCAGCGCCGCCACCCGGTCGCGGTAGTTCCGCACGGCCGCCGCGTCCCGATGCGGCTCCAGCCGCCGTTCGAAGTCGCGTACGTACTCCACCGCGCGGGCCGAGCGCATCTCCATCGCCTGCTGGGCGGCCTCGGCGCCGAGCGTGCACGCCTGGTCGAGTTCGCCCAGCCCCAGCCGGGCGGTGGCCAGCACGATCCGGCAGAACAGGCGGGAGCGGGCGTAGGCCGGGGAGCGGAGCTGGAGCGAGCGCTCGGCGTGCTGGGCGGCGGCCCGGTACTGCTGGAGGTCGCGGTGGCAGTGCCCGAACTCGTCGGCGAGCTGCGCCTCGTCGAAGGAGCGGGCCCAGTGCGGGGTGTCGTCGCCGGGCCGGGCCCCGCCGAGCGCCCGCTCGGCGCGGACCAGCGAGGCGGTGCAGGCCCGGACCTCGCCGAGGACGCCGTGGCCGCGGGCCTCGGCCGCGTGCAGCAGTGCCTGCACCACCGGCGGGGCGCCGGAGCCGACGCCCTGCTGGGCGACCCGGGCCAGCTGCACGGCCTCCCGCCCGTGGCCGAGGTAGACCGCCTGCCGGCTCATGGTGACCAGCACGTACGCCCCGTACGCCCGGTCCCCCGCGGCCTGGGCGAGCCGCAGCGCCTGAACGTAGTACCGCTGGGCCAGCCCGTGCGCGGCGATGTCGTACGAGGTCCAGCCGGCCAGCCGGGTCAGGTCGGCGGCGGCCGCGAACAGCCGTCGGCCGGTGGTCTCGCCGTAGGTGCCGCGGAGCATGGGTTCGGCCTCGTGCTCCAGGTACCGGACGAGGGCCTGCCGTGCGTGCCCGCCGCCGTAGGCGTGGTCGAGGGCGCGGAACAGTTCGGAGACGGAGCGCAGGGCGGCGATGTCGCCGCCGGTGACGCGCTGGCCGGGGCCGCGGTCGATCTGGCGCTGCCGGGGCACGGTGGCGGTCCGGGGCTGGCCGGGCACCCGGGGGCCGGGGGGCGTCTCGCCGCGGCCCACCCGTTCGTCGGCGCGGCCGATCAGCCAGTCGCGGCTGGGCACGACCAGGCCGGCGGGGGTGAAGGCGATCTTCCGGAGTTCGGTGTGACTGCCGGAGTCCTTGCGCCACAGGCCGCTCGCGATGTCCACGGCCTCCTCGGGGGTGGCGGCGAACTCCAGCCCGGCGTAGACCGGTGCGCAGGCGTCGAGTCCGAGGTCCTGGGCGGACAGCCGGCGGCCCAGCCGCCGGGTGAAGACCTCCGCGATCAGGGCGGGGGTGGTGCCGCGGGGCTGCTGACCGCGCAGCCACCGGGTCACGGAGGTTTTGTCGTACCTCAGGTCCAGCCCGTGTTCGAGGCCGAGCTGGTCGACGCGGCGCGCGAGGCCGGCGTTGGAGAAGCCCGCTTCGGCGATCAGCGCCGCGAGCTGCCGGTTGGGGACGCGCTGCGGAGGTCGTTCCGTCATCGGCTCCACGGTCTCCTGACTTGCCGGACCGGAGTCCCGGCCCTGATGAACGGCGTGAATGTAGCGGCCAACTCCCGGGTTACCGCCCCCTCTGCCCCACATTCATCCGATCGTGCGAAGAACAGGGAGGGCCCTTTACGGATCACCCCCGATGGCGTGCGTAGGCTGCCGGGCATGACCCCGCACGATCCGACCGGCCCCCTCCACGGCTCCGCCCCCCGGCTCCCCCGGGCCCCGGAGATCACCGAGGCCGAGTGCCGGCGCTGCGGGACGCTGATCGCCGGGCTCGACGGCCGGTACGCCTGTGGGGTGTGCGGCTGGGTGAACGACCACTCCGAGGGGCACCGGCCGCTGCCGCACGCCGACGAGGATCCGGACCGCCCGCGCGGCCGGGCGGCCAGGTCGGCGAAGAACCGGCAGGTCAGAGGGGCGGGGACGACCCCCCTGCCCGGATCGGGAGCCCCGCCGTACCCTTGCTGAGTGCGTTACGTGCACACAGCAGGTTCTACGAGGAGGCGCTGCAGTGAGTGAGCTGCGGTTTGTCCGTCTGGGCTTCGGGCCGGACGCCGTCGAGTACACCGAGGCGTGGGAAGAGCAGCGCCGGGTGCACGCGGCCCGGTTCGCCGACGAGACCGAGGACACCTGCCTGCTGCTGGAACACCCACCGGTGTACACGGCAGGCCGGCGCACCGCCGACAGCGAGCGTCCCCTCGACGGCACCCCCGTCGTGGACGTGGATCGCGGCGGCAAGATCACCTGGCACGGCCCGGGCCAGCTGGTCGGCTACCCGATCATGAAGCTGCCGCGCCCGGTGGACGTGGTGGCCCACGTCCGCCGCCTGGAGGAGGCGCTGATCCGCACCGCCGCGGAGTTCGGCGTCGAGACCACCCGGGTCGAAGGCCGCAGCGGGGTGTGGGTGCTGGGCGACCCGGTCGAGCAGCGGCCCTCGCTGGGCGGCCTCTCGCTGGACTTCGACCCGCGGCTGACGGACGAGGAGTTCGACCCGCGGCTCAACGGCCCCGAGTACGCGCCCTCCAACGCCGGCCAGCGCCGCGAGGACCGCAAGCTCGCCGCCATCGGCATCCGCGTCGCCAAGGGCGTCACGATGCACGGCTTCGCGCTGAACGTGAACCCCGACAGCACCTGGTTCGACCGGATCATCCCCTGCGGGATCCGTGACGCCGGTGTGACCTCGATCGCAGCCGAGCTGGGCCGCGAGGTCACCATCGAGGAGGTGCTCCCGGTCGCGGAGCGCCACCTGAAGGACGTACTGGAGAACGCCGACCTGCGCCCGCGCGCGGTCGGGCAGCCCGCGAGCGCCTGACCCGCCGGGACCGGGTCCGGGAATGCACCGGGACAGTCCCAGGTTGGCCGAGCGTAAGAGCGTACGAATTACGGGCGTACCCTGGTGGGCGCCGAGGAATCGAAGAGTCACAGGGAGCCGGTCGTGTCCGCAGTCGCACCCGACGGACGCAAGATGCTGCGCCTGGAGGTCCGTAACAGCCAGACCCCCATCGAGCGCAAGCCCGAGTGGATCAAGACCCGGGCGAAGATGGGTCCCGAGTACACGAAGATGCAGAACCTCGTGAAGGGCGAGGGACTGCACACCGTGTGCCAGGAGGCCGGCTGTCCGAACATCTACGAATGCTGGGAGGACCGCGAGGCCACCTTCCTCATCGGCGGCGACCAGTGCACCCGGCGCTGCGACTTCTGCCAGATCGACACGGGCAAGCCCGAGGCCCTGGACCGGGACGAGCCGCGCCGCGTCGGCGAGTCCGTGGTCACCATGGACCTGAACTACGCCACCATCACCGGCGTCGCCCGAGACGACCTGGCGGACGGCGGTGCCTGGCTGTACGCGGAGACCGTGCGCCAGATCCACCAGCAGACCGCGGGCCGCGAGGGCGGCCACACCAAGGTCGAGCTGCTGGCCCCGGACTTCAACGCGGTGCCGGAGCTGCTGGAGGAGGTCTTCGCCTCCCGCCCCGAGGTCTTCGCGCACAACGTCGAGACGGTCCCGCGCATCTTCAAGCGGATCCGCCCGGGCTTCCGCTACGAGCGCTCCCTCGACGTGATCACCAAGGCCCGCGCGTACGGCCTGGTCACCAAGTCGAACCTGATCCTCGGCATGGGCGAGGAGCGCGAGGAGGTCAGCCAGGCGCTGAAGGACCTCCACGAGGCGGGCTGCGAGCTCATCACGATCACGCAGTACCTGCGGCCCTCGCCGCGGCACCACCCCGTCGAGCGCTGGGTGAAGCCGGCCGAGTTCGTGGAGCTGGCGCAGGAGGCCGAGGAGATCGGCTACTCCGGCGTCATGTCCGGGCCGCTGGTCCGCTCCTCGTACCGCGCCGGCCGGCTGTACCAGCAGGCGATGGACAAGCGTCAGACGGTGTGACGCGTCACGGGCCGCGCCCTCGCGGCGGCCTGTGAATTCGAGCACAAGAAGCTACTTTGCAGTAGCGGCGCAGTGAAGCGGCCCGCACGGCCTTCCCCTGGTGGGAGGGCAGGTGCGGGCCGCTTCCGCGTGTCGGGCCGCCGGACACCGTCCGGTCAAGCTTTCATCACCGTTTGACCGGCCGGTCACGCACTGGTAACACCAATCAGTGACGCTAGCTGCACGCACCGCACACCCCCGGCTGCGCAGCTCCGAGAAGGGATCGACACCATGCAGGCCGCGCCTGTACAAGCCATCGCCATCCCGAAGGTCTCCGACGCCCTGCGCGCCGTGGAGTCGCTGCTCATGCGCAGGGCCCGCCGCAACGCCTGGACCGCCGTCCTGGAGGACCGCCGCCGGGCGCACGACCGCGTCGAGACCGCACACGTACTCGAGGCCGCGGCTTCCCGTACGCCGTAGGCCACGTAAACTTCGCTACATGGCGAGGAAGGCAAACGCAGCTGCCGCTGCGAACCCCGGGCGACTCAAGCAGATCGCCCTGACGTACAAGATGACCCGCAAGGCCGACCCCAAGGTCGGGCTGATCGTCGCGGGCGTCGGCATCATCACCCTCGGCGTCTTCCTCGGGATCGGCTTCCTGATCGGGCACCCGGTGTACCTGGGCATCCTGGGCTTCCTGGTGGCCTTCCTGGCGATGGCGATCGTCTTCGGGCGACGCGCCGAGCAGGCGGCCTTCGGGCAGATGGAGGGCCAGCCGGGCGCGGCCGCGGCGGTTCTGGAGAACGTCGGCCGGGGCTGGAGCACGACCCCTGCCGTCGCCATGAACCGGAACCAGGACATCGTCCACCGCGCGGTCGGCAAGGCCGGCATCGTGCTGGTGGCGGAGGGCAACCCGAACCGGGTGAAGTCCCTGCTGGCGGCCGAGAAGAAGAAGATGGCGCGGATCCTCCCCGACATTCCCGTGCACGACATCATCGTCGGCACCGGCGAGGGCGAGGTGCCGCTGAAGAAGGTCCGCACCACCCTGCTGAAGTTCCCGCGCGTGCTGGCCGGCCCGCAGGTCACCGTGGTCAACGACCGGCTGCGCGCGATGGGCGACCTCATGAGCAACATGCCGCTCCCCAAGGGGCCCATGCCGAAGGGCATGAAGATGCCCCGCGGCGGCAAGATGCGCTGACCCGCCGAGCAGCACCCTCAGGGCAGCCCGGCGGCCCGCTTCGCACGTGGAAGGGCCCCGGAACCGTCAGACGGTTCCGGGGCCCTTCCGCATGCAGGTGCGTGGGTGCTAGATGCGCACCTGGACGGCGCGGGCGAGGCGGTCGTGCAGGCCGCGGCCGTCCCGGTCCCAGATCACGGCCGGGATCACCAGGGCCAGCAGCACGGTGCGCAGCAGCACCCGGAAGAACCCGAGCCGGCCGCCGCCCTCCGCGGCCACCCGCAGGCCCACGATCCGCTTGCCCGGGGTGAAGCCGAGGGTGCCGACGGTGAGGAGGACCAGCACCAGGAAGAGCGGCAGCGTCCAGTTCCCGGTGGCGTTGAGGTCACCGCCGGTGATGAGCCCGTATGCGATCAGCTGGCAGGCGCCCCAGTCGATGGCCAGGGCGGCGGCGCGGCGGCCGAAGCGGGCGACCGAACCGGGTCCCTGCTGCGGCAGCCCCAGGCGCTCGCCCGGGTAGCCGAAGTCGACGCCCATCTCCTCGGCGGTCGAGCGGGGGCCGGAGAGCCAGGATCCGATTGCTTGCCTGTTGTCCACCCGTCCACGGTACCCGGACGCCCGACGCGCCCTTGAGGCCCCCTGGTCCCGGTGCCGGTTAACTTGTGCGAAACAAATGGGTCATGCTTGAGAAATCCCGCCTGCCTATGGTCGGGACCAGCGTGCGCCACCGCACTGACGCACCACGAGCTATGCAGCCCGCCCCTGCCCGGGGGGTCGGGAGTAGGAGGAGTTGGATGTTCCAGAACGCCGACGACGCGAAGAAGTACATCAAGGACAACGACATCAAGTTCGTTGATGTCCGGTTCTGCGACCTTCCCGGTGTCATGCAGCACTTCAGCATCCCGGCGGCGGCGTTCGACCCGTCCGAGGAGCTCGCCTTCGACGGATCGTCGATCCGCGGCTTCCAGGCGATCCACGAGTCGGACATGGCCCTGCGCGCCGACCTGTCGACCGCGCGCCTGGACCCGTTCCGCCGCGACAAGACGCTGAACGTCAACTTCTTCATCCACGACCCGATCACGGGCGAGGCCTACAGCCGCGACCCGCGCAACATCGCGAAGAAGGCGGAGGCGTACCTGGCCTCCACCGGCATCGCCGACACCGCGTACTTCGGCCCCGAGGCCGAGTTCTACGTGTTCGACTCGGTGCGCTTCGCGACCTCCGCGAACGAGGGCTTCTACCACATCGACTCCGAGGCCGGCGCCTGGAACACCGGCTCCGAGGAGAACAACCGCGGCTACAAGGTCCGCTACAAGGGCGGCTACTTCCCGGTCGCCCCGGTCGACCACTTCGCCGACCTGCGTGCCGAGATCTCCCTGGAGCTCGACGCCCAGGGCCTCCAGGTCGAGCGCCAGCACCACGAGGTGGGCACCGCCGGCCAGGCCGAGATCAACTACAAGTTCAACACGCTGCTCGCCGCGGCCGACGACCTGATGCTCTTCAAGTACATCGTGAAGAACGTCGCCTGGCGCAACGGCAAGACCGCGACCTTCATGCCGAAGCCGATCTTCGGTGACAACGGCTCGGGCATGCACGTCCACCAGTCGCTGTGGCAGGGCGGCGAGCCGCTCTTCTACGACGAGACCGGCTACGCGGGCCTGTCGGACACCGCCCGCTACTACATCGGCGGCATCCTCAAGCACGCCCCGTCGCTGCTGGCCTTCACCAACCCGACGGTGAACTCGTACCACCGCCTGGTGCCGGGCTTCGAGGCGCCGGTCAACATGGTGTACTCGCAGCGCAACCGCTCCGCCGCCATGCGCATCCCGATCACGGGGTCGAACCCGAAGGCCAAGCGCGTCGAGTTCCGCGCGCCGGACCCGTCCTCGAACCCGTACCTCGCCTTCTCGGCGCTGCTCCTCGCGGGCCTCGACGGCGTCAAGAACAAGATCGAGCCGATGGAGCCGATCGACAAGGACCTCTACGAGCTCGCCCCCGACGAGCACGCGGCCGTGCCGCAGGTCCCGACCTCCCTGGACGCGGTGCTCACCGCGCTGGAGAACGACAACGAGTACCTCCAGGCCGGCGGCGTCTTCACCTCGGACCTCATCGAGACCTGGATCGACTACAAGCGCACGCACGAGATCGCCCCGATCCAGCTGCGTCCGCACCCGCACGAGTTCGAGCTCTACTTCGACCTCTAGGCCGGCCCCGGCCCCAGCGCCGCCGCCGACCCACCGCGAACCCCGCCACCGCCTCCGGGCAGTGGCGGGGTTCCGCCGTTTCCGGGGCGGGGCGGCTCAGCCGTGGGACTCGATGAAGCCCCGGACGAGGCGGCAGGTCGTGTTGGACGGGCGGTGGATGCCGGTGCGGGCGGCCATGGTGCGGATCTTGCGGTTGGTGGCCCGCTTCGCGTCGTACGTGCCGGTGTCGAGCAGGAATATCGCCAGGCGCATCGCCTTGAGCCGGCGGTTGTGCGTCTCGTACCACTCGCGGGGCAGGCCCGCCGGCAGCTTCTTCTTCTGCGGCGGGGAAACGGATACGGCAGCGGTCATCGGCAGCCTCCCGAAGGGTGGTGTCGGACTGTGTGGTGCTGCTTCGATTTTACTGCGGGGCACTGACAAAAGGCCCTGGCCAGCGGGCACTTCGGGAGGTGCGGGCGGGTACCGTGGGGCCATGGAGATCTGGATCAATCCCGCCTGTTCGAAGTGCCGGAGTGCGCTGCACCTGCTGGACGAGGAGGGGGCCTCGTACACCGTGCGGCGGTACCTGGAGGACGTGCCGTCGGAGGGCGAGATCCGTGAGGTGCTGGGGCGGCTGGGGCTGGAGCCGTGGGACATCGTGCGGATGGGTGAGGCGGGGGCGAAGGAGGCGGGGCTGAAGGACTGGCCCCGGGACGAGGCGTCCCGCGACCGGTGGATCGCCGAGCTGGCACGGCAGCCGAAGCTGATCCAGCGGCCGATCATCACCGCCGAGGACGGCTCCGCCGTCGTGGCCCGCACCCCGGAGGCGGTCCGCGAGGCGATGGCCCGTACGGCCTGAGCCGTTCGGGGCTCCGCACCGGGCGCCCGGCACGCCGGCCGGGCGCGGGGGCCGTCGGCTCCGGTCTGCGTGTCGGCCGCACCCGCACGGGCGGGTCTCGTACGTTGGCGGGCGGCGGGGAGCGGCGAGAGGAGGCCCGCTTGGCCGGGCAGGCGATTCCCGGGCGGCCACGGCCGCCGGTGGTGCGGCACGGGGCCGACTGGATGTTCGGCGGGGTGTACGGGACGGTCCTCGCGAGTGCGCTGCTGGCGGCCCTCCAGGGGCAGTCCGGGCCGTACCGGCCCTCCTACGACGCCGCCTGGGTGCTGGTCACCGCGGTCGCGGCCGGACTGGCGCACGGCTACGCGCACCACATGGCCACGCACCGGCGCGGTTCGGCCGGGCACCGGTGGCGGCAGCTGCGGCGCGCCCTGCTGGACGAGTGGCCCCTGGTGGCGGCCACCCTGCCGACCGTCCTGCTGCTCCTGGGATCCGGGCTCTGGGACTGGAGCGAGGCGTCGGCCACGGCCTTCGGGCTCGCGCTCAACACCGCCCTGCTCTTCGCCTGGGGTGCGTTCGTGGCGCTCCGGCTCGGCTACGGACTGGGCTCGGCGGCCGCCATCGGGCTGGCGGACGCGGCGATCGGGGCGGCGATCGCCGCGGCCAACGCGGTCATCAAGTAGCGGACCGCGCGCGGGCCAGGGGGTGGGGGGGGGGGGGGGGGGGGGGGGGGGGCGGGGGGCGCGCCCCCCCCCCAC
>NZ_JAJAUZ010000103.1 GCF_020532645.1 Streptomyces bambusae
AGCCCGCGGCGTCTGGTGCGGTGCCTCGCAAGGCGTCGGGACAGCGCGCGTACTGGACGTACTCGGCTGTGCCGACAACGCGGCGAGGTGCCGTGCCAGGCGCCGCGGGTCAGGCAAGATCCGGAAGAGACGGCCTAAGACCGGGACCGGTGGCGGCTGTTGCGCCACCACAGGGAGAGCAGGGTGAGGGACTCCGCCGGGGCCTCGGCGGCCGGGCAGACGTCGAAGTGCGAGACCCGGCAGCTGTCCGCGGGCTCGGCCCGCCCCAGGGCCACCGCGGTGCCGTCGCCGGCGATCCGCCACCGCTTCCCGGCGGGCACGTGGCCGACGGGGAAGTCGCCCGGCTCCATCAGGATCCAGCGGCCGTGGACCGTGCGGTGCCAGGCGGCCGGTATGCCGCACCGCCGGCACGGGGTGCGGGCCGGATCCCGTACGTCCGGCACGGCCGTGCCCGTACGGTCGGCATGCCGCAACGCGGCGGAGGCACCGGCCAGCACTTCCGCCAGCAGCACCGGTTCACGGGACGCAGCTTCCACGACACCTCACCCCCACAGACCGCCAACAGCCGTCCTGCGGATCCTTCCACCCACCACTGACAGCCATGCGGGGTCGGGCCGGACGCGGAATGCCGACATCTCCCGGCCACCGGCCGGACACCCCGGCGGCGGCCCCGCGCCGGGGCTGCCAAGAAGCTGCCAAGGGTCCGCCAACACGCCGTCAGGATCCCGTCACGAGAGCATCAGGCCCCGCTGCCGGGGCGGGCCCCGGCTTCTAGCCTCGGGCCATGGGACGACGCGGCACGATGCGACGCGGCACGGTCGGACGCGGCACGATGCGACGCGGCACGGTCGGGCGCGGCACGGTGCGACGGTCCGCCGGACCGCCCGGGCCCAGGCCGCCCGACGGCTCGGCCGAGGACGTGCACTGGGCGGGCGAGCGCCGCACGGCGGCCGGGACGGCGGTGCTGCTGCTGTCGGTGCTGCTGGTCCTCGACACCGGCAGCGGCCGGCTGACCGTGCCGCGCGCCCTGCTGTGGACCGGGCTGGGCGCCCTGCTGTACGTGATCCTGCTGCCGCCGCGGATCACCGCGCGGCCGGGTGTGCTGAGCGCCCGCGGCCTGTGGCGGACGCACACGGTCCGCACCGACGCGCTGGTGTCCGTGCGCTGCTCGGACGGGGTGGCCCGGCGGCTGGTGCTGCGGGACGCGGACGGCGGCCGGGTCGAGCTGGACCCGGGCGTCCTGGTCCGCAATCCGGCGCTGTGGCACCGGCTGGACGCCGACAGCCGGGCCGCTCGGGAGCGCGGCACGCTGCTGTGCGGGGCGACCGCCCTGGGGCGGCTCGCCGCCCGCATCGACCGGGAGGCGGCCCGCACCGTGTTCAAGGTGTCGGGGCTGGCCTGACGGTCGTGCGACGGCAGGTGCCGGAGCCGGGCGTGTCCTACAGCCAGCCGTTGCGGCGGAAGCCGCGGTGGATGACGAAGCAGGAGACGGCGATCAGGGTGAGGACCGCCGGGTAGCCGTAGGTCCACTTGAGTTCCGGCATGTGCTCGAAGTTCATGCCGTAGACCCCGCAGACCATGGTGGGGACGGCCACGATCGCCGCCCAGGCCGTGATCTTGCGCATGTCCTCGTTCTGGGCGACGGTCACCTGCGCGAGGTGGGCCTGGAGGATCGAGTCGAGCAGGGAGTCGTAGGAGGCGATCTGCTCGGTGGCCCGGGTCAGGTGGTCGGCGACGTCCCGGAAGTAGGCGCGGATGTCCGTGTCGATGAGGGGCATCGGCTGGGTGGCGAGCTGCTGGAGCGGCCGGTCCAGCGGGGCCACCGCCCGGCGCAGCTCCAGCAGCTCCCGCTTGAGCTGGTAGATCCGGCCGGCGTCGCCGCGGCTGCCCTGTTCGCTGAAGACGGCCGACTCGACGGCGTCGAGGTCGTTCTGGACGGCGTCCGTGACGCAGAGGTACTCGTCGACCACGTGGTCCGCTATGGCGTGCAGCACCACCGCCGGGCCCTTGGCCAGCTGTTCCGGGTCGGCTTCCAGGGCTTCGCGGAGCGGGCCGAGGGAGCCGTGGCCGCCGTGCCGGATGGTGATGACGAAGTCGGTGCCGGCGAACACCATGAGTTCGCCGGTGTCGACGACCTCGCTGGTCGCGGTCAGCTCCTCGTGCTCGACGTAGCGGACGGTCTTGAAGACGGCGAAGAGGGTGTCGTCGTACCGCTCCACCTTGGGGCGCTGGTGGGCGTGGACGGCGTCCTCCACGGCCAGCGGGTGCAGGCCGAAGAGCTTGGCGAGCCCGGTGAACTCCTCCTCCTCGGGCTCGTGCAGGCCGATCCACACGAACCCGTCGCCGCCCGCCCGGCGGACCCGGCGCAGGGCCTCCTCGGCGTTGTCGCAGCCGTCCTGGCGGACGCCGTCGCGGTAGACGACGCAGTTGACGACGGCGGAGCCGAGGGGGGAGCGGGCCGGGTGGCTGAGGTCCACGGCCCGCCGGACGCTCCGGCGGACCGCTCGGCGTAGCTGGCTGAACATCGACACTGCGGGCTCCTTCGGCGGTTCGGGCCCAGTGTGTCAGTCGTCGGTCAGCGGTGTTCCGGGTTGGGGTGGTCGAAACGGCAGCCGGCGTCCCACAGCGAGCGCTGGTTGCCGTGGGCGGGCATGCCGCCGGCCCGCTTGAGGAGGGCGGCCAGGTGCATGAGGTTCCAGCTCATGAAGGTGGTGTTGCGGTTGGTGAAGTCGTTCTCCGGGCCGCCGGATCCCTCGTCGAGGTACGAGGGGCCGGGCCCGGCCTCGCCGATCCAGCCCGCGTCGGCCTGCGGGGGGACGGCGTAGCCAAGGTGCTGGAGGCTGTAGAGGACGTTCATCGCGCAGTGCTTGACGCCGTCCTCGTTGCCGGTGATCAGGCAGCCGCCGACCCGGCCGTAGTACGCGTACTGGCCCTGCTCGTTGAGGATGCCGGAACAGGCGTACAGCCGCTCGATGACCTGCTTCATGACGGAGCTGTTGTCACCGAGCCAGATCGGCCCGCACAGCACGAGGATGTCGGCGGCCATGATCTGCGAATACAGCACGGGCCACTCGTCGCTCTCCCACCCGTGCTCGGTCATGTCCGGCCAGACCCCGGTGGCGATGTCGTGGTCGACGGCCCGCACCACCTCGGTGACGACCCCGTTCGCCTCCATCACGGCCCGGCTCCGGTCGATCAGCCCCTGCGTGTTGCTCACCTCGGGCGACCGCTTGAGCGTGCAGTTGACGTACAGGGCCCGCATCCGCAGGTCCCCGTACCGGAATTCCGCTGGTGCATCAGGCATCGAAGACACACCCCCACCCTCCGGTCCCCCACGCCGCCCCGCCACCCCGATGGTCCGGACGGCTCACGGCCGGCCGGCCCGGCCCCTGCTGCTTGAGGGCGAGAACCGCCCCGGCCCACACTGGATGTATGACATTTGTACGACAGGCTGGAGGAGGCATGGGACCCGCAGCAGCGCCCAGGAAGCGCTCGGCGAAGAAGCCGGTCCCCGGCCGGAGTGCGGCAGCGCTCGGGCCCAGCCGACTGGCTCAGGTCCGGTTGCGCAGCGACGAGGTGCAGGCGCTCCAGGAGGTCATGCGGACGCTGAACCTCAAATCCACCTCCGACGCCCTGCGTGAAGGGCTCAGGCTCCTCGCCCGAGAGGCCTCCGAGGTGGGTGCTGCCGAGGAAATCCGCACCTTCTACGGGCGTCAGGGCGCACCACTGCCCGACGGCGTGACCGAGCCGGGTGACGACGAGCTCGCTGCCGCGGACGAGATGGAATGGTGACGGCCGGCACGGCACTGCGCGGCGAGGTCTGGGTCTGCGCGCTGCCCCAGCCGGTGGGTCCCCACCCCGTGGTCGTCCTCACGGTCAACCGGATCGCCGAGCCGCTGACGTGGGTCAACGTCGCGCTCGTCACCGACACTTCCGGCCCGCAGGCCACCCACGTGCCCATCGGGCCCGACGCAGGGCTGACGAAGTACGACGAGTCGTACGTCCACTGTGCGGACCTGCACACGGTTGCCAAGGCACGGCTGCGCCGGAGACTCGGCCTGCTGGCCCCTGCCGAACTCCGACGGGTGGAAGACGCCGTCCGCCTGATCCTGGGCCTCCAGCACTGACCGCCGCCGGTCACCGTCCCCGCCAGTGGGCCTCCGGGGCGTCTTGGTCGCGGAGGAAGTCCACGGGGGCCGGATCGGCCGACGGCCAGTGGAGGTGGGTCGGGGCGGGTGGGGTTTCGGCCAGGAGGCGGGCCCGGGAGATGACGTACCGGGGGCGGACCTGGCGGCGGACGGCGTCGGCGGGGGAGGTCGCGGGGAGCAGGACGAAGTTGGCGGGGCGGCCGGGGGCCAGGCCGTACGTGTCGCCCAGGCCCAGGACGCGGGCCGCGCGGTCGGTGACCATCGAGAAGGCGGTGGCGACCTCGTCCCGGCCGGTCAGCTGGGCCGCGTAGACGCCCATCAGGGCGGTCTGGAGCGGGTTGCCGGTGCCCAGCGGGTTCCACGGGTCCATCACGTCGTCGTGGCCGAAGGCCACGTTGACCCCGGCGGCCAGCATCTCCTTGACCTGGGTCAGCCCGCGCCGCTTCGGGTAGCCGTCGAACCGCCCCTGGAGGTTGAGGTTGGCGAACGGGTTGCACACCAGGTGGATCCCGGCCCGCCCCAGCAGCCGCTGGAGCTTGGCGCTGTAGGCGCCGTTGTACGAGCCCATCGCGGTGGTGTGGGAGGCGGTGACCCGCTCCCCCAGCCCCGAGCGCAGGGCCAGCGCCGCCAGCACCTCCACGAAGCGCGACTGCTCGTCGTCCGTCTCGTCGCAGTGCGCGTCGATGCGCAGGCCGTGCCGTTCCGCGAGCGCGAAGGCGGTGTGCAGGGAGGCGATCCCGTCCTCACGGGTGTCCTCGAAGTGCGGGATGGCGCCGACCACGTCCGCGCCCCGCTCCACCGCCCGCGCCAGCAGCTCCGCCCCGCCCGGGAAGGACTGCACGCCCTCCTGCGGGAACGCGACGATCTGGAGGTCCAGCACGTCCCGGACCCGGTCGCGGAGTTCGGCCAGCGCGTCGAGCGCGACGAGCCGCGAGTCGGTCACGTCGCAGTGCGTGCGGACGTACAGCACCCCCTGGGCGGCCTGCCAGCGCAGCACCTCGGTGGCGCGGTCGAGCACGTCCTGCCGGGTCAGGCGCTCCTTGCGGGCGCTCCAGCAGGCGATGCCCTCGCCGAGCGTGCCGGAGGCGTTCCAGCGGGGCTCGCCCGCGGTGAGGGCGGTGTCGAGGTGGATGTGCGGCTCCACGAACGGGGCCGTCAGCAGCGCGCCGTGCGCCTCGATGACCCGGCCCGTCGCGGGCGGCTCCTTCTGGTCGTCGGCCGGCACCACCCGCAGGATCCGGCCGTTGTCGCACTCGACGTCGTGCAACCCCTCGGACGTCCGCCCGTCCCCGGTGTGCAGCCTGGCCCCGCGCACAATCATCTGCATGCCGGCACCCTACGGACGCACCCGGCCGTGTTTCACGTGAAACAGCCACCGGGCCCGGGACCGCCCCGGAAGGCGGACACAATGGGCGTATGACCGATGACACCAGCACGTCCGCAGCCACCGGAATGCCCGACTGGGAGAAGCGGTTCCGGGCCCCGCGGGTCGGGCTGCCGGACTGGGCCGAAGACGCCCCGGACCGCTCCCTCTTCGTCTCCAACGCCACCGGCACCTACGAGCTCTACGCCTGGGACCGGACCACCGGCGAGCGCCGCCAGGCCACGGACCGCCCCAACGGCACCACCGACGGCACCCTCTCCCCCGACGGCGAGTGGATCTGGTGGTTCTCCGACACCGACGGCGACGAGTTCGGCGTCTGGGTCCGCCAGCCCTTCCACGGCGGGAGCGACGAGCCGGCCACCCCGGGCCTTGAGCCCTCGTACCCGGCCGGTCTGGCGATCGCGCGGGACGGCACCGCCGTGGTGGGCCGCTCCACCGACGAGGACGGCTCGACCGTGCACGTCGTGCGGCCCGGCACCGCGCCCGTGGAGATCTACCGGCACCGCGAGTCCGCCGGTGTCGGCGACCTGTCGCGGGACGGCACCCTGATCGCGATCGAGCACACCGAGCACGGCGACGCGATGCACTCCGCGCTGCGCGTGGTGACCCTCGACGGCCGTACGGTGGCCGAGCTGGACGACAGCAAGGGCGGTACCGAGGAGCTGGGCCTGGAAGTGCTCGGCTTCGCGCCGGTCGCCGGGGACACCCGGCTGCTCGTCGGCCACCAGCGGCGCGGCCGCTGGGAGCCGATGGTCTGGGACGTGGCGACCGGCGAGGAGACCCCGCTCGCCGTGGACCTGCCCGGCGACGTGGCCGCCGAGTGGTACCCGGACGCCTCCGCGCTGCTCGTCGAGCACAGCTTCGAGGCCCGCAGCGAGCTGTGGCGCTACGACCTGGCCGGGCAGGAGCTGACCCGGGTGGAGACCCCGCGCGGCACCGTCTCCGGGGCGAGTGCCCGCCCCGACGGGACCGTGGAGTTCCTGTGGTCCTCCGCCGCGGAGCCCTCCTCGGTGCGGTCCACCGCCGGCGGGGTGGTCCTGGAGGCCCCCGGCCTGCGGGCACCCGGCTCGGTGCCCGTCGAGGACGTGTGGGTGGAGGGCCCCGGCGGGCGGATCCACGCCCTGGCGCAGCGCCCGGCGGCCGGCGAGGGTCCCTTCCCGACGGTCTTCGAGATCCACGGCGGCCCGGCCTGGCACGACAGCGACGCGTTCGCGGCGGCCCCGGCGGCCTGGCTGGACCACGGCTTCGCGGTGGTCCGGGTGAACTACCGCGGATCCACCGGCTACGGCCGGGAGTGGACGGACGCCCTCAAGCACCGGGTCGGCCTGATCGAGCTGGAGGACATCGCGGCGGTCCGCGAGTGGGCCGTCTCCTCCGGTCTCGCGGACCCGGCGCGGCTGGTGCTGTCCGGCGGCTCGTGGGGTGGCTACCTGACCCTGCTGGGCCTCGGCACGGAGCCGGAGGCGTGGGCGGTGGGCCTGGCCGCGGTGCCGGTCGCGGACTACGTGACCGCGTACCACGACGAGATGGAGGCGCTGAAGGCGCTGGACCGGACCCTCTTCGGCGGCACCCCCGAGGAGGTCCCGGACCGCTTCGAGGCCTCGTCCCCGCTGACGTACGTGGATGCCGTGCGGGCGCCGGTGCACATCGCGGCCGGGGTCAACGACCCGCGCTGCCCGATCCGCCAGATCGACAACTACGTGGACCGGCTCGCGGCCCGCGGCGCCGTCCACGAGGTGTACCGCTACGACGCGGGCCACGGCTCGCTGGTCGTGGAGGAGCGGATCAAGCAGGTCCGGATGGAGCTGGAGTTCGCGCTCAAGCACCTGCCGGCGTAGCCGGCTCGCGCGACTCCGGCTCCTGCTGCTGGTGGGGGTGGGGGTGGTCCGGGACCAGACCGAGTTCCGCGTCCCGGATCGCCTCCACCTCGCGGCGGTACAGCCGGAACCACATGAAGAGCACGAAGGCGACGAAGACGAACCACTCGCCGGTGTAGCCGAGGTTCTGGAACGCCTTCAGGTCGAGGCCGGTGTTCACGGGCGCGGTCACCGGCACCGGCTGCATGCCGGCCGCCCCGGCCGGCACCTGCGGCAGCGTCAGCCACGCGTCGTACAGCGGGTAGGACACCAGGTTCACCAGCGAGGCCGCGCCGATGACGCCGAGCTGCCCGGGCGGCAGTCCGCCGGCCGAGTGGACGCCCTTGGACGAGGAGCTTTCGGAGGCCTGGAGCGCGCCGGTCACCTCGACCCGGCCGGCCGGCGGCGCCGGGGCCTTCTTCGGGTCGGCGGTGCCGGGCAGCCAGCCGCGGACCACCGGGACGGCCTTGCCGCCGTCGGTGCGCAGCATCGTCAGCACGTAGTAGCCGGTCCGCCCGTCGAGGGTGCGTTCGGGTACGAGCAGCTGGTCGGCGTAGGTGCCGGAGGCCCTGGCGAGCCGTCCGGAGGTCTTCTTGTCCACCGGCAGCAGCGCGTCGAGCGGTTCGGCGGCCGCGGGCTCGGCCGGCCGCTCGGCGGTGGCCTCCCGGTGGCTGTCGACGCGGTCCTCGAAGCGGCCGAGCTGCCACGTCCCCATGAAGAGGCAGAAGGGGACGGCCAGCACGACGAAGATGTTGATCCCCCACCACCGCGGGGTCAGCAGAAACCGGTGCACCCCTCCACCGTACGGGCCCGCCCGCCGTGGCTAGGAGGCGGGCTCCGCCGGGAGCACTCCGGTGCGGTACAGGGTGCCGGCGCAGGCGTTCGGGATCACGGTGCGTGCGGTGGGCGCGCCGGGCTCCGCGGTGTGCGTGACCTCGACCCCGGCGCCGGGGTCGGGCTGCTGTCCCTCGCCGAGCGGGTCGGTGTCGTCGTCCTCGGCGCCCTCGCCGCCTTCGGTGTCCCCGGTGCCGGTGCCGGTGCCGGCCGTGTCGCCGGGCTCGGTGGTGCCGCCGGTCGTCTCGCCGCCGGTGCCGTGCGTGGGCTCCGGGGTGGGGGTGGGTCCGGGGCCGGGGCAGGTGGGCGCCGGGACCCAGGCGAACTTGATCTCGTAGGCCGCGTTCGGCGGCAGGACCAGCGACTCCTCGTTCTCGGAGGGGCTGGGCAGCCCGCCGGCGGGGTCCCCGGCGGTGTGGTCGGCGACCGTGATGTGCGCCGGGTCGGCGGCGCCGGTGGCCGCCGCGGTGACGGTGCCGCGGCCGGTGACCTTGCAGCCGGCCTGCGAGACGTTGGTGATGCGGAAGGTGCCGTAGACCTTGCCGTCGGCGTCCGGGCTGCGGGTGTCCTCCAGCGCCACGCCCAGCTGGTCGGCCTGGCAGACGGGCACGGGGTCGGCGGAGACCGGGCGGCCGCCCGGGCCGTTGCCGTCGCCGGTGCCGGCGGTCTTGCCGGGGCCCGCGGTCGTCTTGCCGCCCTTCGGCTGCCCCGGGCCGTTGCCGAGCTTGCCGGGCTGCTGCGGGTGGGACGCCGTGCTGGGCAGGGTCGGCCAGGTCAGGTCGGGGTCGGTGAGCCCGCCCTCGCCGCTCTCGCCGTCCTCGGCCGTCTCGCCGTGGCCGGCGATGGCGGTGTGGTCGTCGGACGACCCGCCGCCGGAGGCCACGTTGAAGAGGGTGGGCACGGTGACGCCGACGAGCAGGGCCGCCGCGGCCACTCCGACGAGCGCGGCCTGCCGCTTGCGGGCCCGGCGGGCGGGTACGGCGTACCGGAGCCGCTCCAGGGCGCCGTCGGAGGGTTCGAGGCCGGAGACCGCGCCCTGGAAGAGGCTGCGGAGCTCCAGCTCACCGTCGGGGCCGGTGGGCCGGCCGCCGGGGCCGGAAGTGCTGTTCACGCCGCCGCTCTCCGTCGGGTTCCGTTCGTCGCTCATTGCCCGGCCTCCATCGCCACCCGCAGGGCTGCGATCCCGCGGGAACCGTAGGCCTTCACGGAACCCAGGGATATCCCGAGGGTCTCCGCCACCTGGGCCTCCGTCATGTCGGCGAAGTAGCGCAGCACGAGGACTTCGCGCTGGCGCCGCTGGATGCCCTTCATCGCCTTGATGAGGTCGTCGCGCTCCAGCTGGTCGTACGCCCCCTCCTCGGCGCTCGCCATGTCCGGCATCGGCTTCGACAGCAGCTTGAGGCTGAGGATGCGCCGGCGCAGGGCGGAGCGGGAGAGGTTGACCACGGTCTGGCGCAGGTACGCCAGGGTCTTCTCGGGGTCGCGGACCCGGCTGCGGGCCGAGTGCACGCGGATGAAAGCCTCCTGGACGACGTCCTCGCAGGAGGCGGTGTCGTCGAGGAGCAGCGCGGCGAGACCGAGCAGCGAGCGGTAGTGCTGCCGGTAGGTCTCGGTGAGGTGGTCGACGGTGGTGCCCGCGGCGGCCGTTTCCTCGGCGCTCTCCCTCGGGGAGGGCACCTTGCCGGCGCGCGTGGACCCGCGGGTCGAGCCCAGCGGTGAGATCACGGGCATGCCTCCGCCGGGCCACGCGGACCACGGCGCCGGGGCGCCGGACGCGGAGCCGCGAGGGCGCCTGCGGGACGGTGCGAGCGTGCCCCCCGCGGGCAGGACTGCGATGTCGAGAACCTGAGCCACGTCAGTTGGACACGCATCCCCCCGGCAGGGTTGTACGCACGGGGCATCCCGATGTGTGCCGCCTCCCCTGTCCGCATGCGCACCCGCTCTTCCGACCGCCCCGTTCATCCAGGCGGCAGTCGGGCCATCACCTTGATCTGAGGATCAGACAAGATCCTACAAAGTGATGTACGGTCCGGGCCCCCCAGGCCGTCCCGTGGTGTGCGGCGCGTCCGCTCGGGAACGCCGCCGCCTCCCACTCAGCCGGACGCCTGTTCCGCCGCGAGCAGTTCCGCGATCTGAGCGGTGTTCAGGGCGGCGCCGGTGCGCAGGTTGTCGGCGCACACGAAGAACTCCAGCGCGCGGGGGTCGTCGAGGGACCGCCGGACCCGTCCCACCCAGGCCGGATCGGTGCCGGCGGCGTCGGCGGGGGTGGGGAACTCGCCCGCGGCCGGGTCGTCGACGAGGACCACGCCGGGGGCGGTGGCCAGCACCTCGTGGGCCCCGGCCCGGCTGATCTCGTCGCGGAACCGGGCCCGTACGGTCATCGAATGGCCGGTGATCACGGGTACCCGGACGCAGGTGACGGACACCGGGAGGGTGTCCAGGCCGAGGACCTTGCGGGTCTCGGCGCGGATCCGCAGCTCCTCGGCGGACCAGCCGTCCTGGTCCGGGCCGCCGGTCCACGGGACGACGTTGAGGGCCAGCGGGGCGGGGAAGGGGCCGGGGTCGGCGCCCACGGCCCGCCGTACGTCGCCGGGCTGTTCCCCGAGTTCGGCGCCGGTGACCAGGGACAGCTGGCGCCGCAGCGCCTCCGTCCCGGCCCGGCCCGCGCCGCTGGCGGCCTGGTACGTGGACAGCTGGAGGTCCGTCAGCCCGTACGCGGAGTGCAGCGCGCCGACGGCGACGATCATCGAGAGGGTGACGGGGTCGGGCCCGGCGACGATGCCGTGCGGCCGCAGCAGGGCCGCCTGCGGGTTGATCTCGGGCACGACGAGGGGCACGCCGGGGTCCGTGCGGAACGCCGGGGAGGCGTCCACGACGGTGCTCCCGCGTGCGGTGACGACGGGGGCCCAGCGGGCCGAGACGTGTTCCGGGGTGAGGAACACGGCGACGTCGCCCTTGCCGAGACCGTCGAAGGCGTCCTCGGTGAGGGCGAGCACCTCGGTCTCCTCGCCGCGCACGGCCGACCGGCGGCCGGCCGAGCGCGGGGAGGCGATGAGGCGGATGGCGCCCCAGACGTCCGCCCGCTGGGAGACGATCCGGAGCAGGACCGAACCGACCGCTCCGGTCGCCCCGACCACGGCGAGCGCCGGGGCGGACCGGCCGGCGGTCATCGTCCGGTGCCTCCGTAGACGACGGCCTCGTCGCTGTCGGAGTCCAGGCCGAAGGCCGTGTGCACGGCGCGGACGGCCTCGTTGACGTCGTCCTGGCGGGTCACGACGGAGATGCGGATCTCGGAGGTCGAGATCAGCTCGATGTTGACGCCCGCGTCGGACAGCGCCTTGAAGAAGTCGGCGGTGACGCCCGGGTTGGTCTTCATGCCCGCGCCGACCAGGGAGATCTTGCCGATCTGGTCGTCGTAGCGCAGGGACTCGAAGCCGATCGCGGTCTTCGACTTCTCCAGGGCGTCGATCGCCTTGGAGCCCTCGGTCTTGGGGAGGGTGAAGGAGATGTCCGTCAGGCCGGTGGAGGCCGCCGACACGTTCTGGACGATCATGTCGATGTTGATCTCGGCGTCCGCGATGGCGCGGAAGATCGCCGCGGCCTCGCCCGGCTTGTCCGGGACGCCGACGACCGTGACCTTGGCTTCGGAGACGTCGTGCGCGACTCCGGAGATGATGGCGTGCTCCACCTGCGCGTCCCCTTCGGGCTTCTCGTTGCTGACCCAGGTGCCGCGCAGTCCGGAGAAGGACGAGCGGACGTGGATCGGGATGTTGTAGCGGCGTGCGTATTCCACGCAGCGGTGCAGCAGCACCTTGGAGCCGGAGGCGGCCAGCTCCAGCATGTCCTCGGAGGAGATCCAGTCGATCTTCCGGGCCTTCTTCACCACGCGCGGGTCGGCGGTGAACACGCCGTCGACGTCGGTGTAGATCTCGCACACCTCGGCGTCGAGGGCGGCCGCCAGGGCCACCGCGGTGGTGTCGGAGCCGCCGCGGCCGAGGGTGGTGATGTCCTTGCTGTCCGCGGAGACGCCCTGGAAGCCGGCGACGATGGCGATGTTGCCCTCGTCCAGTGCGGTGCGGATTCGGCCCGGCGTGACATCGATGATGCGCGCTTTGTTGTGGACCGAGTCGGTGATGACGCCTGCCTGGCTGCCGGTGAACGACTGGGCCTCGTGGCCCAGGTTTTTGATCGCCATGGCCAGCAGGGCCATGGAGATCCGCTCTCCGGCGGTCAGCAGCATGTCGAATTCCCGGCCGGTAGGCATCGGAGATACCTGCTCGGCGAGATCGATCAGCTCGTCCGTCGTGTCGCCCATCGCCGACACCACGACGACCACCTGGTGGCCGTTCTTCTTGGCATCGACGATCCGCTTGGCGACGCGCTTGATGCCCTCGGCATCGGCTACGGAGGAGCCTCCGTACTTCTGCACGACAAGGCCCACGTGCGCTCCTCGCTCATTCCGTTACTGCGGTCAGCTCCGCAGTCTAACGATCGCCCGCCATCCGGCCGCGATGTACCACATCATGAGACATGGCTTTCATCTGAAAAGACGGCGGGTCGGGGGGCGGTTCCCGGCCTCAGTCGGCGAAGTCGGTGAGCTTGGTGGTGTCCAGGGTGATGCGCACCGGGTCGGGGAGGGTGACGGTGGCGCCGAAGGAATGGGTGGCGATCTGTCGGTACTGGCCGTCCTGGGGCGCTACGTGGACCATGACCGCTCGCGCGTCGCGGTCGATGAGCAGGTGGACGGAGATGCCCGCCTCGGCGTAGCCGTCGCGCTTCTCGACCCGGAGCAGCGCATCGGCTTCCTCGTCCCGCGAGGTGATCTCGACGGTCATGAGCACCCGGGCCGCATCGGACCAGTCACCGTCTCCGACGAAAGCGTCGGCGGGGGCGAGGACGCCGGCGGGCCGGGTACGTCCCAGGCCGCCGGCCTCCGTCCTCAGCCCGCGCCCCGGGTACAGGACCAGCTCGGGCCGGCTGAGCAGGCACTGTCCGGTCAGCCGGGACATGATCGTGGCGTGGGCGCCGTCCCTGCCCATGACTGCGCGGACGCGCCCCCTGACCAGTTCCAGGCGCACCAGCTCGAAGTCGCGCCCCGCGGTTCTCTCGAACTGCTCCGCGCGTCCGGTCACAGGAGCTGGATCCGGGTGAGGACGCAGTGGGGCTCCTCAGCGCGAGCTGCGACGACGTACTCGGCCAGGCCGAGCGAACCGTCCCGGCCCACCGGGATGCGGCGGAGTTCCGGCCATTTGTCCGACGCCGTGTGTCCCGGCACCTCGCCCCGGGTTTCGTTGATCGCCACCGTGAGGGCGACCACCGCGCTGAACACCCGGCCGTCGAGCAGCGGGTCCACCAGGATCCGGCTGACCTCCTCGGAGAGGAGGCACGGCCATCCTTCGGCCTCGGCGTCACTCAAGGGGAAGCCCGCGCGCTTGCCGGTACGCGACGACCTCCGCCACCGAGACGGTCCGGAGGGTCCCGTTCATGGCGGCCTCCCGAACCTTGTCCGCGTCCGGGTCGGTGTCGAGCATGGCCTCGCACCACCAGCGGCGCAGCACGGCCTCGGCCTGCTCCAGCGGCGCTTCCCCGAACTCGCGGAAGAACCGCATGCGCTGCGCCCCCTGGAGCGCGTTCGCGATCCCGTCGAACGTGCGGGGCACGCGCTCCGGCTCTTGCGGCGCGGGCGTCGGCTCGAAGGGCTGGGCTGTCATGGCGGCCTCCGGACGAATGCGTGGGGGATCCCCGTTCACGTTACTCGGATCGCGCCGGGCCGCGGCCGGGACGCGAAAGCCCGCGCTCGGGCCGCACGTGATCATTCGCGGCCCCGCGGGAGGAGGCCGCCGGCCTCGCGGACGATGTCGGCGAAGCGGTGGACTTCCGTGGGGGTGGGGGTGGCGGGGCGGAAGGTTTGCAGCGTGCGGGTGGTCGAGGCGGACTCGTGGAGGGTTTTGCAGTGGTCGCAGTTGATGTCCAGGAGGCAGCGGGCGCAGGTGCTGTTGATGATGGTGGCGGTGAGCTCGTCGGCGTCGCAGAAGAAGCACGCCATGATGCGGCGGCCGACGACCCAGTCGTCGTCCTCGTCGAAGTCGTCCGGCTCGGGCTCGGGGGTGGGCTCGGGGGGCATCTTGGTCTCCAGGCGTTTGCGGAGGAGGGCGGCCGGGTTGTGGACCGGCCGCGGCAGACCGGCGGTGAGGGTGCGGACCAGGCGCGGAACGTCCGGATCGCGGGCGAGCCAGGCCTCGGCCAGCGGGGCGAGCTGGTCGCATTCGTCGGCGGAGAGGGCGAGTTCCGGGTCGGTTTCGCGGAGTTCCGCGAGCGCCTTGTACGCCTCTTCGCGCGGCGGCAGGCGGTGCGGCTTCGCCTTGATCGAGCGGCAGAAGGCGAGCCACCAGTCGCGGTCGCGGGCGGTGCGGGAGAAGTACGTACGGGTCACCCACCGCGCGGACTGCGGCCGGACCAGGTGCTCCCGGAACTGGCACAGGTGCCCGGCGTCCATCAGCAGGTGCAGGAGGGTCCGGCAGCCGGCCTGACCGAGTCCCGGCGTCACCGCGGAGAGCGTCTTGTGGTCGATGGCCGCGCCCTCGGGCAGGCGGTCGATGAACCAGGCGAGCGCGGCCTCATCCTTGGACAGGTGCGCGA
Source organism: Streptomyces bambusae (assembly GCF_020532645.1). Taxonomy (GTDB): domain Bacteria; phylum Actinomycetota; class Actinomycetes; order Streptomycetales; family Streptomycetaceae; genus Streptomyces; species Streptomyces bambusae. Next base: position 14,862 of record NZ_JAJAUZ010000103.1, read on the forward strand.
ATTGCTCCCCGGTGCGGGGCAGTTGGTCCGGGGCGTGACGCTTCCCGAACCCGGGGTTGGCCATCGGATGCGCTGCGGCGGCGGGCAGCACGGAGATAGAGTCAAGGCACGCCACGAGATCTCCCAGATCGATCTTGCTGGTCAAACCCCGGCCGGTGTTACAGCACCGCGTCGGGGTTGATTCGTCTGCGGCGGACGCTAGGGCCTCGCGACACTCCGTCGCAACTCGCTCACTATTAGTAATACCGCAAGGTGTGCGGGACCAGAGGATGGGTGGTTGGGTTTTCCCAACCACCCAATCCCAAAGGAGAGCTCGGAGCTCGGAGCTTAAAGCTGCGCGAGGAACCCGTCCCAGGCGTAGGCCGGGAACGTGAGTTCGGGCCCGGCCGCCGCGAGCTTGGAGTCACGTACGTGGACGTCGGTGTAGCCATTGGCGACCTCGACGCAGTTGTCACCTTCCGGGTCGCTGTACGTGGACTTCCGCCAGGCCAGTGCCACCTCGACGCAGGCCGCGCCCTCACCGTTGCTGTAACTCGACTTGAACCACCGCAGTTCGCGGTTCATAGCTCATCCACCATCCGCTTGAGGAACTGGGCAGACTCCTCGGCGCCGAGGGCCTCCGCGCGGATCATGCTAAGACGTTCCGTCGCCGCGTTGACGGCCTCGGGTTCGCTCGTCAAATGGCTCGCAACCTGGCCGTCTTCGTACGCATGACGCTCATGGTCATCGGTAACCAGGAGGACCATCGGGCCGCCCAAGGCCGCGGAGGAGGTGGCGCGCGAGAAGGGCAGCACCTGCACGGAGACGTTCCGCAGCTCTCCCGACTCCAGGATGCGCAGAATCTGCGCCCGGTCGATCAAGGGCGTCCGCAGCGCGGCCTCGTAGATGACGAAGCTGAGGGACACCGGTGGTGTGCGGGTCAGCAGACTCTGACGTTCCATCCTGCCCAGCACGCGCTTCTCGACCGTCTCGTCATCCAGCGGCGGCGCGAAGGTGGAGATCAGAGCCCGGGCGTGGGCCTCGGTCTGCAACAGACCCGGGATCAAAGCCACTTCGTACCACGCCATGCTCAGCGCCTCGCGCTCGCGCGCCATGAAGTCGACGGCTTGAGCCGGGAACTTCTCCCGGCTCAAGTACTCCTTCGCCGCGCTCAGCAACCCCTCCGCCTGGAACAACGCATCAGCCGCATCCAGCAGTTGGGCCGTCGGCATCCGGACGCCCTGTTCCATCGACTTGATCGTGTCGGGGGCGTACCGGGCCGCCGCGCCCAGTTCCTCGCGCGAGACGCCCGCCTTCATGCGCCACCGCTTCAGCTGGTCGCCGGCGTACCGCCAGGACGGGGGAGGTACAGAGGGGTTCGACTCCGACACGGGGGCCACCTCCGACGGCTACACCACGATCTGTATCCGGTCAGTCACTCTCCACGGTAGCCCCGTCACGGAACGCTGTGGGCATGAACAGCACACTGCGGCCCGATTGGGTCCCCCTCCTCGGCCACCGGCTGCACCCCACCGGCGTGCACTTCGACGCCGTCCGCATCCAGGGCGTGCGCGGGGAGGCCGTGGCCGCGCAGCTCGACGAGGCGACCGGCGGGCAGGCCGGGCCGGTCATCTGCGAGGCGACCGGCTTCCGGTGGATGTACTTCCTGCTCGCCCCCGGCGCCGCGGCCGGATACGCCTGGCCGCTCGGCGTCCAGCGCTTCACCGCCCGGCCGCGCACCGTCGCCTACATCGGCGTACCCGCGCTGGAGGGCAACACCTGGCCGCTGTCGTGGCAGTCGCGGCCGAGCCACGCGGCCCGGTTCGTGGACGCGGCCGCGCTGTTCGACGTACTCGTCCACAACGCGGCCGCCCGGGCCTGCGAGCTCCTGGCGGGTGCCGAGCCGGGGGCTACGAGCGGGCCGGGCGGCGCAGGCCCAGCGGGGCCGCGATCTCCTCGGCCATGACCCGGCCCGCCTCCTCCGTGAGGGCTTCCTCGGTGATGTCCTCGTCGGTGTCCAGGCCGTCCAGGTCCTGGAGCGGCTGGTTGAGGCGGACGTGCGTGACGAGCGACTGGAGGGCGCGCAGGGCCGCCGACGCGGTCGGGCCCCAGTTGGTGAAGTAGGAGAACTGCCACCACCACAGCGCCTCGGTGATCCGGTCGGCCCGGTAGTGCGCCAGGCCGTGCCGCAGGTCGGCGACGATGTCGGCCATGTCGTCGGAGAGCCGGTGCGGGACGGGGGCCTTGCGCGGCTCGTACGGGTCGAAGACCTCCGAGTAGACGTCGACGGGGTCCAGCATGTGCGCGAACCGCTCGCGCAGGTCGTCGACGTCCGGCTCCGGCCCGGTGTCCGGCTCGTAGCGCTCGTCGGGCAGCACGTCCTCGTACGCACCCAGCCGCCCGCCCGCCAGCAGCAGCTGCGAGACCTCCAAGAGGAGGAACGGCACCGCGCTGTCCGGGTCCTCGCCCTTGGCCACCTCGGTGACCGCGACGATGAAGGACTCGATCTGGTCGGCGATCTGGACGGCGAAGTCGTCCGGATCGAGGCCCAGGGCGTGCAGGGTTGCGTCAGACATCGAGTAGTCGCCTTCCTTCAAAGGCCCGCCCGAGCGTGACCTCGTCCGCGTACTCCAGATCTCCCCCGACGGGGAGGCCGCTTGCCAGGCGGGTGACCTTGAGGCCCATCGGCTTGATCATCCGCGCGAGGTAGGTGGCGGTGGCCTCGCCTTCGAGGTTGGGGTCGGTGGCGAGGATCAGCTCCGTCACCGCCCCGTCGGCCAGGCGCGCCAGCAGCTCGCGGATCCGCAGGTCGTCGGGGCCCACGCCCTCGATGGGGCTGATCGCCCCGCCGAGCACGTGGTAGCGGCCCCGGAACTCACGCGTCCGCTCGATCGCGACCACGTCCTTCGGTTCCTCGACCACGCAGATCACGGTGAGGTCCCGGCGCGGGTCACGGCAGACGGCGCACTGCTCCTCCTGCGCAACGTTTCCGCAGACGGCGCAGAACCGCACCTTCTCCTTGACCTCCAGCAGGGCGTGCGCCAGCCGGCGGACGTCCGCCGGTTCGGCCTGGAGCACGTGGAAGGCGATCCGCTGCGCGCTCTTGGGCCCGACGCCGGGCAGCCTGCCCAGTTCGTCGATCAGGTCCTGGACCACGCCTTCGTACAACGGACTGCCTTCTCTCTGCTACGGATGACGTACGTACGGTAACGGCGGGGCGGGTCAGAAGGGGAGACCCGGGATCCCCGAACCGCCGCCGAGGCCCTGGGCGAGGGGGCCGAGCTTCTCCTGCTGGAGGGCCTGGGCGTTCGCGTTCGCCGCCTGGACGGCGGCGACGACCAGGTCGGCGAGGGTCTCGGTGTCCTCCGGGTCCACCGCCTCGGGGGAGATCACGAGGGCGCGCAGCTCGCCGGAGCCGGTCACCGTCGCCTTGACGAGGCCGCCGCCGGCCTGGCCGTCGACCTCGGTCCTGGCCAGCTCTTCCTGGGCCGCCGCGAGGTCCTGCTGCATCTTCTGGGCCTGCTGGAGCAGCTGCTGCATGTTGGGCTGACCGCCACCGGGAAACACGGGTCACTCACTCCTTGTCGTTCGCTCAAACCGAGCCTACGTGCTCGATGCGTACGGCGCCCTACGCCGTCGGGACCAACTCTTTCGAGTGATAGTTGGCCGTCCGCCGTACCCCTCGGAGACCACGGCGGACCACCGTGGGGGCGGAAATCCCGGGATTCGATGCCCATCCCCCGCCGTTCGGAGGTAGGAAGGGGTGGCGCATGATTGCCCCACACGCGCACCACCACACGTCAGCGCAGGCAGAGGGAGTGGCCGGGTGAGCCAGCCGGAAATGCAGCCCGAGGGGGCTCCCCGGGAGGAAGATCTGACCGGCCGGCCGTTCCCCCTCGGCGACTGGGGCGAGCCGGCGGAGCGGCTCGACGAGCTGTACCGGTGGGTCGAGGCGGATGCGCTCCGCACGGCGGCCTGGTACCTGTCCGACCGGGCGTGGAAGCGGCGGGGGGCGCGGGTCCTCCGTGGGGTCGCGGCCGTCTCTGCGGTGGTCGGGGGTGCATTGCCGCTGGTCGAGCTCGCGGGTGGGGTGTCCGGGGCGGCCGTGTACGGGTTCCTGGCGTTGCTGGTGGCCGGGGCCGCGGTCGGGAGCGACCGGTTCTTCGGGCTCACGTCCGGGTGGATGCGGGACGTGGCGACGGCGCAGGCGGTGCAGCGGCGGTTGCAGGTGCTGCAGTTCGACTGGGCGTCGGAGAACGTGCGGGAGGTCCTGGGGCCGACGGAAGGCACGGCGAGTGAGGCGGCCGAGCGGTGCCTGACGGTGTTGCGGCGGTTCTCCGAGGACGTGACGGAGTTGGTGCGGGCGGAGACGGCGGACTGGATGGTCGAGTTCCACTCGGGGCCTGCGCCGTTGGGTATGCAGGCCTTGTCGTCCTCGCCCGGTCGGCCGGAGTCCGGGGCGCAGCCGCCCCGTTTCCCGCTTCCGCCGGGGACCCGGCCGAACATGCCGCGCCAGCGGCCGCCGGAGCAACAGCGCTGACCGCTGGGCCCTGTCCCCCTGCGGGGCTCCGCCGCGAAGCTTGATCCGGGGCGGAGCCCCGGACCCCGCGCCTCAATCGCCGGCGCGGCTTGATCTCGGGGCTCCGCCCCCACTCCCCCGCGCCTCAATCGCCGGCGCGGCTGAAAGATCGGGGCTCCGCCCCGGACCCAGGTCCTCAAACGCCGGACGGACTGGGAGTTGCGGCGCCGCTCAGAGATCGGGGCTCCGCCCCCGGACCCCGCGCCTCAAACGCCGGACGGGCTGGATTTTCCCCCTGCCCGGACTTTGCCTGCGGGGTGAGGGGCGCCCCTGCCGCAGGGCTGGATGCTGCGGGGCACAATCCAGCCCCGCCGGCGATTGAGGCGCAGGGTCCGGGGCGGAGCCCCGGAAGCGAGCGCCACCCGCGAGGCCGGACGCGTCAGCTGAAGATGATCATGGAGCCCTGGGCCAGGGAACGGGTGGTGGCCGCGTGGAGGCCCAGCCAGACGTGGCGTTCGCGGGCGAAGGGGCTCGTGTCGTAGGAGGGGGAGGGCGAGGGCTCCTCCAGAGACGTGGGGTGGGTGGGCGGGGCCGGGGGGAGCGGGGGGTTCGCCGGGTCGATGCCGATCGAGGGGGCTACGAACAGGAGCTCGCGGAGGAGCGCCTGGGCGGAGCCGAGGGGGCCGCCACCGGCGAGCAGCTCCTCGTTCGCGAGGGGGACGGGGAAGTCGACCGGGACGTACGCGCCGGCGTGGTCGTAGTGCCACACCAGGTGCGACTGCTGCGCCGTCGCCTCGAACATCTCCAGCAGCTGCTCGTAGTCACCCCCCAGCTCGTCCACCGGCGTCACTTCCAGCCCGCAGATCTGCAAGAGGTACGCCCGCCGCAGGAAGTGCAGCGCGTCGTAGTCGAAGCCGGCTATCGGGGCCACGTCGCCGGACAGGCCCGGCATGTAGGCGAAGACCGGTACGGCCGGCAGCCCGGCTTCGGCCAGCGCCCGGTCGTAGGCGGAGATCTCCTCCGCGAAGGGGTTGTCGGGGCTGTGGCACAGCACGTCGACAAGGGGGACCAGCCACAGGTCACAGGCCACACGGGCTCCCATCGTTGTCCGCCGATCGGCCCAGCGTAGTGTGCCGGGCACCGTGCGCGAAGAGGTGCGTCCTCGGTCTACCCGTTGCCGACCCCGCGCACCCTCGCCCGGGGGGCGTGCTCCGGCCCCGCCGGGCCGCTGCCGATCCCGCCGGGCCGCTGCCGATCCCGCCGGGCCGATCCAGCCCCGCCGGGCCGATTCCAGCCTCGCCGGGCCAATTCCAGCCCCGCCGGCGGTTGAGGCGCGGGGCCCGGGGCGGAGCCCCCGAAACCCCGACCCTGCG
>NZ_JAJAUZ010000104.1 GCF_020532645.1 Streptomyces bambusae
GTGGCGGCGTCGCGTGGGCTGGAGACGTGGAGGAGCGCGGACTCGGCTGCCGCTGCCGCGCAGGGAGGTGGTCGGCCTGCCCGTGCAGCCAACTCGACACGCTACGCCCAGCGGACGGCTCAATCGATCTTGGGGTCACATAATGCCCCCATGGGTTTCCGTCGAACGCTGTCGGGCGCAGTGCGGGCAGCGCTGTCGTTGGGCATGGGTGCGTGTCTGTTGGGGTCGGCGCCCTGGGGCGGAACGGACGGTGGCGTGCTCAGGATGGCGGTGTCGACCAACAGCGTGCCCGGGCCCGGGGTCCAGGTGCGCGTGGGGCAGCGGCTGGTCCGCGTGTACCGGCTGCGCAACAACGCCGAATACGGCCTGCGTGACGTCAGGGTGCGGGACGCGCAGGTCGCCGGTGGAGGCGTGCGCTGCCCGCGGTCCGCGCTGCCGCCTCTGGGGATGATGACGTGCCGGGCGGCCGTCACGGCTCTGACGGGCCGACATGTGGTGCGGGTGACGGCTTCCGGTACCGCGGCCTGGCCGGAATACCCGGGAGGCCGGGCCTGGGCCTCCGCGGGCTACCACGCGCGCGCCTCCGTCCTGGTCCTGAAGCGCTCCGCATCGCAGAAACGTCTCACCTACCGTCTCGTGTACAGGGGGCCGGCCCGCCTGGACAACGTGCGCCTGCGTGACCCGCTGCTGCGTGCGGCCGGTCCGCTGAAATGCGCCGGTGGAGGCGGTGTCCCGCCGCAACTGCGGCCCGGCGCGAACATCGAGTGCTGGGCGGCGTCCCCGGCCCGGCCCGGACGCCATGCGTCGGTGGCCGTGGTCACCGGAACGACATCGGACCGTGCCGTCTCCGCGACCGGCACGCTCCTGCCCCCGCTCGCCCTGGCGGCGCGGGCGGCCGCCGGGTACACCGTGCCCGCCCCGACCTCTGTACCGCGCCCGCCCCGGCCATCGGCGAGTGGTCGCCCCCGACCTACCGTCCCACCGCGTCCCCCGGCAACGCCCCGGCCACCGGGCACGCCTCAGTCTCCGGGCACGCAGCCACCGGGCACGCCTCAACCGCCCGGCGCTCCGCAGCCTCCCGGTGCACCTGTGCCTCCGGGTCCACCTCTGCCCCCGCCTCCCGGCGCTCCGCAACCCCCCGGTGCGCCTCTGCCTCCAGGAATCCCCTTGCCTCCGGGCGTACCTCTGCCTCCCGGAATCCCTCTGCCTCCGGGAACCCTGCCTCCGGCGGTGCAACCGCCCCCCGGCACCCCTCCCGGCGGCGCGGTGTCGGGCGGCACGGATCCGGACGCCGTGGCACCGCCGGGCGGGGATGCTGCGGCACCACCCGGGGGCGGGGCCAGTGGCATCGGTGCCGGGCAGGTGGCCGGGGCTCAGCTGCCGCCGTTGGCCCTCACCGCGCCGGGGCGGCAGTTCCTCGTGGCCGGGCAGGTGCCGCGTCCGCAGGGGCAGTCGGCCGATGCGTCGCCGGCGACGCCCGACCAGGCCGGGTCGGCCCGCCCGCGTACGCCGGTCGCGGCCTCGTCCCCGTCCGAAGCCAGGAACGCTCCGCTCATGGACCGGTCGGACTGGGCCGTGCTGACCCTGGTGCTGATCCTGTTCCCGGCCCTGCTGGCCGCAATGAACTTCGAGTCGCGCAAGTCGAAATCCCGTAAGGAGTAGGCCCTCACATGTTCGGCCTGGGTGTGTTGTTCGCGTTCGTCGGTGCCGTGGCGGCGTGCGGTCTGACGTGGGCGCTGTCCCGCAGCGAGGCCTCCAAGAAGGCTCACCTGGAGGCCCCCGCACTCGGGTTCGTGGGCAGCGCGACATTGGCGCTGTTCGTGCTGACAGCGGCGTTCGTCGTGGCGAGTTCCTGGCAGCAGCGCAATGCTGCGAGCGACCACACATACCAGGAGGCGCGTGCGCTGGAAGCCGCCTTTGCGGATATGCGGGAGCTGCCGGCCGCGGTGGGTCCGCAAGCCCGGGCGCAACTCAGGCAGTACACCGCGGAGGTGGCAGGGCCGGAGTGGCTCCTCATGCAAGACCGGGAGATGAGCCCGCGGGCCGCCGGACTGCTCGACCAGGCGCGGCTGACCGTCGCCCGCGTACAGGGGGCGAGCGTGCAGCAGACCGCCCGGGACGCGGTCGGGACCGCGCTGGAGGATGCGGCGACGGCGCGCAACCAGCGCTCCAGCGATATGCGGTGGACCGTCCCGGAACCCATCTCGTACGCGCTCGTCGCCACGGCCCTGCTGGTCGTCCTCTTCCCGGCCCTGGTGGGCATCAACGCCGGTCCGCGGCACATGCTGGTGATGCTGCTGCTCGGCACGGTGCTGGGCTTTGGCGTGTATCTGGTGTCGATCCTCCAGCATTCCTTCAGCCCGCCCCTCGGTATCGAGCCGGACGCGTACCGGCAGGCTCTGACGCGGTTCGACCAGATCGAGGCCGCACGATAGTGGTACGGCAGCAAGCCATGCGGGTTTTGGGCTGATTGGGCTAAACCAACTCATGCCCGCGAGTGTGGCGGGCCGTTGGCGGAAGCCTCGTTGCATGGTGTGGCGATGCAAGCCACTCGATCACAGCAGTCCTCCGGCGCACCTTCCGGGCCGGGCTCCCTTTCGCGGAGGCAGTTCACCGTCGGTGCCGCCACGGCGGCAGCCATGGCCGCCGGCGCGACCGCCGCACCGGCGGCGGCAGCGGGCTCAGGACCGGCTCTCCTGGCCCCGCCGGCGAGCGCCACTGCGTCCCGAAGCTCCCTGGAGGTCGCGCACGCGCTGCTGATGCGCGGCCCTGACGGGGAGGACCTGGTGCCCTCCTATCTGCGGGTGCTGGTGGGCGACGGGCTGCCGAGGACTGCCGCGCCGCCGAAGAAGGTCCTCGTGGTCGGGGCCGGCCCGGCCGGTCTGGTCACGGCGCTGCTGCTGCGGAGGGCGGGGCACACGGTCACGCTCGTGGAGGCCAACGGCAACCGCGCCGGGGGCCGGATCAAGACGTTCCGCCAAGGCGGGCACGAGCAGGCGGCTCAGCCCTTCGCCGATCCGCTCCAGTACGCCGAGGCCGGAGCCATGCGCATCCCGCAGAGCCATCCCCTGGTGATGGCCCTCATCGACCACCTGGGCCTGAAGCGGCAGAAGTTCCGCCTGATCGACGAGAACACGGACGGAACCCGCGCCTTGCGGACCTTCGTCCACGTCAACGGCATCCGCATGCGCCGGGCCGAGTACGCGCGCAACCCTCGGCGGGTGAATCGTTCCTTCGGAGTTCCACGATCTCTCTGGGACGTGCCGTCCGGCACCATCCTCGGCAACGCCCTGGCGCCGGTCCGGGACGAGATCAGCACGGTCGCCGCGGACGGCCGCCGCGTGGACAAGCCAGCCGAGGAACTGATCGCCGGATGGGTGCGGGTCATCGAGCGCTTCGGCGACTGGTCCATGCGGCGCTTCCTGCGCGAGTTCGCAAAACTCGACGACGCCACGATCGACCTGGTCGGCTGCCTGGAGAACCTCACCTCACGCCTGCCCCTCTCCTTCCTCCACAGCTTCCTCGGCGCGGCGCTCATCGCCCCCGACACCGCCTTCTGGGAACTGCGCGGCGGCACCGCGACGCTCCCCGACGCCCTGCTGGAGGAGGTCCGGGACTGCGTCCGCTTCGACCGGCGGGTCACCAGGATCGAGTACTGGGATCCGGCCCGTCCGCACGCCGACACCCCTCACGTCGGATCCGGCGGACCGCACGTATGGGTCGACACGGTGTCCGAGGGGCGTGAAGGCGCCCCGGCGCGTGAGCAGTTCACCGCGGACGCCGCGGTCATCACGGTGCCCTTCTCGGGACTGCGGCACATCCGGGTGGCTCCCCTCATGTCGTACGGCAAGCGCCGGGCGATCACCGAACTCCACTACGACAGCGCCACGAAGGTCCTCCTCGAATTCAGCCGCCGCTGGTGGGAGTTCGACGAGGACGACTGGAAACGGGAACTCGCCTCCATCGACCCCGGACTCTACGAGGCCTACCGGAAAGGACGCGCTCCCGACGACGGCAGCCTCCTGGGCCGCCATGCCTCCGTCACCGGCACCTTCCTCTCCGACAGCCAGCGCGCCTACTACGCCGCCTACCGCTCCGTCGGCCGCGACCAGCCCGAGGCCGTCGCCAGTCTGGGCGGCGGCTCGGTGGCCGACAACCCCAACCGCTTCACATTCAACCCCTCGCACCCCGTCGCCGGCAGCCCCGGAGGAGTGGTGCTCGCCTCCTACAGCTGGGCGGACGACGCCAGACGCTGGGACGCACTCGACGGCGACTCCCGCTACCCCTACGCCCTCTCCGGCCTCCAGGAGATCTACGGCCAGCGCATCGAGGTCTTCTACACGGGCGCAGGGCGGACCCAGAGCTGGGCGCGGGACCCCTATGCCTACGGTGAGGCCTCGGTCCTCCTGCCCGGCCAGCACACAGAACTCTTCCCCGACATCCGTACCGCCGAGGGCCCCCTCCACTTCGCCGGCGACCACACCTCGCTCAAACCCGCCTGGATCGAGGGAGCTTTGGAATCAGCGGTCCGCGCCGCCCTTGAGGTCCACACCGCCGGCTGACCGCCCGACGTCCCGCCGCCGCGGCGGGAGAAGGCACCGACGGTGCCGCAGCCACCGCCCTTCTCCCGCGGACTTCCTTCGGACACCCGCGGTGTGGCCCGGCCGGCCCGGCCCGCTCAGCGGACCCGCTTCGGGCCGGACGGGGCGGTGTCCGCGGCGGGGCCTTGGTGTTCCGGTCCGGCAGCGGCGGCAGCCGACGGCGACAAGCGCCGGACGTTGTCCACACCTGCGGTCTCGGGCTGTCGTGCCTCGGCACTGTCTGCCCGAACTGGCTGTCGTCAACCCCGGCCTGCCCGCTGCCGTGGTGCACACCATGGCCGGAACGGCCGTCGAGCCGGCCCACTGGGTCGAGCGCCACGGCCCCGCTCGGACCGATGCCCGCCGCTGCTGTCGCGCCGGGCAGGAGACCACGTGCGAAAGGAATTCTGTGAACACCGCATCAGCGCCCGAGGCGACGACGGAAGACGCCGGGGCGACCCACGACACCTCCGGCACCGGTCCACCGTCACCCGGGTCCTCGACAAACTCCGCCGGGTTCGCTCCGTCACCCCCGGACGCCGAGCCTTCGTAATCCCCCGAACGGGGAAGGGCGCGACAGGGAGCGCACCGTCGAAGTGACGATTCGGCACTGCTGGAACGGCCCGAACCGGTCCGATCGCCACCTGTACCGGCGTGCACGGCACCCTGTGCGCCGGTACGCGTGCCGTGGTGCGGTGCAGAAGGATCCGGCGAGCCGGTCAGTGCCTCACGCGACGCGGGTGGACAGCGTAATCAGCGGGATGCCGGGCGATCGGCGGGGAGCGCGGCCGGCATCAGGGGGCGCGCAGCCGACCGGGCAACGCCCACGAACGGGTGGCCGGACGACCGGCGTCGTTGACTTCTGGATGTCTGTTCCCTGCGCCCGTCCGGGTGACGGGCGACGCCCCAGTCGATCTTCAGCGCAAAGGATTGGGGGCCACGACCGTGATCATCGGTTGCCGCCGTGAGCTGGAGGACTCCGTGCCCGAAACCGCCACCCCGGTACTCACCCGCAAGATGCGACACCCCTTACGTGAAGCTCGCCGCCCGCGAGCAGGCCCGCGCGCTGGGTATTCCCGTCGTGATGGATGCGAACGACCGGGGTCTGCTGGACGTCGAACGCTTCGACCTCGAACCGGACCGGCCCCTCCTGCACGGGCTCTTGGGCGCCACGACGTCCGCGGACCTGATCGGACTGGGCTTCGAGGAGTCGGTCGACGTCATCCTCACGATGGTCGACCGCACCCGCATCAGCCCGGAACTCGCCGCCGCCGTCTCCCGGATCGGCACCACGCTCAGCAGCTGGCCGCAGCTCGCCTCGGGCGTCGCGCTCGGCGGGGCGCTGACGGCGGAAGCCGCCCGCCGGATCCTCCTCGGCCTGCCCCGGCCCTCGGGTCGCTTCTACACCGACCTCGAAGCCCTCACCTCAGCCGATCGGAGCACCCTCGTATGACCATGACGCACGAGCAGGCCGCCGACACGCACACCGGCGCCGGCCTGCCGGTCCCATTCGGTGTCGCGGGCACCGGCCTGCATCTGCCCCCGAGGATCGTGACCAACGAGGAGCTCACCCGGAACCTGCGCACGAGCGAGGAATGGATCACGACCCGCACCGGAATCCGCGAACGCCGCCGACTGGCCCCCGAACTCGCCACCTCCGACATGTGCGTGGCCGCGGCCCGCCCCGCCCTGGAGGCGGCCCGGCTGCATCCCGCGGATCTGGACGCGGTCATCGTGGCCAGCTACACCGCCGACCAGCCGCTCCCCTCCACCTCGGTGATCGTGAAGCACGCGCTCGGCGCCACCAGGGCGCTGGCCATGGACGTCGCCCAGGCCGCCTGCGCCTCTGGCGTCCACGCGGTACTGCAGGCAGCCCACCTCCTGCAGAATCCTTCTATCACCAGCGTGCTCGTCATCGGAGCGGACTGCGCCTCCCGCGTCGTCCGCCCCACCGACCGTACCGGCGGAGTCTTCTTCGGGGACGCCGCGGCCGCGGCCGTCTTCACCAGCGCCACCACCCCGGGGACCGGACTGCTCTCGTACGACATCGGCTCGCAGCTCTCGTACGCCGTCCAGATCCCCGGAGGCGGCTCGCGCCTCCCCACCACCACCGAGACCCTCGCCTCGGGCAAGCAGTACGTCTCCATGGACGGACCCGCCGTCTGGGACACGGCCACCACCCGCCTGCCCCAGAGCATCACCGGCGCGACCCGCCGGGCCGGCCTGCTGCCCACGGAGATCGACCACTACTTCTTCCACCAAGCGAACATCAACATCCTGGCCGAGACGCTCCGCCGCCTGGACATCCCTGCCGACCGCGCGCCCGTCACCCTCGACCGGCTCGGCAATACCGGGGCCGCGGGCCTGTTCACCGCCCTCCACACGACCGTCTCGGCCGGCGCGCTGCGACCCCTGGACACGTACGTCCTGTGCGGCATCGGGGCCGGCTGGCACTGGGGCACCCTCTGTCTGCGCCAGCCCTGACCCCGGCCGATCCGGTACGTGCGCCTGCGCCTGGACGCGACCGTCGATGACGACCCCGGTGAGGCGGGGACCCCGCCCCGGCTGTCGGGTTCAGGCCGGGTACGGCAGGTCGGCTTCCGAGGGGCCGGCCGGCCGGGTGTGCACGGGTGCGTCCGGCCCGCCGATGCCCAGCTGCCACGGGTGCGGGCTGTCGGTGGTCACGTGCAGGCGGTCGCCCCGGCGGCGCAGGTGGAAACGGGTAGTCTCACCGGGGCCGTCGGCGTCGGGGATCACGACGGTGCGCTCGGTGCTGTCGGCGAAGGCGTGGACCCGCAGTTCCACGCCGTCCGCCCACGCCGAGACCGGGTGCTGGTCGTCGGCGGCCAGCGCGATGACCGCGTCCGGGCGAGCCAGCAGCGGCAGGGTGTGGAAGCCGTGCCGCTCCCGGGTCCAGCGGGGACCGGTGACCTGGGTACCCGTCAGCACGTTCGTCCATGTGCCTTCCGGTACGTAGTACTCGACCGTGCCGTCGTCGGTGAAGACCGGCGCGACGAGCAGGTCGTCGCCGAGCATGTACTGCCGGTCGACCGTGGCGGCGGCCGGGTCGTCGGGGAACTCGAGCACCATGGCGCGCATCACCGGCACACCGGTGGCGTGCGCCTGCTGCGCGGCGCGCTGGAGGTACGGGGTGAGACGGTGCTTGAGCAGGGTGAACTCGCGGGTGACCTCGACGGCCTCCTCGCCGTAGTCCCACGGCACGCGGTAGGACTTGCTGCCGTGCAGGCGGCTGTGCGAGGAGAGCAGCCCGAACTGCATCCAGCGCTTGAAGACGGTGGGGGTCGGGGTGCCCTCGAAACCGCCGATGTCGTGGCTCCAGAAGCCGAAGCCGGACAGGCCGAGGGAGAGGCCGCCGCGCAGGGACTCGGCCATGGCGTTGAAATGGGACTCGCAGTCACCGCCCCAGTGCACCGGATACCGCTGGCCGCCCGCGGTGGCCGAGCGGGCGAAGAGCAGCGCCTCGCCCTCGCCGCGCACCTCGCGCAGCAGCTCGAATACGGCCTCGTTGTAGAGCTGGGTGTAGTAGTTGTGCATCCGTTCCGGGTCGGAGCCGTCGTGCCAGACGACGTCGGTGGGGATGCGTTCGCCGAAGTGGGTCTTGAAGCAGTCCACGCCCTGGTCGAGCAGTGTCTTCAGTTTGCCGGTGTACCAGTCGCGGGCGGCGGGGTTGGTGAAGTCCACCAGGGCCATGCCGGGCTGCCAAAGGTCCCACTGCCAGACGCTTCCGTCCGGACGCCGCACCAGGTAGCCGTCTCGCATGCCCTCCTCGAACAGCGCCGACTTCTGCGCGATGTACGGGTTGATCCAGGCGGAGATCCGCAGCCCCCGTTCCTTGAGGCGGGTGAGCATGCCGGCCGGGTCGGGGAAGGTGTCGGAGTCCCAGACGAAGTCGCTCCACTGGTAGCCGCGCATCCAGAAGCAGTCGAAGTGGAAGACGCTGAGCGGGATGCCGCGTTCGGCCATGCCGCCGACGAAGCGGTTGACGGTGGCCTCGTCGTAGTCGGTCGTGAAGGAGGTGGTGAGCCACAGGCCGGGCGCCCAGGCCGGGGGCCGGCACTTCGTCCTCCATGTCGACCAGGACACCCTCCGCGGGCGCATCGCGGGCGACACTGTTCTTGGCCCCGACTCCCCGTTCCGTCTCCGACATCTTGAGCCGTACGCCGAGGCGGCCCGCACATGGCTGCACGCCGAGGCCGAGGTCGTCGACACCACGCACCTCACGCCCACCCAGGTCGCCCTACAGATCGCAGAGGCCGTCAAGGGCTGACGAAGAACGACCTGCCGACGTCAAGCTGTGCAGGCACCGAGTGGGGCCGTCTTCCGCGGGCAGGACGCGCCAGTGGAGGACTGACATCTCGCCGAACGCCCCGAGGTCCGTGCGGCATGAAGGGAATGCCAGACTTTGCTGATGATCAATGCCAAGGACACAGTCCGCGAGTTTCTTCTGCAGGTGCGGTCAGGGCTTCACCCTGACCGAGCCAGTCGTTTCATGGCCGGCCTGGTCCGAGCCCACCAGGTGGTCTCGGAGGCGCCCGAGGTCGTGGAGCGGACACCGCAGCAGTACGCCGAGCACGTTCAGGAGATGCTCGACGCATACGGCGCTTTTACGCTCACCGTGGACGAGCTCATCGCCGAAGGCAATCGCGTCTACGCCCGCTGGACCCAAACCGGACGACATGTCGGATCGGTCGACCACTACCCGCCGACCGGTGCGCAGGTCACAGCGATGACCAGCGCGGTCTATCGCGTTGAGGACGGACTGATCGTCGAGTACTGGATCCAGATCGACCGGCAGGGCATCACCGCCCAGCTGGAGCAAGCCGCTGCCGAGCACTGATTGCAGACCCGATGTCCAGGGGCGGACAATTGCCCCGGGGCAAGCCGGCAGCAAGCATGACCCCGCGCGGGCGCGTCCGGCGGGGCCGGCTTACTGAGCCGCGAGCTGTTGTTGCCCGGCTGACGGTCGGGCACCGGCCGTGTCGGTGTGTCCGGGAGATCGTTGAGCCGGTCATGAATCCAACCCAGCGCACCCTCATCGCAGCAGCCGTGGCCGTCACCGCAGTGGTCTTCGCCGGGGCCACTGCCGCCGTGGCCGATTCCGGGTCGGAGCGCGGGCTCGGCCTGGAGAACGCAATTCAGGAGGTAGGCGCCGGGCAGGGCGAGGGCTTGGGCGGCAACATCAACAACATCAACGCGGTGAAGAACGACAACGAGAACACGATCGTCAGGCACGTCGTCAAAGATGAACAGGAATCGGCCGGCAGGCTCGCCTG
Organism: Streptomyces bambusae; assembly: GCF_020532645.1. Lineage (GTDB taxonomy): Bacteria > Actinomycetota > Actinomycetes > Streptomycetales > Streptomycetaceae > Streptomyces > Streptomyces bambusae. The sequence goes on from NZ_JAJAUZ010000104.1 coordinate 9,875, forward strand.
AACCCTCTTGGGCTGACCGCCGGCGGCTGACGACGCACGGCACAGGCGGGCACACGTCCCCCCGCGCCCTGCGGCCAACCCCGCCCTCGGTGCCCGCCCTGGCGTGGACGTGCGCCGAGTAGGGGGCAGAACGCGACCGGCTTCCGGGGGGTGTCGCCCGTCTCCTGGTGGCAGTCTGGGCACCTTCACGACGAGTACCACCTTGGTCCGCAGGGACGCCGGGGCCGGAGTGCGGGCCTCGCGTGCTACTCAGTAGCCCGCTTCAAGACGGCCACGAGCTGCTCCGGGTCGTCGGGGTTCTGGATCACCTGGACGAGTTCCCAGCCGTCGGCCCCCCACTGGTCCAGGATCTCCTTGGTCGAGTGGGTGCGCAGAGGAACCGTCGCGTACTCCCACGTGGTCACGCTGGGCAGCGCCGGCGGTGCGTAGGCGGCCGGTACGGTCGCGGCGACGGCCTGCGGCAGCGCCGCCGGGGCGAGTCCGAGACACGCGCCGGCGGCTGCGGCGCTCACGATCAGTGCGATGGATCGGTTTACAGACATGGCCGTCCGCCTTCCGGAGACACGACGTGCACGGTGCGCTTGCCGAGGTGGCCAGGGGACTCCTTCGACCGTATCGGCCGGGCGGATGCCCTGCCACACGGCTCGGGGCGGCTGCGTCAGAGGCCGGCGGGCAAGAACAGGCGGTAGCCGCCATGCCACCACCGGCGTCACCGCTTCGGTCTTCGCATCGAAGGCGAACGCTCCGGGGGTCGCAGATATCGCATGAGGGTTCGGGTAACCCCTAGGGCAGCCCCGTGCTGTCGGAGCTGCTGAACAGGCACAAGGCCAGGACGGACCTGCTCACCGGGGTTCCTCCCCCCATGAACCGCCGACCTCACCCGCATGGGGGCCACCGGCGCCGTCGGCCGGGGGTAGCGGGCCTCCGCTACCGCCGCGAAAGCGGCGGCATCAGCCTGCACCGCCCCGGCATGCCGACCCGCATCCTGATCACCGGCTTCAACCGTTGGCGGCAGCGGTTCGCCGACCGGCTCACCACTGACTATGGCCTGCTCCGGCAACAGCCGGACTGGGCACCCATGGAGCGGACCGCGTACGCGGCCGTGAACTCCCCCTTCGAACCGCCGTCGCTCTTCCCGCCTCTGTAGCGTCGCATCCGGGCGACAGCCGGCCCCGGCCGAGGCTGCGAGCCCGCTCGCCGGACCGCTACCTGCCAGGGGCCCGATACCGGATCTGCTCAGCTCTGCGCAGGGCGTCCGGCGTTTCGTCCACGCTCAGGAGAACGGTCGTCTCAAACGAGCTGAGCGCGCCACCACCACTGATCGCCAGCGCAACCGCGGCCAGCCCGTCAGCACCGATCTGCTCGATCACCTCGGTCTGTCTGGCTTTCCCCTTGGGCAGACGGGTGTCCTCGAACCGGATCGCATACCGCTCGAACCAGTCGGACGGCGCCCAGCCGGCCAGCCATTCCGGCTCGCAGGCGGCCACGCTGTTCAGCGCGGCCCGCAGGGTCTCACCGAGCCGCACCAGCCCGCTGATCTGCCGGGCGGCGGACAGCACGATCGTGGAGTCCGTGCGCGCATGGCCGCGGGCCTTGAGTAAGCCGTGCTCTGCGGCGGCCTCAAGGATCCGGTCCAGCAGCCGGATCCCGGCGTCTCCCGCGATCAGCCGGTCCCTGAACTCGGTGAGCACCGAGTGGTCGAATCCCGAATCGGCCAGCTCCAGCCCGAGGAGATACTTCCAGTCCAGCCGTCCGCGCACCGTGTCCGCGGCCTGCCGGTCCGAGAGGTCCTCGGCGAACTGAATGACCGACACCAGCGCGAGCCTGCCCGGCGACCACGCCGGCTTCCCCTGCTCGGATACAGCCCGACGAAGTCCGCGTCCGAGAACAACTCGCCCAGCTCATCGCGGATCCGCATCGCCAGGCTGCCCTTCGGGAACGCAGCCCGCGCCACCCGGGCCGTCTCCTCAGGAACCCCGTCGACCTTCCTGGCATGCAACGACACCGACACCCTCCCCAAACACAACGTCGGCCTTCACGACCACAACGGGTCGTGAAGGCCGACGTCACGTTCAGGCCCCGGATTCGCCAACAGTGTCGCGGATTCGCCGGGGGCCTCGCGGGTACTACATACAGCTGCCGTTCCCGTCCAGGACCGCGGTCGGGACCACGGTCCTGGCCGCGGTCACGGCTTCGGCACGTCGAGCCAGTACTGGTCGCCGTCGATCAGGCGGTTGTCATTGCGGAACGCACCGAACGGCTGCATGGAGCCCTGGTTCTGGTTCCCCGACATCGCCGAACGGCCGCAGGTCTCCGTCCAGGTCGGGACGATCGAGCCGGGGCCGACGGCCAGGTGGAGCCGCCACACGCCGTCCGGGTCCTTCATGGCGATGGTGCTGATGCACTCGTCGCCCGACTTGACCGGCCGGGGGTTCTCGCCACCCCACGCCGTCGGCATCCCGGCGCTCTGGGTGGTGGAGGCGAAGGGGAACTCGTCGCAGTTCGGCTCGTCGGTGTTGGACGCGACGAGCTGCGGCGACAGCGTGGGGCTGAACTGCTTGGCCCACCCGGTCGGGCAGATCGTGTTCCGGTTCGAGGTGCTCATCTTCGTGCTGTCCGTGCCCGGCTTGAGCACGTCCGGTCCCAAGTACTTCAGCGGGTCGCCCTGCCCCTTGAGTCCGAAGTGATGGGGCAGCTTGGTCTGGACGAGCAGCACGTGCGCCGCGGCGGCCGGGAACTTCTTCGAGTTCATCGTGTACGTCGGCCGGTAGCGCGAGAACACGCATCCGGCGGTCGCCTTGAGGACGGTCTCGTCGCAGCGGACGGTCAGCTCGTCCTTCTCGACCAGCGGGGTGCTCTTGGTGGGCACGCCGTCCATCTGGCCCAGCACCACCCACTGCGGCCGGATGTTCTGCTCGTACGACCCGGTCCACGTCATCTTCGACTCGATCGAGAAGGTGTGCCGGTCGCCCGGCGCGAAGACCTCGATGCCCGTCTTGACCGGCGTGCTCATCGTGCAGTTGCCGCTGCACTGGAAGTTCACGTCCATGCCGGTGGTGCCCGCGCCGACGAGGCTCTTCAGGCTGACCGTCACCTTCTGCGTGACGACCTTGCTCCGCGGGTCGGTGTAGATGTCGTGCACGTAGTTGAACGTCGCCATGGCAGCCTGGTGCAGACCGCTGCGCGGCCGCGTGATGGTCAGCTCCGAGACGATGCAGGCCGTGCTGCGGGTCACCGTCATCGAGATCTGCGTGGTGGAGCAGGTGCCGGCGGGCGGCGGAGAGGCCGCCGGAGCGACGAAGGGCACGGCTCCGGGAGCCGAGGACAGCGTCGGCCGGTCCGTGTCGGACGCCTTGCCGGAGCGCGCCGCGGCCGACCCGGCGGACGGAGGTTCGAGGAACCGGCCCGGAATGGTCTCCGGCCGCTGCACCTGGTCAGGGTCCGGCGCGAACGGGTCCGGGTCGCCGAAGGTCCAGTCCGACGGGATGCCGGAGTAGTCGCCCGGCACGAACGCCACCGCGTCCCAGGCGATGTCCTTGGTCCCGTCACCGCCGTTGAAGTTGTTCAGGCTGACCTCGGCGTTCGTGCCGGTGAAGACGTACGCGCCGAGGTCGACCCACTTGTTGGACTGGTTCGCGGTCTGCGAGACCGTCCGGACCGTCTCGCCCGCCGCGTGCCGGATGACGTACTCGGCCTTCTCCGTCTGCGCCCCGTGGTCGGGGATGTGCGCGTACACCCTGGCCTGGCCGTCGAACGCGGTCAGCGGCCGGTCGAGCCGCCAGGTGCCGGTGACCTTCATTCGGTCGCCCGGCGGCGGGAACGACTCGGCCTTGCGGCCGTGGCTGAACCAGAAGTGGTTCTGGTACCCCGCCCCGATCTGGTGGGTGTCGATCTTGCCGGGATACGTCACCGTGTTCTGGCCCGTGTCGGCATCGATCAGGGTCCACGGCTGGTACGTGAACGTGAACGTGCCGTCGGACTTCACCGCACCGCAGCTTCGTGACGCCGACCCCGCAGGCACGGTGCCGTTCGGCAGGTTGTCGACGACCAGCGTGCCGGCCGGCAGCCCGGAGGTGCACCGCGGCGGGTACGCGGTGCCGTCCGGCTGCTCCGGGTAGGTGGTGTCGAAGCGGTGGACGGCGTTGCCGCACTGCGCGCCGGTGGTGCAGTTCTTCCACGACGCCGACTGGTTCCACCAGCAGTGCAGCCAGTGCGGGTTGCTCACCTTGTCGCCCGAGTCGAGGGTGCAGGCACCCATCCCGGGGTCGTTGGAGTCCTTGTCGCCGATCTTGCCGGGGTCGCAGTTGTTCGACGCGTTGCAGAACAGGTCGACCGGCGGCTTGGCGGTGGTGCGGTCGGCCGTCCGGTTCCACCAGGCCGCCTTGTAGCCGGCCTGGAAGTTGTTGGGGGCGAACATGGCGGAGATCGGACGGGCCGCCCAGCCGATCACCTTCTCCTGGTACGGCCAGTTCTGCGGCTGCGCCGCGTGGCTGTAGTCATCACCGCCCAGCGGGTTCTCCAGGAACGGGGTGCGGTTGGCCTTCCAGAGCGGGTTGGCCGGGTTGTTGGTCCAGCCCACGCCCCTGTGGCCGGCGTCGTCGGCGTTCTGGTAGAAGCCCGAGTTGTAGGCCCACAGCGCGAAGAACCAGTTCTCGATCCACCGCGGGTCACCGTCGTTGATCTTCATGCCGGCGCGGCGGGTGGTGTTCCACTTGTCCGAGAGGATCTGCGCGCCGTACGCGATGTTCGCGGTGTAGTCGAGCGCGACCGCCTCCTGGGTGAGGGGGCTGAGCGCGGTCTCGCCCTTCTTGGTCTTTCCCGCCAGCCGCATCCCGTCGGTGACCTGGGTGATGCCGTAACCGCAGTCGGCGTCCGACCAGTTGATCCGCCACGCGTCGGCCTGCTGACCGCTGGAGGTGTACTGGACGCCGTAGTAGTTGCCGATCAGGCTGTTCGCCGTGACACCGGGCACCGCGAACCGCGTGGCCTGCCACATGTTCGACTCCTGCGCGGTGATGCCGAGCAGGATCTGCGAGGGGATGTGCCACTTGTCGCTGGCGCCGTCCTCGCTGTCCAGCGTGCCGTTCGGGTCGCCGTCCAGGACCGTCGCCGGGAACAGCGACTGCGGCGTGTAGGCGCCCATGTCGGTGTTCTTCCACCCGACCGGGCGGGTGAGGTTGAGCCGGCCGATCACCGCTTGGTTGACCGCCCACTCCACCTGGCGCGGGGTGGGCTGGAACGCCTGCTTGCGCGGGTTGTTGCGGGCGACCGCGCAGAAGCGCTCGTCGGCCTCCTCGGTCGGACTCTCCGGCGCGCTGCGCACCGCACCGAGGGCGCCCTTCGCGGGGCCGCCCGATGCGTTGCTCGCCGGGCGGGGCAGGGCGGGGGAGAGGGCCGTGCCCGAGGCGGCGTTGCCGCCGCCGGCCGCCGGAGTGGCGTCGAGCACCGGAGTCCGGCCGGTGGCCAGCACCACAAGCTGCGTCCGCGCGATACGGGCGCCCCGTGCCTCCTGCGGCGTCATCAGGCTCGTCCGGCCGTCCGCCCAGGCCGTCGTGGTCGCCGCGTGGCCGAGCGTGGACATCCGGGCGCCCTTCGTCAGGCGCCCGGGGTTGGCCATCCGTACCGGCAGCGTGCCGGCGGTCTTCGCCTTGCCGGTGATGAACACCCGGCCCGAGGCGCTGCCGGCGAGGTCCCACGCGTCGAGGGCACCGGTGGCGACTGTCACGGCGGTGGCCGCGGAGGTCTTGGCGCGTGCGCCCGCGGGCCGTACGCCGCGTGCCGCCGCAGCGCTGAGGTACTTCGCTCGCGACTGCGGCGTATCGGACGCCTTGCGGTCCGGGTCGCGCTCGATGAACGCCACCCCGCCGTCCGCGTCCGCCGTCAGCTGGAACGGCACCGTACGGGTGCGCACCAGCTCGGTCTCGCGGTCTCCGTCGAACCGCACCAGCCGGTTCCCGCGCGCTGCGACGATGCCCTGGCCGGCCGGGATCGCGGAGGTGACCTGGCCGGGGCGCACGGTCGTGCGGACCGTCCGGCCCGTGGCGGCGTCGACGCTGAGGAGGCGCGTCCGCTGCTTCTTGTCGCCGTCGTGGGTGAGCTGGGTGAACACCACCTGCTCGCCGTTGCCGCAGCCGGGGCTGAAGTACGCGAGCGCCGCCGTGAACGGCAGCTTCGTGACCTTGCCCGTGACGAGGTCGACGACGGCGGTGAACGCGCCGCGCACCATCAGCTCGGGCTTGTTGGCGAAGGTGCGCGGGGCGTAGGCCACGGCCGCGCGGCGGCCCGAGGCGGTCACACAGGCGTTGCCGATCCACGTGTCCGCGTCGAAGTCCTTCTCGCGGAGCGTCGCCGCGGTCTTCCAGCCGTACCCCTTGGCCTCGGCGGCCGTCAGGAGGTGGAAGCCGGTCGCGTCACCGGTGGTGGTGAACGCGGTGTCCCGGGACGCGGCGTAGCCGACGCCGAGGGTCTTCTCCCGGTCCGCCGCCGGGATCGCGGACGGCTTCGCGGGAGCGGGCACGGGCGGGGCGCTCCAGCCGGCCGCAGCCCCGCCGGGGGGTTGGGGGGCGCTGGCCAGGGCGGGCAGGGCCAGGGATATCGACAGGGCTGTGGCCACCGCCGCCACCACCGGGACGCGCAGGCGTCCTATGGGTATCTTCACGCTCTTCCTCTGTCAGGGGTGTGGACCGGCAGCCGGAAACCACCACGGGCCGCACGCCTCCGCTCCCGACCGGAGGGGTACGGGTTGGGCGGGCGCGCGCCGCGGCCGGTCGCGCACGGACGCCGTAGGCCGTACGTCCTGCTGCGGGACCGTGTTCTCCCGCCGGCGCGGTCACTACGGCATCCGGGTGGAACGCCCGGTGTCCGCGCTACGGAGAGGGCGCGCGGCTGGTGGTGGCAACGGCGACGGATACGGTCCGGCCGGTTACTGCCCGCACCGTATCCATGTCCCGGAAGGCACCCCCGCGCTTGAGGCGCCCGAGACGTCCCCTCTTCCCCAACTGGCTACTGACCTGCGGTTTCCCGTCCGTCCCGAGACGGCACACGCGGCCTCGGGACGGGCGGGCGGGCCCTGCTGAGGCGGCCGGCGGGTCAGCGGCCGGCGTTACGTGTTCGTGTCGGCGTCGGCTCTGGTCTCTGTCTCCTGCCGGGTGGAGCTGGGCCGCGCACAGCTCGCGGGTGAGTGCGTTGGCCCGGCCGGCGAGGTTCGGGTCGGTGACGAGCACCGTGGCGAAGCTGTCCTTGCCGCCTCACAGGCATGTGGGGGGAAAGGGGGAGGGGAGGGCGCGTCGGGTGTACGGCCGGCGGTGCGGGTGGATGCGAGGGCGTGTAGACCCGTGGTGGGCGCCGTCCGCGTAGTGGGTGTGCAGGACGGCGGCGGTTTGGCCGACCGGGTCCGTCCGGCGCCGGCAATGTAGGCGCTGCGGCGGCCGGTTGGGGCGGGCCAGGTGTCCCGAGACCGTCCTCGGCAAGGCCCCGGCCGGGCCGGGACGCGCCTCTGGATGCCCCGCAGACGCCGTTGGGACCCCGTCGAGGGTCGGAACGCAGGTGCGGATGCGTTCAGGACGGGAACCTTCCGGATGTGTCCCGCCGTGCCCGGGAAGCGGTCCGTCCGCAGGCTGCGCCGGGCTTTGCGGCGGGGCGCGCAAGGTCCTCGGCCCGATGCTCGGCCTCCACCCGATCACAGCCGTCCAGTGGCGTCATCGCGCCGCCACCGACTGGACCGCCTACCTCCAAGCACGCCAGCGCGCCAGTATCGACGGGCCTCCACACCCCAGACGCTGATCCGGTCGTCAGGGGCGGGGAGCGCTGGGCACGAAACTGTCAGTACGGGGACACCGCTCGCTGACGGTAGAGATTGAAGGCGTGATCGGCCATGTCGAAGGTGGCCTTGGTGATTGCGAGCAGGCCCTTTGTGGACCCGGTCAGCCTGAGCGCGCTGGTAGCCCCGTCCGTAGAGGTGACTTCTCGGTCCATGAAGGTGAGTGTTCCGGACAGATCGCCGTGTGCAAGCGAGCTACATGCACCCCAGAACAACTCAGCCTGTTCGCCGCCGATCGGGCTGAGGGCGCCAGCGTCGTTGACTAGATCACCGTAGGCAGGGAGTTTCAGCTTTCCTTTCGTCAGCTCGCTCTCAGTGGCTGTTGTCTTTCCGGTCTTGAGGACTGCGTTTCCGCTGTTCAGGCATGGGGTCGGCGGTCTCGGGGAGTGGTGACGTGTCGTGCCGTCGCTCTGGTGGAGGTCGGGGATGCCGTCGGTCGTGGGGCTGTTGGAAGAGCGTGAGCTGACCGCTCGCCAGCGTGTGGACGCGCTGCGGGAAGAGGCGGGACCGTATCCAGGCCGAGTTGGTCGTGGCCGAGCGGGAGTGGAGGGAGTGGGGCATCGCCCGTTCACGCGTCGGCGAGGTGCTGTCCCCGGGCGAAGGAGACATCGCCGGCCCGGGCGCCGCCGAGGAGCCGTCGGATCGCGGTGAACCGCCCGCGCTGCCTGCATCTTCGGAGGCGGCGAAGCCGAAGTCGGTGGTGCCGATGTGGCGTGCGGGCCTGGCCTGGTCGGCACTGTCGGCGGACTACCAGCGCATCTTGCAGGCTCTCGCGGACCGGGGCCGGCTCGGTCAAGGCCCGCTGACCTGCCAAGAGATGGCCGGCTGCTTCGGTCTGGACCCGGTGCTCGCGAAGATCGAGGCGTTGCGGTCGAAGGCGAAGCGGCTGACAGCACGCGGGTGGCTGGCCGAGCCGGCGCCGGGCCGGTTCACCCTCGCGAAGGCCGTGGCCGGGCAAGGCGGCGGGTCATGAGCAGGGTCATCGACCAGTAGATCATCGCCTCCGCGCTGCCGATGGACCGTTCGAAGTCCCGCGCGAGGCGGCGGCTTCGCATCAGGTGGGCGAAGAACCGTTCCACGATCCACCGCTTGGGCAGTACGACGAAGCCGCGCATGTCGTCACTGCGTTTGACGATGGCGAGGACCAGGGCGAGGGCGGCCAGGCAGTACTCGACGAGGTTGCCCGTGTAGCCGCCGTCGCCCCAGACCAGCGCCAGCCGGTGGTGCGCGGCGGCGACCTGGGAGAGCAGAACCTGCGCGGCGGCGCGGTCGCCAACGTCCGCGGCGGTGACCATCACCCCCAGCAGCAGGCCGAGGGTGTCGACCACAGCGTGCCGCTTGCGCCCATTGATCAGCTTGCCGCCGTCGAAACCGCGGCTGTCATTGCCGACGACCGCGTCCGCCTTGATGGACTGGGAGTCGATCACGCCCACGCTCGGCTCCGGGTCCCGCCCCGCCTGCTCGCGGACACTGCGGCGGAGCCGGTCGTGCAACTCCTTGACCAGACCGTGGTCGCGCCAGCGGCGGAAGAAGGCGTAGACCCGGTCCCAAGACGGGAAGTCCGCTGGCATAGCCCGCCACTTCGTTCCGTCGTCGACGAGGTAGCGGATCGCGTCCAACATCGCGCGGTGGCAGTACACCTCCGGCTGCCCGCGCAGCCAGCCCGGCACCGGTAGCAGCGGCCGCACCACCGCCCACTCCGCATCCGACATGTCCGTCGGATAGCGGCGCCCGCGCATCCCGTGGTCGGCCGCGTTCCCGAACCGGTGT